>JACKBT010000020.1 GCA_020634415.1 Ardenticatenaceae bacterium
GCTATCCCAATCTCACATCGCTGCTGGTCATACGCGGCGGGCGGCCGGGTTGGTCGCTTGTTTCCACATTGACCAATGCGGGCAGATGGGCTTCGGTGCCTTTGGCACGAACGTTGCCCACAGACTCTTGGCCCAGTGTGGCAGCCATGCGTTCGATGTAGGTGAGGGGGTCATACGGCCGTTTATGATCCACCGCCTCATCCCGCCGCCACACCTGCCACACCTTGCCCAACGCCTCCTTCGCCAGCTTAATCTTCGTATCCGTACTCAACCCCAACGTCGCCGCCAACGGCTCACCCCGCTTCACCTGCCCCCACGTCTCCCGCCAATGCAAATCCGTGCAGGCCAACGTCGTCGCCCCATCCTTGCGCCGAATCAACATATCAAAACGCTCGGCATCCGGCACCTCATGCCGCCCCACAAAAAACGTCTTGCCAATATTCTTATCCAGCCAGAAAAACCAGATGCGCAAAGCCACATGCCATTCATCAAACTGGAACAACTCATACGAAATATCCCCCAAATCCAAAATCGTCGGCTGCGTATGATCGGTAACAGTGGCGGCATTACGCCCCTGCCACTGCACCAACAGTTCATTGCTGCCCTTCCGAATAGTCAGCGGCAAGTCACCCGCTGGCACATAGTTCACCGGGCGCGGCCACCAGCGCGGATCATACGTGGGCAAACGGCTGCCCTGTGGCCGCCATAAACCTGGCTCCGCAGCCACCAACTGCACCGCATCCTCATGATAAGTGGCAACGCGCTTAATTTGAATGGGCAGGGAGGCGACCACATCGCCGCTTGTTTCGTTGTAGGCTTGCAGGGTAATAACGGCCGTTTCCGGCACATCCGGCCCCACATGGCTCACATTAAAAAAGACAACACTATTATCACCAGGCAGCAAATCCACACACTTCTCAAAAGCCATCAGATAATCTTCAGCCTTGGTGCATGGCCCCGGCTCATTGCCACCGCCCCAACTCACAATAAAAGATTGGCTGTCATCGGCAAAGGCGCGGAAGAGACCACACGCCGTTTCACTGAGGTTCACCTGTTGTGGCCGAATGCGCAAGGGAGGCATAGCAGTCTGGGTAGTAACCTGTACTTTCAGCGTTGACGTACCCCAGGGACGATACTCAATACTGGCTCCACTCCCCGGTTTATCAAGTTGAAATGGGATGCCTGCTGTCATGGTTCACTCGCTGTTTATTATTTCGTAACCGGAGAACAATATTGTGGGCAGATGATACGATCCCCGCCAAAAGATTGTCAAGAATTGGCACAGCAGACCTGGCAGGTCTGCTACTAATAAAAGCTCAGGTCAGCCTTTTGCGCCTGTAGTAAGTCGAGCAGTTGCGGCAGACGGCCGTTCTCCTCCGCCCACGCTTGCAGCCCCACCGCCTTCTGCTCTCGCCACGCCTCACTGCCCCAGGCAAACTTCTCGGGCTCAGGAAAATCACGCACAGGCAGGGCAAACGCTTGCAGCAGTTGGGTGATGGCTTTTTCACTGTTGTATTTTTCCAGAATGACGTGGAACAGATACGGCCGTAAATCCAAATACGGCCGTTCCCCCTTCAAAGCCACCAGCAGTTCATTCATCCGCCCCAACCGCCCCATCATCTGCTGGCAAGCCAACACCTTCGCCGCCAGCGTACCGCCTCCCACATCCTCATACGCCACCCCCAACAAAAAGCAAAACTGGCTCAATTCTTCGCTGTTAAAAGCAGATTTTATTTGTTCATGCAACAGCCGTTTCATCTCTCACCCCTACAGATTGGTAAAAAAGTCATCATCCTCCTCATCCACAACCATCGCCTGATCCGCCATCTTAGCCAACAAACCCGGCACGCCCCCACTCGTTAACAGAACCGTTCTCACATCAATATCGGCAAGCTGCCGCCGCTCCAGCAAATACTCCCTTACATACTCCTCCGTAAACGTTTCCAACCCCGTTTGCACCACCACATGCTTCAACGCATCCAACTCAGGCACTTGCCGCCCCGCAATCATCACTGTCACCCGCGGCAACCGCCCTTGTGCCAACCGCGCCACCAACTCATACGCCAACCACTGCTGCACCACCGCCGCCCCTGCCTCATACGCATCAAAAAATAAGGCAACGGCCGTCTCCCCACTCATGCGCTCCAACCCCTCAAAAAACAGATCAGTCACACGATGCAGCACATCCTGCCGCTCCTGCTCCGAGGAAGTTCTCCCACGCAACTCCGATCCATCTCTAATCCCAAAATATTCGCCCATAAACTTCTGTAATTCAGAAAAATTCTCCGCGCCCAACTCATCCAGCGCCCGTTCAATAACCGCCACAACATCCCCCATACTCCCCTCCCCCAAACCAAAATACGCCGACGGTATTTTCTCAGCCCGACAATAATTGTGCAGATGCCGCAGCAGCCACGTCTTGCCCATTTCTGTAGCAGCCTCTATGAGCATCACCCGCTGGCGCGTACCCGGCTCCAACATATTTTGAAAACCCCTAAATTTCTTCTCACGATTGACGAACCACTCTGGTTTATACTCGGCAGGCTCACGCTCGCCCCCAGCAACACCTGGCGAGCTAATTGGCTCCTCTATTTCTGACTCTGGCAGCCCATAAAAACTTAAATCAACACCCTTCGCTTGCACACTTTGCAGCAGTTCATCAATACGGCTGTTTTCCACCACCCACTGCTGCAGCCCCTTCAACTTCTCCTCACGCCACCCCTCACTGCCCCAAGCCAACTTCTCACGCTCAGGAAAATCACGCACAGGCAAACCAAACCTGCTAAACAGCCTCTCCATATCCTGATCCGAACGATAATTTTCAGCCAGAATCATAAAAAGATAAGGGCGCAAATTGAGATGCGGACGCACCCCAGACACAGCCGCCAACAAATCTGTTATCCGTCCCACCCGCATCATTGTCTGCTGCAAGGCTATGGCCTTCGCCGATCTCGTCCTTCCCGACAAATTCTCATACTCTAAACCCAGCTCAAAGCAAAGGTCTTCGAACTCATCCAGGCTAAAACTTTCCTCTATCATGCGGTGCAACGGCCGTTCCCCCACCTCCCAACTCAAGCCATTTTCAACAGATTCAGAGACCCGATCTCCCGCCACTAAATCAGACTGTCGCACACTTACCCGCACATAGTCCCCACGCACCTCTTCCAAAATAGCAACCTGGCTGCCCTGTTTCACCTGCCCCAAAACATCAGCCGCCTGCCTTGGCTCACTCCGCAAATTAAGACCAGCCTCCCCCACCCGCGCCACATCACCTGCCTCAGCCATCAAGAGAAAATCAGTCATCGCCCAACCACCAATTGTTGATAACTCAGCCCAATTAGCATTTGGTCTATGTACTTCCAATTTAGTTACCAGTTGCTCCAAACGTTCTTGACGTGCGAGTAATATAATCAAACCGCGAATCTTATCCGACTTGCCTGTCCCAGGTAATTCTTCATAGTCTATTGCCAAGTCAAAGGCCAAATCCTGTAACTCAAACAAATCAAAATACTCCGTTATGCGATTATGTAGAGAAAACAAATCATAAATAGGAACTCCTGTTTTAGATTCCAGTGCAACCCAATCGGCTTGTGGTCGTTCTTCTCCTAAAATGGTGACCAAACGATTCAGTTGTCCCCTAAACTCGGCCGTCTCAACCAAAGTACGAATCTTGGCACTTTTGACATCGCCAGCTAAGTTCTCGTAGTCTATCGCTATCTCAAAGGCCAAATCCTGCAATTCATCCAGGCTATAAGCCCTGCCTATCTGGGTCACTAACTGCTCTCGATCCTTTTGTGAGCCAAACTGCATATGGTAGTTGCGGTGGATGAGCATTACCGATGTGAGCGCATACTCTCTCACCCCCAACGGCCGTATCGCCTCCACCATCCCCGGCAGCGGCCGTAACGTAATCACCCACTTCACATTCGGCGGCAAATCCGCCATCGCCGCCAACAACTCCGCCACATTCTCCTCCGGTGCATCCACCGCCGCCACATCCCAGCCATCCAGCACCAACACCATCCCCGGCACAGAGCCATCCGCCAGCAGCCGCGCCAACGGCTCACGGATATACAGATCAAAATCATACTTCAGCGTCGTCGCCTTCACATTAAGTCGTATCTCCGCCTCATCCGGCAAAGAAGTTGACAGCGGCGGCATAGCCTTCTGCATCATCTGCTCCCGCTGCTCCCGCTCCCGCACCACCTCTTGCAAATAACGGCCGTACTCCCCAAACCGATTCCCCAACTGCGCCGCCAACGACTCAAACAGCCCATCCCAATTCCACGTCCGCTCATCATCCGCCAGACAAAAATGGGCAGCCCCCACCCAATCCTGCTGCGCCAAATGCGCCGCCAACCCACTTTTGCCACTCCCCGCTTCACCTACTACCAGAAAAGCCCGCTCCCCTTCGGGATTCTGTCGCCATTCATCAATCGCCGCCAACGCCGCCTCATCCACAGGCTCTGCTAGTTTACTCTCAATGATGTCTAGGAAGTCAAACGGCCGTATAAAACGCGGCGCAGGTTCCTCAACATCAAGCGGCCCTTGCTCATAAAAGGCAGCCTTATCAGCAGCTTCCTGTGGCATAAGTTCCGGCCCAGGCTGTGCCTGTGGCGGCGGCAGCACCACATCCCCCACCTGCGCCCCACTGCTGGCAGCATCGGATGAAACAACCCGCGCACGGCCGTCCGCATCCCCATACACCAACGTCCAGGCCACCTGCCCATACGCCACCAAATTCTCAAAACCCGCCTCCGCCAACGGCCGTTTCATCACATTCACCAACGACCCCAGCCGCGCCACCTCCAGCGACGACCCCTCACTTTGCTTCATCGAACCCGCAATAGATTGAGCCGCCCGAACGGCCGTTTCCCGCCCCTGATACGCCCACGACACCCACCGCTGCGCCTGCGCCAAACGCTGGGCATTGCTATCCGTCACCACCATCTCCGCATCCACATACCGCTCCAAAAAATCAGCCAGCTTACGAATGCGGGGTTGCCCCAAACCAGGATGCGCTGCCATCTCCCCCAACAGCACATCCCGCACCGCCCAATTCATCTGATACAACTCATGCCCCACCTCTTCACACAGATTCGACAGCAGCAAATCGGCCACCGCGATCCAGGGAATATGCAGCAGCCCATCCCCCTCATCCCGCTGAAAATTAGCCCAAATCCGGTACACCATATCCGGCAGCAAAGCCACCGGAAAAGCCGCATGATAAGCCAGATAGAGATGCGGCAGCCCAAACCGCGCCGTAAACGCCTCAATCCGCGCATCGGCCGTTTGCAATTCCGCCGCCGTAAATTCAAGCGAACTCATTTCACACGCTCCAAAGCATGGGGCCGCTGGCCGCGCAGGGCCTTAATCGCCCCATTCATGCCCGCCGGATTGGCCTCAAACATAGGCACAACGGCCGTTACCGCCTCCGCCGAACTCCCCGCCCAACGCACCTGCGGCATCGGGTTCAACCAGGCCAAATGGCGCACCTTCTGCTTCAACAGCAGCAAAAACTGCGTCATCGCCTGCACCCGCTGCGGCTCAAAACGGCCGCGTGCCGCCCCGCCATCACTAAAAATCAGCACCGAACTCAGCAGCGGGTGCAACTTTTGCAGCCGCGTGGTTATCAACTCCGCCTCCAAAAAAGCCGTATCGTGATACAGATACTCAATAGGACAATCATGAAAATAGTAAACCGAAGCCTGCCCCAACTTACCGCCGCGCACGGCCGTTTCCACCAACCGCGCCGACAACCCATGAAACGGAACCATCGAACCCCCCTGATCCAGCAGCAAAATCAAATCCGTGCGATTCACCCGGCGCGGCCGCAGCACCGGATCCGTCAACATCCCCTCATGGGCAATCTTGTTCACCGTCGCCATCACATCCAACTCCACCGGCGGCCCAAACCGCGCCGCCCGCCGCAAATAGCGCCAATTCTGCTTCAACTGGCGGCGCGAGACAGGTAAATAATCACTGGAAAAACTGTAATAGGCATGTGTCGTCACATCCACCACCGTCGTCACATCAACGGCCGTTGTCCCCCCAACGGCCGTTTCCCCTGCCAAACCCATTTTCATCTGCCCAATCTCATCCAGCGTCCGCGTCGCCTCATACTGCTGCCCCGCCGCCCCAGCCCCGCCTTGTTTGCTCGTTGGCGTTTTCTCCCCCTTCTTAGTGGTCGTAGATGTATCCTTCTCCACATCGCTCGGTGTGCTGGTCGAACGGCCGTCCCCCTCACCAGCCCCCTCGCCCCTTGCCCCTCGCCCCTCCTCTCTCACCTCCACCACCCGGCCATAGTCCTGCGGAATAATCCGCTCAAAATAACTCTCAAACAGGCGCACCAAAGCCGGATCGGCCGTGCGCACCCACAAAGCACGGCACAACTGTGCCAGCTTCGGCCGCGTTTGCCCGCGCCCCGCCGCCAACGCTTGCCGCAGCAGCGCGTAATCATCCACCCCCAGCGGCAGTTCCGCCAGCCGCAGCCGAGTGAATAAATCGTACAATGGTTGATTAATATCGCTCATACTAGAGACTGGGGACTGGAGACTAGAGACTGGAGATTAAATAATCTCCAGTCTCCAATCTCTAGTCTCCCCTCTTCCTAAACCAACCGATAATCATCCCGATTCTTCAACAACACGCTCAAATAAGGCAGCACATCCTCTTGCAGTTTGTCCAAAACAGCCACCCCCTTCTCCCGCTGATGGTACAGCACCTTGAACCAATCAATCAGTTCACTGGTGCTCACCCGCTTGCCTGCGTCCCCTTTTTGGTTGATGAGTTGTTGGCGCAGTTGCAAAAAGCGGTGCAGCGTCCGCGCCAGCAGTTCGGCATCGCCACCAGGGGGCTGGGCTTCTACATTATTTTGCAAGGCTTTGAGGAAGGCAACGGCCGTTGCCAGCAGCATCACCGCCTCCTCATCCGCCATCTTGGGCAGACAGTGCGCTATCAAAATCTGCAGCAGCAGTTCATCCGGCGGAACCTCAATATACAAAAAGACACAGCGGCGCAAAAACGCATCCGGCAGCTCCTTCTCATCATTGCTCGTAATCAGCACAATGGGCTTGGCCTGCGCCTTAAACGCCCGCTCCACCCCATCCCTCTCTGGCAGCTCATCCACCGTAAAGCGCAGTTCATCCAGTTCAATCAGCAAATCATTGGGGAAATCAATGTCTGCCTTGTCAATCTCATCAATCAACACCAGCGTCCGCTGCGTCGCGTTATCCTTAATGGCCTTCCCCAGCGGCCCATACTGCACATAATTCTTGATGGGCGGCTCTTCAAACACCTTCGTCTCCTGATAACGCACCGCCGCCATTTGCGCATCGCGCAAACGGCCGATCGCATCAAACGTATACAACCCATCCCGCGCCCGGCTGGTAGACTTCACCGGCCAAAACTCAAACGGCCACGCCTCCACCCCATTGCGCCGCGCCAACTCATACGCCACCGCCTCCGCCAGCCGCGTCTTGCCACAGCCCGGTTCCCCCTTCAACAGCAGCGGCCGTCCCAACAAAATCGCCAAATCCACCGCCTCCTTCACCGCGTCCGTCGGCAAATACGGCCGTTCCTCATCCTGAAAGTCGCCCGTGTATTCATACTCGTAAACTTTGTCGCTCATATCGCCTCACGCAGAGATAATGACGTAATAGTGCCATGACGTAATGACACTATTACGTCATTACGTCATTACTCCATCACCCCTGGATACCACTCCGCCATCATCGCCGCAAACCGCTCCGGCGCGGGGAACTCCATATAATAAAACAGACAGCGGCGCAAAAACGCATTGGGCAGCGCCTTCTCATCATTGCTCGTCACAAACACAATCGGCCGCGACCGCGCCGCCAGCCATTCATTCGTCTCCGCCACATAAAACCGCGCCTCATCCAACTCCAACAACAAATCATTGGGAAAATCAATGTCCGCCCGGTCAATCTTGTCAATAAAAATCACCGTGCGCTGCTCATTCATCATAGCCCGGCCCAAAGGGCCAAGATGCCGATACGATTTGGCCTCCACCTGGGCCAAATCGCCCAACGCCGCCAACTGCGCATCACGCAAACGGCCGACCGCATCAAACGTATACAACCCATCCCGCGCCTGGCTGGTAGACGTAATGCGCCACTCCTCATAAGGCCACGTCTGGCCGTAAGGGGCCATGTAGCGCTGGGTGAATTCATAAGCCACCGCCTTTGCCAGATTCGATTTACCAATCCCTTGGGCGCCTTTGATGAGCAACGGCCGTTCCAAATAAATCGCCAAATTCACCGCCTCCACCAGACCTGGCTCTGGCAAAAACGGCCGCCAACCCCACTGCTGCCGCTCCCGCAGCGTCGGATGAATCGTGCCTGTATAAACGATAGACATTAGCCCACATCCCCAGCAACAAATCTCACACAAAGGCACAAAGGCGCAAAGTTTTGTCTCCTTTGCGTCTTTGCGCCTTTGCGTGAAAAAATCTTACTTCTCATCTTTCTCATGGCTTCAACCAGGCCGAAAACTGCCCCTCCCACTCATAACCACAAGCGTCACAAATATGCTTCAACACCATCTCCGGCACCCCATTAGCCGACTTTTGCAGAATGAGATCGGCCGTTTCATCCTGCGCCACCAACGCCTGCATCTTGGCATCTGCCGCCAAATTGCGCACCTGCCGCAGCCAGCGCACCAGCGTCTGGCGGTCAAACGCCTTCACCACCGGCATCTCCACCGCAAAACCCGCCTCACTACTCATCGGATACACCTGCGGCATCAGGCTGTAAAAACCGCTGTTATCCAGCAAAAACAGCACCAAGCGATGTTTGGGGGCCGTCTGCGCCAGCTTTTGGCGCAGCAACTGCCAAAACTGCTCCACCAATGGTTTATATGTTTGTGGTGTCAACTGCTCCATCACCATCACCAGGTGCATCGTCTCCAGCCGGGTGCTAACAGCCTGGACAATGGCTTGTTTATCCTCATCGCTGTATGGGTCACTAAATTGGCTCACATCCACTTGCACATAATGAGCCAACTGGAACCAGTAGCCATCGGGCGGCACGGGCGCATTGGGGTTTTTAGGGCTGATGTCTAGCTTGAGCGGTTGGATGGTGACGCTGTGCGGCATTTCGCCAATGAGCCGCCGCAGCAGCAGGCGCAGGTTGTTGGTGTTGTTGTTGATGGGGGCCGGATCGCTGGAAAGCAGCGAAGCCGTTACCGCTTCCTGCACATCATAAAAGGCATCGGTTTGATTGACATAATCTAAGGCAAGCAGGGGTTGGAAAACGGCCGTACTCACCACCCCCTTTGCCTCTTTTTCCTGGGCCGCCTCACGCGGCCGCCACACCCGCGCCTCACCCGAATCACGCATGAACAAAATGGGGATACAGCCAAAATACCCACCCGCGTTGGCCCCAATTCGCATCTGTGTTACGGCCACATCCAACGGCTCGGCCCCCGCCAACTGCTCATAAAAAATGCGGGCAAAATCGGCGGCAATGGCATCCGGCACTTTGGTCTGCATCGCCACCACGGCCGGCACACCGGCTTCAATGATGGCCTGGGCCACGCCTCGCGCCGCCCGTTTCATGCCCGCTTTGCCCGAATGGCAGGCATTCAAAAAAACCACTTTGAGTGACTCTTTGACCCCGCGCACGAGGGGTTTGATACCGGCGGCAGGTAAACGGCCGTCATCCCCCTCATTCCGTTGATGCAGCACCAACACCCCCTGCTCATCTACAAAATCCCCATGCCCCACAAAGTGCAGCACATGCGGCTGCTCCCGGTTCAAAGCCTGCTGCAAGCTAAACCAGTTCACATCCCTCTCCACCATCAGCTTCACCCGCCCCGCCTCTGCCAACGGCTTTAGGGCTTGCTGAATATAGGCTTCTTCCTCAGCCACCTTCAAGTCATTATGGGGATTGGCAATGGCTAGCAGCACCTTCACCTGTTCCGGCACAGCTTCCACTTCCCCCTCGTCGCTGGGCTGAGCAATATAACGCACCAACGGCGTTTGCAGATTGAGGGCAAAATAGTTCTTGATGTTCCCCGTAAAATAGCAAAGTTCCCAGGGCAGGCGGCTCAACTCTGGCGGGTCTACCCGCAGGCGAATGCGCAGGCGGCGCTGCTCTTGTTCGGCTAATGTCCAGCGTGCAATGAACATATCACGCACGTCTCCCTGAAACAGCAGCCCCGCCAACTGCTGCCCCACATCCAGGGCCTCTTGCGAATCGGCTATTAAATCTTGCACAAAATCAATGGGGTCGGTGAAGGCAAAGTCGTCGAGGGGGATGGTGAGCGGATACGGCTTTTCAGTGCGTCCCCCGCCCTCCGAATAAGCCACGGTGACAGGATACTGCTGGTGGGTAGTGGCAAAACCAATGTGGATGTCGAGGTTTTCGTAAGTTTTATGTGCCATACGGCCGTTTCAGATGCTAGCTAAAATCACTCTCGCCCACCCATTTTAACACAATTCGCCCTGTTGGCAGTGAAGATAAAGCAATAGACCGCCTCGGTTGTGCCAACCGAGGCGGTCTAGAACATCAAAACAGTTATAGAAAGATGACCGTTGCTCTGGCCGGTGTCACACCGCGCCAGACAGGTGGCTCGGCCAGGAGGCCGACCACAGCACTTCAAGTGCGTAACTCCTAACAGTTATCCTACTCTTTATTCGTCACGGCCGAATAATCAAACGGCTCCACCCCAGGGCCATAATGGTAGACATCGGGATAGGGAATGTAGTTGCTGACGATGTACTGATCAATCAACAGGTCGCCATTGGCATTCAAAACCGTGCGGTGAATCGTCACATCCGCCCCATCCGTCTCCCAGTCAATCTGCACCGCTTCCCCCTCTGGCAAATCGGGATCATATTCCCACTCATCCTCCGTGGGCGCCTCCACAATATTTTCCCAGGGCAGTTCCTCCTTAAAAACCTGCCGCCCCAGGCTGGTGCTGTAAAACTTAAAAGTGAGGGCTTCCAGTTCTGTGTTGTAATAGTTCTCGATAAGCAGGTGGTACGGCGTGTTGTTGATGAATTTGAGGTCTACCACCGGGCTAAACACCGTCGCATCCATGCCTGGGCCTTCGCCATCGTTGTAATAACCCAGCATGTAGCCATGTGGATACCGCTCCTCAATGGGGAAACCAGCCCAAAAGGCCGTCTGGTAGATGGTGGTGCTCACCTGGCACACGCCACCGCCCACACCCTTAATGGTGCGCCCCCCGATGATGATCAAGCCTTCTTCGTAACCATCTGATTCGCTGACGCTGCCCAGATATTTGTTGAAGGAGAATTCTTCACCAGGGGCGATGACGATGCCAAAGAAATTGGCGGCGGAGCGGGCAATGTTGTGTTTGCGGGCATCGGTAGAGCCATAGAACCAGGTCGTCCGTTCGGAGACCAGTTCGGTAATGCCCAGGTCTGCGGCGGTTGCGCCGGAATGGACGACTGGCACGATGTCTTGCACGGCAAAGGCTACGGTGCGGTCGGGGGTGGCCAGGGTCTGTTTCAGGTTGTCAATGGTGGCTTCTATGTTCAGGGAACGGCCGTTTATATGCGGCGACACCAACACCAATTCCCGCGAATCATCATCAAAGTAAAACCGGGCATTGACGGGTTCACGGTACAACTGATCCATAAAAGGTTCAAGCCATTGACGCGCCGCATTTTCATCGAGATGGGTTTGGTGCTGCAAACGGCCGTCGTCCGCCGCCGCCAACTCAATGCGCAGCCAGCTTTGCAGCGTCGCCTGCGGCAAAACCACCTGCATCAAATCCATCTCATCCAACGGCGTTTCCAAATAAAAGGTCACATCGCCACTGAGCGTTTGCTGGAGTTCTTGCGTAGACTCGGCCGTGTCGTGAATAGCGGGCAGCGTCTCATGCACCAAAAGCTCAATCTCCGCCGAACGGAAGTCGGCCACTGGCGTTTTCAGGCGGGTATACACATCAGCCATATCAAGCTGTTTGCCAAAGCGGGCCGGGGTATAGTTGACCTGGCTGCCATTCAACTGCAAATTGGCATTGGTCGCTGGCTGGTTAATGTCCGCTGCCAATTCGCCCAGCACCGTGTCTAGTTTGCCCTCATCAAAAATGAGAATGGGCGCAAGCGAACGGCCGTAATACCACACCTCAAAAATCTCCCGCAGCCGCGCCGTTTGCACCCCCTGGCGGCCCACCAACATGGCATTATTCACCGTCGTCGCCATATCAAACATCATGCCCAAATCCTGGCTGGTGCGCACCCATGTCTGGCTGCTTTGCGGGTCAGTGAAGGTAATCGTCTCCTCGCGGGCATACGGCAGTGCCGCCAACAGAGCCTGCTCCGCCTCCGCTGGTGTCATCTGGCTCAGGTCTACGCCCCAGACATTCACGCCGGTGTAGATACGGCCGTTATGCTGGCTTTGGTAATTGGCAACAATAACGGCCGTTGCCAACACCACCACCACAAACGTCGTCAACGGTACTATCAGAAAAAAACCTAATTTGCGTCCAAAACTTGCCATAAGTGCTGATTGGGTGTAACTACTAACCCTCCGGGAGGTTTCAAACGAGATGTTACCTCTGGGACGAACCTCCCGGAGGATCGCTCCAGAGGGGCTAAGTAGTTACGATTGGGTAATGAAATAATTGGGTAATTGAGATGTGGTCTTTAACTAATTGATCGGGTAATAAATGTAGAGCGATTTTGTAAATCGCTCGGACGATTTACAAAATCGTCCCCCACCCATTACCCGATTTATTTCTTAAACTGCAATTCTCAATTACCCAATCATCCAGTTATATTTCTGCAAAGTATAACAGCTTGCCCAACCATACCGAAATCCATTAAGGCAAGATTCAGGCAGCAAGTCTGGAGCGTCTACCCGCTCCCTAAAACGCATCTACGGCGACTGAATGATAAAGGGCAGGTAGAGCTTCTGCGTGCAGATGAGGGCACAGCCCGTGCTGCCATCATCGTTCCAGCCATCGGCGATAGTGCAGGCATTGCTGCCGCCTTCGCCGTCTGAGTCGTAGACGAAGATGTCGTAGCTGCTATTGAAGCAGGCTTCGTTGCTGCTGAGGTTGATGCCAGGCGAGGTGTGCAGGAAGAAGCCGGTTGTGCCGTTGTTGTTGGTGGCGTTGTCGTGGATGTGGTTGTTGACGGAAGCCTCCAGGTAGATGCCCGCATTTTGGTTGCTGTTGGCGGTGTTGTGGGTGATGGTGTTGTTAACGGCCGTTCCCAGCACAATCCCATACTCATTCTGCATCGTCGTGTTCTGCTGCACCGTGCTGCTTGACGTGTTGTCCAGATAAATGCCATATTTGTACTGATGCACACGGCAGTTCTGGATGGTCACATTCGTCAGGCCAGGCATCACATAAATGCCATAACCCACGCCCGTGCCTATGAGCAGCGAGCCGTTACAGTCTAGCGTCACATTCGACGCGCCAATGGTAATGGCTCCATTCATATCATCATCAGCGATGTGATACGTGCCGCCGCTGAGCGTCAGATTGTTGCTGACCAGGCCAATTTCACAGGCATCCCCCACACCATCACCGTCGCCGTCTTCCTGGGCGGGGTTGGGGGTACTGGCGCAGTTGTCCTGGTTATTGGGTACCCCGTCGGCATCGCCATCGGGCAGATGGGCGCAGGTGGCGGTGCTGGCAACACAGATGTCCACCGTGTTGGCATCCTCATCGGCACAAACAAGCTGGTCGCAGGTGCAGCCATCGCTGTTCACCGCGCCGCCGGCCGTCAACGGACACAGGTCGGAGCCATCTTTCACGCCATCGCCATCGGTGTCGTCGAGACCATTGTAATCGGGGTCAACGCCGTAAGCGCAGTCAGGATCATTGATGCCGTCTGCAACCATATCGCAGTAGTCGTCTGGCTGGCCGCTGTCGCAATCCTGGGCGCAGTAGAGCAGGTTTTCGCCTGCATCACACACGCCATTGCTGACGCAGGTAACGGTGAGGGCGGCCACATTAGCACGGTAGTCGCTGCTGCCTGCGGCCACTTCGGTAGGCATGAGGCTGTGTGTGCCTACGCTCTGCGGGGTGATGGTGAAGACGATGGCCTGGCTGCCCAATGCCGGAATTTGCAGATTCCAGGTGTGGTATTGGAAGGTGAAGGCTTCGTAACGGCCGATTTGCGCCGTCAGATCATAATCAATACCTGGGGCGAACCGCTCCTGCACAACGGCCGTTACCGCCGAATTCTCCAGATTTTCCACGTTCACCGTCACCGCCACCGCTTGGCCCAGGTTAACCGTCGCTGCCGCCAGCGATTTGGTCACTTTTAGGGCGATGGCGGGGGCGGGGGTGGTGCTGACGAGTTCATATTCGCCAATGCAGGGGTTGAGTTCGGTGCATTCTGGCCCGCTGGGGCTGACGACCACATTGAGCGGCAGGGTGATGCGGGGCGCGGCGGGGAGCGGCAGGGTGGTAAGGGCAACGGCCGTTTCCCTTAGCGCCGTCTCACAGCCATAAATCATGCTGTTAGACGGGCAGCGGCTGACGCTTTCGCTGTAGGCATCATTGGAGCAGCCATCGTCCAGGCTGGTGCAATAAGCGTACCAGGCCGACTGCGGGCTGGGGTAGCTGCCGCCATACACGCCGCCGCCGCCATTGCCCACCGTGTCTACGTAGTGCCATTTCGGCTCGCCCGGCAGCCGCAGCAGGTTATACCCATGCCCGTCGCCATTAACAGAGAAGATGTCGTCTTTGCTAAAGCCTGCTTTGCGCAGGGCGGTGGTCAGAGCAAAGGAGTAGTCTACGCAAGTACCTGTGGAGAGGCGGTTGATGCTGGCGTGGGTGGGGGTGTCCACCACGCTGTCGCTGTTCGAGTGGTAGTTGGAGTCGGAGTTCCAGTAGCCTTCTTTGCCATAGGTGCCAAATATCCAGGCATCAATGTATTCGCAGCGATGGCCGCCCATGAGGAAGTCGGGGGTGCTGCCACCGGGACCGGCACAGGAAACGGCCGTTCCCATCTCCCAGGCGGGCGGGTCTACCTCCCACTCATTGCAGCTAGAGGCCGTGCGGTCGCCATAACACGACCATTCGCCATCGAAGTAGTTTTGCATGTAGATGGCGTTGCTGCCAAAACCGCGAATCAGGTAATGCGCCAGACACATTTGCAGCGAATCGGGATCGAAATCGCTGCTGAAGCTGTAGGGATAAGCCTGCGATTGGGCATAGGCACAGGCACTGATCTTGTCGGTGCGATGCGGGTTAGCCAGATGGCTGCTGTAATCGGCATATTCACAGCAGTTCAGCGCATCGGTGATGAGGTAGTCCAGGTTGGGGTCACACACTTCCACCAGATTGCACGAGTCGGTTTCGGTGTTCATGCCGATGTCGGGGCCGTTGCTGGTGGGCCAGGCTTGCTGGCAGGGGGTGTCGTTGGGCGCGTAGCGAGCGCCGGTGGTGCATTGGGCGCAGGCGGGGCAGTAGGAGCCGCCGCAGTCTACGCCTGTTTCGTTGCCGTTTTGCACGCCATCGGTGCATGTGCTGCAGCGTTGGTCGTTGCACAGATAGGTGCAGCCTGTTGTGCCGCTGTCGTTCCAGGTGCCAGCCGCGTCGCAGGTGTTGAGATCGCCGCTGTTGCCGGTGGAGCCTGTAAGCGTGAAGTCTAAGCCGGGATTGGAGCAGACATCGTTGAGGTTGAGTGTATTGTTGTTGGCGGCGGAGAAGGTGATGCCTAAGTCGTTACAGCTTAAATCATTGGAGTGTACCTGGTTGCTGCTGGCGTCGAAGAGGCTGATGCCCCGGTTGTTGTTGCTGGCGCTGTTGAAGTTGACGGTGTTGCTGTTGGCGCTGGAGAGATAGTAGCCGTAGTCGTTGTTAACGGCCGTATTCCCATACACCTCATTCCCACTCGACGTAGACAAGGTGATGCCATCCCAACCATTGTTACTGCTGGTGTTGTACATCACATCATTGTTGTTGGCCGAAGTCAGGTAAATGCCCGTATTCGTGTTAGAAGTCGCCGTGTTGTGGTCAATCATCGTGTAGGTAGAGTTGTAAACACGAATGCCGTTATAGAAATCCTGGACAGTGCAGTTGCGGACGGTGTTGCCCGTTCTGCCGGACATATACACGCCATAATCGGTGCCGCTGTCGTCACCGTCAATCACATGCCCATTGCCATTAAACAGCACATTGCTGGCCCCAAAGGTGATGCAGGTGCCGCTGTAGTTGTTAATATCGGCCGTGAGCAGCACCGTATCAAACGTGCCATCCAGCTTGCTGGTGCAGTCGGCACAAGAACTGCACGTCGTGCTGCCACTGCACAGATAAGTGCAGCCTGTTGTGCCGCTGTCGTTCCAGCCATCGGGCAGGTTGCAGGTATTGTTGTCGCCAGCGTTGCCATTGCTGCCAGAGCCACTGACAAGGCTGAAATCGGTGCTGCTGTTGTTGCAGACAACGTTGGTGTTGATGCTGTTTAGATCGGAGTCGTTGTCAATTAAAATGCCGGTATAGTTGTCGCTGCTGGTGTTGTTGTTAACGGTGCTGGTGTCAGCGTAATTCAGGGCCAGGCCAGCCCCATTAGACAGCAGTACGTTGTTGCTCAAGGTGTGATTGGTCACATCCCAGAGATAAATGCCATAGCTAAAGTCAGAGACGGTGCAATTTTGAATGGTGTTGTTGCTGCCATGAAACATGCCAATGCCGTTTTCGGGATCAATGGCGATGTCGTCACCATCAATGGTGTGACCGTTGCAGTCAAAGGTCAGGTTGCTTTCGCCGTAAACCAGGCCAATGCAACTGCCGCCCTGATTCAAAATATCGTTACTGAGGATAACCGTATCGTAGAGGCCGCTGGCTAGTTTGGTGTTGCAATCGGCGCAAGAGTTACAGGTGGTGCTTGCTTCTGGCGCAGCTGCTAATTGCGTGTCTGGTTTTGCCAGCCCAATTGTCACCACTGCCAGTAGAAGCCCCAATACCACTACAAATCTGCTTTTCATGATCTTGCTCCTGTCTCACCGGGCGCACTTTTACAAATTGATGCGGATGGCTTGGTAGAGGCGGGCACCAGGGCCACCTCTCTGGGCGGGCACAAGGCCACGCCCCTACAATAACCCATATCAGTTTGTTAATCTGCCATTCCCCGGCGGGGCAATACGAATAAACAAGAGGCGAATAAACGTTGTGCAGACGAGGTGGGGTCAGCGGTGTGAGGGGATGGGATATGGAGTTGTCATTTAGAGTTCAGGCGGCTCCCCGGAGCGTGTCTGTTTTTTCGGTGTGTTGTTCAATACGGGGGGTGAATTTAACACCTGTCTGCACAAACATATTGAGTATTTAGACTTACCCTAAAATAGACTGTAGAAACAGAATAAGGGGTGGGATAGTGCTGAAAAGCACCTCTAGAATATGATGTTTGTCATATTTGGTGGTCTCCAGAAAGTTGGCTGATTTGGGCCGACACCTTAAAATCAGGCCATGTCCCACACTGAACAGCATATCCCCTTTCCCCGTTTCATCTGGCGGCGGCGTTTCCTTAAACGACTTGCCCAAATTGCCCTGGCTCTCCTCACCAAAATGGAGGTGGAGGGTGCGGAGAACATCCCCGCTAATGGCCCGCTTATTGTGGCCGCGAACCATTTCCACTTTGCTGATCCGGTTGTGATTTTGGCGACGATGCCGGGGCTGATTGAGTTTATTGGGGATGAGACTACGCCCAATGCGCCGGGATTTCTCAGTTGGATTCGTAAGCTGTGGGGTTATATCCTCATCCATCGGGGTGCGTCTTCGCATGATGGGCTGCGCAAGGCGGTGCAGATGTTGAAAGGGGGCGGGATGCTGTTTATTGCGCCGGAGGCGGGGAGTTGGGCACCGGTGCTGCGACCGGCGCGGCCAGGTGTCTCGTTTTTGGCGGCGCAGTCGGGGGCGGTGATTTTGCCGGTGGGGCTGATGGGGCTGAATGATATTTTTCCCAGTCTGTGGCGGGGGCGGCGGGCGACGATTGTGGTGCGGTATGGACGGCCGTTTGGCCCCCTGAAAGCAACGGGACGAGGCAAGGAGCGGCGGGCACAGTTGGATGCGATGGGGGATGAGATTATGCAGCAGATTGCCCAGTTGATTCCACCGGAACAGCGTGGTTATTATGCGGAGGATGAGGCTGTGCGGGCGGCGGCGCTGGCAGCGGCCGTTTATCCCTGGGATGAGGTGGCTGAATGACCGATTTGGCGATGACAGCAGGTAGGGACGTGACACGGCGGCAGGTATGGGCCTGGTATGCCTATGATTTTGGCAATTCGGCTTATGCGGCGGTGGTTTTGCTGGCGGTGTATGCGGTGTATTTTAAGGACCAGGTGGTGGGAGGCATAGAGGGGGTGCGGTTGTGGGGCCTTGCGGTGGGGTTGGCGATGCTGGTGGTGGCTGTCACTTCGCCCGTTTTGGGGGTAATTGCTGATTATTCTGGCTCGAAAAAGCGATTTTTGTTGTTTTATACGGTGATGTCGGTGCTGTTTACGGCCGCGCTCTTTTTTGCCACGCCGGGTAATGTGGTGGTGGGGATGGGCTGCTTCGTGCTGGCGGAGATTGGCTATCGTAGTGCCCAGGTTTTTTATAATGGCCTGCTGCCGGAGATTGCGCGGCCGGAGGAGATCGGCCGTATTTCGGGCAATGGTTGGGCGATTGGCACGGTGGGGGGTATTGTCTGTTTGTTGATTGTGCTGCCGCTGATTGTTTTGCAGCAGCAGGGTGTGATTGCTTTGGAAGGGACGGTGGTGGTGCGGCTGACGATGGTGATAACGGCCGTTTTCTTCGCCCTTTCTGCTATTCCCATCTTCCTCTGGCTGCCCGAACGCGCTAGGGCCAATCAACTGCCACCAGGCGAAACTTACCTCAGCATGGCCTTCAAGCGGCTGCGCCATACCTTTCAGACAGCCCGGCAGTATAAAGAGTTTCTCAAATATATGCTGGCTTTCCTCGTCTACAACGAGGGGGTGATGATGGCCTTGAATTTCTCGGCCATCATTGGCGCGGTACTGTTTGGCATGGAGCAGCAGGATTTGATTGTCTTCATGATTGTGGTGCAAATCACCAATGTGATTGGGGCCTATGGCTTTGGCGTGTGGATGGACAAGGTGGGCGGCAAGCTGGTGCTGGTGGCCGCACTGCTGCTGATGATTGCGGCCGTAACGGCGATGTATTTTGCGCAGACAACACTCCATTTTTACATGGTGGGCGCGGCGGCGGGGGTAGCGATTGCCGGTTTGCAGTCGGTGAGCCGCACGATGGTGGGGCTGTTTAGTCCGCCGAGGCAAAGTGCGGAGTTTTACGGCTTTTTTGCCGTCACCGGGCGGGCTTCGTCTTTTATCGGCCCGGCTATTTTTGGTTATGTGGCGGCGGAGGTGGCTTTGTATTATGAGGGATTGGGGGAAACGGCCGTTGTCGCCGAACAACTGGGCCAACGCAGTGCCATCCTCACCATTGGCCTGTTTCTGCTGGGGGGGCTGCTGCTGTTGACGCGGGTGAATGGGATGAAGGGGCGGGGAAATTAGGAGATTGGTGACACTTAATCTCCTAATCTCTCAATCTCACCCCCTCAACGCCTGTGCCAAATCCGCAATTAAATCATCGGGATGTTCCAGCCCCACGGAGACCCGCAGCAAATCCCAGGGCGTTTTGCTGCCTTCGCCCTCTACGGGGGCGCGGTGTTCAATCAGGCTTTCTACGCCGCCCAGGCTGGTGGCACGGGCAAAAATCTTGGTGCTGCCCGCCACCTTGTCGGCCATCTCCGCGCCACCCTTCACCTGCACCGAGAGCATCCCGCCAAAATCACGCATCTGCCGCTTGGCAATCTCGTGACCCGGATGGCTTTCCAGGCCAGGATAGTGGACGGTATGCACTTGGGGATGGTCTTCTAGGAACTGAGCCACTTTGAGGGCATTGGCGCAGTGACCGCGCATCCGGTAGGGCAGAGTGCGGATGCCGCGCAGCAGCAGCCAGCAGTCGAATCCGCTGGGTACGCCGCCGCCGATGCCTTGCTGTTCCCGTACCTGCTCGAAAAACCCATCTGTTTTAGCGGCGATAACCACCCCGCCAGTCAGGTCGCTGTGGCCGCCGAGATATTTGGTGGTGGAGTGGACGACGATATCTGCGCCTAAGGCCAGGGCGGGTTGCAGCATGGGGGTGGCCCAGGTGCCGTCTACACCCAATATGGCTCCGGCGTTGTGGGCGATGTCGGCAACGGCGGCAATGTCGGTGACTTTGAGCATAGGGTTGGAGGGGGTCTCTACCCAGACGAGGCGGGTGTTGGGTTGGATGGCGGTGTGAACGGCCGTTAAATCCGTCATATCCACCATCGTATGTGTCAACCCCCAGCGTGCCAGCAGCTTCGTCACCAATTCACGCACACCAAAGTAGGTGTCATCGGGCAAAATCACATGGTCGCCCTGTTGCAGCGATTGGAACACGCCAGCAACGGCAGCCATGCCAGAGGCAAAGGCCACTGCCCCCGCGCCGCCTTCAAGAGCCGTCAGACACTCTTCCAAAGCACGGCGGTTGGGGCTATCGCTGCGCGAGTAGACAAATTCGCCCTCGTTGCCGCGAATATAGGTGGTGGATAAATGGATGGGGGGCATCACAGCCCCCGTTTCCGCATCGGGGTTGCGCCCGGCCTGAATGGCAATGGTTTCTATGTGCATGGAATTCTCCTGTTATCTTGCAAAATTGCGGGGCAGGATACTATGAAGTTGTGGGGGAAGCAAACGGCCGTCCTATATGGGCTGCACGAACAAGTTGTCAACGAATTTGTAGCTCAAGGACTGGCAGTCCTTATGACGAGGGCATAACAATGCGTCTAAATTCAGGACTGCCAGTCCTGTATGACAACTTGTTCGTAAACCCTACTGTATGAGAATAAGGCATGAGAAAACAACACCATGCCAGTTGCGACCGCCTATGGGCTATGCTACAATTTCTATTGTGAAAAGTTACACGAACAGTCTAAACGAGGTCAAAAATTGTGGCTAGCCATATACCCGACATTGTGATCGGCCGATTACCCATCTACCTGCGTGAACTCACCAGGCTTGCTGAAGAAGATCAAAAGATCACCACATCCTCGCACGAACTCGGCAAACGTTTGGGCATTAGCTCCGCACAAATCCGTAAAGACCTCTCCCATTTCGGCGAATTTGGCAAACAAGGCACCGGCTACCACATCAACTACCTCGTAGACCAACTACGCGACATCTTGCACCTAGACCGTCAATGGGATGTAGCTCTGATCGGTGCAGGCTACCTCGGCCATGCCCTCATACATTACGACGGTTTCTTACGGCACGGCTTCCGCATCACCTGCATCTTCGACAACAACCCCGCCAAAATCGGCGACCAAATCAGCGGCTTAACCATCCAACATATAGACGAAATGCCCTCGACCATTCAGGATCAAGGCATTGAAATCGCTATTCTCGTTGTTCCTGCCCTGGCTGCCCAAGAAATCACCAACTGTTTAGTCAAAGTAGGCATCAAATCCATCCTCACCTACGCCCCCATCCATTTAGACGTTCCCGAAGATGTGCAAGTCAGCTACAGCGATCCCGTTGTGCAACTACAGCGCATGACCTTCTATCTCTCCCCTTAAAAACAAAACCCCGCTCATAAGCGGGGTCAACTCTACAAATCTGGAATGCTTCGCTGCAAAATGGGCAGTTCCTCAAGTGCTTTGCCTGCCCCCAAAGCCGTACAAGCAATGGGATTATCCGCCACATAAGCCGGAACCCCCGTTTCCCGCGTAAACAGCGTATCAATTTCGCGCAAAAGGGCCACGCCCCCTGTCAAAGCCATGCCTCGGTCAATAATATCCGAAGAAAGCTCAGGCGGTGTCTTCGCCAGAACTGCTCGAATGACATTAATGATCGCCGCCAGAGGCTCACTTAAAGCATCCACCACTTCACTGGTGCGAATAGAAATCGTGCGGGGCAAACCAGCAACCTGATCCCGCCCTTGCACCTGCATTTCCATCTCATCATCCAATTCAATAGCGGCCCCAATTTTGATCTTAATCTCTTCGGCCGTTGGCTCGCCAATAACCAGGTTATATTTACGCCGCACGTAGGTGATGATGGCTTCATCCAGGTGAATGCCACCAATGCGAACCGACTCAGCACAAACAATACCGTTCATAGCCACAACGGCCGCTTCCGTCGAGCCACCCCCCAAATCCACCACCATATTGCCTGTTGGCGTTCCCACCGGCAACCCAGCACCAATTGCTGCGGCTAATGGCTCAGGAATGAGATGGACTTCCCGTGCCCCCGCGGCCAATGCCGCTTCCCGCACCGCTCGCCGCTCTACACTGGTCACACCATAAGGAACCGTAATCATCACCACCGGCTTACGAATACGCAGCCGTCCCGCCACCTTGTTGATGAAATACTCCAGCATCCCCTGCGTGACAAAATAGTCAGCAATCACCCCTTCCCGCAGCGGCCGCATCACCTCAATCAGTTCGGGGGTACGACCATACATCTCCTTAGCCGCCCGCCCCACCTCAACAATGATGGTGTTGGGGCCATCCTCACGGATGGCCACCACCGAAGGTTCTTGCAACACAATACCTCGTCCCTGGTCATGCACCAGAACGTTCATTGTGCCCAAATCAATAGCAATGTGCGGCGTAAAAAGAGCCACTTAGCTGTTTTCCTCGTCGAGGGAGCCACTAGGAAGCGTGCGGCGGCGGCGGCCAGCATGACGACGACCCACATCCAAACGAATCTGCGCCCGCATCAGCGAAGCCTGAATTTGAGCATAATGATCAGGGTCTTCTCGCACACCTTCTTTCATCAACTGTTCAGCACGTTGGCGAGCGGTTTCGGCTCGTTCAATATCAATCTCATCAGCATGTTCCGCTGAGTCAGCCAGAACGATGATTTTAGTCGGTTGAACTTCGGCAAAACCACCACCAATGGCAAAGAATTCCTCACCACCGGCTAACGGCCGTACAACCACCTCGCCAAAACCCAGCGTCGTCAACAAGGCTGAGTGATTCGGCAAAATACCCATCCGGCCTTCCGTCCCAGGCAAACTGACCGAGTTAACCTCGCCACTAAAAACTGTTCTTTCCTGCGTTACAATATCACATCGCATTGGCATAATGTCACTTAGTCAATATGTCAGGTGTTTAAGTGTCAAGTGTCATGTTAAATCCCTTGACACTTGGCACCTGATACTTGACACAAATTACGCGCCTGCTCGCAAACGTTCCGCCTTAGCAATGGCATCGTCAATCGTACCCACCATGTAAAAAGACTGTTCCGGCAGATCGTCGTACTTGCCGTCTAAAATCTCGCGGAAACCGCGAACCGTTTCGTGGGTGGGCACATATACCCCTTTCAAGCCATGGAACTTCTCCGCCACAACCATCGGCTGACCCAAGAAACGCTCAACCTTACGCGCCCGAGCCACTAACAATTTCTGATCTTCGCTCAACTCATCAATACCCAAAATGGCAATAATATCTTGCAAATCCTTATAGGTCTGCAAAACCTGCTTCACTTCACGGGCAGTGCGGTAATGCTCCTCACCGACAATGTCGGGCTGGAGAGCGCGGCTTGAAGAGGAGAGGGGGTCTACAGCCGGGAAAATACCCTTAGCAAACACGCTGCGTTCCAGCGTCAAACTCGCATCCAAGTGGGCGAACGTCGCCACAGGAGCAGGGTCGGAGTAGTCATCAGCCGGCACATAAATGGCCTGCATAGAGGTGATGGAACCGCGTGTGGTAGAGGTAATACGCTCTTGCAGCGAACCCATTTCTGAAGCTAATGTTGGTTGATACCCCACCGCGCTGGGCATACGGCCCAGCAAAGCAGACATTTCGGAACCTGCCAACACATAGCGGAAGATGTTGTCAATGAAGAGCAGCACGTCACGTCCTTCATCACGGAAATATTCCGCCATAGCCAGACCAGCCAGCGCCACACGGAGACGCACACCTGGAGTTTCGTTCATCTGCCCAAAAACCATGGCGACAGAATCTTGCACACCATATTCCTGCATTTCATAGAAGAAATCAGTGCCTTCACGGGTGCGTTCACCCACACCAGCAAAGATGGAATAACCTTCATGGACACTCGCCACCGACCGCACCAGTTCGGCAATGGTCACAGTCTTGCCTACACCAGCACCGCCGTAGATACCGGTTTTACCACCTTTGATGAAGGGGGCAATAAGGTCAATAACCTTCATCCCTGTCTCGAAGGTTTCGGTAACTGTGTTTTGATCTTGAAAATCAGGGGCTTCGCGGTGAATGGGGTAGTAGGTCTCAGATTTGGGCGTTTCGCCGCCATCAATGGCGTTGCCTACTACGTCAAAAATACGGCCCAGGGTAACTTGCCCCACGGGTACTTTGATGGGGCCGCCGGTGGCATGGACTGCTACGCCACGGGGCAAACCATCGGTTGAACCCATAGCGACGGTGCGTACTAAACCGCCACCTAAATGTTGTTGTACTTCCAGAACAAGACGGCCGTCTGGCCCATCTAACTCTAACGCTTCAAAAATACCTGGTAACTCTGCCTCCGCAAACTCAACATCAACCACCACACCACGAATCGCGGAAATCTTGCCTATTGCCATAGTTTCCTCCAAGAAATGTATCAAGTTTCATGTGTCAAGTGTCAGGTGTAGCGCGACACTTGACACTTGGCACTTGACACCTATATCTAGCCTGCTAATGCTTCCGCACCACCAACGATGTCCAAAATTTCACTGGTAATACTTGCTTGCCGCGCCTTATTGCGCTCCAAAATCAAAATTTCAATCAATTCAGCCGCATTATCGGTGGCATTATTCATCGCCACATAACGGGCACTGTGTTCACTGGCTAATGCCTCCAACACAGATTGAAAAATCTGCAGCTGAGTAAACCGAGGCACAACCACATCCAGCAAAGCCGCTGGCTCTGGTTCATAGCTGTACACTCGATCCGAAACCCCTGTCAAATCCACACTTGAGACATACTCCGACACGGCCATGCCACTAAAATCCAGGGGTTTGAGGGGGAGTAGTTGTTTAACAGTCGGCCGTCTTGTGAGCAAATTAATAAAGTCTGTATAACCTACAAAAACCTCATCATATTTACCCGATAGATAGTCCTCTGTCACCAATCTTGAAATCGGTGTTGTGTCCAAAATCGAGGGCGGATCTGGCAGATTATCAAACGTGGCGACAACATTGTAACCACGACGAATCATCAAATCTCGTCCTTTACGGCCGATTGTGATGACATCCACCGATTCAGGCAGGGCCTTCAAGAACTGCTCGGCACGGGAAACCATATTACTGTTATAAGCACCCGCCAACCCCCGATTGCCGGTGATTAAAATCAGAGCCGCTTTCTTGATCTCGCTGCGTACTGTTAGCAGCGGATGCCCTGTTGAGCCAACACCGGGCTGTGAGGCCAGGTTATTCAAAATCTCAAAGGCTTTACCCGCATAATCACGGGTGGCTTCCACTTGCCGCTGCGCCCGTGCAGCCTTAGAGGCGGAAACGGCCGCTAACGCATTGGTCACCTGAGAGATATTGCGAATACTGCGTATTCTGGTATTAAGTTCGCGTTCAGTAGCCATAAGATATCATAAAGTGAAGTGTCAGGTATCAGGTGTCGCGTCTCAAACCTACTCGCTTGACACCTGACACCTGATACCTGGCACCCTAATTAGACCAATTGGCGTTAAAGTCTTCAATTGCCTGTTTCAGATTGTTTTCAATCTCGTCATTCCAGGCACCCGTTTCCATGATCGGCCGTCCAACCTCAGGTCGTGCGGTATCCATGTAACGCACAAACTCGTTCTGCCAGCGGCTGATATTCTGCACTTCCACCTTGTCCAAATAACCACGAGAACCAGCGTAAATCATCATAACCTGATGATCCAAACGCCAGGGGCTGTATTGCGGCTGCTTCAACAGTTCCATCAACCGCTCACCGCGTGCCAATTGGCGCTGCGTCGCCGGGTCTAAGTCAGAACCAAATTGAGCAAAGGCGGCCAATTCACGATACTGTGATAAGTCTGACTTCAAACCACCAGAAACTTTACTCATGGCTCGCTTCTGGGCCGCACTACCTACGCGAGACACCGACAAACCAGCATTAATAGCCGGACGTTGGCCCGCATTGAACAGGTCCGTTTCCAAGAAAATCTGCCCGTCAGTAATGGAGATGACGTTGGTAGGAATATAAGCCGACACATCACCCAGCAGTGTTTCAATAATGGGCAGAGCCGTCAGTGAACCACCGGAACCTGGCACTTTCTTAACTTCGTACTTTTCTCGCTTAGGATCGCCCAAGGCTTTCAGGCCGTGTCCAATTTCTTCTTCTTGCAGATTGCCGAAGTAAACTTTGCCGTCAACACCTTTGGTATCGGCCGTTACTTCGGCCCCTTTCTCCACAATAACCCACTCATCACGCAAACGCACCGCCCGTTCCAGCAAGGTGCTATGGAGCGAGAAAATATCACCAGGATACGCTTCACGACCTGGAGGACGGCGTAAAATCAAAGACATTTGGCGATAGGCCCACGCATGTTTAGAAAGGTCATCATAAATAATCAAGGCATCTTTACCCTGATCCATGAACTCTTCACCAATGGTACAGCCAGAATAAGGAGCAAAATATTGCAATGGTGCAGGGTCGGAAGCACCAGCAACCACCACCGTGGTGTAATCCATCGCGCCATATTTTTCCAAAGTGCTCACAACCTGTGCCAACTGGCCGACACGCTGCCCAATAGCAACGTAAATACAGAGCATATTACCGCCGCGCTGGTTAATAATCGTATCCAGACAAATGGCGGTTTTACCCGTTTGGCGGTCGCCAATGATTAGCTCACGCTGACCACGCCCGATGGGGAACATAGCATCAATAGACATGATACCTGTCTGGACAGGCGTATCCACACCTTTACGTTCGATTACGCCAGGGGCGGTACGTTGGATGGGGCGCACTTTGGTAGCGTTGATGGGGCCTTTGCCGTCAATGGGATTACCAAGTGGGTCTACCACACGGCCGATCAGCGCATCCCCTACTGGCACAGACGCAATCCGACCCGTAGCACGTACTTCATCGCCAACCTCAATGGTCGTATAGTCGCCCATGATAACGACACCTACCCTACCTGGCTGCAAGTCGAGTACCAAACCAGCGGAACCATTACTGAACTCTACCAACTCGCTGGCCTTTACATCGGCCAGACCATTTACCTGAGCCACACCGTCACCTACGGAGATAACCGTACCAACACTGCGAGCCTCTACGTGATGATCAAAATCTGCAATTTGTTTGAGAAAAGAATCTGCAAAGCTTGTGAAATCTGGGGAAAGGGTCGCCATTCACCAACCTCCTCGGGGATTTAGGGAGAGTCAAAGATGGAGGATGCTTATCTCACTCTCATCTCAAATCTCTCATAATTTTCATGAACTTAATTATGGTTTTAATGCAAGATGGACTACCAAACCTGGGTCTGACAGTCAGAAAATATTACCTTACCTATAGGTATCTGTCCAATTATTCACAAAGAGCCAATGTTGTCTGATTTCGTTTGTGCATTTTATCACAATCTCTCTGGGAGCGTCAAATGGGCATGAGTTGCGTTTGCTGTATGCACCGCTAAAATAATCGCTGCGAGGCACAGGTGCCATTCGCCTGATATTACTATGTAGCAAAGTGATTCTATCATGCGTGACTTTAGAGGCTGGCAACGGCCGTTATTCCTCATTTTGATACTTTTTATCCTATTTGCAGGAGTTCATACTTACGTCATCCCCCCCTTTGAAGGCCCCGATGAGGCCCAGCATTATGCCTACATTCGCTGGCTGGCCGAGGGCAAGGGCTTTCCGCCACAGGGCGATGCGGCCTGGGACACACCAATTGAACAAGAGGGTGGGCAGCCGCCTTTATACTATTTATTAGCCTCTGTGCCGGCACGGCTGATAGATTTGGATGCACCAACGGCCGTTTACCAGGTCAACCCCCATTTTACAGGCCCCTTCCCCCGCGATTTCCCCGATAACGATAACCGCGCCATTCATTACCCCAACGATGCCTGGCCCCTAAAAGGCGGCTGGCTGGCATTATTTATCGCCCGTTGGCTCACCCTCTCCTTCGGTGTCCTGCTGCTCATCTCCGTAAACGGCATCTTGCGGCAGCTTCTGCCCAATCAACCCCAGCTTGTCTGGTTGGGAACCTTCATGGTAGCAGTTACACCGCAAATCGTATTCATCAGCAGTGTGGCTTCCAATGATATTCCCTCGGCCGCATTAAGTACGTTGGCCTTATGGCTTTTCATCAGGCTCCTGAATGGTGAGGCCGCCACAACACGCCGCATGGTGAGCATTGGTGTCATTTTGGGTTTGGCAGGGCTGGCAAAAGTAAGTGCGTTGGCGCTGGTTGCCCCTGTAGGTGCAGGATTGCTTTGGCTGTGGCGCTCGCACCGCTGGTCTTTAGCTGCGGCGTTGAGGGCTGGTGTGGCATTTTCAGCGGGCTTGCTTGTGAGTGCTGGCTGGTGGTTTGGGCGTGCCTGGTGGCTATATGGCACACCCCTGGGTTTAGAGTCTCACGACAAAACACCCTGGGCGATTCGTGATCCTTCTGAGGTGGCACATTTTATGGATCGCTGGCTGGAAGTCGGCCGTTCTTATTGGATGACCTATGGGTGGGGCACAATTCGGCCACATGGTTGGGTCTATAATGTGCTGTTATTTTTTGGGTTGTTAGCCCTGACAGGCTTGCTGGTTGCCTGGTGGCGGCGAAAATGGCCGCGTCGGATCAGCCAAATGGCCCCCATCTTGCTTGTGTTATTAGCCGGTGTTTTGGCACAGGCAGTATTCTTAGAGGTTTGGATGCACCGGGTTATTGCCCCATACGGCCGTTTACTCTACTCAACCATTAGCATTATCACCCTCTTCCTTATCATCGGCTGGCACCAAATCCACCCCAAACTACCCCACATGGCCGTCACTTTCATAGCCTTCCTCTCCCTATCAGGCTTCTTCTTTGTCATGCTCCCCGCCTACAATCGGCCCCCACCCCTAACGGCAAAGGAAATCGAAGCTCTACCTCCCTCACTCAACCTCTATTTTGGCTCTACGGCCGAACAACCTGTAGCGGAACTCATCAGCGGCACAGTTGCACCCCATGTGACCAAGGCAGGAAAAATGCTGCAAGTTGATGTATGCTGGCGCACAATCGCCCCAACCGACACCGAATATACCATTTTGGTTCACATCATTGGCCCCAACAATGCCCTCATCACCAACCGCCGTACTTATCCGGGGCTGGGACGTTACCCCTCAACACTTTGGCAGCCAGGAGATGTGTTTTGTGATCCGATTCGGATGCCTACGTGGGATAGTTTTACGGAGACCAGACTATTTAAGGTAGAAGTCGCCCTTTTAGATGAGAAAAGCCAATCACGCCTAAATATTTATGACGGACAAGGGTCTCCAGTGGCAGTGGCTTTTACCGATAACGTGAAGATAATTTCGCCATTTTCCCCAGAGCCTGTGGCTGTGTCCGCCGCAAATGGGGCCATCCAACTGCTTGAACATACAATTGCACAACCTGTTTGGGAAGCCGGGCAAACGCATCACTTTACTTTGCAATGGGGCGTTGCCAGCAAAGTGGAGCAAGATTACCAACTGTTTGTTCATTTGCGTGATCCCCTCACCAACGAGGTAATAGCCCAGGCTGATGGGCCACCTGTGGCCGGCTGGTATCCTACTTCTTGGTGGACATCTGGGGAGACGATTGCAGATGAGCGCACATTTGACTTATCTCCCGATGTGACCCCCGGTGCGTATAGTCTGGTGATTGGCTTTTATGATCTGGTCACAGGGCAGCGTTGGGGCGATGAGTATCAACTGGGCACAGTGGAAGTTGTGGCTCCAGCCTCAAACTGAAATGGTGGGCAGTTGTAAATAGAAGGTGCTGCCTTGCCCTTCTTCGCTTTCTACCCAAATTTGCCCCTGATGGGATTTAACGATGGATTTAACTAAAGCCAAACCCAATCCCACGCCACTGGCAGCGGCGGGAGCCGCCCGGTAAAACATTTCAAAGATGTGTGGCTGCTGTTCGGCAGGAATGCCGATGCCTTCGTCTTGTACGCTTAGCAGCAGCGTTTCTGGCTGGTTTTTGGCGGTGATGGTGATGGTGTGATCGGCCGTTGAATATTTGATGGCGTTATCTACCAAATTGCTAACGGCCGATCGCAACTGCGTCGCATCCCCTTCCACCGCTGGCAGCGATTCCTCCGTTTGCAGCACCAACTTGATATGATTTGCCAGAGCAATCCCCTCAAAATCATTCACCACATCTCTGATAATCTGCCCAATATCACAGGGATGCTTTTGCTGCTGCCAGCGCGTATTCACTTTCGCCAGCTCCAGCAAACCCGTCACCATATTCATCATCCGGTCTGTTGAACTGAGAATATGGTTCACAAAGACTTCCTGTTCTTCATTCAACGGCCCCATATAACTCAAATTTTGGGCAAACCCGGCAATGGCATTCAACGGTGCCCGCATATCATGAGAAACAGTGGCAATAAACAAGTCTTTTGCTTCCTCTAACTCTTGCAGAGAAGTAATGTCTTGCAGAATGAGAATACGGCCGTGTTGAGGAATAGGAGCCACACGCGGCACCCACACCGAGCCATCCTTTAAGACAATGCGCTCATAAAGCGGCAAATCCTTCAACTCACTAATAGGACGTGTCAAAATCACCCCCAGCACAGGCGGCTCCACCACCTCCAGCACCGGCTTACCAATTGCCTCATTCGTCAATCCCAAGCGGGTGCGAGCCACCTGATTAAGCAGATGCAAATTATTATCGCCATCCGTAATCAAAATAGGGCTGGTATTGTGTTCTAACGTTGCTTCCAGATGTTGTTTACGCGCTTCGGCTTCCTTATAAAGCTGTGCGTTGTTAACAGCAATGGCCACGGCCGAGCCAATAGACATCGCCCGCTCTACATCAGCATCATCAAAACCCCCTTTTTTATTAAGCAATTCCATCGCCCCAATAATCTCGCCGCGTGAAATCAAAGGAATGCAAAGCAAAGAGCGCGTCTGAAACTTAGTCAGATCATCCAACACACGATAATGGCGGGGATGAGAAGCCACATCATTGGTATAGATTCGCTTGCCTGTTTTGGTGACATAGCCCACAAACCCCACCCCCAGCGGCACTTCATACTGCTTAAGCACATCGCTGGCTGTGCCCACATTCGCCAACACCTTCAACATCTCCGCCTTTTTATCCAGCAGCCAGATAGAAGAAGCCTCAATATCCCAGCCATCATGCACCAACTGAATGGTCAAATCCACGATCTCGTCGAGATTAAGGCTGGAAGTTAAAGTACGCGTAATACCAATTAACTGATTCAGATCGGCTACCCCGGCCGCCAAAGCCTGGTCGGCTGCCTGAAAGACCTGCGCATTTTCCAGCGCAATGGCCGCATAATCGGCTAGAAATGAAAGCAAGAATTCATCCCGCTGGCTGAAGGCTTGGTTGGCCTGCAAATTACTAACCCCTAACACACCCATCGTAACCCCCCGCAGTTTCAGGGGCACAAACAGAACGGCACGCACAAAGAAATCCTCACCAATAACCAGGCCCTCATCATGGAAGTTAGACTGGCGCAAAGGCTGCCCATTTTGCACCACTTCTCCGGCCAGGGAGGTTGTCATAGACAGTTTAGGGCGACGGGCGAGCCGTTCGTGGCGGGTGTAAGGATGCAGCCATTCATCATCTTCACCTACCATCCAAATGGTACTTTCCTCGGCTCCCGTAAGATGGGTAGAGGCTTCTAACACTCTTTCTAGAACTTGGTCCACACTCAGCAAGGAGGTGATGGCTTTGCCAATGTTAAACAGGGTATTCATTTCTTGATTTTGTCGGCTCAATTCTACTTTTAAGCGACGCACTTCTTCGGCTAATTGAACCTTGTCAAGGTGTAAACGGGATTCCGTTAAGGCCCGCTCGACAGCTCCGGCGATCTCCTCAATGGTAAAGGGCTTGATGATGTAGTCACGCGCACCCAAACGAAAGGCGGCGATGGCACTTTGCTCGGAGCCATAACCCGTTACCAGAATCACAGGAATGTTAATGGATTCTTTAACCATCTCTTGCATGATTTCGATGCCTGTCATGTCTGGCAGGTTAAAGTCCATCATGATGAGGTCTGGCTGTTGGCTGCGAATGAGTTGGAGGCCGGAACGGCCGTTATACGCCGCCATCGTCTGATAACCAAAAGCAGGCAAAACCCGCTCTGCAAGATGGTCTACAATCTGTTTGCTATCGTCAATGATCAGTATACGTTCACCGCTCATACTTTGGCCTGCTGGGTACAATTTAGCAGATTATAGCATAGGCGTGAGAATCTTGACACGTCAGTAAACTCCATGTAACCTCGCCTTAAGTACGAAGAGTGGAGACTAGAGATTAGAGACTAGAGATTGATGAATCTCCAGTCTCTAATCTCCACTCTCCCAAACCGTCATTTCCACCGGAGGTTCCCATGACCCGCATTGTCCGCGCCCCAACTGGCACCCAATTACACTGCAAAGGCTGGCTGCAAGAAGCCGCCTACCGCATGATCCAAAACAACCTCGACCCCGAAGTCGCTGGCGACCCCGAAAACCTCATCGTCTATGGAGGACGTGGCCGCGCTGCCCGCAACTGGCCGGCGTTTGATGCCATCTTGCAAAGCCTGCGCGAATTAGAAGACGACGAGACATTGCTGGTGCAAAGCGGCAAACCCGTTGCCGTCTTCCGCACCCACCGCGATGCGCCGCGTGTTCTCATCGCCAACTCCAACATGGTTCCCCACTGGGCCACCCAGGCCAACTTCGACAAATGGGAGGCTGAAGGGCTGATCATGTATGGGCAGATGACGGCCGGTTCCTGGATTTACATCGGCACTCAGGGCATTTTGCAGGGGACGTATGAGACGTTTGGCGCGTTGGCGCGGCAGGCGGATTGGGGATCGCTGAAGGGTAAGTGGGTGTTAACGGCCGGTTTGGGCGAAATGGGCGGCGCCCAGCCGTTGGCCGTAACCATGAACGAGGGTGTGGGGCTTGTGGTGGAAGTAGACGAATGGCGGGCGCGGCGGCGGCTGGAACATCGCTACATTGATGAGGTGAGCGAGGATTTGGAAGATGCGCTGCGCCGAGTGCAGCATTATGTGGAACGGCAAGAACCGCGCTCTATCGGCCTCATCGCCAACGCCGCCGATATTTTCCCGCAACTGCTAGAACGCAATATCACGCCCGATGTGGTCACGGATCAGACATCGGCGCATGATTATTTTGCTTACTTCCCGCACAACATGAGCTTTGAGGAGGCCAAAAAGCTGCGCGATGAGAACCCCGACGAGTTTGTACGCCTGTCGGGGCAGAGTATGGCGGTGCATTGTGCGGCGATGGTGGAGATGCAGAAGCGGGGGGCGATTGTGTTTGATTATGGCAATAATTTGCGGCAGCGGGCTTTTGATGCGGGCGTTGCCGATGCGTTTAGTTATCCGGGGTTTGTGCCGGCTTATGTACGGCCGTTATTCTGTGAAGGCAAAGGCCCCTTCCGTTGGGTCGCCCTCAGCGGCGACCCCGAAGACATCTACGCCACCGACCGCGCCATCTTGGAACTGTTCCCCGAAGATGAACATCTGCACCGCTGGCTTACGATGGCCCAGGAGCAGGTGCATTTTCAAGGGCTGCCTGCCCGCATCTGCTGGCTGGGGTATGGCGAACGCCACTTAGCGGGGTTGAAGTTTAATGAGATGGTAGCCCGCGGTGAGGTGAAAGCGCCGATTGTGATCGGCCGTGATCATCTGGATGCCGGTTCCGTCGCCAGCCCCAACCGCGAGACGGAGGGCATGAAGGATGGCTCGGATGCCATTGGTGACTGGCCGATTTTGAATGCCCTGATTAACACGGCCAGCGGCGCGACCTGGGTGAGCTTTCATCATGGCGGCGGCGTGGGCATTGGCTACAGCCTGCACGCAGGGCAGGTGATTGTGGCCGATGGCACGCCGGAAGCAGCGGCGCGGCTGGAACGGGTGCTGACGGTTGATCCCGGTATGGGTGTGGTGCGGCATGTGGATGCGGGTTATGAGCGGGCGGTGGAGGTAGCGAAGGAACGTGGAGTGAAGATTCCGATGATGCCGTAATTACGTTATTGCGTAATTACGTAATTAGACCATGTATGCTTTAGAGGATGTGGCAATGGATGAGGTGGGCTTTAGAACGGCCGTCGCCCAAGCCCTGCCCTACAAACCCTTATACGTCAAAATCAAGTTGGTGTGGACGTGCAACTTGCGCTGCGGCATGTGTAACCATTGGCGCGAGAAGCAGGAAAAACCCCTGCACATCGGCCAATTCAAAGCCATCGTAGACGAATTGGCCGAACTCGGCTGCCAAAAAATCCACATCACCGGCGGCGAACCAACGTTGTACCCCGATCTCGTCGAACTGATCCGCCACATCCGCCAGCACGACATCCGCGTCAACATGACCACCAACGCCACCCTCATCACCAAAGATAGAGCCAGGGCGTTGGCCGAGGCTGGTCTGCACCGTGTCAACGTCTCTATTGACAGCCCAGAGCGCAAAATCCATGACAAAGTGCGCGGCGTGCATGGCGCATGGAAAAAGACCACCAAAGGCATCGGCTATTTGCGGCGGCGGCTGAAAAAGGGGCAGGTCTGCATCAACACCGTCGTCGGCCGCAGCAACTACCAAAGCCTGGTGGCGCTGCCCGATTTGGCCCACGAGTTGGGAGCCAACCAGCTAAACCTGATTCCCTTAGATGAGCATACGGGCGACCTCTTCCGCCTGAACAAGAAGCAGATCAAGGATTACAACGCCAATATTGCCCCCGTGATTGCCGAAAAAGGGCTGGCGTATGGCCTGATTCAGGATGTACGCGAGGCCTATCCCTTTGGCATGAGGCCGCACGAGATTAACTTGACGAAAGACGGGCTGTACGCGCAGGGCTATTATGAACAGCACCGCTGTTTTGCGCCCTGGACTCATGCGCTGATTGACCATATGGGGCGGGTGGGCGTGTGCTGTATGCTGCGCGAGAAGCCAATTATGGGCAATCTGCACGAGCAGTCGTTTAAGCAGGTGTGGGAGGGGGAAAATTATATCGCCCTGCGCAGTAGTTCGTCGCTGCCGATGTTTGCCGAATGCCGCCAGTGTGATGACTTTGTGGGGCAGAATAGGCGGTTGGGGGAGATTTTGGAAATTGGGGATTAGAGACTGGAGACTGGGGACTGGTCCAATCTCTAATCTCTAGTCCCCAGTCTCTCCCTAACTCAAATCTGCAAAGGTGTCACTCTCGTCGTAGTTGTCGTCGAAAATGTCGGTGACGTAAAAGGTGGCGAGGTCGTCTTCGGTGAAGGTGCGGGCGGTGGCGGCGATGGCCACGGGCTGTTCTAGCCCTTGTTGGCAGGCGGTGCAGATGAGGCCACCCTGCTCGATGCTGAGATGTTCATCGCAAAATTGACGGCCGCATTTTTGGCATTTGCTTACGGCGCGGTGGGGACATTTATGGGGGACGAGGTAGCCGACGATCATTTCACAGGTGGTTGCTGCCATTTTTGTTTCTCCTTAACTGGATTTTACCTATGTGAGGGGGATGTGGGCAAGAATGGTGTGGCGGGTGGCGAAACGGCCGTTGGCGACAAGCCCATCTATGCACAATTCATCTCTCAACCTCATACCTCGTGGCCCTATTCACACCGGCATTTGGCCCCTCTTTACCATTCAACAACTACCCGATCCACTTAGATTAGCTTACTTGCCTTTCTACCTTGCGTCCATTCAAGGTAAAAGTGCGCAACGGAAACCAGCCCAATTTATGGCTTTGGTTGGATAAAGTCCCTGGCTGCGATCAGCGGCCATTACCACGCGTACATCACCATTCCAACTGCCACCACGCAGCACACGATAGGTTCCAGTAACCGGCCCTTGAGGGTTTTCATACGCAGATTGACCGTAGTACAAGGATGAGCGGTAATCCTGCACCCACTCGAATACGTTTCCCGCCATATCTAAAACGCCATAATAGCTGGTGCCAGCAGGATAACTGCCAACGGGGGCCGTGTATTGATAACCATCATCCTGAGTCATATCCGCATAGGCAACACCAAGATTCTTGTCTCCGTAATTCAACAATTTTTCCGTTGGATTTTGATCTCCCCAGGGATACCTGGCTGCCTGACTCGTTTCTGGGTTCCAGCGAGCCGCCTTTTCCCATTCGGCTTCTGTAGGCAGCCGTCGGCCAGCCCAAGTGCAATAAGCCACTGCATCATTCCAGCTTACCTGCACAACAGGATGGTTTTCTAATCCCTGAATAGAGGTATCTGGACCATGGGGATGCTGCCAATCTGCACCGGTGACTTCTGCCCCTTTCTCAGTCTGGATGGAGAATATTAGGGACTTTCCCATTTTCTCAGCATCTGTTTCATATCCTGTTTCCTCAACAAATTGGGCAAACATAGCGTTGGTTACTTCTGTTTGATCAATCCAATAAGCATCCAGGTAAACGCCATGCACCGGTTTCTGGAGATCATACCATTCAGGTGGACAGTCGCCTTCTTCTGGATGTTCGATAAGGGCGATCTCATTGCACTTTTCGAGAGCAAACTCAATTTCGGCCTCATTGCTCCCCATATCGAATTCACCAGCGGGAACAAATACCAATACCATTCCATCTTTTGGCGACTCCCAGGTATCACCGGGAGCTGCTTCTGTGGGCAACTTGTTTTGTGAGCAACCCACAAAGGCGATCAGCAGCAAACAGTAACAAGCATAGGGCGTTTTTCTTGGCGATTTTCTCATCACATCTCTTTGTTTTGGTGGCATGTTGCTGAATAGATAAAAGATGGATTTTATTCAGCACGGCGGCTGGATAAAGCACAATATGCCACTAAAATCATGAAGCGCATAGTATAAATTTCAGGGGGGGCGGAAGCAAGATAGTGGAAACATTTCCACAGTTGGTTGCCGTCACTACCTCACTGCCTATAATAGCCATCCATGCGCATTGGACTTTTAGCTGGCAAATATGCTCCCGATCCAGGGGGATTGGCTGTTTCGGCACGGCGTTTGGCGCGAGGCTTGCAAGAAGCTGGACATGAGGTGGTGGTTTATGTGCCAGGTGATGCCCTGCTGCCAGGACAAAGAGGGCAAACAGCGGATGACGGGATTGTTGTTTGGCGTTTTGGCCTTCACAAGCGGGCCGATGATACGCATGTAGATTGGTTTGAGGGGGTGGTGCAGTTGCATGAGGAACGGCCGTTCACCCTCCTCCACGCCTATTATTTAGCAGGTGCAGGACAGGTGGCTGTTTACGCAGCGCGATATTTGGGCATTCCTTCGATAGTCAGTGCGCGGGGCAATGATTTGGAGCGGTCAGCCCTGGACCCGGCGCAGACAGGGGGCATTGTGTGGGCGTTGGCGCGGGCGGGGGCGGTAACGGCCGTTTCCCACGACCTCGCCCAAAAAGCCAAAGCCTTAGCCGACTGCCACCCCATCGTCATCCACAACGGCGTAGATGCCAACTTGTTCACCCCTGCTCCCCCCGATGCAGCCCTTCGCGCTGAACTCGGACTTAAACCAGATACGCCTGTGTTGGGTTTTGTCGGCGAGGCGCGGCTCAAAAAGGGGCTGACGATTTTGCTGCCCGCCTTCGCTCAAGTGGCGGCGCAGGCAGAAGCAGCGGGGCAGCCCATCCCCGCTTTACTGCTGATAGGTGGTGTACGCAAAGACAATAAAGACATTGTGCGCGTCTTCAAGGCGCAAAACCCCACGCTCAAAGTGCGCGTCATAGACAACGTGGCTCATGCCGACCTGCCCCGCTATTACAACTTGCTGGACATCAACCTGCTGCCCTCGCTGCGGGATGGCTTGCCCAACAGCCTGCTGGAAGGGCTGGCCTGTGGCAAAGCGACCATTGCCACGCGAGTGGGCGGGATGCTGGATGTGCTGGAACATGGGGTGAATGGCTGGCTGATTGCGCCAGGGGATGTAGCGGAGTTAGTTGAGGCAATAGGGCGTTTGTTGGCGGCTGGTGAGGAGAGGGAGAGAGTGGGGAGAAACGGCCGTCAAACCATCCTCGCCCACTTCACGCCAGAACAAGAACTCCAAGCCAATCTCTCCCTTTACAAAGCCCTGAAATGATAGAAACAGGTAATTGAGTAATTGATAATTAGGTAGTGGTAAATGTGTGACTGATGGAAGTAGAATCAGGGAATGATAACCATGACAGTCACTTTTGAATGTACCCGATGCGGCAGCCTTGATATTGTCAAAAACGGCTGCACACCAAAAGGCAAGCAGAAATTTCACTGCCATAGCTGTGGTGCTTATGGCACACTTGAGCCAGAGGTGAAATACTCCCCAGAACGGCAAGCAGAAATTCTGCGAGCTTATCATGAAAGGTCAAGCCTACGAGGTTTGGCCAGAACCTTTGGCGTGGCTCGGCAAACAGTAGCCAAATGGTTAAAAAAAAGCCCAGACTCTACCACCCATTGCTCAGACCTTAGTGACCAGTAAAGGAGATGATGTTTTGGAACTGGATGAACTCTGGTCATTTGTCTTGCATAAGGGCAACAAACGGTGGATTTGGATTGCCCTCTGTCGTCGCACTCGCCAAGTGGTTGCCTACTTTATTGGTGACCGTAGTGAGGAAAGTTGCTGGCGTTTGTGGCAACGGATTCCCCGGGCTTACCGTCACTGTCAGACCTTCAGCGACTTCTGGGAGACCTATGCCACTGTTTTCGGCACTTTGGCTAAAGAGCATCAATCGGTCGGCAAAGAAAGTGGTCAAACGGCTCACGTTGAACGCTGGAATAACACCTTGCGTCAACGCTTGGCACGCTTTGTACGGAAGAGTCTCTCTTTTTCCAAATCGGATGAATTTCATGAAATTGCTCTCAAACTCTATCTGCATGAATACAATTTGAGGGTCATCAGTTGAGTGTTAACCATTACCTGATAATTACTCAATTACCCAATTACCCAATTACCCCATTACTCCCCACTCAAAATCAAATCCGCACACTTCTCGCCAATCATAATGCAGGGGTTGTTGGTGTTGGCGTTGATGATGAAGGGCATGATGGAGGCATCGGCCACACGCAGGCCCTGAATGCCGTGTACCTGCAAGCGGTCATTCACCACCGCCATGGGGTCGTGGCCCATTTTGCAGGTGCCGACGGGGTGATAGATATTCTGTGCCCAGTTGCGCACAAACTCGCGCAGCTCTTCATCACTTTGCACAGCGGCTCCAGGCAAATATTCCTCCCCACGATAGGCATCAAACGCGGCCGAGTTTAAGATTTGGCGGGCGATTTTAATGCCCTCGACAATGACGGTCATGTCTTCTTCGGCCGACAGATAGTTGGGGTCAATGAGGGGTGGGTCGTGGGGGTCGGCGGAACGGAGGGTGAGATGGCCGACGCTTTTGCAGCCGACGATGCCGGAGGTGAGGGTGAAGCCATGCCCCTCGGGATTGCCTGCGCCGTGCAAGATGAACCAGCCAGGGGCGAAGTGGAATTGCAGTTCGGGCGCGGCCGATTCAGGGTTTAGTTTGAGAAAACCGCCCGCCTCACCCACGTTGGAGGTTAACATGCCTTTGCCTTCCTGGAACTTGGCGAACTGCTCTTCACTGGCGGCAGCGGTCAGGGTGATGGGTTGAGTAGCATGGTAGGCAACGGGGGCCATGAGATGATCTTGCAGGTTTTGGCCGACACCGGGTAAATCCATGACGACCTCAATGCCAAACTTTTCCAGCGTCTCACGGGGGCCAATGCCGGAGAGCATGAGGAGTTGGGGGGAGTTGATAGCACCGGTGCAGACGATGACTTCGTGGGCGGCGGTGGCGGTGTGGGCTGCGCCGTTTTTGTGGTAGACGGCTCCGGTGCAGCGTGGGCCATCGAAGGTGAGGTGTTGGACGTGGGCGTGGGGAACGGCCGTTAAATTTTCTCGTGTCAGTGCTGGATGCAGATAAGCCACAGCCGCACTATGGCGCATCCCATTCTTCTGTGTTACCTGATACAGGCCAAAGCCCTCCTGACTCGCGCCATTAAAATCATCGTTGATGGGGTAGCCCTGCTCACCAGCGGCCTGCACCAAAGCCTGAGAGAGGGGGCTGGGGTCACGCAGATCGGCCACGTTGATGGCCCCGCCAACGGCGTGATATTCCGATTCGCCGCGCTCCTGGTTTTGGGCTTTGCGGAAGTAGGGCAGCACATCCTCCCAGGCCCAGCCTTCGTTGCCCATTTCGGCCCAGGTGTTGTAGTTGGCGGGGTTGCCGCGCTGGTAGATCATGGCGTTGATGGAGCTAGAGCCGCCGAAGGCTTTGCCACGCGGCATGTATTCGATACGGCCGTTTAGATACTTCTGGGGTTCTGTTTCATAGGCCCAATCAAACGGGGTTTTGAACAACAGGGGGAAGGTGACGGGAACATGGATGTTTTGCTCATCATCAGGGCCGCCCGCCTCGAGTAATAAGACCTGGTAACGGCCGTTCTCCGACAGCCGTGCGGCCACCGCGCAACCGGCTGACCCTGCGCCAATCACAATATAATCGTACTGCATCATATTTCTCCTTGTGTGATTTTTCCGAATGAGTTGTAGGCGTAAATGCTTTAGCTGCCCATTGTAGCACGGAAAACGGAAAACGGAATGACCCGACGAGCCGTTATTGCTCTGGCGCAGCGTTGAACCACTGTTTTTGCGGCCAGGCGCGGGCGGCTTCGGCGGGGGTCATTTGGCCGGTGAGAACGGCCGTTAGCTGCTCCCGCGTAAAATAGGCCTGTTCCTCAATGAGGACAGGGCGGGCAAAGGGGAAGGCGGTACGCATGGCATTGCCCAGCGGCAGCGGCAGTCTGGGCCAGAAGCCAATAAAACCAGCCACCGAAGGCCGCGCTGGAATAAGCCGAATGCGCTGTGTCGGCGGCTGATAGCTGAGATATTTGAGCCATTCCCAGGTGACTAACGGCCGTTCACTGCCCTGCACAATCACATTGCCCCGCACCCACAAAGGCGTAATGCCATCAAAGCGGTCGGAGCCGGGGAAGGGGAGAACGCCGATGGCATTCAAAAGGAGGTGATGTTCGTACTGCACGGGGTCTTCCACCCAGAAGAGAGACTGACGCTGCAATGACTGGGAGCGGAGCATAAATAGTTCCAGTTCAGCCTCAGGCACTTGGGTCAGATCGGGGGTTTGGCCGGATGTGACCATCTGTTGATACCATTCGAGGGTGGCCGTGACGGCGGTGGCATCTAACGGCCGTTGGCAGCGCACCGTTGCCTCCTCCGTACATTCATTCTTCCAGTTATAAGCATAGGAGTAAAGCGTGTCACGGGTGATGTCCAAATATCCATACACCATATCTTCACTGGCATTAACCGCCAGAACCATGTCCATATCTTGCGCCATCTCCGCCCACGTCCACCGCAGCGTTGGCTCCGTCTGCGTGGCGTTGCGGTAGGCCATCGTATCGAAAAAGATAAGCTGCATTTCGGCCACATGGGGAACCTGCCACATACGCTCGTGCCAAAAAGATGCCAGCCACACCTGCTCATAAAAATCACCCGCCTCCAGCGTGCTGTCCCCTAAGGCAAAATCGGTAAGGTCATAAATGGTGCCGCTGGTAATCAGCTCCTCAGTCAGCCGCAGGGCCGCCCCATCCAACCCGACCAGTTCTGCCGGATCGGGTGGATTGGTGGAGAGGGGAACCAGTTCGATGGTGATGTGGGGGTTGAGGTGCATGAAGTTATCGGCGGCTTCCTGGTATTGGATGAAGGCTACATTATCTTCAGATGGTATGCCAAAGCGGACGGTGGCAGTGGCAGCCAGGTAGGCATCTACTTTTTGCTGCAGCAGTTGCCAAAAAATGGGTGCGGGACGGCCGTTTTCGTCCAAAGCCATCAGGTAAGGTGAAGGCACATAAATCTCACCCGCCAATGGTGTATCACGATAATCATCACGTATCTGCACACGAATGGGAAAGCGGTCTTGGGGACAAACATCGTCACACAGCGAAGCCACAAAGCGGGAGGCACAATCCTCGGTCGGCTCTGGCACACTATTGCTATTCTGCTCAGGGCAATGCTCATTAACAATGCCGCTGATAAAGTTGCCAATCTCCCCTTGCCATTCCCAATCCGCTTCGTGCATGGTTAAGCTGCCCCAGTGGAAGGCCACTTGCTGCGGCAGGCCCCAAAAGTCGCCGGGTGGCGGCACATGCACCACCTGGGCATTTTGCTGGCGGAAGAAGGCAATGTTTTGCCAGGTTTGCCCATCGGCTTCCCAGGCCACATCGGCGCGAATGTTGGTGTTGAACTGTTCGGCGTGGGTAACGCGCATTCCGGCACGAGCTTTTGTCTGGTTGTAGGGCAGCAGTTGGGCGGCTTGCCAGGCTTCATCGTTGTTGAAGGCGGAGAGAAAGAGACGGCCGTTTCCCGCCAAATAAGCCTCGTGTTCCAGATCGAGCAAATCTTGAACGGCCGTTACCAACGCCTCCGCCGACTCATCATTGCGCGTCAAAATCTGGCGGCCCACAAAATAGCCGCCCAAAATGACCACCACCAGCACAAGCCAGATGGGATGCACCGGCAAACGCGGCCCGCCACCAGAGGCGGGGCGGTTCATAAGTGCTTCGTTCTCTTCTTCTTCAACAATGCGCCATTCAAACTGATCGCTCATAGTACCTGGGGGGTTATGGGGTAATTGCGTAATGAAAGCAACGCCCCATTACGCAATTACCCCATTACTAAATTATTGCCACCGCAGCACAAACTGCTGCCACTGCTTGGGGATGATGCGTTCGTCGGGGCTGGGTTGGTAGGGATGGTTGAGAGGGTAGGCAGTGATAGATAGATCGTTGATGGTGGGACGGCCGTTTCGTTCCCACTCGCTGATAACTGTCCACAAACGCTGCGCGGCCGTTGCTTGCGGGCCAAAGCCGCAAACAGCCAACTCAATACGGGCCGGATCGTTGGTTTTTTGCGGAGCCAACACCGCCAAACTCTCCTTTGCCCACAACCCCATAGAGCTTTGCCATTTGCTGCTGTCAGTCTGGAAAAGCGGTGGCACCAGGCCAACATCTGCCGCTTCGCCATGCGCCACCAGATGGCAAAAGTGGCGTTCGCGCAGGGCCAGCCAGCCAGCCAGATCGCGCCCTAATTTGCGGCGCGTCAGCGTGATGCGGGTACGCTGTTGGGGGGCTGGCTGCTGCAGCCATTGGTAGATGGCATCGGCCTGATCGGGCAGCGGGGTGATGGCCTGCAACGTCAGGTTGGGGATGGGGCCAAGAGTGAGAATGTACTCTGGCTCGGTGAAGGGGCCGCGCAGCCGCATGAAGCCGCAGGGGGCCACAGATTGGCTGACAAAACGGCCGTTTTCCCGGTCAAAAGCGACGGATAGCTGGGGGCCATTGAGGGAGAGAGGCAGGAGCAGACGGCCGTTGGCCGCCAACTGCTCCACCCAAGCCGGGCTAATGTCCCAACCACCAACCGTCAGAATGATGCGATCATACGGAGCCTGGTCCACCCAGCCCAATGTGCCATCGGCACAGATGACATGAACGGGAGCGGGAACGGCCGCTGCCGCCACATGCTCCCGTGCCGCCAGCACAATATCCTCATCAATATCCAGCGTCGTCACCCGCCCCGTTTCGCCCACAATGTGGGCCATGATGGCCGCGTTATACCCCGTGCCAGCCCCAATTTCCAGCACCCGATGGCCGGGCTGCAAATCAAGCTGCTCCAGCATAATCGCCATCATGGCTGGCTGGGAGGAGGAGCTGATGGCCCGGCCGTTTTCCATTTTGGTGGGAATGGCATCATCCTTATAGGCTTTTTCTAGGGGAATATCCGGTAAAAAGTGATGGCGCGGCACGGCGCGGAAGGCGGCCTCCACCCGCGACGACTGGATGAGTTTGTCGCTGGTGAGTTTGTCTATGAGGGCTTGATGGTAAAAGTTGGCTGCGTCTGATGGGTTGGACATGCCGCTTTGTAGAATTATGAATTAGAAATTAAGAATTAGGAAAATGCCCCTTCATAATTCCTAATTCTTAATTCATAATTTCTTCCTTGCGGCCATTATAACAGAAACGGCCGTTTCCCACTGGTGGAAACGGCCGTTCAAGAGGCAAAGAGCAAAACTGTTTACTTACGCTTAATGCGCCTGCTCCATCACCTCAGCCACCATGCTATTCACTTACGGCTGCCACTCCTCACGCAAAACACGCAGCAGTTCGATGGTCTCCTCAATCTCCTCACCATTCAGGGCAATGTGCCAGGGCACATAAAAGTAATCATCGGTGCGGCGTTCGGCCTCAGCCTGGGTGATGCGACCTGCTTCGGTGAGGTGGTATGTCTCCCCTTCGGTCACCAGCCAGCCGCGCTCGGCCAATTGGTGCAGTGCCGCCGCAAAATCCTCTCGACTGTAACCACGATAGGCCAATTCGTTGAAGAGAGAAACGGCCGTATTCGCCCCCCCACTCGCCACCAACGAAAACGCCTCCCACTCATACCCCATCACCCCCAACGGCTGCCACGCCGCCATATGAGCATCATCCCGGAAAGCATTAAAATCGCTGATCATATGCAGCAGCCGTGCCAACAAGGGCGCATCCGCATCCGGCGCACGGCGGTGCGAATAACGCAAACACCAACTGCCCGGCGGGTTGGGACAGCGCAAACTGGCCTCAATAACCCGACGCAGCAGCCCTTCCAGGCGAACCACAGCCACATTTTCTGGTGGTGTCACCTCACGCAGCAGCATCGTGGTGCGCCCCTTCAGCCGCAGCATCACCTCACGCCCTTCATCCGTCACATAATAATCATCCCCGCGCCGGTCCAGCCACTTTTCCCCGGCCATCATCTCCAGCAAAGCCAAGGCCATCGTCTGCGAAGCATAAATATCCCGCACCCGCAGTCTGGCAACCGACAACGGCTCCGGGTCAAACTCGGCCGCCTGGATCATGTACCAGGCCGGGCTTTCAGCCCGCCCCCGCTGCACCATCAGCAGGGGATGGGGCGTGGGCGGATCAGTTTGCTGCTGCTGTACGGCCATCATGGCCTGGTAAAAGGGCATGGCTGTATTTTGGATGTCGTCATAAAAAGCTGCATCTAATTTCATCGTGGCCTCCAAACTCAAAGTATAAGTGTCCTGACTGTTGTAAGCGAGAACGGCCGTTTTTTATCAATCGCCGTAGTTGTAGCCTGCCCAATTTCGGGTAAGATTCGGGGATTAACGGCCGTTACCCTGTCACATTCCTCGCCGCAACGGTGTTACTTGAAAAAACATTATCTAGCGGATCAATTACCCAATTACCCAATTACCCATCCCCATGACTTACGCCATAGACACCCAAAACTTACGCAAAGAATTCGGCAAAAAAGTTGCCGTCGCCGACCTCACCCTGCAAGTGCAGCGCGGCGAAGTATTCGGCTTTTTGGGGCCAAACGGAGCCGGCAAAACCACCTCCGTTAAAATGCTGTTGGGGCTGATCCAGCCCACCAGCGGCACGGCCAATCTCCTCGACAAACCCTTAGGCGACCGTCTTACTCGCGCCAAAGTCGGCTTCTTACCCGAACATTTTCGCTTTCACGAATGGTTGAAAGCGGCCGAATTTTTGGACTTTCACGGCCGTTTATACGGCATGAGCCGAGAACAGCGAGCCAACGTCATCCCCGACCTGCTCAAACTCGTCGGCCTGCACCAACGTGCCGACACCAAACTGGGGGCCTTCTCCAAAGGCATGTTGCAGCGCATCGGCCTGGCCCAGGCCCTGCTCAACAGCCCCGATCTCGTCTTCCTCGATGAACCCACCTCTGGCCTCGACCCCATTGGCCGCCGCCTGGTGCGGGAGATTATTGAGGGATTACGCGAAGAGGGAACGGCCGTCTTCCTCAACTCCCACCTGCTCAGCGAAATCGAAAAAACCTGCGACCGCGTGGCCTTCATCCGCGAGGGGCGGGTGCTGCAAACCAGCACCCTGGCCGACTTTGAGAAAGAGACCATCCGCGTAGCCCTGCGCGTGGGCCAACCCACCCCACAGTTGCTCACCGACCTGGCCCAGTTTGGCGATGCAGTAGAGATGGAGAAGGTAAACGGCCGTATCCACCTCACCCTCGCCAGCGAAGACAAACTACCCCAACTGGCCGCCTGGCTGCACAGCAACGGCCACGCCCTCTACGAACTCAGCCCCGAACGCACTTCCCTGGAAGATCGCTTTTTGCAAATTATTGGAACCGAATCAAATGAATAAGAGAGATTAGAGACCAGAAATTGGAGACTAATAGGCTCCAGTCTCCAGTCTCCAATCTCCTAATCTCAAAAAAAATGACCACACTCAACATCGCCTACCTCACCTTCCGCGAAACCCAGCGCCGCCGCATCTTGTGGGTGGCCCTGGCTATGGGCATCGGCTTCCTCATCGTCTTCGCCCTCGGCTTCCACTACGTCTACAAAGATGTCTCCTCCTCCCGCATGAGGCAGGACGAAATAGACATGGTGGCTGGCTTCTTGCTAATGGCCGGTCTCTACGCCACCAACTTCCTCATCATCGTCATGTCCGTCCTCACCTCCGTCACCACCATCTCCGGCGAAATAGATTCCCACACCGTCGAAAGCCTCGTCACCAAACCCATTCGCCGCTGGGAGTTAGTCTTGGGCAAATGGCTGGGCTACGCCCTGCTGCTGCTGGCCTACATCTTCCTCCTCGCTGGCGGCATCGTCCTCATCGTCTACCTGCTCTCTGGCATTACCGTCACCAACCCCCTGCCCGGCATCGGCCTGATGGTGATGCAGGGCATGGTAGTCTTGTCTGTGTCTCTGTTGGGCGGCACACGGCTGTCTACCCTGGCCAACGGGGTTTTGGCCTTTATGCTTTATGGCGTAGCCTTTTTGGGCAGTTGGGTGGAGCAGATTGGGGCGTTTTTGAAGAACGAAACGGCCGTTAACATCGGCATCATCACCAGTCTCATCATGCCCAGCGAAGTACTGTGGCGCAAAGCCGCCAGCCTCTTCCTGCCCCAATTCGTCAACAGCCCCTTCGCTGGCCCCTTCACCATCTCCTCCCAACCCAGCCCCCTCATGCTCTGGTACGCCGTCTTTTATGCCATCGTCCTCCTCCTCCTCGCCCTCTGGAGCTTCTCCGCCCGCGATTTATAATCATTGTAGAGACGGTGCAATGCACCGTCTCTACAGAAAACAATAAATGCAAGAAATTGGACAAATTATTCGCTTACAAATCCAGGTAGACAGTTTGAAGAGCGGGCAACGGCCGTTCGTCACCTACAGCCCCGCCCACATCCTCAGCGTCAACAGCCTGCGCCTCACCCCGCAAGGCGCATGGGGCCTGCTGCCCGATGGCCCACCCGTGATGGATGCCCATCACGAAGCCCACCATGCCCACAAATATCGGGGTAACAACGGGCTTTCACTCAACTTTTCATCCCATTACGGCCGTATCCAAGAACGCTTTGGCGAGCGACTGGCAATGGGCAGCGCCGGCGAAAACATTTTGGTAGAAACAGCCCAACCATACACACTCGCCCAACTGGGCCACCGCCTGCTCATCCAATCGGGCAATGGCCACACCACCGCCCTGCACCAGATCAGCGTCGCCGCGCCCTGCGAACCCTTCAGCCGCTACTGCCTCAACCTCGGCTCCCAACCACCCGCCGCTGCGATGAAAGCCACCCTCCAATTCCTCGACAACGGGATGCGCGGATTTTACCTAACAGTTGCCTCTAGCTCCCCCCAGTTCCCCCCAGTTCCTCAGAAGAACTCAGGGGAGCTAGGGGGAGTTCAAGAGCCATTGCAGGAAACGGCCGTCACCATCCACCTCGGCGACCGTCTCTTCCTTGACAATTGACAATTGACCATTAACCATTGACCGTAAGACACAGACCTCCGAGGTTTGAGAAACCTCGGAGGTCTTTTGCCAACTGCCTCTTCATTGACAATTGACAATTGACCATTAACCATTGACAATTGCTCCCCTATGCTGCAAGCAGACGGCGCAACCATCATTCTCTTCCTCTTCAGCCTGGTCGGGGCCTTCACTTTTTGCCTCTGGTTGTGGGCCAAATGGGCCAGCCAACTGGACTGGCTGACGGGCCTGTTTGTGGCCTTCATTTCCGTAGTGACCTTCACCGGTTGGGTGGGCGTGGTCTTGGCCTCCTTTGGGCACTTTTCGTTGGGGGGGGTAACGGCCGTTCTCCTCATCACCTCTTTACTTTTAGCCGCATGGCAACGGCCGTTCCGCCGCCCCACCTTCCAACCCTCCGCCCCCACCGACCGCTACCTGGTACTCCTCCTCATCCTGCTCGCCTTCCTCTACTTTCACCCCCACGAATACATCATGGGCGGTGCCGACGCGGGCGGCTACATGAACATCGCCGCCACCCTGGCCCAAACCGGCGACTTCATCATCCACGACGAATGGACACCCCACCTGCGCCAATACCCCGAACTCACCCTGCGCCAACAGCCCGCCGTATGGCAAACCCGCTACCTCCAACTCGTCGGCTGGTACATTGACGACGATGACCCATCCCGCCTCATCCCCCAATTCTTCCCGTTTCACCCCGTTCTCCTCGCCATCGCCATGAGCGTGGGTGGCCTGAAGGCCGGACTCTGGCTAACCCCCCTTTGGGGCACAATCGGCTTGTTGGCCGTCTACCTGCTCACCCGCAAATTATATGATGCCCCAATTGGCCTTCTGGCCGTTGGCCTGTTGGGTCTCACCCCCACCCACATCTTTTTCGCCCGCTACCCCACCACCGAGCCACTCACTTTGCTCTTGGTCTTTGCCCTCTTGCTGGTGTGGCAGCACCTATGGGATGAGGAAGCAGCACATCCTGCCTGGGGCGTGTTGGGCGGATTGCTGGTCGGTGCGGCCAATCTTACGCGCATTGATTTGCCGGTTTTGGTGATCCTGCTCGTCTTTTGGGGTGGTGTACGCTGGTGGCTGGGGCGTTGGTCGCGGGCCTGGACGATGTTGGGGGCAACGGCCGTTCCCCTTCTCCTCCACGCCATCCTCTCGGCCATCTGGCTCAATTGGCCCTACACCTGGAACACCTACGGCTCGGTTTTTCGTCTGCTGCAAAGTGGGGGCGTGGTAACGGCCGTTTTCCTCGCCGCCCTCCCCATCCTCCTCATCGCCCTCATGGCCTGGTGGCAGGGCGGGCTGCAGCCCGCCAACCTGGCCCGATTCAGTCAGGCTGCCTGGCTGCGCTGGCTGCTCGTCATCGGCATCATCAATGCCAGCCTCTTCGCCTACTTCGTGCGCCCCATTCTCCAACCCGCCCTCAGCTATCCCACCTGGCCCGGCGGCCAAACCATCCCCCTGCTCGATGGCGAAAATTGGGTGCGCCTGGGCTGGTACCTCACCCCCCTGGGGCTGGCCCTGGCTACCGGCGGCCTCTGCTGGCTGGTGCTGCGCCGCTTTGACCTGCGCTCTGGCCTCTTCCTGAGCGTGGGCGTGTTGATGACCGTGCAATATGTGTACCGCATCTTCAACACCCCCTACCACATCTACGCCATGCGCCGCTACGTGCCAGTTATCATCCCCGTGTTAATGATTTACGCGGCGGCAGCCTTACTGGCAATTAGCCGCACCAAAGTTCCCCCCAATTCCCTCCAATTCCCCCCAGTTCCCCGCTCCGAGGGGAACTCAGGGCAACTCAGGGCAACTTCTCGGCTGTACTCTGGAATCAGTTTGGCCTTGACGGCCCTGCTGCTGTTGGGGCTGGTCTATCAATCGCGCTTCGTCCTGCCTCGCACCGATTATGCCGGAGCCATCAGCCAGTTGACCGCCTTCCACAACCTGCTGCAGCCAGATGCCCTCATCATCATCTGCGATCCCCCTGAATCTATCTTTGCCGACCGCATAGGCACGCCGCTGCGCTTTTTGTGGGGACATGATGTGGCTACCATTCGCACGGATGGCCCAGAGTTGGCTGATTTTGTGCAGGAGATGAAGGCCTATGCGGTGGAAAGGCAACGGCCGTTACAACTCATCGCCATCAACCCCATCCCCACCGCCGTGCGCCAACTCCTCACCCTCCAGCCCGTCACCATGTCCCCCATCCGGCTGGACATGCTGCAAAACACTTTTACCGACTACCCTTCCGTGCGGCAAACGCTGTACTACGGCATTGAGATTTATGATGTGGTGGAGAGTGGAGGGGAAACGGCCGTTACACCCCTCTCCATAGACATCGGCACACTAGACACAGCCTACATCGCCTCTGGTTTTTATTATAAAGAGCAGCGCCCTGGTGATGTCACCATGCGCTGGACACAAACAGAAGCTCTCATCGAAATCCCAGCCTATCCAGGCGAAATTAACATCGAGGTGCGAGCCAAAATCTTCCGTCCCGAAACCGTCATCGCCACCCCCGTCACCGTCTGGTTAGACGGTGACGAAATCGGCCAATTCACCCCCGACAACACCTGGCAAACCTATACCTTTAGCGGACAAACCAGCCCAGCAAACAGCACCTCCACCCTGCAATTCAACAGTGTTCCCTTCACCCCTGCCGACTTAGGCATAAACAACGATACGCGCAGCTTGGGCTTTCTACTGGACTGGGTTAGAATAAAATGAGGCAAATTCAAACCCTTAAAAACACACCAAAGAAAAGTCGCGAACCCGAAGTAGCTTAAAGGAAGATAATGGAACCAAAAATATCTTATATCATCTGCGCGACACCGCGCAGTGGCAGCCACCTGCTTTGCGAAGCTCTAAAAAACACAAAACTAGCTGGCATACCAGATGAATACTTCATCACTCATGAAGGCAAACTACCAAACGAAACCGAGCATATCATCAAACGGTATGGCAAGAAAACACTTGAGGAGTTCCGCCAACTTGTGTTTGAGGTAGGCAGTACGCCCAATGGAGCATTTGGCATCTCAATTTTGCGGGGTGATATTCCTCATATTCTAAATAATTACCGTGAACTGCCTCAGTATCGAGAACTGACCGATCCTCAGTTAATGAACGTTCTCTTTAACAATCCCAAATATATTTGGCTCACACGCCAAGATAAAGTTCGGCAGGCGGTTTCTTTAGCCAAAGCCGTTCAGACTGATGTTTGGCGACAATCCACCCATGAACAGTTTGAGCGAAAACAGGAGCCAGTTTTTGATTTTCATAGCATAGATTTCCGTTACAACAGGCTTGTAGAAGATGATTTAGAGTGGTCACAGTTTTTCGCGCAACAAAATATCACTCCCTTCAAAGTGGTTTATGAGGAATTAGTAAATAACTATGAACAAACGGCCGTTGCCATTCTTGATTATCTAAACATCTCTCACCCTGAAAAAATAGAGTTTGGTGAAAGGCGATTACAAAAACAGGCCGACCGGCTTAGTGAAGAATGGGTTGCCAGGTATAATGAAACGAAGCAATATCACCAGTCTCGCCAGACTGGCCTTCCCAATATTGCTCAATATAAGTTCAAACTACAAGAACGGATTCGGCGTATTACGGTACGCCGTTGGTTAAAACAGCTATTTCGTAGAGGTTAGGCACAAAAAATGGAATTAGAAGAATTACAAAAACATTGGAATGCCTACGGTGCCGAAGATCCGATGTGGGCAATTTTAACCGTGCCTGAACTCAAAGGTGGCAAATGGGATCCGCAGGTCTTTTTCCAAAATGGTGTAGGCGAAATTGATAAACAGATGGCCCTAATCCAATCATTAGATATTGAGGTACATCCGGGCCGCGCTCTCGATTTTGGCTGCGGCGTCGGTCGTCTCACTCAAGCTTTGTGTAACCATTTTGCCGAATGTCACGGCGTAGATATTGCCCCCTCCATGATTGAAACAGCGCGTACCTTTAACCAACATGGTGATAAATGCCACTATCACCTCAATGAAAGCGATAATTTAAGCCGCTTTCCCGACAATTATTTCGATTTCATCTACACCGTGATTGTTTTGCAACACATGCGGCCCGTTTACAGCCGCCGCTATTTGCAAGAATTTATGCGGGTTTTAGCCCCTGGTGGTCTGTTGGTTTTCCAGCTTCCCTCTGGGCTAGTAAATCCGCAACCAGCCGCGCCCAGGCAGCAAGCTGCGCCGCATCATCCCACACTACGACAGAGATTGTGGGGAGTATACGGCCGTTTCCGCCGCCGCCTCTTCCCCCCGCAAACACCGTCAGCCACTCCCAAACCCTTCCAGCCGCGCATGGAAATGCACGCCATCCCCCAAGAGGAAGTCCTCACCCTCCTCAGCCAGGCCGGGGGCATCATCAAAGACATCAAACAGGATAGCTGGGCCGGGCCAGCCTGGCTCAGCTACACCTATTATGTTGCCAAACCGTAACGCATTACTCAGAAAGTATACGGACAGCCAACCCACACCCCAGTCCTGTTAGGGTGTAGGTTGGCCGTCCACTATCATCACCATTGCCAATGGAGATTACCTGTATGAACAAAACCAGATTGGGATTAATTGCCACTCTTACCTTCGTTTTATTGGGCCTCAACACCGCCTTAGCTATCCCCCAGGCCACCACCTACCGTGTTGCCACCACCGGCAGCGATAACAACAGTTGCGGCACAACAGCCGCACCCTGCCGCACCATCCAACACGCGGCCAGTTTAGCCGAAAGCGGCGATACGATTTTGGTAGCTGCGGGAACCTATGCAGATAGCCAAAACTGTATCGTTGGCGTACAAACCGCCTTCGTTTGCATCCGAAATAAGCATCTGACCATATTAGGTGGCTACACCACAAACAACTGGACAACGGCCGATCCCACCATCAATATTACCATCCTAGACGGCCAAAACAGCCATCGCCTCTTCTACATCTCCTCCTCTACTACCGACAATGGCTCTATACACATGGAAGGCTTCACCATCCAAAATGGCCTGAATAAAGGGGCAAACAGCGGGGAAGATTTTCTGACCTCTGCCTTTGGCGGCGGCATTCTAGTAGACCACGCCCAAGTCATCATGCGCCATATGATCTTCAAAAACAATCGCGCTATTGGCGGTAACACCAACAAGGACTATGGTGGAGCGGCAGGCGGGGGCGGCCTTGCCATTCGCGCCACCAATCCGGCCATACTAGAAAATATTCTCTTTGAAAATAATGAAGCGCGTGGCGGCACAGGTGTTGAACGAGGCGGTTTTGGCATTGGTGGAGGGTTATACACCTTCCAAACAGATATGAACGGAGGGTACATGACTTTTCGCAACAATCTGTCAATCGGTGGTTCCTCCAACGGTTCCGGCATAAGCAGCGGCTATTACGCTGATGCTCAAGGGGCTGGGGTCGCCTTCCAAAATGGCAGTATTGTTAATGTACACCACCTGGAAGTCTATGATAATCAGGCTACTGGTGGTAATGCTCCTAATGGTGAGGCTGGTGGAGCTTTTGGCGGTGGTATTTTTGCCGAAGTTGCTGAATTAATCCTGACCGATGTAAATGTATATGATAACTTGGCCTTGGGGGGGAACGGCCGTAATGAAACCAACAAAGCTTCACTTGGCTTTGGGGGCGGCATTGCTACTGGCACAGCCGACATTACCCTAGAGCGCCTGCGCGTGGTCAACAACATCGCCCGCGGCGGCAATGGACAAACCTGGGCTGGTTCCGGTGGTGGTGGTGGTTACTATCTCAGCGGCTTCACCGAAGTCACCATCGCCAACTCCATCTTCGCCAACAATCTGGTTGAAGTAGGCAGTGGCATATCACCCGGCGGCGGCGGCGGCGGCATCTTCGCCAACTTCGCCAACATCAACGTCACCCACTCCACCTTCGCGGACAACCAACTCGGTGACTCGACCTTACAAGGCATCGGCCTCGTTGTCATCAATGGAGGCAGCATCAACCTCAACTACAGCATCATCGCCAACCATACCCAATCCAGCTCGGCCTATGCTATCCATGCCCAGCCAAGCGGCACAGTCAATCTCAACAAAAACCTCTTCTACGGCAACAACTTTGACACTGGCGGCGGCGGTACCTTCAATGGCATGGGCACAAATTTGAGCGGGAACCCCAACTTCCTGTCCCCCGGCTCCCCCAACTACGATTACCACATCACCAGCGGTTCGGCCGCCATTGACCAGGCCACCGGCAGCACCACCCCCGTAGATTTTGACAACGAGAGCCGCACCACATCAGCCCCCGCTGATGTGGGTGCGGATGAGTTTGTGCCCCTGTTCCTCAGCGCCATCCCTGGCAATGGTGCCTTGATGTTGAACTGGACGGCCGTTCCCGGACTCCTCACCAACTTAGACCATTACCAGGTCCTCGTCACCCCCAGCGCCGGAGCCAACCCACCCGCACAAGGCACATCCTTCGCCGTGGGCCTCAACACCAGCGCCACCCTCACCGGCCTCACCAACTTCGCCAACTACACCATCCACATCGAAGCCCGCAACGGCGACAACAACACCATCGGCAAATCCAACACCATCACCCTCTATCCCACCGATATACAGCTCTTCTTGCCGTTTGTTAAGAGGTAGAGACTGGAGACTAGAGATTGGAGACTAATTAGCCTCTAGTCTCCAGTCTCTAGTCTCTAGTCTCCTGCTTATTTGTGAACGATCACCCAAGCAGCCACATGCAAATTTCACTCATCATCCCCGTCTGGTACGGGCAAGAGGTCATCGGGCAATGTTTAACGGCCGTCTACCAACACGCCACCCCCGCCCTCCACGAAATCATCTGCGTAGACAACGGCGCACCTGACAATGCTCCAGCCCTCATCGCTGCCCAATTCCCGCAGGTACGCCTGCTGCCCCAGCCCGTGAATTTAGGCTTTGCTGGCGGAGTCAACGCCGGCATGGCTGCCGCCACTGGGGATGTATTTGTCCTGCTCAATCAGGACTGTCTGGTGCATGAGGGCTGGCTAACGGCCGTTACCCACACCTTCAGCCAAAACCCCAACGCCGCCATCCTCGGCGGCACCCTCTACAACGCCGACGGCAGCGTCAACCATGCCGGTGCCGTTATCCAAAAACCACTAGGCTATGGGCAGCACCTAACGGCCGTTCCCGCCACCAACCAACCCCAACCCATCGAGTACGTCACCGGCGCCCTCTACGCCATCCGCCGCAGCGCATGGCAAAAGATCGGGCCAATGGACGAAGGCTTCTACCCCGCCTACTTTGAAGAAAGCGACTACTGCTACCGCGCCCGCCAGCACGGCTTCGATGTCCTCTACGTCCCCGACCTGGCCGGAACCCACCTCTTCAGCAGCCGCCAATGGCAAAAAGACCCCGTGCGCCACAACATCCACCAACACCGCGCCCGCTACCGCTTCATCAGCAAACATTTTGCCGCCACCGAACTGGCCGACTTCTTCCAGGCCGAAACGGCCGCTCTCACCGCCGACACCTACCACGACCAGACCATCGGCCGTTTCATCGCCGCCCAACACACCCTGCGCGACCTGCCCCACATCCTCACCAGCCGTCAACACGATCTGGCGCAAACCACCTCCGTTGCTCACGCTCGCCACCTCTACGTCGGCTTCCGCCACCTCAGCCAGCAAGCCTGGCAAAAATGGCAGCAGCCCACCGACCTCACCCACCAACTAGCTGCCAGCCACAAACGACTGCAAAATTTGCGCCAGCAAGAGTACGACATCCTCAGCCGCATCTACTTCCGCGCCCCCAACGCCACCGAGCCAGAAACGGCCGTCCAACGCCTCTGGCGGCTCATCAAACGGCCGTTCAGCCTCCTCACCCTGCGCGACTACTTCCTCCAGGCCCAACTCAACACCCTCCATGTCGCCCGCCTCGACGAAATGGCCCAACGCCAACAATTGCTCGAACAACAGCACCATCACCACCTGCGCCTGCTAGAAATTGCTGCCCAATATGCTCACGATTAACCCCTTCATCCAGGCGGTTAAAACCGCAGCCACGACTACAAAGCCCGAATGGGCCACCCGCCTCGCGGGCTACTCAGTCGGCGAAGGCCGACTTCGTAGTCGTTGCCGCGAATTCATTCGCCCCATCCGAAATGACCACTAACCACACCTTCTCCCTCGTCGTCAACACCATTGATCGGGCCGCCCCCCTCCAAACCCTGCTGCTGGCCCTCGACAACCAGGCTTATCCCCATTTTGAAGTCATCGTCGTCGTCGGCCCCACCAAAGACCACACCTTAGAGATGTTGGCGGCATTTAACGGCCGTCTTCGCCTCCTCCGCTGCCCCACCGCCAACCTCAGCCAATCCCGCAACATCGGCCTGCTGGCCGCTCGCGGCGATATCGTCGCCTTCATAGACGATGATGCCGTCCCCAGCCACCACTGGCTCACCCAACTCAACCGCCTCTTCGCCGACCCCCTCCTCGTCGGCACAGGCGGCAAAGTCTACCGCATCCACCCCGACAAACCCATCGTCCAGCACCACATCGGCACTGCCTCCGGCCTGGCCGAACAGGTAGACGTGCGCACCTCCTGGCTCGATGCCATCATTCCCCCCGGCACAGGGCGGCAGTGGCACGGCCGCATGATGGGCACAAACATGGTCTTCCGCCGCCAAGAACTCATCACCGCGGGCGGCTTCGACGAATTCTATCAATGGGTCTACGACGACACCGATGTAGCCCTGCACCTCGTCAACCAGGGCAAACTCGTCCATCCCGTCAAAGAAACCGTCGTCTACCACATCCCCGCCTCCAGCCGCAACCGCACCGTCAACACCTCCGTCGGCAATTGGTGGATTCAGACCAAAGCCGCCTTCTATTTCAGCCTCAAAAATGGAGCATCAGGCGGCAACCGCCGCGCCGACATTTTCCGCCGCTGCCTACACCTGTGGCACGGCCATCTACTCTGGTACAGCTATCTGCGCCGCCAAAATTTAATCACCCCCCGCCAACATTGGCAGATGCGGCTGCAAGAGGCCCGTGGTGCCCTCAGCGGCTCCTATTACGGCCTGTTGCCGTCAGCCAAACGCCTGCCCCCAGCCAGTATGACAGCTTCCTCAACTGACCCCATCACCCCCTTCCAAAATGAAGATTCGGCTTTGCAGCCCACCGTTGACCCCATCAGCGGGCGGCGGCCTGAGATTACCCTCACCGAGCCGCCGCTGCGCATCTGCCTGTTGAGTATGTCCTACCCGCCACACCAGTATGAGGGCGTAGGGCGGCACACCCACCTGATGGCGCAAGGGCTGTTTGAACTAGGCCATCAGGTGCATGTCATCACGCGGGGGCAGGGGGATGCGGTCTCTTTTTATGATGGGGCCTATGTGCATCAAACGCCTTATGATAGACGGCGTTACGGCCGTTATCGCCTCTTCCCCCGCCTGCACAACACCCTCAACTACAGCCACGCCGTCTATGAGCAGGTGCGCCGCTTGCAGTTGAATGACGGCATTCAGGTAGTAGATTCGCCACTGTGGGGGCTGGATGGGCTGGTCACGGCCGTTTCCGGCGACATCCCCCTGGTGTTAAGGCTGCAAACGGCCGTCAAACAGATCGCCAGCCTGCAACAAAACAGCGACACCGACTCCCGCCTGCTAGGCGACATGGAACAAAACTTCATCCACCAGGCCACCCACCTCGTCCCCAACTCCCAGGCCACCGTCAACGCCATGCAAAAAGTGTACAACACTGCCCCCCAACCGGAACGCATGACCATTATTCCGCATGGCATTGTGCCGGTGGCGGAAGAGGAGATACGGCCGTTTAACCACCAACACCCACCCGCCACCCTCACTGTCCTCTACGTAGGGCGGCTGGAAAAACGCAAAGGCATCCGCGACCTCTACGCCGCCATTCCCCAGGTAGCCCAACGGCTGCCCCACGTCCGCTTCATCATCGTCGGCGCCGATAACAGCCGCCAGGATGGTTTTCTGGCCCAGCACGGAGCCGATTACGCCACCATCTTCCACAAACAGCACCCCGAACTGGCGCAGCGCGTCCACTTCACCGGCGCAGTCAGCGAAGAAGAGCTGTACCAGCAGTACCAAAACTGCGATCTCTTCGTCGCCCCCTCACTCTACGAATCCTTTGGCCTGATCTACCTGGAAGCGATGAACTACGCCAAACCCACCATCGGCTGCCGCGCTGGCGGCATCCCCGAAGTGGTGGAGCATGGCGTAACGGGTCTGCTCGTGGAACCCGAAGCCCCCACTGCTTTAGCCGAGGCCATGCTCACGCTGTTACAATCCCCACAAAAATTGTACGAAATGGGTCTGGCTGGGCGGCAGCGGCTGTTACAATATTTCACTCATATCGAAATGGCGCGGCAATTTACGGCCGTTTATCGCCAAGTGACTAGGGACTAGAGACTGGAGACTCATCAGTCTCCAGTCTCCAGTCCCCCTAGATATCTATTATGAAAAACATACTAACCGCTCAAGACGTGTTAAACGATATTGAATTTGAACTGGTGCAAGGGGCCATCTCCAAAGATGAGTTGGGTCGCGGCGTGGCCCAGGTGAAGGAGTACCAAAACAAACTTCGCAGCGAACTATTCCAACCAGGGCAAAAGACCCCCGATTGGCAAGAGGTGGCCGCCCACCAATTCCAATTGAACGACATGCTGCTGACGCTGCTGCAAGAGATGGCGGCGGCCCACCAGGAGCGCACGGTGCAAGCGCGGCGGCAGGCAGAACGGCCGTCTCCTCCCCCAGCCCTCCCCACCACCCACTCTGTTCCCGCAGATGACCACCTCTGGCGCGATACGGCCGATATTGAAGCCGCTCTCAGCGACAACCTGGAAATCCGCCTCGACCCCCGCCCCACCAACATCCCCATCGTCGGCGCACTTTTCCATCGCCTCAAACATGAAATACACAACCTGGTCATCTACTATTTGCAAAAGCTGGCCGAACGGCAAACGGCCGTTAACCGCACCTACGGCCGCTGGCTCCTCCACTTCGATGCCCTCCACCGCTACCAAGACCAGCAAATCCAAACCCAATTGGCTGAGTTGGAGAGGAGAGTAACGGCCGTTGAAAACAACACCAACTCCCAAAATAAACAGTAGTTACGTGTGTACATATGACGAATGCAAAGGCTCACAAATAAAATGATAAGATCCGTATTCCCCCCCATTCGTGAGAGAAACCAACTCTTTATCCTAACTTACGCCTAATTATCTCCCTATGTTCACGCCCATCCCCACCAACCACCCCCTCATCTTCCTCCACATCCCCAAAACAGCCGGAACCACCCTCCAACGCATCCTGAAGCGGCAATATTGGCCCCGCCACCTCTACCACGTCGGCAGTGCCGCCGACAGCATCGCCAATTTCCAGCAGCTACCCGCCGCCCAACGCGCCCCCATCCGCCTGCTCATGGGCCATTTCGAGATGGGCATAGATGCCAGTTTACCCACACCATCCACCTACTTCACCATCCTGCGCGAACCCGTCGCCCGCATCATCTCCTACTACGCCCACGTGCGCCGCGACCCCGACCATTACTGCCACCAGTTGGTCAACGAGCAGCAAATGGATTTAGAAACCTTCATCCGCAGCGGCGCGGATGTGATGGTGGACAATGGACAAACACGCATGATCGCTGGCCTGTTATACGACATCCCCTTCGGCCAATGTGGCCCCGACGTGTTGGCACTCGCCAAGCAGAATGTGGCCCAGCGTTTTGCTTGCGTAGGGCTGACAGAGCAGTTTGATGAGTCGCTGCTGCTGATGCAAGCCCTCTTTGGCTGGCGCATGGTTTATTATGCCAGCCGCAATGCTACACCGCGTAAACGTAATGGCATAACGGCCGTTGCCCACCAAGCCATCACCCAATGCAACCAACTCGACCTCGCCCTCTACGCCTTCGCCCAAGAACAGCTCGCCGCCCAAATCGCGGCACAAGGAGCCGCTTTTCCGCAAAAATTGCACCGCTTCCAACAGCGCAACCGCCAACTCAGCCCCTTCGTCCATCTTCTAGACGAACTACTCATCCGCCTCTTCCGAACCTGATGCGCATCCTCATGCTCACCCCCGCCTTCCCCCCCTTCCCTGGTGGCGGCGAACGGTATATCCGCTCCCTGGCCCGCCATCTGGCGCAGCGCGGCCACGCCGTCACCGTGTTGACCAGTGCGGCGCAGGTAGAGCGGGAACTGTGGCAGGGCTGTGGCGATGGTGTGACCCATGAGCAGGTTGATGGATTGGAACTGATTCGCTGCCCCATTCGCCGCCTGCCCGGCGGCTGGCCCATGCTCTTAGCCTGGCGCAAGTTGATGGTGCTGATGTCGCTGCTGCCTGGGGATGAAACGGCCGTTCTCCAACACCTCGCCCGCGCCATCCCCCCCATCCAGCAAATGCCGCAAACTTTGGCAAAATTAGGCAACCGCTTTGACCTCATACACGGCTTCAACATCTCTTGGGAATATCCGCTGCTGCTAGGCTGGCAATGGGCCAAACAGTGGCAAATCCCCTTTGCCGTCACCCCCTTCGCCCATTTAGGCGCAGGCCAACGTGACCGCGTGGCGCTAAACTCCACAATGGATCATCAGCGGCGGGTGCTGCAAGCCGCCGCTGTGGTGTTCACGCTGACGACGATAGAGCAGCAGGGTTTGCAGGCGCGAGGGATTGAGATGCGGCAAGTAACGGCCGTTGGCAGCGGACTCGATCCCTTACCAGACAATTGGCAAACGGCCGATCCGCTCACCAAGCACCAACTCCAGCCCCCCTTCGCCCTCTTCTTAGGCCGTGCCAACCACAGCAAAGGTGCCGTCCACACCTTGCAAGCCATCGCCCAACTGCACCTGGAAGGTGTACCCGTCACTCTGGTTTTGGCGGGGCAAACCACCGCCGAATTTGAACAAGCTCTGGCGCAACTGCCAGCCAACGTTCGGGGGTGGATACGGCCGTTAGGCATCGTCAGCGAAACCGAAAAACATGCCCTGCTTGAAGCGGCGGCCATGCTCGTCATGCCCTCCCACGCCGACTCCTTCGGCATCGTCTTCCTCGAAGCCTGGGCGCATGGCAAACCCGTCATCGGCGCATGGGCTGGCGGCATCCCCGGCGTGGTAGACGACGGCCAAAATGGCCTGCTCGTCCCCTTTGGCGATGTCCCCGCGCTGGCCCAAGCCATGCGCCATTTGCTGACCCAGCCTGATGTGGCGCAAACGTTGGGGGCAAACGGCCGTATCAAAACCCACACCCACTACACCTGGCCCCACGTTACAGATCAGGTAGAAGCTTATTATGAGCAAATTCAGTAGATCGAAATCCTTGTAGAGCGATTTGCAAAATCGCTCTGACGATTTACAAAATCGCCCCACAACACACTCGTAATCTGTTTCGATCTACTGAGATTCAGTAGATCGAAACAGATTAACACAAAGGCGCAAAGACTTAGAAGGAAAAAGCCGAAAAACCCTATCCCCCATGAAAATCCTCCACCTCGTCCACCAATACCTGCCCGAATTCATCGGCGGCACAGAACTGTATACCCAAACTTTGGCCCGTTATCAGGTGGCGGCAGGCCATTCTGTGGCCGTTTTTTACCCCTCGCAGGCCAAGGGAGATATGTGGCAAAAGGAGGAGGAGGGTATTCGCGTGTATGGCGCGGCGGCTGGCCCACGCAGCCGTACTCGTGTTTTTCTGAGTACATTCGGCGACAAAAATTTGCATGAGATGTTTACGGCCGTTCTGCAGCGCGAACAGCCCGACCTCATCCACATTCAGCACCTCATGGGCTTGCCCACCAGCCTGATAGAGGCCATCCAAGTCCCCTTTGTCATCACCCTGCACGATTATTGGTACGGCTGTGGCAACGCCCAACTGATTACCAACTATGACAACACCATCTGTGCAGGGCCAGATCGCTGGTTTGTGAACTGTGGCCGCTGTGCTTTGGCGCGGGCGGGGCAGCCGCAATGGCTGGCTCTGCTGATGGCTCCGCTGATGGCTGGGCGCAACGGCCGTCTGCGCACCATCCTCCACCGTGCCTACAAAGTCATCGCCCCCTCCCACTTCGTCCAGCAAATCTACACCGAATTGGGGCTGGCGGGTGACAACCTGGTCGTCATTCCGCACGGCATCGAAGTGCCGCAAGCGCAGATTGAGGGTATTTTGGCAAAACGGCCACCACACCAACCCGGCACGCTGCACATTGGCTTCATTGGCAGCTTGGGTTGGCAAAAGGGGGTGCATAACCTGATTGCGGCGGTGAATGAGCTGCCGCAGGAGGGGGTGCGGTTGACGGTATACGGCCGTTTAGACACCTTCCCCGATTATGTCAAGCAGCTACAGGCCCAAGCCCGCCATCCTGGCATCCACTTTGCTGGCCCTGTTTCTCGTGATGATTTGTGGGCGGCTCTGGCTGAATTCGATGTGGTGGTGATGCCCACGCTCTGGTACGAGGCTTCACCGCTGACGATTCAGGAGGCTTTTGCCGTGAAAGTGCCGATTGTGGCTTCCCGAATTGGGGCGATGGTGGAAAAGATTCAGGATGGAGTAGACGGCCGTTTAGTTCCCCCTAACGACATTTCAGCTTTACATAAAACCTTACTAGAGCTACTGGAAAATCCCTCCCCTCTCGCCCAACTGCGCCAAAACATCCATCCTGTGCGCACGATGACGGAACAGGTGCAGGAGATTGAGGCACTTTACCAGACGCTTTAAGTGTTGGAGACTGGAGACTAGAGACTGATTAGTCTCCAGTCCCTAGCAGGCTGTCGGAAAAGTGGCCGTAGGCGCGGTATCCTTACCGCGCTCCCCGTGCGCGAAAGGGATTTCGCGGCTACAAATTGGGGTTCTCCGACAAACTGCTAGTCTCCAAGTAAATTCAGGTATAATGCACTTCATGGAACAACAGTGGCAAGAAAAGATAGAAGCATGGTGTCGGGAACGGCCGTTACGCCTCTGCGTCCTCTTTGGTTCCCAAGCCACTGGCCGCAGCCACGCCCAAAGCGATGTGGACTTGGCTGTTTGGCCGGCCAAACCCGTCCCCGCTATGACCAAATTGCAATGGCTGGTTGAATTGCAAAAGCTGCTAGATAAGGAGGTGAGTCTGGTGCTGGTGACACCCGATTTAGACCCTGTGTTGGGTTTTGAGATTGTACGAGACGGCCGTTTGCTCTACGAACGCGACCCCAATACCTGGCTCAAGGCCCGCTCCCAACTATGGTACGCCTACAACGACAGCCTGCCCTTCCGCCGCGCCGCCCGCGAACAACTGCGTCAATTTGCCCAGGAGATACGGCGTGGCACTTGATGTCCTCATCCGCAAATTGAACTATCTGCGCCAGTTGCTCCTTGACCTGGCCCCTTATGAAGAGGCCACGCTGGCCCAAGTTGAAGCCGATCATTACAAATTAGAACGCCTATTTGAACTTCTGGTTGTGACCGCCACCGATTTGCTGCAACATCTTTTGGCCGAGCAGCAACTTGTGCCGGACTCTTATCGCGCCGCTTTTGCCTTAGCCGCGTCGCAAAACATATTGCCTCAGGAGTTAGCCGATCGCTTACAACAAGCGGCAGGTATGAGGAATGTGATTGTGCATCTGTACGAGGATATTGATTACACTATTTTGCACGAGAGTATCGGTTTAGCTCTGCAAGACTTCAACCAGTTCGTCGCTATTTTGGCAGCCCGTTTGGATGACCACACTGCTTAAATCGTTTGCCGAATTCTATCTAACTCCGCCGCTACCTGACGCATACGGCCGTTTCGCCCCTCCCGCTCCTTCACCAACATCTCCTCAATCAGCCGCACCAGTGCAGGTGGCACATCTGAGCGCAAGGCCAGCAAATCAGGTGTTGGCTCGTCCAAAATAGCAAAAATAGTGGCCGTGATGTGATCTCGATGGAAAGGCGGCGTACCCGTCAGCATTTCATACAACACGATGCCGAAAGACCAGATGTCGGAACGGCCGTCTGCGCACCATCCTCCACCGTGCCTACAAAGTCATCGCCCCCTCCCACTTCGTCCAGCAAATCTACACCGAATTGGGGCTGGCAGGTGACAATCTGGTCGTCATTCCGCACGGCATCGAAGTACCGCAGGCGCAGATTGAGCGCATTTTGGCAAAACGCCCACCACACCAACCCGGCACGCTGCACATCGGCTTCATTGGCAGTTTGGGCTGGCAAAAGGGGGTGCATAACCTGATTGCGGCGGTGAATGAGCTGCCGCAGGAGGGGGTGAGGTTGACGGTATACGGCCGTTTAGACACTTTCCCCGATTATGTCAAGCAGTTACAGGCGCAAGCGCAGCATCCTGGCATCCACTTTGCTGGCCCTGTTTCTCGTGATGATTTGTGGGCGGCTCTGGCTGAATTCGATGTGGTGGTGATGCCCACGCTCTGGTACGAGGCTTCACCGCTGACGATTCAGGAGGCGTTTGCCGTGAAAGTGCCGATTGTGGCTTCCCGTATTGGGGCGATGGTGGAAAAGATTCAGGATGGAGTAGACGGCCGTTTGGTCCCCCATAACGACATTCCAGCTTTACATAAAACATTGCTAGAGCTTCTGGAAAATCCCGCCAGCCTCGCCCAACTGCGCCAAAACATCCAGCCCGTGCGCACGATGACGGAACAGGCGCAGGAGATTGAGGCACTTTACTAGACGCTTTAAGTGTTGGAGACTGGAGACTAGAGACTGATTAGTCTCCAGTCCCTAGCAGGCTGTCGGAAAAGTGGCCGTAGGCGCGGTATCCTTACCGCGTTCCCCGTGCGCGAAAGGGATTTCGCGGCTACAAATTGGGGTTCTCCGACAAACTGCTAGTCTCCAAGTAAATTCAGGTATAATGCACTTCATGGAACAACAGTGGCAAGAAAAGATAGAAGCATGGTGTCGGGAACGGCCGTTCCCTACTCCCCCAACTCCGACAACTCCAACCACCGCTCCATGATATTGTCTAACTCCGCTTCTACCACCTGCAAACGGCCGACCAGCCCCTCTAATCGCTCATAATCCTCACCAATATTGTTGATCGCCCCTTGCAATTCAGCCTGTTCTTCTTCCAACTGAGCCACCTGCCCATCCAGGGCTTCCAACTCCCGCTTTTCATTCCAGGAAAGTTTGCGCGGACGGTCAGGGCGGGCTTCGCGGGGTAGTGGGGGGGCAACGGCCGTCTTCTTCACCACCACTTCCGCTTCCTCAGCCCGTCGTGCTTGATACGCTTCATAAGGGGCAGGATAGCGGGGGGAGAAACGGCCGTCTTCAAACACCGCCAAAAAATCCACCGTCCGATCCAGAAAATAGCGGTCATGACTCACCACCACCACACAGCCCTTAAAATGATCCAAAAACTCCTCCAACACCGTCAGCGTAGGAATATCCAAATCATTCGTCGGCTCATCTAGCAGCAGCACATTGGGCTGGCGCACCAACACACTCAGCAAATAAAGCCGCCGCCGTTCACCACCGCTCAACGAGCTAACACGCGACTGCTGCTGCGGGCGCGTAAACATGAACCACTCCAACATCTGCGCCGCCTCAATACGATGGCCGTCATCCGTCTGCACCAGCGGTGCCAGCTCATTAATAAACTCAATCACCCGCAAATTTTTAGCCGCCGCCGCCCGCAACCCCCGACTTTGCTGGTCATAATAGCCCAACTGCACCGTCTCGCCCCACTTCACCTCACCCGCATCTGGCTGGGTAAATCCCGCCAAAATATCCAGCAGCGTGCTTTTGCCCACCCCATTTGGCCCAATAATGCCAATCCGATCCCCCGACACAAGTTCAAAATTCACCTCATGGAACAGTTGCAAATCGCCATAAGCCTTGCTCAAATTGGCCGCTTCCAGCACCCGCTTGCCCAGCCGCCGACTGGCTAAAGCCATGGCAATATTATTGCTGCCGCTGTCGTGTTCAAGCTGCTGTAACTCTTCAATGCGCTGTTTACGGGCTTTTTGCTTGGTGCCCCGCGCCGTTGGCGCACGGCGCAGCCACTCCAACTCCCGCTTCAAAAACTGCTGCCGCTTTTGCTCACCCACGAGCAACTGCTCCTGCCGCTCGGCCTTCAACTCGACATAACGACTGTAATTACCAGGATAACTGACCAGTTCCCGCCGGTCCAATTCCACAATCCGGTTGGCAACCCGATCCAAAAAGTAGCGATCATGGGTAACGAGAAGAAGCGAAACGGCCGTTTTGGCCACATACTCCTCCAACCAGGCAATCGTATCAGCATCAATATGGTTCGTCGGCTCATCCAAAATCAGCAAATCGGCCGGATCAATCAAGGCGCGGGCCAGGGCCACCCGCTTGCGCTGTCCGCCGCTCAACGTGCCAATCCGCGCCTCAAAGTCGGTGATGCCCAGGCGCGTTAAAACCGCCTTCACATTAGCCTCAGCCGCCCAACCACCCGTTGCCTCCATCTCGTTGGTTAGGTTGGCTAATTGCGCTTGGAGAGTGGTGTCAGACGGCCGTTGTCGCAGCCGCTGGCTCACATCCTCATACCGCTGCAAGAGACGCACTTGCGGTGAATCGCTGTCAAACAACTGCTCCAACACCGTAAACGCATCATTCAACTGCGGCTCCTGGCTCAAATATTGAATCCGCACCCCTCCCCACACCGTTACAGTGCCGCCAGATGACGCATTATCCGGCTGCTCCAAACCGGCCACAATGCGCAGCAGCGTTGTTTTGCCGCTGCCATTCACGCCAATCAGCCCAATCCGGTCGCCTTCGTTGATGAGCAAGGAGATGTTGGTGAATAACGGCCGTTCGCCGTATTGTTTGCTTATGTTTTCCAGAGTAACAAGGTTCATAAAGTGTAAAGTAGTTTACAGTGATGCTGTATTAAAGGTGTCTGGTGATCCAGGTAGAGACAGGCTAATATTCTGTTTATCCTCTTATTTCCTCTTTTTCTCCTCTTCCCGCAAAAGGCCTTGCTCACGCAAGGTCTTTTGGTTTCTAGGGAAGTTGGGCGCGTTGCAGAATATCCCGACACCAATCAGATTCTGCCAAAACCATCCCCGTAGGCACTTCCTGCTGTAAAGTTGCCAGCCCCGAAGCTGCCAACGCCTGGGCCGCCTCATACTTGCCTTCGGCCAACAGAATAGCCGCTTCGGCCCGTTGTTGTAACGGCCGTATACCACGTCGCTGCCGCACCTGCTCAAACCAGTGACGAGCATCATCCACATTGCGCCGGTGATGGGCCAAAAAATAAGCCTTCTCCAACGTCAAACTGATCCGCGCTCCCGACATCCAGGCCGCCCAATTCTCCAGAGCCTCATCCAAAAGCCGCCAGGCCATATCCAAACGGCCGCTGTCTAATGCCCACTGGTAGCCCAAAATCCGCGCCGACAGATCATCATGCGTGCCATCGGCCAGCGTCATCGCTTTATAAACCAGAGCCGCGTCCCAGTCACGCGGGCGCAGCCCCAGCGCATCTACGCCGTTGAGCATAACCAGCGTACACCAACGTTCGGCCATCTTGTCACCTTGCAGCAAGCTGGCAATGCGCCCGCCATCGGCCGGCAGCCCCGTGTGATAAAGGCCAGGCTTCATGGAGGAAAAAAAGAAGATAAGAGAAGCAACGGCCGCAGCCGCCGCCACCTCCACCACCCAGCCCATCTCACGCAAAAAGGCAAAATCCCGCCGATAATGAAAGAAAACAAAAGCACTCACCCCTGCCAGCACCACACTAGCCAGCGGGCCACCCGCCGCAAAAGCCAGCATCCGCCACCGCAGTCGGTCATCATTTTCCGGCAAACAGGCCGTTAGCCCACTAAACAGTGAATTACTCCACTGCCACTGCACCCGCAGCCCATCGCGTTTACGCTGGATTTTGAGAGGGCCAATCACCAACAGGTGAAAGCGAAAACCTACCCACTTCCCCGCCAGCAAATGACCCAATTCATGCACAGCCCCCGAGGCAAACAAAACCGCCACCGCCGTTACCAGCAGCAGCCAAGCACTTTCAAAAACGCTCACACCACCTGCTAACTGCCCCAGCAACCGAAACTCATCTAGATTCATCACCAATGCAATCAGCAGCAGATAAATGCTCAAATTTAACAGCCAATTCCAAAAGGTGATGATGGGGGGAATAGCGCGGCGGGCGGGTTTACGCAGGAACATAAAACAGGCAGGGCGGGGAGAGGGGGTGAACCAATCTCCCCACCCTGTAGAAGATTACAACAAGTCAGCGACGACAGCTTTTTCTTCGCGCAGTTCAGCCAAAGTAGCGGCAATCTTCTCTTGAGCAAAATCGCTCAGGGAAAGACCTTGCACAATGGTATAGCCGCCTTCCCCATCGCTAACGAGAGGGAAGGAGAAGATAAGTCCTTCATCAATGCCATAGCTGCCATCAGAAGCAACGGCCGCTGAGAACCAGTTGCCTTCTGCTGTTTTATGGGCAAAACTTTTGACATGATCTAGCGCGGCATTGGCCGCCGACATGGCCGAAGACAGGCCGCGTGCGGCAATAATCGCCGCGCCACGCTTCTGCACTGTGGCAATGAATTCCCCGCGCAGCCACTCATGATCCGTGATAACGTCCATAGCCGGCTGGCCATTGATTTTGGCGTTTTCGGCATCGGGATATTGGGTGGCGCTGTGGTTGCCCCAAATGGTGACATTGCTGACATCATTGACCGTTACGCCCGCCTTTTGCGCCAATTGAGCATAAGCGCGGTTTTGGTCGAGACGGGTGAGCGCACTAAAGCGTTCGTTGGGGATGGCTTTGGCGTTGTTCATGGCGATGAGGCAGTTGGTGTTAGCGGGGTTGCCAACCACAGCCACCCGCACATCGCTGGCGGCACGTTCCAGGGCTTTGCCCTGCCCCACAAAGATGGGGCCATTTTCGCGGATGAGATCGCCGCGCTCCATGCCTTTGCTGCGCGGCTTGGAGCCGATGAGCAAGGCCCAGTTCACGCCATCAAAAGCCACGTTGGCATCGTCGGTGACGACGATATTGTTGAGGTTAGGGAAGGCACAGTCGTCGAGTTCCATGACCACGCCTTTTAAGGCGGGTAACACGGGGGTGATTTCTAGCAGGTGCAGGTCTACTTTTACATCGTGACCGAACACTTCGCCAGAGGCCAGGCGGGGCAAGATGGCATAGCCGATCTGTCCTGCGGCGCCGGTTACAGCAACTTTTACTACTTTGGACATGATTTTCTCCTGTATGAGTCATTACGTAATGACGTAATAACGTAATTGTGATTAGTATTTGAAATACTTTGGATTTCAGTAACTACTAACCCTCCGGGAGGTTTCCATCAAGAAGTTTGCTCCTGGCATAAACCTCCCGGAGGATCACACCAGAGAGGCTTAGTAGATACGGATTTCAATGATTAATTATCGTCAAACGGCCGTTTCCTGCAATATCAGGCCAGATAATGAGCAATCTCTACCAGGTTATTATCCGGGTCGCGGATATAGACAGAGCGAATCGGGCCAGCAGCCCCCGTGCGTGGGCCGGGACCTTCTTCAACAGCCACCCCGCAGCTTTGCAGATGCTCCACTATCTGCTGCATGGGCAAATCGGTGATGAGGCAGAAATCGGCCGAACCGGGGGTGGGATTGAGGGCATTGGGCATAAACTCGCGTCCTGCCTGGTGCAGGTTGATCTTTTGGCGGTTGTGGCGGCCAAAGTGGAGGGCGATACGGCCGTTTTCCCTCACCACCTTCTCCATACCCAACACCCGCACATAAAAATCACACGTCGCCTCCAGATCGCGCACCGTCAAAACAAAGTGGTCAAGTCTGTCGAGTTTCATAGGTTCATGGGAAGGTAATTAGGTAATTGAGTAATGCTTAGTTAAGAAAAATTTTACACTATCAAAGAAGAGCGTACAATTACGCTCATGAGTAAACATAGAAAAATAACCTTAACAACCGAAGAAAGAACAAGTTTAACCAGCATCATCAGAAGTGGGCAAACGGCGGCTCGTACCCAAACACGAGCACGCATCCTCTTGCTAACAGATTACAGTCAAGGGGAGCATTGGACAAATGACAGGATAGCTGAGGCCATGCAGGTGAGTAAGAAAACAGTGGCTAATATTAGGAAACGCTACTTGGATGAAGGGATGGAAGCCACCTTATATGACAAACCTCGGTCAGGGTCTCCCCCAAAACTAACAGGGGAGGTAGAAGCGCAATTAACGCTTTTGGCCTGTAGCGACCCACCAGAGGGAGTGAGTAAGTGGACAATGAGATTGTTAGCCGAGCAGCTGGTAGAACTAGAAGTCATAGAGAGCATTAGCCACGTAGCCGTCTGGGAACGGTTAAAAAAAACGACCTCAAGCCATGGCGAGTGAAAAGCTGGTGTATCGGTAAACCCTCAGCCCAGTACGTGGCTAAGATGGAAGATGTTTTGGAAGTGTATCAACGACCTTTTGACCCCAAGCGACCCTAAGTTTGCCTGGATGAACAAAGTGTGACCTTGCATGAAACGCCTCGGGGCCATTTACCGATGACCCCTGGTGAGGTAGTTCGTCAGGATTATCAGTACACACGTAACGGGACTGTCAACCTTTTATCAAGGTACAACCTTTGACAGGCTGGCGCAGGGTTCATGTCACCAACCGACGCACAAGTCTGGATATGGCTCAAGAGCTACGCCTTTTGGTGGATGAGGACTTTCCTGAGGCGGAGAAGATTGTCCTTATCACCGACAATCTCAATACTCACTCCCCTGCCTGCCTTTATGCAGCCTTCCCCCCCCTCAAGAAGCCAGACGCATTGCGGCCAAGTTAGAATGGCATTACACGCCTGAACACGGCTCTTGGCTTAATGTGGCCGAATGTGAACTTTCCGTTCTCACCCGTCAATGTCTTAATCGTCGCTTGCCGAACAAGGAGACTGTCGCTCAGGAAGTTGCCGCTTGGCAGCTTCGGCGCAATTCCCTACAGGCTAAGATTCATTGGCAATTCACGGCTGAGGATGCTCGTATCAAACTGAGAAAACTTTATCCGGTTGTTAAAGAACAATGAACGACGATTTTGGCTATTTTGTAGCCCTACATATTGTGTAAAAATTAACTTAACTAAGCAGTAATTGGGTAATTGGCCCAATTATTCAATTACTCCATTACTTCTTCTTTGCCGCACAACTTCATACAACAACAAGGCTGTGGCTGTTGCCAAATTCAGGCTGTCGGCGGTGCCGTGCATGGGGATGCGCACCTGGGCGGCGGCGGCATCCAGCCATTGTGGGCTGAGGCCGAAGGCTTCGCTGCCTGTTACCAGGGCGACAGGGGTTTGCAGGTTAACGGCCGTATACAACCGTTCCGCCTCTGGTGTTGCCACCACAATCTGAATGCCACGTGTCCGTAACCAATCAATCGTCTCACTCGTCTTGGCAGCGGCGACGGGTACGGCAAACAGCGTGCCCAAACTGGCGCGGATGACATTGGGGTTGTGCAAATCGGTGCTGGCCGTGCCATCGCTGCACACAATCACGCCATCTACACCAGCAGCATCGGCCGTGCGCAAAATCGCCCCCAAATTGCCCGGCTTTTCCACGTTTTCGATGATGGCGAAAAAGGGATTGGCACTCAGGGGCAGGTTGTGGAGGGACTGCTGCAAATAGGGGATGACCAGCAGTAGGCCGCCGCTGTCGCCGCGATAGGCGATTTTGGCAAAGATTTCGGGGGTGATTTCAAAGAGCTGTGTTTGGCCGCTGGCGGCTAACTGCTGTAGGCGGGTAACGGCGGCAGCGGTTTCGTCGTTGAGCAGGTCGGGGCAGAGGTAGGCTTCGGGGGGGATAAGGCCGTGCTGTAGGGCGCGGCTGACTTCGCGGCTGCCCTCCACAACGGTTTGCTGGCAGGCATCACGCTGTCGTCGGTTGTTGAGTTTGACGATCTGTTTGATACGGCCGTTTTGCAAACTGGTGATACGGAGCATGGGGCAAGGGGCAGGTGGCAGGTGGCAAGTTTCTGCCACCTGCCACCTGCTACACTCAGTCAATAAATCCCGTTTCGATACGCCTCTTTGTGATGCACATAATTATCTACACCCCGTTGGGCCAACTGCTTTTTGGTCTCATCCAAAGGCCCAATGTTTTTGGCCGGTACGCCCACGACCATTGTTTCGGGGGGTACCACCATGCCGGGTGGAACCAATGCGCCCGCGGCCACAATCGCGCCGCGCCCGATTACGGCACCATCCAGCACAATGGCCCCCATGCCGATGAGAACGCCATCTTCTACGGTGCAGCCATGCACAATGGCCTGATGGCCGATGGTGACATTGGCCCCCACGCGGCAGGGAAAGCCTTGAGAAATGTGCAGCAGTGCGCCATCCTGGATGTTGGTGTTATCGCCAACGGTCACTGGCTCGTCTTCGGCGCGGATGACGGCCCCAAACCAGACGCTGACATGCTCACCCAGGGTGACATGGCCGCGCACTCGCGCTGTGTCTGCAATCCAGGCTGTTGGGGGAATAATTGGCCGAATCTTCTCTCCACTCTCCACTCTCCACTCTCCTCTATTTATTGGTAGGTTGTAAGCCAGGGGCTAACATGGCCTCTTCGGTGTCCCAAATGGCATTAGGCAGGGCTGGTTTATCGTCTTCGCTGGCTAACCATTGGCGCATAAGGTAAACGGCCGTCCATGAATAAACAATGCCGCCTAACACCCAAATCATCACTCCGCCCAAACTCTCACCATCAAACACGAAGCCGGTGTTGAGGGGCTGCGGGTAGAGGTAGATGGTTTCCGGCACGAAGAGCAAAATCAGCCCCACAATTTTGATGGGCATGGTGGCGGCGACGGTGAAGGCGACGCGGGCCATGAGGGAAAGCTGGTTGTGTAAATGGGGCGCGGCTCCCGTGACGTGCCACCAGTAGAGCAGTGCGGGGGCGAGCAGCATGGGGATTTCGAGGCCGCGCAGCCAGGGGTGGGCCAGGGTGGCGGCGTGCAGGGTGGGATCATACCACAGCCAAAAGCTGCAAATAAGCATGAGCCAGACGGTGCCGGGGGCGGTGAGGAAGCACAGGGGGGCAGACGGCCGTTTGCCACACAGCCATTGTCTTACCCGCTCTGGGCACCCGGCCAGCAGCAGCGGGCAGGGGTCGGCGGCCATGAACAGGGCCGGAACCCAGGCGATGAGCAGCAGGTGTTGGGCGGTGCGGGCAAAGAAGTATTGGGAAGCTAACTGGTGCAGGGGGGTGGCCAGGATGATGAGCAGCAGGCCGAGGCTGGCGTAGAAGAGGGTGAGGGCGCGATACGGCCGTTGGGGTTTTTGCTGCTGCCAACCACGATAGTAAAGGAGGGCCAGGGGAAGGAGAACGGCCGTTACCCCGCCCCGCCAAAGCCATATGCCCACAAGTGATGCCATGTGATGGATTGTACCAGTGGACAGAGTGAAAGGGTAATGGCCTTAGAAAGGGTTCAGGTAGGGAAGTGGGCAACGTTAGGACTTGTTAGAATAGCTGGTAAAATCCCCAAGATCACTTGAGGCAATCTTATCAATCAGGGTAACTACTCAGCCTCTCTGGGATGATCCTCCGGGAGGTTTATCTCAGACGTAAAGGTCTCAACCGAAACCTCCCGGAGGGTCAGTAGTTATCAATCAGGAAAGAATTATGTTAGAACAGCAGCCAGCGGAGCTAGAGGCAACCACCTTCAAAAGACTGAACCAACAGGTACGTGAATACATTGATCGGGTACAGCCACCCGATTCGTTGGTTTTGGTGCTAACGGCCGTCATTATTGGGGTAGGCACCGGGTTGGGGGCTGTTGTTTTTGTCTGGGCTTTAGACCAGGTGGGCGCATTTGTGGGTTGGCTGGAAGGTCAGGTCGGGGAGATTTTGGGCCTTTTGCTGGCTATGGGTATCGCTGGCTTGTTAGTTGGTTATGTGGTGGAACGGTGGGCAAGAGAGGCGAAGGGACATGGTGTGCCGGAGGTGATGGAGGCGATTGCGCTGCGGAACGGCCGTATTCGTCCCCGCGTTGCCTCCCTTAAAGTACTGGCGTCCTCCCTCACCATTGGCACGGGCGGCTCGGCCGGCCGCGAAGGGCCAATTGTCCAGGTTGGCTCCGCCTTAGGCTCCACGGTGGGGCAGATATTGCATTTTTCGGCCGACCGGGTGCGGACGCTGGTGGCTTGCGGCGCAGCGGCCGGCATTGCCGCCACCTTCAACGCCCCCATTGCTGGCTCCATTTTTGCCCTGGAAGTCATTTTAGGCCGCTTCACAGTGCGCTACTTTGGCGCAGTCGTCATTAGCTCCGTCTCGGCCAGCATTATTGGCCGCATTTTTCTAAGCGATAAGCCCGCCTTTGATGTGCCCGCTTATCCCTTCCAACCCAGTGAACTGCCGCTCTATACATTGCTGGGGATATTGGCCGCGCTGGTGGCGGTGCTGTTTATCCGCTCGTTATACTGGTTTGAGAATCTGTTCGATGAATGGTCATGGCATCCGGCTTACAAGGCGGCGGTGGGGATGTTGTTAACGGCCGTTGTCGGACTCCTGCTGCCTGGACGAGAAGTGTTGGGGCCGGGGCTGCATTTCATTGGCGAAGCCATCGCCGAAGATATTGGCTTATCGGTGGGGTTGATGTTCGTATTGCTGATCCTCAAACTGCTTACCACCTGCTTCACGTTGGGTTCGGGAAACTCAGGCGGTGTGTTTGCGCCCGGTTTGTTCATGGGGGCCTTGGTGGGGGGCATGGTGGGTACGGTGGCGCATGGCCTATGGCCGGAATTAGCCCGCAATCCAGGCGCGTATGCCATTGTGGGGATGGCGGCCGTTTTTTCCGCCGCAGCGCGGGCACCGATAACGGCCGTACTCATCGTCTTCGAAATGTCCAACGACTACCAACTCATCCTGCCCCTCATGCTCGCCAGCGTCCTCTCCACCCTCCTGGCCGAACATCTCTTCAGCGAATCCATCTACACCCTCAAGCTCAAACTCAAAGGCATCACCCTGCAACGTGGCCGCGATCTCGATTTGCTGCAAAGCATCAAAGTCAGCGAAGTGATGAAAAAAGACCCCTATCTGGTACAAGAAGATATGCCGGTGACGCAACTCGGCCGTTTCCTCTACGAAACCCACTCCCACAGCTTCGCCGTCGTAGACCATGACCTAAAACTTATCGGCATGGTTAGCTTGAGCGATTACGAAAAAGTCGCCGACGCTGCCAACCTGGATCAGCTCCAGGTCAAAGACATCGCCACCACCGGTACCATTCTCGTGGCCTACGATGATGAGCCGCTCAGCGACGTGATTCAGCGGTTGGCCGTGCGTAGTGTCCACAAACTCCCCGTCGTTTTGCGCGACCAACCCAACAAAGTCGTTGGCTCCATTCGCCGCGATGATGTCGTCCGTGCCTACAACATCGCCCTTACCCGTAAGAATTTAGATGTAGACAAAATGGAACTGCGCAAGGTTGGGCAGATGGAACTGCTAGAGGTGGAACTGCCTGCCAACAGCCGTGCTGTCGGCCAATCGGTCGCTCATTTGGCCCGCGACCTGCCCCATGATTGTGTCATCGTCTTCATCCGCCGCAACGGCAGCGTCCTCATTCCCCACGGGGACACCGTGCTGCAACCAGGCGATGAAGTTCACGCCTTCTTGCGCGAATCAGATGAAGCCCAACTGCGTGACTGTCTGCTCAAACAAGTTGAAGCCGTTTAATAGACAAAAAAGGCGTTGAGCCACTGCCCAACGCCTTACCCAATTAAGCGAAGATTGGGCCAATCTTGTTGCAGATTAAAAAATAAATCGGGTAATGGGTGTGGGACGATTTTGTAAATCGTCCGAGCAATTTACAAAATCGCTCTACATTTATTACCCGATCAATTATTTAAAGACCAAGAAGATTGACCACATCCAGGTATTTTCAGTTACGAGTTCCCATTCACTTTAATGCCAATCCGCTTGGGTTTCACTTCCTCAGCCTTGGGCACGGTCAGGGTTAAAACACCATGCTCATATTGTGCCTCAACCGCTGCGGCATTGACCAGCACAGGGAAATTCACTGTCCGGCTAAAGCTGCCTGTGCGACGCTCACGCAAATGATAGCGTTCGTTCTCGTTTTCTTCTTCCTGAACATACTCACCCTGAATGGTTAAGGTGTTGTCTTCTAAGGTGATTTCGATGTCGTCTGGGTTCAGGCCAGGGACAGAGGCTTTTACGGTGTAAACATCCCCTTTCTCGGTAACATCCAATTCCAAGCCCCAGTTGCGGGGTGCTTGCCACAGCGGGGGGGCTTCAAATAAGCGATCAAATTCATTGATTAAACGAGGCCGACGTACAGGGTTCCAGCGAATTAAAGTTGTCATTGTATCTACTCCTTTCTTTGTTAGGTGAAGGTTATTTATGTTTTCAAGATGTTCATGATTCTAGGCGGCTTGTGTTAGAGAAATGTATATCGTGTGTAAGAGATGTATATGAGGCACGTTGGAGAAATGTTAGTGCGGGTGTGGTATTGGCTAGATCTGTTTTGTTATGCTTTGAGCGATCTATACAAATCGAGTGGTAAAAACGGCCGTTCCCCCCTAAAATATCATTATCCACTTTCAGTACAGGGTTAGGCGCATGAACCAACTCTCCCTCGACAACCTGCAAACGGCCGTCCACTCCGCCCTCAAATCCTGGGGCAAAAGCCGCGATGAGTGATCGTACAAATAGGGTGTTGTGTCGCCCAAATTTAGTCATGAGCAGATGGCAAAGAATCCGGTTGGTTTTGGTGCAACCAGATGACGCCCCAACCTGTGATGAGGCCAAAAGCTATACCTGGTACACCCACATTGATAAGCCCACCAATAATTAGGCTAAGGATAATATCTAAAATCACGAAAACAATCCACCAACCAGCAAGATGCAATTGTCGTATGACCCACCATTGGCATAGCCCTACACTGATACCGCCAATGATGATAGTCATCATCGCCAACGTAATGAGTGCAGGTTTGTGCCCAGAATTGTCTGGAATTTGGAAATATAATGTCAGCAAGGTTAGGCTCCAACCAACAGTGGTGGCTACTACCCATAAGCCAATTTGACGGAAGTGCTTTCTGAGAATGAACCATTGCCCGATCCCTAATGAGGCCGAGGCTATACCAGAAAAGGTAACTACGCTCAGGAATACTTCTAGTGAATGCCAGCCAACATCGCCAAAAGCAATGCCGAGTAATAGGGTGAAGCCACCAAATTCAGCCAAAACCATGATTATGGAATTGATAACGACCCACAACAAATAAAAACGCCGTCCAGGTAAATTTGATTTCGTGATCATGTAACACTCGTTAGCAGCGAAGTATAAGCGAGAATCTCTGCGCGAGTATGGCAAAAGTGTGCGAATTTGTGCGGAAGTTAGGTGGTAAAAACGGCCGTTCCCCTCTAAAATACCATTATCCACTTTCAGTACAGGGTTAGGCGCATGACACAACTCTCCCTCGACAACCTGCAAACGGCCGTCCACTCCGCCCTCAAAACCTGGGGCAAAAACCTCGATGCCGAAGCCGAACCCCTGCAACAACTCCTCCTCGTCCAAAACCAGCTTGGTGAGCACAGTGCCGCCTCCCTCAACACCCTGCGCCACGCCATAGACCGAGTGCTAATGGATGGCATAAACCTGCTGGCGGCACAGGATGAAATAGGAGCGAAAGTGCTAAACGGCCGTTTCCTTGACAACCAAATCACCCGCAAAGTCGCCCAACAACTGCACGCCAGCCCCGATCAAGTCAATCGCTGGCAGCGCATCGCCCTGGAACTGTTAACCCAACTGCTGTGGCAGCAAGAACAAGTTCTGCGCCAAATCCGCCTGGAAAAGTTAGAGAAAAACCTGCCCCCCGCCCCCTACATCCGCCTCTTCGGCCTCGACGAGGCGCGGCAAAACCTGCAAACCCTGCTGCTGGCCGACACAAACCCCTGGCTCATCAGCATCATGGGCATCGGCGGCATCGGCAAAACCAGCCTGGCCGATTGCGTCGTTCGCGCCGTTTTACCCACCATGCACTACCAGCAGGCCGCCTGGGTGCGCGTAGACCACGAACCCATGAGCGGCCAGGTGCTGCCCGCCGCCCCAGCCTTCGCCCAAGTCATGCGCGATCTGGCGGCGCAATTATGGCCGGAGGGCGGTGGCAGTGACCCCCTGCCGCAGCAGTTGCAGCGGCTGCACCACGCCTGCCAGGATCAACCCCATCTCATTATCATTGACAACCTGGAAACAGAGGCGCAAATCAGCCACTTTGCCCAGCAGTTGGCTCCAATGACTAAACCCAGCCGCTTCTTGTTCACCTCCCGTGCACGGCCTGTGGGCACAACGGCCGTCTACAGCCACACCCTCACCGAACTCCCCTTCGCCGATGCCCAAGCCCTGGTCCGCTACCAGGCCGGGGCCATGGGCCTGGTGGAGTTGGCGCAGGCGGAAACGGCCGTTATCCAAACCATCTACGACATCAGCGGCGGCAACCCCCTGGCCCTCAAACTCGTCGTCAGCCTGGCCGACGTGCTGCCCCTGCCCCAAATCCTGGCCGATTTGGCCCAGAATCGCGTTGGCCCCATCGAAGATTTATACCGTCACATCTACTGGCAAGCCTGGCACAACCTCAGCCCGCCCGCCCAAGACCTGCTGCAAGCCATGCCCCTCGTGGCCGCTTCGGGCGCACTGCCAGAGCAAATGCAAATGATGGCGGGTTTGGCGGATGATGCTTTTTGGACGGCCGTTCACGAACTCAGCACCCGCTCCCTCCTGGAAATACGCGGCACCATCCACCAACGCCGCTACAGCATCCACCGGCTCACCGAAACCTTCCTCCGCACCGAGATTGTGCGGTGGGAAGGTGATCAGTAATCGGTAATCGGTGATCCGTAATCGGATTACGGATCACCGATTACCGTCTTCCCCATGCCTTCTCCCTCCTTCATCCGCAGCATCGCTGCCAACATCGCCTACTGGCAGCAGGCCACCCAAAACCTGACGGACGAAACCCTGCCCACCATCGAGCAGGATCGGCAAAATCTCTATCGGGCAATTGAGTTTGGGGCGCAGTTAGAGGAGACGTGGCGGGAAACGGCCGTTCTCGCCCTGCAATGTTATCCCCTCATCGAGCGGCGTGGTTACTGGCACGAATGGATTCCCCTGCTGGAACGGCTGCGTCAGGCCCCTGGTGGGGATGATTTGATTGTGATCGGCCGTTTGCTCAACCAACTGGGCATCTTCTACCGCTACAACCACCAGCTAGAAAAATCCCTGGCAGCCCATTGGCAAGAAATCGAACTAGGCCGCCTGATGGCCGACGACTGGCGGCTGGCCCATGCCCACATCAACCTGGCCGCCACCAACCGCGAACTACACCAGTACGACGAAGCCGAACAACACGCCATCGCCGCCCGTGACCATTTCCGCATTATCAAAGCCGCCCCCATTAAATTTGCCTTCGTTGCTAAAGAAATGGGCCTCATCGCCCAGGCGCGAGGACAGTGGGACAAAGCCGAAGCCCAACAGCGCCAGGCCATTGCACTCTGGCGCGAGATCAACCAGCCCATCCTATTGGTCGAATCGCTCCGGCTGCTCGGCCAGGTTTTGTGGAAGCAAACCCGGCTCGACGAAGCCCTGGCTATTTACCAGGAAGCCTTAGCCCTCCTCGAGGCAACGGATAGTGAACTGAACAAATCTCGGGTATTTATAGATATAGGCGCCCTGTACTACGATAAGGGCGATTGGGAAAAAGCAGAAGCCTACTTTTTACAGGCCGATTCACCCACCATGCGCTATTCTGGCAACCTGTTTGCCCAGGCGCAACTAAAGGGCAATTTGGGCAATGTTTATCTCATGAACGGCCGTCTCGACAAAGCCACCAGTTGCCTGCAACAAGCCATCACCTTCTGGCAGCAAACCGACGATCACCTTCGTTTAGCCAACGCCCTGGGCACACTAGCCGAAGTACATGTGGCCCAGGGGGAGGCCGCGTCCGCAGTGCCACTCTTACACCAGGCCCTAACACTGCTGGCCGACTACCCCGACGATGCCTGGAGTCAACGCTTGCAAACAAATTTTGGGCGAATACTCGCTGAGATTTCATAATAAGTTTCTTCAATTGGAGTCGAGGCTTTAGCCCGGCCATTTCCGGCTAAAGCCTCGACTCCGGTGCGCTTTTTACCCAGTGCAAGAATTGCCAGCTTGCGCCCCCTCACAATCGCCAGCGTAAGTGGAGGCCGCAGGCATAGCCAAAAGAAATGAGAGCAGCAGTGCCAATACACACAACCAACGGAGCAAAACATATTTGGGTCTCTGAACAAAAGTCTTCATTAACATCTCATCACCTCTCATAAACTTTTAGAAATGGGAGAATTGGCGACTAGAGACTGGTCAACCTCTAGTTTCCAATCCCCCCGAACAACCTTTTCATGCTTTCAGCCTATGTTCAGAGGCCCTTAAGTTGAACGGGGTACTGCTTAAATTCGCTCAAGTCCTGCTTAAAAAGTTGTGGTATCCTTATTACTGCCCTGATGAGAGGATGGGACCCAAAGGGTTTGTTCGTGTTAAGGCGGCCGCACCGGTCATAAAACCCTTTGGGTCTTTTGAGAGGAGAAGTGCATGGACAGCTTTGGACAAATATTGCGCCACCTGCGACGACAAAGCCGTGATCCATTACGCGGTGGACTGTTAACACAGGAACGACTGGGAGAGATGCTGGGCGATGTGCTGGGGGATGCCGGTTATTCGGGAGCGGCCGTTTCCGATTGGGAGCGCGACAAAAGCAAAATCAACGAGGATGATCGCCTAGTGCTGCTGGCCCTGATGACAGTTTTGCGCGACTGCGGCGCAGTTCAGCAAAGCAGCCAGGCCAACCAACTGCTGCTGGCAGGCAACTACCGCCGCTTAAACGGCACCGAACAAGCCCAACTATTTCCTGCGGAAGCGAGGCTCGCGCCACGCCCCCCAGAAGAACGGGAACCCCGCCCCCTGCCCCCCGAACGGCGCAAACAGCTTCTTTTGCTGGAAAAGGTGAAACATTTTTGGGTAGATGGCGTGTTAGCCAAGTCCGTGCAAAATGGGGTGCTGTTGGATGTATCGCGGCAGCGGCAAGATACGGCCGTTGCCCAACCCTGGCTCTCCGTCATGGGCACAGACGTTACCCCCCTCCACACCCAAACCACAACCGCCACCGTTCTAGAAAGCTTCCACACCACCGACCGGGCTTTGCTCATCCTCGGCGCACCTGGTTCGGGCAAAACCACCACCCTCATCACCCTGGCCCGCGACCTCATCGCCCTGGCCGAAAGCCGTGACAGCGAGCCAATTCCTGTCATTCTCAATCTCACCTCATGGGCCGAACAGCGAACGGCCGTTGCCGACTGGATCATCGAAGAACTCACCACCAAATACCAAATACCCCGCACCCTGGGCCGCAGTTGGCTGGCCGACGACATGCTCACTCCCCTACTCGATGGCCTGGACGAAGTGCCGACAGCCCATCAGGCCGCCTGCATCAAAGCCATCAACAGCTACCGTGAGCAGCATGGCCTCAAAGGCATCGCCATCTGCTGCCGCACCGACACCTATAACGCCCTCAACACCCCCCTCAACCTGGGCGGAGCCATCCAACTACAGCCCCTCACGCCCGACCAAATTGACAACTACCTGGCGGTAGGCGGCACACCATTGCAACCCTTGCGCACCGCCATTTGCCAGGATGAGCGGCTGCAAGAACTGGCGCACACACCCCTCACCCTGAGCGTCATGAGCAGCTTGTACCAGGTCAACAGCCCGGAGCAGGGCCAGGCCAGCCTCATGGAAGACCTCGACGAAGTGCCGCACTATCCGCAGCATCTCTTTGCCGTCTATTTGCAGCGCATGTATGCGCGGCGCGGCAATTTCCGCTACACGCCAGCCCAAACCACGCAGTGGCTCTCTTGGCTGGCCGGGCAGATGTCGGCCAATAATCAGGCCATGTTTCTCATCGAGAAGATGCAGCCCAGTTGGCTGCCCAACCGCACCTGGCGCTGGCTCTACATTTTCGGCTCGCGCCTGGGCGACAGCCTCTTCGTGGGCCTCTTTTTGTGGCTTTATTGGCTGCTCACTCTGCAAGCCCGCCCCGATTTTGACCTGGACTGGAGTGGGCAGCTTTTGGGTTGGCTGCAAATCCCCATCATCTGGCGTGATTTGTTGGCGACGCTGATACGCACCTTCATGGTTGGCTTTCTGGTGGCTGTGTTTGATGCCTTTCTTTATGAGCGCCGTCTCACCAGGGCCGTGCTCACGAAGCGGCAGATGTGGGGGGAAACGGCCGTTGTCGGCCTCATCGCCCTCAGCACCGCCACCCTTCTGCTTTACCTTTCCACCTGGCACTTCCTCACCTCGCTTGCCTTTGGCTTTGCTACTGGCGTCGCCTTCATGCTTTTCACCTTCTACGTTCACGGCCACCACTACCAGGGCGACATCCGCACCCTGGAAGCCCTCACCTGGTCTTGGGCCGGCGCTCTCAAAGGCATCGGCATTGGTTTGATTATTACGGCCGTTATTGAGCTGTTTGAGTGGCGGCTGTATGGCCCCACTGCCCTGGTACGCACCACTCTCATGGTGGGAACAGCCTTTTTCTTGCTGGGCGGATTAAGCGGCAAGCGGGTGGCCGTCACCAATCGCCCCAATCATGGCATTCGCCTCTCGGTGTGGAATTCTGTACTGGTGGCTGTGGTTCTGGGCATTCCGGTGGGGATATTAGGCACAGTGATGTGGCACTGGTTGTATGGCCTGATCGGGGGTGTGCTGTTGGCCCTGATGGCGGGTACGCTGCACGGGGGGCGCAATGTGGCCAACCATTATTATTTGCGCCTGCTGTTGTGGCTGCAAAAATGTTTGCCCTGGTCTTATGCCCGTTTTTTGGATGAAACGGCCGATCGCATCATCATGCGCAAAGTGGGCGGCGGCTACATCTTCATCCATCGTTTCTTGCAAGACTACTTTGAACAAAACGGCCGATCGGCACAGACAACCACCTAAAAGCCGACCTCAACTTGAGCGTCACCAACCCAAACCTATGGCTCCTGTCTACTGGGGGAAAACCACATTTTCCCGCCCTGCCAGGCGATCCTGAATCCGCTCAATCACAATATCCAAATGCTGCGGCTTGTTAACAAAATCCAGTTCAGCGGCCGGAATGGTGAGGACGGGGCACAAATCGAAGGTTTGCATCCAGTCGTTGTAAAACGAGTCGAGGAGGGAGAGGTAATCGGCCGTTATGCCACTCTCAATCTTGCGCCCCCGCTGCTGAATCCGCTCCAACAGCACCGGCACGGGAGCTTGCAAATAGAGCAGCAAATCCGGCTTCGGCAAACTTTCTACAACCAGATCAAACACCTCTTTATAAGCCTGAAACCCCCGCTCATCCATATTGCCCAAATGCAGCGAAGCCCGCGTGAAGATATAGGCATCTTCATAAATGCTGCGGTCAGCAATGGCCGAGTGCGGGCTGTTTGCCAGGGCAATATGCTGCCGCGCCCGATGGCCCAAAAAGAAAACCTGCAAGTGAAACACCCACTGCCGCATATCGCCATAAAAATCGGCCAGATAGGGATTATCGGCTACGGATTCAAAGGCTGTCTGCCAGCCCAAACGCGAGCCAATTCGTTCGGTGAGGGAGGTTTTGCCGGAGCCGATGTTACCGGCTACAAGGACGAGGTGTTTGGTCATAAGAGTATCTCCTGCTGAGAGCTTGATGAACGGCCGTAATCCTACCGTTTTAAGTGGTGTGCGGCAAACGGCCGTAGTTCGTTTTAAGGCCAAAATGAGGTATAATTACGTGGTTGCAAATGACACAATTACCATCATTCGATGAAACTTTTGGATAAATGATTAGGTAATTAAGTAATTGAGAAATTATCAATTACCTAATTGCTCAATTACCTTCCCCCAACCTCTGGAGGTTACACTTGGAAATAGGCACAATCAGCACCATAGACATTAACGACGAAATGAGGAGTTCATACCTCGACTACGCTATGAGTACCATCGTTTCGCGTGCGTTGCCAGATGCTCGTGATGGTCTCAAACCAGTACACCGCCGCATCCTCTATGCCATGCACGATATGGGCATCCGCCCCAACAGCCCCCATCGCAAAAGCGCCCGTATCGTCGGTGAAGTACTCGGTAAATACCATCCACACGGCGACTCCTCCGTCTATGATGCGATGGTTCGTATGGCGCAAGACTTCTCCATGCGCTACATGCTCGTAGACGGCCAAGGCAACTTCGGCAGCATAGACGGCGACAGCGCCGCCGCCATGCGTTACACCGAAGCCCGCCTCGCCGCCATCGCCACCGAGCTGCTAGAAGATATAGACAAAAACACCGTAGATTTCGGCCCCAACTTCGACGACAGTCTGGAAGAACCAGAACTACTGCCAGCCCGGCTGCCCAATCTACTGCTCAACGGCTCCTCCGGCATCGCTGTAGGCATGGCCACCAACATCCCGCCCCACAATCTCAACGAACTTTGCGAGGCCATTGTTTACCTCATTGACCGCCAAGACGACTGGGATAACGTCACCCTCGACGAACTGATGCAGTTCGTCAAAGGCCCCGACTTCCCCACCGGCGGCATCCTCATCGGCAACGAAGGCATTCGCAGTGCCTACGCCACCGGGCGCGGGCGCGTCATCATGCGGGCCGTCGCCGAAGTGGAAGAACTGCCGCGCAACCCCGACCGCCAACAGATTCACATCACCGAAATCCCCTACCAGGTCAATAAATCCCTGCTCATCGAACGCATTGCCGAACTGGTCACCAAAGGCGTTATCACCGAAATCTCCGATTTGCGTGATGCCTCCGATCGCAACGGCTTATCCATCATCATCGAGCTGAAGCGCAACACACAGCCGCTTAAAGTGCTTAACCAACTGTACAAACACACCGCTCTGCAAACCACCTTTGGTGTGCAGATTTTGGCCTTAGTAGATAAACAGCCACGTCTTTTGTCGCTCAAACGGGCCTTGCAAATTCATATTGAGCATCGGGTCGTGGTCATCACCCGCCGCACCCAGTTTGAGTTGGATAAGGCCCTCAAGCGGCAGCACATTTTGGCAGGGCTGCTCATTGCGCTGGAGCATCTGGATGATGTCATTGAAACCATTCGCCGTTCCGATAGTGCTGATGATGCCCGTACCCAATTGATGGAACGTTTTGGCCTGTCCGAAGCTCAATCTACGGCTATTTTGGATATGCAACTGCGGCGGTTGGCCGCGTTGGAGCGGCAGAAGATTGACGATGAGTATAAAGAGGTTTCCGCCCACATTGAATATTTGCAGGGCTTGTTAGCCGATCAGCGCAAAATATTGGCTCTCATCAAAGAAGATATTTTGCAATTGAAAGAAAAGTTCGGTGATGAACGTCGTTCACAAATTGCTTTGGGGCTGGATGCGGATCTCAATATCGAGGATTTGATTCAGGATGAGGATGTGCTGATCTCGATTACGCAGCGTGGCTATGTTAAGCGGACACCAGTGGTGGCTTATCGTAAGCAGCAGCGCGGTGGCAAAGGCTTGATTGGCATGACGACGCGGGATGAGGATGAGTTGGTGCAGTTGTTTGCCGCCGGTACGCTGAACAGCATTCTCTTTTTCTCGGATCGCGGCAAGGTTTATTCGGAGAAGGCGTACCAGATTCCCGAAGGCAGCCGCACGGCACGAGGGGCATCGTTGATGAGTATTTTGCCGCTGATGCCGGATGAGAAGATAACGGCCGCTCTGCCTGTCCACTCCTTTGAAGATGCCGAATATCTTACGATGATTACGCGCAAAGGGCGCATCAAGCGTGTAGAGGTGAATGCCTTTGCCAATGTGCGCTCATCGGGCTTGATTGCCCTGAATTTGGATGAGGATGACAGTCTGGGCTGGGTAAAGCTGACTGGCGGCGAACAAGATTTAATCATCATCAGTGAGCAGGGCAAAGGGATTCGGTTTAGTGAGGAAGATGTGCGGCCAATGGGCCGCACGGCCGCTGGTGTATATGCCATTCGTCTGGATGAATGGGATTATGTTGCCGGAGCCGATGCTATTGACCCCAACGATGAAGAGTGCCTCTTGATTATTACCGAGAAAGGCTATGGCAAGCAGACCTCTGTGGATGAATATCGTCGCCAATATCGGTATGGGCAAGGGGTGCGAGCGATGGTGCTAGACCCCAACCGCACGGGGCGCATTGTGAGTGCGCGGGTTGTGGCCGAAGGGGATGAGGTGACGTGTATCTCATCTAATGGTATTATGCTGCGCACTTCGGTGGATGCTATTTCGATGCAGGGGCGCATTACGCAAGGGGTACGGGTGATGGATTTGCGTGGTGGTGATACGGTTGCTTCGGTGGCTGTAATTCGGGAAGGTCGGTTATCGCGTGTGGAGGAAAAGGATGAAGAGGAAGAGGAAGGGGTTGAGATGGAAACGGCCGTTTCCCCCAATGGCGCCGCCTCATAAATCACCCCCTTATTTCCTATGTTTCTCTGTCGAGGGAGAACATATACTAGGTTAGCTGTGAATCAGTCGGAAGAGGTAAGGTATGTTTTCAGAAGAATTAGCTAAATTATTAACTCCCGCGACAACATTAGAAGAATTAGGTGTCCCCGAAGTCATCGTCACCGACATCATTTTTCGCATTTTGTTCAGTGAAGGGTCTGTCAATGTCGGCCGTTTTTCCCAAATCATGGGCATTCACGGCCGTATTCTCGACAGCATTCTTTCTCACATGAAGCAAGAACATCTGGTAGAAGTGACACGGGCGGGCACACTGGGGAGTTTAAGTTTTACCTATGGCCTCACCGACGCTGGCACCAAGCGGGCACGAGACGCTTATGAGCGTAACCAATACATCGGCCTCGTTCCTGTTCCAATAGAACACTATAACCAGGCCATCCTCACTCAAACCAGAGAAACCGAGCGAATTACCCCCCGCGCTGTGCAACAAGCTTTGGGCCACCTCATTTTGCCCGAAAATTTCCACCGGCAGATTGGCCCGGCGGTGAATGCGGGGACTTCTGTTTTTCTTTATGGCCCGCCCGGTAATGGTAAAACAACCATTGCCGAAGCCATGGCCGTCTTGCTGGGTTCCCACAGCCCCATCTGGCTGCCCGATACCATTACCACCAGCGGTCAGATTATTCGTGTGTACGATCCACTCGTCCATACTCCTCTAAGTGACGAAGATGCCGATTTGCATATGGGCATTACCAGTGAGACGAGTACCCTGAAACGGCCGAAATATGACAAACGGTGGCGGCTCTTCAAACGGCCGTCTGTCATGGTCGGTGGCGAACTAACCATGGACTCACTCGACCTCCGCTACGAGCCAGTCGCCAAAGTCTACGAAGCCCCCCTCCAACTCAAAGCCAACGGCGGCATGTTCCTCATTGACGACTTCGGCCGACAGATGATCAGCCCCTCCGAACTCCTCAACCGCTGGATCGTCCCCCTCGAAAGCAGCATAGACTTCCTGCGCCTCCAATCCGGCCAAACCCTGGAAGTCCCCTTCAAACAATTCATCGTCTTCTCCACCAACCTCGATCCCGGCGAACTGGTAGATGGCGCATTCCTCCGCCGCATCCAGATGAAAGTCGAAGTAGGCGGCCCCGACGAAAAACTGTTCTACCAAATCTTCGTCCGCATGTGCCAACACTACAACATCCCCTTCGACAAAAACGCCTTCCTCTACCTGCTGCAAAAATGGTATCGTGAACCAGGGCGCGTCATGCAGTCCGTCCATCCCCGCGACATCCTCAAAACCATCATCGCCATCTGCGACTACGACGACACCCCCGCCACCTTAACCCCCGCCCTCATAGACGAAGCCTGCCGCAGCTACTTCGTAGATGCCGTCATGAACCCCCATGCCTCCCCATTAGCCGGCAAAGGTAACGGCGCAAAATCCAAAGTGCCACAAATGGCTACCTAAGCAACAAAAAAGGGCATCCGCAAGTGGGATGCCCTTTTCATTTCTCCAACTTCACAAACAGTTAGCTTTGCAGCAAATCCGTCACACCTTTGATGATGGAGCCTTCCCCCTGAGAACGGCCGCCGCCCGCAGACGGCGCATTCGCCAAAATCCGATCCGCCAGCCGCGAGAAAGGCAGCGATTGCAGCCACACCCGGCCCGTGCCTTGCAGCGTCGCCAAGAACAAACCTTCCCCACCAAACAACATAGACTTCATATTGCCCGCCCGTTGAATGTCGTAATTAATGGTAGATTCAAAGGCGACGATACAGCCCGTATCCACACGCAAGGTTTCACCCGTCAACCGCTTCTCTACAATCGTACCGCCCGCATGGATGAAAACCATGCCATCACCCCGCAGCCGCTGTAGAATGAACCCCTCACCACCAAACAACCCGGCGCCCAACTTCTTGTTAAAAGCGATACTAACATTAGTGCCTAAGGCCGCACATAGAAAAGAATCTTTCTGGCAAATCAGTTCACCCTGGGCTTCATCCAGGTCAATGGCAATAATTTTGCCAGGATAAGCCGCCGCAAAGGCTACATGCTTTTTGCCTTGACTCTGATTGGTGAAATGGGTCATAAACAGTGATTCACCCGTAATGGCCCGTTTAGCCATGCCGCCTAACTTGCCCAAAAAACCCGCATCGGCCTGGGAGCCATCGCCCATTTTGGCTTCAAACGAGACACCATCTTCCACATACATCATCGCGCCTGCTTCGGCAATAACAGTCTCTTGCGGGTCAAGCTCCACCTCCACAAACTGCAAATCATCTCCATAAACTTGATAATCTACTACGTGACTTTTCATGATAATTTAAGCTCCTTATCTGTTGCTATTCTTGCGGGATCCATAAACGTAATACGCAATACGTAAGGTTCTCGATTACGTTTTATGCCTAAGATATATCATCTATTGTTCGTTGACGATGGCGGGTTTTTGCCGCCACAAGCCTGTGGCTTGTTCAAAAGCATATGCCAATTGTAACACACCAAAGTCGTCTTGATGACGGCCGATTATCTGCAAACCCACTGGCAGCCCATCATCCGTAAAACCACAAGGCACCGAAATGGCCGGCAGCCCGGTGACGGTGATGAAATAACAGGATTTCATCCAGTCAATATAGGTGTCCATGGGCACACCGTTGATTTCGGTGATGTACTCCTGGGTGAGGGGAAACGGCCGTACTTGGCTCACCGGCATCACCAAAAATTCATACGTCTCCATAAACTCGCGCACCCGATGATAGAGCGCCGCCCGCTTCTTCTCAGCTTGTGACAACTGTGCCGCGCTCAACTTCATGCCCTCTTCCGTGTTCCAGATCACCGTCTCCTTCATCTGGTGGCGCTGGGTTTTTAACAATTCAGCATTGCCAGCGGCGAAGGACCAGGCCCGCCACACTTTGAATATCTCATCGGCATCGCTGAAATCTGGTTCGCCATCTTCGACAATGCAGCCCAGTGAGGCAAAAGTGGCGCGGTGGGGGTTGATAACGGCCGTTACCCCCGCATCCATCGGCAGCATCCCCAAATCCTCACTCCAGGCAATCTTCACCCCCGCAAAATCACGCGCCAGCGGCCGCAAAAAGCGCGTACCCGGCTCCAAAATAGCACGCGGTTCTCGCGGGTCTGGCCCCGCCATCGCCGCCAGCAGCAGCGCCACATCACCCACCGTCCGCGCCATTGGCCCCGACACCGACAGTGACGACCAGGGCATATCCGTCGGGTAAGCCGGAACGCGCCCAATAGACGGCCGAAAGCCCACCACATTACAATAATTGGCCGGATTGCGTAACGAGCCGCCTAAATCACTGCCATCGGCAATGGGCAGCAGGCCGCAGGCCAGAGCCACCGCCGCGCCGCCACTGCTGCCGCCACAAGTGCGCGTCAGATCATAAGGGTTGTGCGTCGCCCCAAACACCGGGTTAAACGTCTGCGAACCTGCGCCAAATTCCGGCGTGTTCGTCTTGCCAATGGTGATGGCCCCCGCCTGCTTCACGCGCTCCACGATGAGATCATCTTTTTCCGGCACATTATCCGCAAAAATAGGCGAGCCATAGGTCGTGCGAATACCCGCCGTATCCACCAAATCTTTGAAGGCGATGGGCAGGCCATGTAAAAGACCCAAGCCCTCACCCCGCGCCTGCGCCTCATCGGCGGCGGCCGCACCCGCCATTGCCTGCTCCGGCAGCAGCGTGACGATGGCATTGACGTGCGGGTTCACCCGCTCGATTTGCGCCAGATGTGCCGCCATCACCTCCCGCGCCGAAAGTTCCTTCTTGTATATGGCCTGGGCCAATGCTGTGGCTGGTAAAAAGCAAAGTTCTTGTTCGTTCATGGGGTTAGTCTGGTGGATGGTAGCCTGCTTCAACCCATATGGCACGAGATCGTTGACGTAATTCGCTGTTTAAGGAAAGGGCTTCAATGGTGGCTCGGCCGACGGCCGTTAATCCCACCATAATCGTCCCATTTTCATGCCAACGAAAATGATCGTGCCATATTTGATAGCGTGGATTGAATAACGGTACCATTTCACCTGTTTGGGGGTCTTGATGTTCTGTCAGAACATGTTTGGCCTCATTGCACAAACGACATGAAAGCCACAAATTTTCTGTCTCATCAGAACCATCTTTAGCTTGGGGCACAATATGTTCTAAGGTTAGAGGTATTCCACTTACAACCTCTTGCATCAAACAATAACCGCAGCGATGCTTGGCTTCAGCAGCAATTTGGTCGCGTATTTTGCGGGGCACCTGGCTCATTGCACACGTGGTAGTTCATCAGGTTTAGGTGGTTGATATCCCTGTCGCTTTAGGAGAACGGCCGCATACCCTTTACGAAACATTAAAACATCAGCTTCGTGCCGTAAGGCATCTAATTCCGTTTGTTCAACGGCCGTTAATGCCCTCTCCTTTCGCTGCTCAAGCAAAGCTTCATAACGCTGCCATCGTTCGCCATCGAATATGCGACGTGTTTCCTGTTGCAACTCTACAATACTCATTTGCAATAAGGGGAAAACATCAGCCTGATAATCGGCCGGGATATCTTCCAGCAAAGGCGGTAGAATGTGCGCCAAACTACTGGCAACAATCTCTTCAATAGGCTGGCGCGATAAAGTTGCTGTCCGCTTAAGCTTTGCATATAGAGTATCAGGCAAAGTAATCGTTATCGCTTGTGTCATTTCACACTTGTCCCAAGTAAATTCAAAATCTCATTATAGCAGACACGAAGAGGTTTGAGATTGAGAGATTCGATCTCCCAATCTCTTGCTCTCCTATTTTCTGCCTTTGCGATTCGGGGCCGGGAAGGTAAGCCCCCAGGGGCTAGGCATTTCGCCGACGGGGATTTCGATGAGGGTGGGGCCTTTTTCGGCCAGCCCGGCGCGGATGGCATGGCGCAGTTCGTCGGGCGAATGGGCGCGGATGCCCTGTGCGCCAAAGGCTTCGGCCATTTTAACAAAATCCGGGTTGTGTAGGTCGGAGGCGATGAGGCGGTTGCCGTAGTCCTGTTTTTGCATCCGGCGCACGTTGCCAAAGGCACCATCGGCAAAGACCATGGTGACGAGGCCGATTTGATGCTGAACGGCCGTTGCCAACTCCTGCACATTAAACATGAAACCACCATCACCCGTCACATTCAGCACTGGCTTGTCAGGATTGCCAGCCTTCACACCCAGTGCGGTGGGGAAGCCAAAGCCCAATGTGCCCTGGTAGCCCGTAGAGATGTAGCTGCGGGGCTGATAGATGGGCATCATGAAGCGGGCGGTAAAACCAATCTGCGTCACCTCATCCACAAAAAGGCCATCGTCGGGCATTTCGTCGCTGATGGCTTTGACGAAGGAGTATTGCGGCTCAAGTTGGGCATATTGGGCATCCATTTTGGCTTTGTAGGCCAGCATTTCGTCACGGCGAGACGGCCGTTTCCGATTGTACTTACCCACCGCCGCCACCAACGCCTTCATCGCCTCACTACTGTCGGCCACAATAGGCAAATCCGGGGCAACAATGGGATCCATCGCGTCAGGATCAATATCAATGCGGATGATCTTGATGTCATCATCCACGCCCCAGCGGGAGAGTGAGCGGTACATGCGTGAACCAATGCCAATCGCCACATCACACTGGCCCCACAGTTCATAACCATCTTCACCCGGCATACTCAGGTAATGAGCATTGCTAACCACACCGCGCCCGTTGCGGCCCGAAATGACCGGAGCTTGCAGCATTTCGGCCAATTCCAACACCGCTTCCCGCGCTTCAAACGCACCACCCCCCACCACAATCATGGGATTTTGCGCTTCGCCCAGCAGTTTGGCAGCCTTTTCGATGGCCTCCAAATCGAGCGGCGGTGTCTCGATTTCCGGCTCTACCTGGGTCAAATCTACGCTGCCCATTTTCGCCAGCACATCGGGCGGCACTTCCAGGCCCACCGGGCGCGGCCGACCAGAGAGCAGTTGGCTAAAGGCTTCGGTAAGTTTGCCCGGCACTTCTTCCGGCGCATTGATGCGGGTGGCCCACTTCGTCAGCCGCTCGATGATGCCCAACTGATCGGGGATTTCGTGCAGCAGGCCGATGTTTTTGCCAATGGCGTTGGAGGCAATTTGGCCGGTGAGGCAGAGGACTTTGGCGTTAACGGCGTAGGCGGTGGAGAGGGCACCGGTGGTGTTGAGAAAGCCAGGGCCGGGCACGACGCTGTATACGCCGGGGCGATCCAGCGACAGGGCGTAGCCCATTGCCATGTAAGCCGCGCCTTGTTCATGGCGCGTGTGGATGACGCGGATTTTGTCTTTGTGGTCGTGCAGGGCATTAAATAGATGATCGTTTTGCACACCGGGCAGGGCAAAAATGGTGTCTACGCCGAGGGCTACTAGCGAGTGAACAATGGCTTCGCCACCTGTGAGTTGGGTTGTGGTCATGAGGGATTCCTTTTGTAATTGATCGGGTAATAGATGTAGAGCGATTTTGCAAATTGCTCGGACGATTTACAAAATCGTCCTACCTTGTCTTAAACTGCAAATGCGATGTCTCTACGAACGCAAAATTTTGGACATTACTTCTACAAACCGCTGGTTTTGGTCGGGCAGGCCGACGGTGACGCGGATGTGGTTGGGGAGGGCAAAGCGGCGCTGGCCGGAGGTGACCATCACGCCATGCTGGAGGAGCTTTGGGGTGATTTCTTCGCTGGTGAAACCGGGAACGGCCATAAGCAGGAAGTTGCCCCAACTGGGCCAGACTTGCACGCCGAGTTCGGCCATTTGCTGGGTGAGCCAGCCGCGCCCGCTGGTGATGGTGCTGATGGTTTGGCGGATGTGTGCCTGATCGGCAACGGCCGCCAGGCCAGCGGCAATGGTGAGACGGCCGAGGTGGAACGGCCGTTTCAGCCGCGCCAAATAGGTGACAATCTCGGGCCGGGCAATGCCATAACCCAGACGCAAACCGGCCAGCCCAAATACTTTGGAGAAGCTGTAGAGTTGGAGGAGATTACGGCCGTTGTGAATGTAGCGCGTGGTGTCGGGGAAGTCGTCGCCAGCAAAGTGGGCGTAAGCCTCGTCGGAGATGACCAGGATGTTGTCGGGCAGGCCATCGAGCAGTTGCTCATACATCTCGATGGTGACGAGGTTGCCAGTGGGATTGTTGGGATTGCACAGGTAGATGATGCGCGTCTGCTCGGTGACGGCGGCGCGAACGGCCGCTACGTCGTAGTCGAAGTTGGCGGTGAGCGGCACATTTTTGACGACAGCACCCAGGCGGCTGGCGGCGGTGTCTAAAAAGCCAAAGGTGGGGTGGCTGGTGATTAGTTCGGTGCCGGGGCGCAGCAAACCGCGTACGGCAAAGTCGAGGATGTCTAGCCCGCCGTTGCCGAGGACGAGATAGTCGCCAGTGAGCGAACGGCCGTGCATGGCGGCCAGGGCGCTGCGCAATTTTTGTTCGCCATCACCGGGGGGGTAGAGGGCGAGTCCGGCGGCTTCGGCTTGAACGGCCGTTACCACCTGCGGCGAACAGCCCAGCGCATTTTCGTTGGCCGACAGTTTGACAATGGCCGCCGGGTCGAGGTCGGAAGGGAAGCTGGCCATGGGCCGACCGCGATCAAAAGTGGGGGCCGTTTGGATGTGGGGGTCGAAGGGTAAATCTGAATGGGTCATAGACAACTCCTGTGGGGAGGTAGGATTGTCTATAAGTGTAACAAAATGATGGGGTGCGTCGAGTAGAGACGTTGCAGGCGGGTGCACGAACAACTTGTCAGGCAAATATTCAACTCACGCAAAGGCGCAAAGGCGCAAAGGAAAAAACTTAGCGACTTTGCGACTTTGCGCGAGCCTCAATGACAACTTGTTCGTAGACGTTGCAGGCAACGTCTCTACGGGTCTTTTGCCAAATAACGAGAGCGCGGCCTAATCGCCAAACTTTTCCGCTGCTTGCCCTGATGTCTCGGCCAGGGTGATGTAGAAGAAGTCGCGTTGGTATTGGCGCAGGAAGCGGTCGGGCTGGTTGGACATGTCGTTGAGGAGGGGAACGGCCGTTAATTCACCATCTTCTGGCTGGAAAGTGGTGAAATGCACCCAGTGGTGGTTGATGTCTAACAACATGCCTTGATAGACACCGGCTGTGACGTGGCCTGACCGAGGGCGGGCATGTTGAGGCTGGGGCCAGCGAAGTAGAGTGAGGGTACAGCATCTTCGCTCAAGCCTAATCCCGAACGCCAGGTGACGACTTCGTTGTTGATGCTGCCGCTCCAGTAGTAGAGGAGTTGGCTTCGGTTTCGGGGTGATGGTGCCGTTGTGGACGACGAGATGGGCGTTTTGCCGCCAGAAGAGCCAGTTGTTGTCGGGCTGAATTTCTTCACCCCATTGGCCGATGTGAATACGGCCGTTTTTCCCCACCGCCACCGTTGCCAGGCCATCTTTGGGGGCACACTTCCAGGTCGTGGGCCATCGCGCCATATTGGCCGTGTGTGCCATGAAGCCGCCGTTGAAGGCCGCCAGCAGGTGTCCAGCGATTTGTCGTCGGTAGACAGACAGCCGCTGCCATGTACCCACCGGGCAAAGCGGGTTCTTCGCTGCCGAGGACGAAGTTGAGATCAACGGCCGTTACATCAAAAGCCACGACGGCGACGACAGTAAACGGCCGATCAGGATCGGGCTGCAAAAAGGTGCGGTAGGCGACGGGATGGCCCGTTGCGGGGTGCAACAGGTAGGGCGACCAGATGCCTTCGCCAGCCAGTGTGCCCAGCAGGGGTGAGGGCGGCGGGCTGCCAGGGGTGGCCGTTGGTGTGGGGGTGGCCGTTGGCGGCAGGGGGTGGGCGTGGTGGTAACAGTTGCGTTACCACGTTATTGGTATCTACCAGAACAGGCTGGGGGCAGGCTGGTGGGTGTGGGTGTGGGCAGGATGGGGGTAGGGGTGGGAACGGCCGTTGACACAGCAGCAACCGTTGGCAAAACAGCGTCCGCCACCTGCCAGGGGCTTCGGCTTCAGCCAAACCGACTTCGTGGGTGAACTGTTTGCCGCATCTTGGGCGGTGAACAGCCAGGTTTCCAGTTGGGCCACCGCGTCGTTGCCGATGATGTGGCGCAGGGGATCGGCGGGAATTGGCGGCGTTGGCCAGAGCCAGTTTGGCGATGAGCAGCAGGGTGAATATACCTGCCATGATGAGCAGCCAACGAGTAGGAACTGCGCCGATTGCAGGGGTGCGGGGCAGGGAACAGGGGCGAATGACGGCCGTTTCAGGTCGGTGAGTGTGGTCATGTTTGGGAATCCTCGGGTGTGCCAAGATAGGTACATGATAGAGGTTAGGGGAGGCGGTGGCGCATGACGGCCGTTGCACGACTAACCGATCATAAAAATACGACTTGTACGTTTGGTGAGAGAGAATTTGGCAGAACGGGCGACCGCTAGCTGATCACTACGACAGATTGATCGGCAACTCATGGACATAATTTTCAAATGTTGTTTGGGCGTAATTTTGCTGACAGCCCGTTCATTTCACGCTGATGCCATGATGGGGATGTTCTCGAAAGACCTCAAGTCTTTGTCGTTGGTAATCAATCTGTTTCGGCACTTTGGCGTTGCTCATCATTAGGCCACGCGCTGTCGCAAAACTCATGTTTTGTTGGCGTAACCATTCAGGAGCTGGTCTAGACTCGTCTCAGGAAGGCATTTAACTGTTTCTGGAACAAGGCTAAGGCCATTTTTTCCAGGATCTGTGCAACAAAAAACAGCTTGAATTCTTCTTCGGTTCTATACTCGTGAAATTTCGTATATGGCAAGAGGTTGAGATGTATTCGACCGTCAAGCGTGACGATTTTGCCAGACATCAGGGGTTAGGTGATGCGTTCAGTAGTTGTTGATCTTTCATAGATGACTCTCTCTGATTTTTGGCTGTCAATGGTGCCTTTATACCTTAACGACATTTTTCTTATTTGCTCTAAGGAGGAATTGTTGGCTCTTACGCAAATCAACTACATCGTTCAAGAATATGACTCATTCTTTTCATCATTGGTATAAAATGGATAAACTATTCTTATGTAATTATCTTGGTTTATTTGATGCTTATCTTCAATTGTTTTAGCATTTCTTCCTCCTATGTCGTACTAAATAAAACCTTAGAATCTACAATTCATGCTTGACTATACTTCATGCTCATATATGTACTTGCTAGCTGCTAATGTTCATAGTCTTTGTTATTAAGGATAATTTGAGGCAAAAGATCGACAATGTCGACTTTCCATCCTCAAACAACAATAGCTATAAAGGATATTCTTGTTTCGACATAACGATGGGTTACCTTCACCTCAGGGGTACCTTGATGCAAGACCATCAAGAATCTTACCTAATGCATAGCAAGTTGAGTCTAAATCAACAAGTTGCTCCATCAATTGCCGTCAACATTTGACTGGTGTGTTAGCTGTAAACTCATTGTAGATTGTTTTGCTAATTTTGACTCTAGCGCCAGTTGATACAATCATATTCCATGTTTTTTGCGTAGTGGCTTCAACTAAATTCCCATAATTTTTGTTAGTTGTTTGTGTAATGTTCTTGAATATTCGTTTAGTATCAACAAAAATTCTCTCGTCAACAAGATCGAGGTAACGGGGTTGCCATAATGCTCCTCAGATGTTACACACACAAGCTCCCAAGTATAGTGTTTAGTAAAAATAATTGTGAACAAGTCCTCGCTCGCTGATCGTTAAGCAACTCTCTACACCAATGATATAAGCCGATCCTGAGCTTATTTCGCCTGACGCATTTCTAGTAGTTTTCTTACAGCACGATATTCTTGTAATCATCAGGTGATGCAAGGACAGTGTTTGCTCGACTTGGATGATTTTCCGAAATCATCCCTAATCCTTCCGCACCTTCGTATCGCATTGATGAGATAGCATTCAGGCTAAAAGCCCATGTAACCCATCAAGATTTGCCCAGCACATGCTGTGAACATGAACCTCTGCTATACCCTTACTTCATCATCATTTCTTCTGAAAAATGGACCAGGGTTGACTGTCAGAACTTTTGAGCACATCCAAAATTCATTTACAGTTGCATTGGTAACGATGTTTCAATTCATTCTATCGAATTATCTTTAGCAATGAGTAATGAGACTCGAATAAATTACGTTCAAATTGAAGGACTACAGAAGAACCAACTAGAACTGGTAAAAAAATGCTAATTCATTGTAAAATCATGTCTATTAATAACTTCTACAGCAGTTTTATTGCTTTTATTTTCGGCGGTCGATTTTCTTGGAACACCTGGATGAGAATGAAAAATATGGCGTTCTTCGTCTATAGCTTCTATGCTTTTAGCTGTTCAGAACTTCGTGAAATGGTTTGGCGCTACACAATCTTCTGCACACAGGGTGTCGTCTGCACGTTCTTCACTAATATCCAGAAAATACTGGAATTGCTGGATCAGTTGAAATATCCTTTCAGCTGCAACTTTTACACCTATTCGAAAATGGGGTTGATAACCCCACATGAAGTATTCAAGTATATGCATCTATTTTCTCTCTACTTTGCTTGTATTTGCACTTACCTCTAGGTTATCACTTTTGTAGATTACAGGTTGCACAGGATTCATGGAACTAATCCGTCAGCACCTGGGCGTTTTCGGCGGCCCAGTGGATGTAGACGGGGTCGCCGGGGCGGAAGGTGGTGTCGTAGCGGCTGCCGAAGTTTTGCATACGCGACAGACAGGTTTCTACGGCCTTTGAGCGCGTCGGTAGTTAGATGGCTTCCTGGTCCTCGCACCATTGTTCTTCTCCAACTGCAAATAGTCGCGGGCATCCCGAATGGTGTTGGGCACACGCCCACCCAAAAACTGGGACAGTTCCTCACCGCCTAAGCCGATTTCCGTTTGGAGAATGTCAATACGGCCGTGTGGGTACAGGTTAATCTTCTCTGGGCGAATGGCAAGGGTGACAGGTTGATCGGGGGTCAGCGAACGGCCGTCGGCCGTCCCCAACGCCTGCACACCATTGACCCTAACCGTCACAAAATTATCCACCACAGCCACCGAACCAGGCAGAAAGTTCGTCTCGCCAATAAAGTCGGCCACGAAGCGGTTGTTGGGATGCTCGTAAATCTCGCGGGGCGTGCCCACCTGCTGCACCACACCCTCATTCATCACAGCGATGCGGTTGGACATGGTAAGAGCCTCTTCCTGATCGTGGGTCACGTAGATGAAGGTGATGCCAGATGGTCTTGTAGCTGTTTGAGTTCAACTGAACAGCCTTACGCAGTTTCAAATCCAACGCGCCAATGGCTCATCCAACAGCAAAACGGCCGGTTCATTGACAGAAGAGCTCGCAAAGCCACCCGCTGCTGCTGCCCACCCAAAGCTGGGAGGGTCTACGACTGCCAAATTGGGCAGTTGCACCAGAGATAAAGCTTCCTGCACCCGCCGCTGGCGTTCACCTGCTGGCACACGCTTCACCTTCAGGCCAAAGCCCACGTTGTCCTCCACGCTCAAGTGGGGAAGAGGGCATAATTTTGGAAGACGGTGTTAACGGGGCGGCGATTGGGCGGCACATGGCTGACGGGCTGGCCTTCGATGAAAGATTTCGCCGCTGCTGGGCTGCTCGAAGCCAGCGATCATGCGCAGGGTGGTGGTTTGCCACAACCGCTTAGCCCCAACTATGGTGAAGAATTCACCCTGGGGAATGGAGAGAGTTCATACGGGCAACAGCCGTTGCTTCGCACTGCCCGCCCACCTGGAAATACTTTGGTTACGTCTCTTAGTTCAACGGCCGTTTCGCTCATAGTTAAAGCGGTAATTACGTCATGACGTAATTACGTCATTATGAATCACTCCCCACTCGTCTTAACCTCTCTGCCAAAATAATAATCACCACCGAAGCGGCCATGATGATCGCCCCCAGGGCAACAACAACCGGCAGGCGGCGGGGAAAGCGCAGCAAGGAAAAAATATAAACTGGCAGCGTGGCATCCGTGCCAATGACAAACACGCTCATGGCGTATTCGTCGAAGGAAGTGGTAAAAGCAGTCAAAAAGGCAGCCACCAACGCCGGCAAGCTAATAGGCAGCGTCACACGCAGTTGCGCCCCCCAATAACTCGTGCCCAAATCCATCGCCGCTTCTTCCAGATTGTCAGGAAAACCGGCCAAGCGTGCTGCCACAATCAGCATGACAACCGGAATGTTAACCACCACATGTCCCAGCCCCACTGTCCACAAACTCAACTCCACGTCAAACACCAGCCGATACAAAATCAGCAAAGCCACACCGATGACCACCGAAGGAATGACCAACGGCAGTGCCGAAACTGCCAAAAAGGCAGTGCGCCCAATAAAGTTGAAGCGGATAATGGCGATGGCGGCCATTGTGCCCAAAACCGTAGCGGCTAATGATGAAAGGAGGCCGACAACGACGCTGTTTTTAGCCGCATCAATCAGGCCGCTGGTGCGCAGCATCTCGCTGTACCAGCGCGTGGTAAAGCCAGACAGGGGAAAGCGCAGCGATTCGGAGTCGTTGAAGGAAAAGATGACGAGAATAATGATGGGTAAGTAGAGGAATAAAACGAGGAACCAGTAGAAAAAAGAGCCAAAAGAGAACCAGTCACGTCGCTGCATGTTAGATTCCTGCCAGATCGGATAAGCGTACAAAACGGCCGACTATAAACAGCGGCACCAATATCAACACCAACATCGCCAGACTCATCAACGAGCCAAGCGGCCAGTTTAGACCACGCAAGAACTGGTCAAAGATCATGTTGCCAAACATAATGCCCGATGGCCCGCCGACCAGAGCCGGTGTTACATATTCACCTACAGTGGGGATGAACACGAAGAGAAATCCGGCCACCACACCGGGCAAACTAAGCGGCAGCGTCACCCGCAAAAAGGCTTCCACTTTGCCACAGCCCAAATCAGCCGCCGCTTCCAACAAGCTGCGATCAATCCGCTCCAACGCGGCAAAAATAGGCAGAGCCACAAAGGGAATCCAGACGTAAACGAGCGTCACCACCACCGCATTGGTGCTGTAAATGAGGATGGGGCCGCTGGGTTCAAAGCCAATGCTTTGCAGCAAGGAGGCCAATACGCCGTTGCCACCCAAGATCACTTTCCACGACAACACACGCAGCAGGTAGCTGACCCAGGCAGGCACAATGATGATGGTGAGTAAAAAGAGGCGCAGTTCGCCAGTGCGGAAGACGAGGAAGTAGGCAACTGGATAAGCAAGGATGATGGTAAAGAGGGAGATGCGGAAGGAGAGGACGGTGGAGCGCCACAGAAGCCGCTGGAAGGTGGTGTTGGCGGCGAATTCGCGGTAATGATCGAGGGTGAAAACCTGGCTGGCCTCACCAAAGGTGCCAGCGCGGAAGGTGTAGAGGGCCATGATGCCCAGCGGTAACAAGAACAGGACGACCAGAAAAACGGCCGATGGCGAAATCAGGGCGATAATGCGGTTGCGGTTTTCCATTGTAGGGCTTGATAATCGGTAATCGGATGATGTTTACCGATTACCGATTACCTCTTGTTAAGACTAAGGCGCGGCTTTCACCTCATCCCAAATGCCAACCATGATCTGCCGCTTTTCTTCGGATATGGGGTCAGGGAAGTAGGTACGCTCAAACAGCGTATCCATCTGGTCTAACTCCATAAACTCCACAGGAAATTCGTCAATCAGGGGCAGAGCATCCTGATTAGCGGCCCCATACCAATAGACATTGGCTAAAGCAGCCATAGAATCAGGGCTGATGGCAGAATCTAAATACTCATAAATCAAGTCGAGGTTGGTAGCATCTTTGCCAATGCCATATCCGCAAACCCAACCAAGCCGCTTTTCGGTGGGGTTGACATAAGCAACTTCGTAGCCTTCACTCAACAAATAACCGTAGGCATCGGGCCAGGTATTGGTCAAAATCCAGGCATCACCTGTCTGGGGCAAGTCATAGGCTTCGGTGTAATCTACCCAATAGGTGAGGATGTTGGACTTCAAATCCAACAGGTGTTGTTTAATTTGCTCATCCTGTTCTGGTGTGGCGTGAACGGGGTCTTCAATACCCAAAGAGAGACCGGCCATCACAAAGTTGCTTTCGGCCGAATCCCAGGGAACCACATGCCCGGCATACTCATCGCTCCAGACATCGGCCCACGATTCGGGGACGTTTTCAACTAAATCAGTACGCACCAAAATGCTTTCGTAGCCCCAATCCCAGGGGACGAAATACTGCTCGCCATTAAAGTTGCCTAAAGCGGCTAATTCGGGGTGGATGCCAGACCAGTTACTGAGGCGTGAGGTGTCAATAGGCTGCAGCAGTCCGGCTTCAACATACAGTCCCCACCAGGAGTGGCAGGGGTGTACCAGGTCGGCACCGACGTTGGTTTGCATTTTGGTGAAGGCTTCGGCATCGTCGGCGAAGAGGGTGTATTCAACGGCCGCTTCCAGGGTAGGTGTGTATTTTTCGGTGAAGGGCACAAACATGTAGGGGACTTCGGGGGCGGTGTAGCCAGACCATTCGAGGACAAGAAGAGGTTCGTCGGGGAAAACGACATCATCGGTGGTGGTATCGGCCGTTTCTGGTTCACTGGCTTCTTCATCACTGGTAGCTGGCTCATCCGCATTGGGTTCTGTTTCGGCTTCTTCACCGCCGCCACAGGCCACCAACACAAAGGCCAAAATCAGGGGCAGCACCAGGCTTACCCATAAAACTGCCACTTTACGATACATTTTCATCTCTCTTCTCCTTTTCAAGAACATGCCAGTCCATCGTAACCAGTTGGAACAGCTTACTGCCTGAGGACTGGTAAGGCAGGGCTATTTATATAGAGCGGAAGCGAGGATGTTAGCGACAGTGCCGGATAGATTGTAACATGCTGTCTTGATTTGAAAATAAAAGACCCCATAAGTTAGTCTACCTTATAGGGTCGAGGGTGGAGAAACGGCCGTATAACCCTGCCTATCTCATCTCAAGGAATCCCCCACTGATACGTATTCTTTACAATCTCCAAATACATAAACGTCTCCGAAGAGCGCACCCCACTGATTTTGGAGATGTCAGTGATGAGATCAACCAGGTGCGTGTTGTCGCGGCAGACCACCTCAATTTGGATGTCGTAGGA
>JACKBT010000021.1 GCA_020634415.1 Ardenticatenaceae bacterium
ATTGCGTAATGCATAAGGGGCTACGCGCTACGCTGGCACGCCATGCCGCCGCCAGGATTTCAGCCCTGCCTGGATCAACTCAATGCCGGAGGCCACCGCCACCTCACTGCCTTCCCCCTCGCCATAGACGCTGACAACGGCCAAAGCGGCTACTTTACCCGTGGCCATCACCGTCTCAATCGCCGCCGCCACCTGATCCATACTAGGGCCATCCGGCTCCTTTGTGCCATGATTCGGCACATAGCTCTCATCCAAAATATCGCTGTCAATGTGCAAATAGATGTAATCACAGCGATGGGCAAGTTGGGTAACGGCCGTTTCCAAATCCACATCCCCATTAAACCCCTCTGCTACACGGGCAATGCGAACGGCCGTTGCCCGAATCAACTGCTCTTCCGGCACATCCAAATTGCGCACATCCACCATCAAAATCCGGTCCGTCGGCAGCGGCGCGGCAATGTGCGATCCCTCCCGCCACTGCGGAAAAGACAAACCCGCACAAACCGACACCGGCATCCCCCCCAGCATCCCCGACAGCGTGGTGTTGGGCGTATTAAAATCGCCATGCGCATCAAACCAAACCAGCCCAATCCGCGCCTCACTGCCATGTGCATCCTGCAAACCACCCACCACCCCCGTAATATGGGTGCAGTCTCCGCCCGTCATCAGCACACCCTTGCCCTGCCGCCGTGCCTCCGCCGCTTCCTCTGCCACGCGCCCTCCCAGCACACCCAAATTCAGCGGCTCATCCTCAACGCGCTCATCCTCGTAAATTTTGGGCTCAACCACCGTAAAGGGTACGCCAGCCTGCTCATACACACCGGCCGTTTTATACGCATCCAGCGACCGTTCATCCCGCTCCGCCAGTTCCGTTCGCCGGTAGCGAATCCCTATAACCTGCACTGCATCTAATGATTTTGTTGCCATATTACTTCATGCACTCCTTCAAATTATCATACCAAACACACAAAGAGTTCGCGGAAAAACACCTTTTCTGTTTGGTGGAGACTAGAGACTAGAGACTGGAGACTACCCAGTCTCCAGTCTCCAGTCCCCACTCTCCCAAATCACTAAGTTAAAAACGGCCGTTTCCTTACTCCTGCTCCGAGAGATAATCCCCCAGCGGGTCATCCGCATCTTCATCCACCAGCGATTGGCGCGTTTTGCCGCCTTCTTGCGGGTCTTCAACGAGGCCCATTTCATACAGGTGCTGCATGATGCGGGCGGCGCGGGGGTAGCCCAGGCGCAGGCGGCGTTGCAGCATGGAGGTGGACACGTTGTCGTTTTTCTTGACGATTTCGATGGCCGCTTCGAGGAGGGTATCGGTTTTGTCTAAATGGGCATAGCGGGCGATGAGGTTCTCCCAGGGTGGATCGCCGGGTTGGAAGTCGGGCAGGGCTTGCTGCCAAAATTTGACGATGGCTTCGATTTCGGGATCGCTGAGCCACACGCCCTGGATGCGGGCCGGTTCGCCAGCTTCGGGGGAGAGGAAAAGCATGTCGCCTTTGCCCAGCAGATGTTCCGCACCTACGCTGTCGAGAATGACACGGGAGTCGGTGCCGGAGGCCACGGAGAAGGAGATGCGGGCGGGAAAGTTGGCTTTGATGAGGCCAGTGATGACATCGGTAGACGGCCGTTGTGTCGCCACCACCAAATGAATCCCCGTCGCCCGCGCCATCTGCGCCAGCCGGCATAATGTGCGTTCCACATCACCCGGATAAGTGAGGATGAGGTCAGACAGCTCATCAATGAACACACCCATATAGGGCATCTGCTTCACATCCTTTTTGCCCGCAATCTTGCGGTTATAGCTGTTGAGATTGCGCGCTCCGACCTGGGCAAACATCTCGTAACGGCGATCCATTTCGGCCGTGAGCCAACGCAGCACACCCACCGCCCGGTCGGCTTCCGTCTCCACTTTGCCGATGAGGTGGGGCAGGCCATTGAAGCGAATCAGTTCTACCTTTTTGGGGTCAAGCATGATCAGCTGCAGCTTGTCGGGGGTGTTGTTGAAGACGAGGCAGCTAATCATGGCGTTGATGAGGACGGATTTACCGGAACCCGTTGTTCCCGCCACGAGCAGGTGGGGCATTTTGGCCAGGTCTATGGCGATGGGCGCACCGGAAACGTTGCGGCCCAGGGCAACGGCCAGCGGCGATTTGAGTTTGTGGTAGCTGTCGGCCTCGACGACGGAGCGCATCCGCACCATACTGATTTCGTCGTTGGGCACTTCGATGCCCACCACGCCGCGACCAGGGACGGGTGCTTCAATGCGCAGCCGCTGCACGGCTAAGGCCATTGCAAGGTCGCGCTGCAAGGCGGCAATCTGGCTGACGCGGACTTTTTGCTGCTTTAGCTGGCCGTCGGGACCGGGGCGCTCTACGTAGCCAGGTTCCACACCGAATTGGGTGACGGCGGGGCCGCGCCGGATTTCGGTGACGGTGGCGGGCAGGCCGAAGTCGGCCAGGGTTTGCTCGATGATCTGTTTTTTCTCGTCTATTTCTTCGGGGCTGAGGTTGGTGCTGCCGCCTTCTTCCAGAAGCTGCACGGGGGGGAGTTTGCGGCTGCGGCGGCGGGTACGGGTACGGCCGTCTGGCGCGGAATCGTCAATGATGAGCAGTTCGTCTTCGTCTTCTTCTGCCTCCGTCTCATCGAGGGGGTCATCGTCGTCGAGGGTGATTTGGGGGACGGGAACGGCCGTTCCCGCCACATCCGCTGAACCAAAGGCCACAATCGTTTCCTCTGGGGGGGCTATCTTTTGGGCAAGCTGTTGCAGGGCCAGGGAGATCTGTTCCAGCCCTTGCCAGACATCTTGCCACTGCACGCGCAGCAGCAGAGCCAGCCCCCACAACAAAACGGAGCCATAGAGGACAGTGGTGATGACGGGGCCGAGGAGGTCGAGGAGGGGGGCGGCCAAGGCCCAGCCGACCAGCCCGCCGCCGCGCCCCAAATGGGCATCGGCTAAGGTGGCGTTGGTGTATTGGTAGCTGAGGGGGAGGGCGGTGAGGAGGATGAGTTCGCCGCCGATGATTTGGGAGGTGTGAATGTGATACGGCCGTTCCATCCGATGCAGGCCAAAATGAATGCCCGCCGCTGCGATGGAGAGAAACAGCGGATAGTTGCCCCAGCCAAAGGTCTCCCACAATAGGCTTTGCCAGGCATTTAGCCAGACAGATTGGGTTAGCCCCAATAAGGCCATGAGAGTAAGCATGGCAAATAAAAAGAGGCCAAACCCAATAAGCTCAAAGCGCCAGGGGTAGAGGCGGTTAATTAATAGTTCATCCCAGGTAGGGGGCGAGGGAGGTGGGGTATCTGATTTTTTCTTTGCCATGTCAGTAAAACGTAAAACATAAAACGTAAGGTACTGCGCTACGTTTTACGTTTTACTGCGTTAAGTCACGTTGCGCAAACTGAGGGCTAAGCGGTTGTTGGGGCCGTCCACTTCTAAGATGCGCACACGCACGGGCTGATTGTCGCTGACAATATCGCGGGGGTGTAAAAAGCTGCCTTCGGCCAGTTCCGACAGATGGATAAGTCCTTCTAGCTCTTCCTCAATCAGGACGAAGACACCGAAGCTGACAATATTGTTGACGATGCCTTCAATGACTTGCCCTGGTTGGTAACGCTCTTCGATGGCTTGCCAGGGGTTGGGCTTGAGCCGTTTGCGGCTGAGGGCCACGCGCTCTTTGTGTTGGTCTACATCGAGTACCTTGACGGTGATGACCTGGCCGGGTTTGACGATCTCGCTGGGATGGGTGACGCGGCTCCAGGAGAGTTCGGATAGATGGATGAGTCCTTCCAGGCCGCCTAAATCTACGAAGGCACCAAATTTGGTGAGGTTAGTAATGCGCCCCTGACGGATGTCACCGCGCTGGATGCGGTGGAGCAGGGCTTCGCGGTGTTCGGCTTTAACCTGGGCGGCGCGTTCGGAGAAGATGAGCCGCTTGTTGGTGGGGTTGACTTCGATGATTTTGACCTGAAGGATTTTGTGAACCCACTGCTGCAAGGCTTTGATGCGCTCGCGTTCGATGTGGAAGCGGGGGAAGTTGATGAGTTGGGAGGCGGGGATGAAGCCTTGCAGCCCATTCCAGTTGACGAGTAGGCCGCCTTTGTTGTGGTCGGTGATGAGGAGTTTGAGGGTTTCGTCGTTTTTGAAGGTGTCTTGGGCGAGTTCCCAGGCTTCGTCTTCTTCTGGTTTGCCGCCATCGGCCCAACGAAAACGGCCGTCTACTCGCTGCTGCACGGGAATCCAATTTTCGCCTTTAGCATCAGGTGGGGGTGGGGGGGGAACAAGGGTTTCTTCTTGTTCTAACAGCGATGCCCAGTAAGCTTCGTCCATTTCTGGACGGTGCGGGGAAGAATCATGGGGAGCATCCATTTGCTATATCCTTTACAATTTATTTGTGGTACTACTAATGATGAAATTACTACTTACTCGAAGGTTAATTATAGGCATTGCGAAAGGGCTGTCAAAAAATGGATGAATTGACGGCAACGGCCGTTGCCCAGGTGTGTACCAGTCAATGGATCGGCCGTTCCTATTATTATTACCCCGAACTTGGCTCGACCAATGATGAGCTGAAACGGCTGGCGGCTGCCTCTTCTTTGGCGGCGGGTACGGTGGTGTTGGCGGATTTTCAAAGGCAGGGGCGAGGACGGTTGAATCGGGGTTGGTTTGCGCCGCCGGGGAGTTCGCTGCTGCACTCCATTTTGTTTTGGCCCGATTGGCCACCGGAGCGGGCCAATTGGCTGACGATGATGGTGGGGGTGGCGGCGGTGGCGGCGATTGAGGCGGTGACGGGGCTGGCGGTGGGCTTGAAGTGGCCGAATGATGTGATGGTGCAGCAGGCGGGGGTGTGGCATAAGGTGGGGGGGATTTTGTTGGAGGGGCAGGTGGGGGGTGACGGCCGTTTACAACAAGCCATTGTGGGCTTTGGCCTGAATGTGAATGTGCCTGCCGCGCAGATGCCGGAGACGGTGACACCGGCGACGAGTTTGATGGTGGCGGGAGGACGGCCGTTTTCCCGCTTGTTGTTACTAGCTGCGTTTTGGCAGCAGTTGGAGGGAGTGTATGAAACGGCCGAATCACCCCATTTGGCTTGGCAGCAGCGGCTCATCACTCTGGGGCAGCCCGTTCAGGTAAGCCGCGTGGGGCAGCCAACGGTGGTGGGAGTGGCCGAGGGCACTGATGTGTGGGGCCAGTTGCTGGTGCGTGATGAGAGTGGCGTGGTTCACACAGTTGCAGCGGGGGATGTGACCTTGCGCCCTGAACGATAGGCCAATTTTATGTTGACTTTTTGCCTAATTCCAGGTAGCCTTCCCTATCTGGACTTTTGGGAGATGAATCATGCAAGACGATTTCTTTGATGACCTGGATCTAGATGATGACGACGATGAACTAGAAGAAACCCCTGATTGGATGGACTTTGGCACGGACACGGCAGGCGACGATGAGCCTGATGAATTTGACAGGCTGCGCCAAAAAAGTGCCCGCGCTGGCTCTGCTTTCGATGAGATGACTGAAGAGGACCCTTTTCGTGGTAACGAGAGCCGTTCCTCTTTTTCACTGCAAGGTCTTACCCCCTCGCAGCGCACGATTTTGGCAGTTTTGGTGCTGTTGAATGTGATTGTGATTGGTGCAGCAGTGGTGCTGCTGATTCTTTAATAGAGATTGGAGACTGGAGATTATTTAGTCGCTAGTCCCCAGTCTCTAGTTTCCACCCTCCAACTCTTCCCCCGGCTGATAGGCCCTTTCTAAATTAGCGCGAATATCTACTTCGTCGAACCAGACGGGCTTGAGGCCGCGTGTGACGAAAAGCTGCGCCTGGTCGGCGTAGTGGGGCGACTGTTCGACCAGGGTGGCGCTGCCGTATTGGTGGATGCTGCGGGAGCGAACGGAGCCATCGGGCAGCCAGGTGATGAGCATGACGTATGAATCGCCCGCTATGCCGCGAAAACGGCCGTCTTCCTCCAACTGCCCATACACCGCATGAAGCACATCGGGCGCACCCCCTAGCCCCAAATCCACATCACCACGCCGCAGCCGGTTCACCTCCTGCCAGGGTACATCTACCCGCCCAAAATGCTCGATGAGAACGTTGACGGCTTGCGTCAGACTGTCCATCAGCACTTCTGTCGTTACAGGATGGTTGACCAGCATGGAGGGGTTGATATGGGCGGCTTCGGAGTTGTTGACGAAGTTGAGCATGAGGATGGCGATGGTTGTGCCCATGCTATCTTCGCGGGCGGTCAAATCCCAATCGCGCAAAATCTCTAGGGCTTGTTGTACATTGGCATCGTCTGGAGGTGGCGCGTTGAGAAGCTGTTGGATGTAGAGCGGCACATCGGAATCAGCCGAATAGGTGTCGTCATATTTGTATTGATAGAACTCCTCTGCGGTGATGGTGTCGTCGCTGCCGAACAGCTCTAGGGAACGCAGGGCGCGGTTGGATATATCGAGTTCGATGCCTAGCGTGGGCGAGAAGTTGGCGGGGTCGGGATTGCCTGCGCCGATGGTGGTGCGGAAGGGGGTGTTGTTGCTGTTTTGGATGAAGCCGGAGGGTGGATTGAGTACCTGGGGCAGTTGGTCGAAGGGCAGGTACTCTGTCCAGAGGGTTTCTGAGGTGTTGCCGGGCAGGTATTGTTCCCAGTTGTAACCTTCGGCGCGGAGGGGAATACGGCCGTTATACAGATAATAAATATTCCCCTCGACATCGGCGTAACCGGCGTTAAACATGGGCAGATAGCCCTCCGCCATGGCCGCTTGCCACTCGGCTAAGTTGGTGGCTTTGTTGAGGCGCAAAAACTGCTCAATATGTCCCGCATGGCCCATCCCCGCAAAACGAATGGCATAGGTGCCATGATCTTGGCGCACGGTGGGGCCATAAACGGACCACAGCACTTCGCGTTTGACTGTCCAACGAAAACGGCCGAATAGCTTCACCGTAAGGGGGGCCTCACGCACTTCTAAATCTAGCCACTGGTCCTCAAAGCGGTATTGGTTGGGGTCATCGGGGTTAATATCCAGGACATAAATGTCTATGAGGTCGGGGCTGTTGACAGTGAAGGCCCAACTGACGTGACGGTTGTGGCCGTGTGTAATGAGCGGCGATCCTGGCAGCAAGCCACCCACCATGTCTAACCCTTCCTCGCTGTGGATGTGGGCTTCGTACCAGGCAGCGATGCCTTCCCAGGGCTGATGGGAGTTGACGTTGAAAAAAGTCTCGCCATTGGCGGTGCGGCTGGGGGCAACGGCGAAGGTGTTGCTGTTGTAGGGGAGATTGGAGACTGGAGACTGGAGACTGACTATCTCTAGTCTCCAGTCTCCAGTCTCCTTATTTGATACGTTTTGCGCTCGTTCCTCGGCAAATAGTTCGCCCAACGCGCCATCTATGCCAAAGAAGAGGGGCAGGCGATGGATGAAGCCAGCGACGACATCTTGGCCGGTGACGGGGAAGAGGCCGGGCAGGGCTTCGTCTTCGTGGAGGGCGGCGTAGTGGTTGAGGCCAGCGGCGTAGGCTTCGACGATGGCTTTCTCGGCGGGGGTGATGCTGCTGGCGTAGTGGGCGTTGGTCACATCCCAAATGCGGAGAAGCTGCACCATGTAGTCATTGGGGGCGGCATCTAGGCCGTAAATGGTGGCGAGTTGGCCGCGAGCGGCGATGAGGGCTTGTTGGATGGTGAGGAAGTCGTCTTCGGCGTGAGCGTAGGCGAGGCCGTAGGCGGCATCGGCATCGGTTTGGCCGAAGATGTGGGGCACGCCGTAGCTGTCGCGCAGGATTTCGGCGTTGTAGTTGTCGCCAGCGGTGGCGAGGTAGGCGAGGTCGTCTTGTTCGGGTAGAAGGAGATAAAGGAGGGTTAATCCTATGAGGATGAGGATGATGAGGGCAATTTTAAGCCAGCGGGGCATTGGGGCAATTAGGTAATTGGGTAATTGAATGACCAGCTATTTAATTACCCAATTACGCAGTTACTTTCTGGGTGCTGCACCTTTGCCGCTGGTGGGTGCGCCGGTGATGGGCTGACCAGCGCCACTGCCGAAAAAGTAATCTTCCATCTGCTCAAAGAGGACTTCTTGGGCGTGGGGGTCGGCCATGTTGAGGCCGTAGTGGTTGATGATGAGGGTGGCCTGGGCCTGCCAGGAGGCGTAGGCTAGTTTGGAGATGTTGTTGAAGATGCGCTGACCCAATTCGCCAGGGAAAGGGGGGCGGTCTAACGCGGGCAGTTCTGCACCATATTTGGCGCATTGCACGACGGTGATGGTTTTGGTTTCTCGTGTCATGATTGATCCTTGTGAGATGTTTTTGTCAAAGATTATGCAAATTACGCAGATTGATTTGTGTAACCTTTATACTCGAATGAGCCAATCGTAAATCGTAAATCGCCAATCGTAAATCGCAAGTAGAGTATATAATGGGTTGGATGGATGGCAAAGTGCGGGTGTTGTATTTTGGGATGCTGGGGGATTTTTCGCTGCTGCCGCTGCGCCATTTGTTGGCGGCGGGGGTGGATGTGTGTGGGATTGTGGTGGCGGGGCAGGGGGATGGGGGGGCGATACGGCCGTTATTCCCCCCACCTTCTCCACCAGGGCTGCCCTTACTGAATCCTTACTTTGACCGCAACATTATCCAGGTGGGGTGGCAGCAGGGGATTCCGGTGTGGGCCATCGGCCGTTTGGGAGATGAGACGACGGTGACGACATTGGCTGCCTTGCAGCCGGATGTGGCGGTAGTGGCCTGCTTTTCGCGGCGGATTCCCAAAGTGCTGTTAGATGTGCCGGAGCATGGCTTTTTGAATGTGCATCCGTCGCTGCTGCCGCGTTATCGGGGGCCGCAGCCGCTGTTTTGGTGTTTTCGGGAGGGGGAGGGGGAGACGGGGGTGACGGTGCATTGGATGGATGAGGGGTTGGATACGGGGGATATTGTGTTGCAGGCGCGGGTGAATTTTGCCGATGGCATTGCGGGGGACGAGGCGGATAGGTTGTGTGCGGAGCGGGGGGGAGAACTGCTGGTGGAGGCGATGGGGCTGTTGGCGGCGGGGAAGCTGCCGTGTGTGCCGCAGTCGGATGATTTTACTTATTTTCCGTCACCAACGGCCGTTGATTTTCATATCCCCACCAGTTGGTCGGCGCAGCGGGCGTTTAACTTTATGCGCGGCGTGGCGGATTGGGGACGGCCGTTTACGATTGAGGTAGGTGAGGAGAAGGTGGTGGCGGGAACGGCCGTTGCTTACGACGCACACCAACAACTTGATGAATTGTTGGTACGAGAGGGTGGGGAGACGGCCGTTCAGTTTAATCCTGGTGTACTATATGTGCGGTAAGTTTTTGGGATTACAACAGCCTTAGCCAAGATAAAGGAGATGATTATGGCTAGAAAAAGATTCACCCCAGGAAAATTTGTCCGCATTCCTTTAGCAGACGGATCTTATGGGTATGGAAGGTTACGTAAGAACTATGATGCTTCTTTCTATGATCTACATACAGAAGAACCTATTTCTGACCTAGATGAAATTGCTTCAAAACCTATCCTTTTCACAGTAGGAGTACATAAGTCAGTACTTACTGAATGGGAGGTGATAGGGACGAGGCCACTAGAAGAGCAAATGAAACAACCTGTTTGGCGGTTTTGGCAAGATATTGGCGATTTTAGAAACTGTTTCATTCTTGATATGGAAGGCAACAAAAGAACTGCAACCCCTGAGGAATGCGAAGGGCTAGAGCGTTGGTCTGTTTGGGAACCAAATGGAATAGAGAGGCGATTGCTTGACACATTTATGGGTCGCCCTAATCCGCATGTGGAACATAGTAAAGTACGATATGAAGATCATCCTAATGTGAAACGGAAACCTAGTGAGAGCTGAGGCGTTTTCAAACGTGCGGTGAGAGACTATAGCAGATTTGAGTAGGGAACAGATTGGGGACGGCCGTTTACCATCGAAGTAGGTGAGGAGAAGGTGGTGGTGGGAACGGCCGTTACCTATAACACCCAACAACAACTTGATGAATCTTTGGTATGTGAGGGTTGGGGTAACGGATTATTTGGTCGGGGGATGCAGATCGGCTAAGAGTAGGAGTGAACGTAGGTTGAGTAAGTTTTGCCGATTGAAGTGCAATTCTTGCACAGTAACGCGTCCTACAGCCGAGAGGCCGATAACCTTCAACCCACCATCAGTCTAAGCAAAATGTTCTGACCAAGTATGGAGCCGGGGATGGAATAGAGGCACTTTGGCTCCTGATAGGGGATCAATCCCACCTGTTTTGGTGTATTTGTGGTTGTTGCAACCCTGGCAGGAATAGGCCAAATTATCTGGTTCCGATTCGCCGCCTGCACTGCCGGGGTGGATGTGTTCGATGGAAAATGATTGAGGAGAGTAATCGGCTGGGCTTTGGCAGTACTCACATAAACTGTTAGCGCGTTGGATAACGGCCGATTTGACAGCTACAGGTACATGAGGCATGGGTTAGGATGCAGGTGTGTAGTTAATAGATTGTTTTAGCGCGTCTAAAGAAATATTACGAACGGCAGCGAGTTCAATGAGAGCTGATAAGCGTTCAACTTGAATTTCTTCAACGAGATCACTCAAATTTATTAATTCAGCTAGCTCCGTCTCAGTTAAGGTTTCTGCTTGGCGTTTCTCAATTAATAGAGCCATGCGCTCCTGCTCGGCTGTCGTTAAGGTTCGATTGATTTTTTCCAGTAACAGTGCCTCACGCTCTGGCAGTACGTTGGCACGGCGGCTGGCTCGTAGACGAACGGCCGTTGCCGCAACTTCACCCAACTCATCAATCCCAAGCTGTTTTAGGCTGTCCAGCAGTTCAGTTAGGGGCATTGTTGATTTGATTTCGATAGTCGTCATGAGCTGATTATAACATAAATAACAGTTGGCTGATTACTCTAAAATGTTGAGAGGGTGAGACAGGATTTGGTGTAAGACTAGCAGTTTGTCGGAGAACCCCAATTTGTAGCCGCGAAATCCCTTTCGCGCTCGGGGAACGCGGTAAGGATACCGCGCCTACGACCACTTTTCCGACAGCCTGCTAGACTGGAGCAGTTTTCAAAACTGCTCCAGTCTTTCGAGTCCGTACACGAAAAATAAGCGCACCCAATGTTGAGATCGCCATGAGATCGTTTATCTTTTATACTGTGACGGAATAGGGCGATAACACGATAGGAGCTTCTCTATGTGGAAACGAATCATTGGGCTTCTCATCCCCCTTTTGTTGGGGATAGTTCCGGTACAGGCGCAGAGCGGCGTGGAGTATACGCGCTATGATGTGGCGATTGAGGTGCATGAGGACGGCCGTTTGTCGGTGCGCGAGTGGCAGTATTTAAGGTTTAACGGCCGTTACACCGAAGGCTTCGCCGAAATTCCGCTCGATTACGTGGCGCAGATTCGGGGCATCTCCGTTTTTGGTGGGACGACGGTGGCGGGTTTGACCGAGTACGACTTTATTGGTAGTGGGCCAGAAAGCTACCGTTACGAAGTGGATGATGAGGCCATTTATGTGGAGTGGGAGTATGCGCCGACGAGTCCGGGTGAGGAGATGGTCTTTATGTTGGCCTATGAGGTGGAAGGGGGCTTGTGGGTTTATGACGACATGATGACGATGGAGTGGCGGGCCATTGCCGCTGACCGCAGCGGGCTGGCTGTGCCAGAGAGCCGCGTAACGGTGGATTTGCCCTTTGCGGTAACGGCCGATCAGCTAGACACCATTGCCTTTGGCCCCGAACATACGACGACCATTGAGCCATTAGACGTGGGGCAGCAGGTGATTTTTGAGGCGACGGAGCCGATTGCTGATGGTACGCGCTTTCAGGTAGTGGTGGATTTTCCGCTGGGGCTGGTGACGGCGCAGAAGCAGGCCTGGCAGCTTGCGGCTGATGAGGCGCGGCTGGAGTATGTGGTGGATGGGGTGGCTGTGGACATGGTGGTGGCGGCCGACGGCCGTTTGACCATCACCGAAAACCACCAAGTCACCGTGCAAACCGGCATTTTGGCTGAGGGCACACGCCAATTAGCTTATCAGTTTGTGGACGAATTGAGCGGCTTCCAGGTGCGCGAGGGGGAGCAGGTATTTGCTGCCACTGAGGGGGATTTGTGTGATTATTGTTACCGTTTGCAAGAAACAGCCCGGCAGCCGGGTTGGGTTTATTATGGCGAAGCGGCCGAGTCGGTTCAGTTTAATTCATCTCGTATGGGTGGGGTGGCAGTGACGTATGCTTTTCCTGAATTGGTGCGCGGTGAGTCGAGTACCTTCACGCTGGCTTATGAGGCAGCGGGGGCGTTTTCGGTGGCGGCGGATGGGCATTTGCTGACGTGGACGGCCGTTCCGGGCGAGGCCATTATGCCCCAAGAGGCGACGATAACTTTGCACTTGCCCGGTGGCATGGGGTTGGAGGATGCCACGATTGAGGGGGCCACTGCCGAGCGGTCGGATAAGGGCATTGTGCTGCGACCGGAACGGCCGTTAAGCCCCTGGCAAGCGTGGCAGTTTACGCTGCTGCTGCCAGCGGGGACGCTCAATACCACGCCCCCGCTTTGGCAAACAGAGTTTGAGGCGGTGTTGGACGAGGCGGCGGCGCGGCAGGCGGAGCAGGCTGCCGTTGAAGCGCGGCGGCAGTTGGCGGTGCGGGCGGGGGGAATTGGTGTGGGGCTAACGGCCGTTCTCGGAGCCATCGCCAGTTGGTATTTGTGGGGCAGCCGCAAAGTGCGCGAGGTGATGGGCAATTACCGCACCACGCCGCCCAGCGACTTGCCGCCCGGTATTGTGGCCTATCTGCTGGACAACGAGGCGACGGGGCGTGGCGCGTTGGCCTCCCTCTTTTATCTGGCTGATTTGGGGCTGATTCGCCTGGATGTGGGTGAGCCGCTGCTGCTGGTGCGGCTGCGGGAGCAGGCGGTGGCAGCCGGGGAGAAGGTGATAACGCCGGTGGGCGCAGCGGTAAATGTGCCGGGTCATGCCGCTATTTTGTTTAACAAGCTGATGGAGTATCTGCCGGTGGGGGAAGCGGTGGCATTGACGGCCGTTCAAGCCGCCTTTCAACAAGCTTTGCCCGCCGTCTACACGGCTATGGCCCAGGAGATGGTGACATTTTTTTATGGCAGCGGCAGCAGTTGGCGCGGGGCCTTGCAAAAGGTGCTGCCCCTGTTGTGGTTTGGCCTCATGGCCTGGCTCATGTTCCAGGTTTTTCCCTCTGTGGCCAATCGCAACCCGGTGCTGTTGATGGTGCTGTTTTTTGGGCCGTTCATGTTGATGGGGTTTCTGGTGCGGAGGTTGGGCCAGCCGAAGGCGGCTTTGTCCCAGTTGGGGCAGCAGGAGGTGAAGAAGTGGCAGGGGTTTCGGGCCTATTTGCAGGATATTCAAAAGTATGGCGATTTGACCGAGGCGCAGGAGATTTTGGATCGGTATTTTGCTTATGCCATTGCTTTGGGTGTGGAGGAATCGCTGTTGGCGCAGGTGGAGGCGTGGGGCGGTTATACGCCGGTGTGGGTGGGCAACGGCCGTTCCCCCAATGGTACGTCTCGGCAAAATCGGCGTTATTATCGCCCCTGGTATCGGCGGGGGGCCTGGCTGCCGCAACGGCCGTCTGCGTCGCAACGGCCGTCTGCGCCGCAAGCGCAGCCATCAGCCCAGCCTGAGCGGCCGTCGCTGCAAACCATTTCGGACAGTCTGACGCGCTCTTTGAATGAGGCGAGTGGGAAGATGACGGATTTGTTGAATACGGCCGTTGGCGAAGGGCAGGCCCAGTCCATCACCATTCGGGCGGCGGGGCAGTCTAAAAGCGTCACTTGGGAACCGGGTTCATCTATTAACAGCGTGGTCGGCCAGATTATGAAGGAGAGCCGGACGATTCGACCGCCGCGCCCTACAGCCAGCGGCGGCTCTGGCAGCAGTTTCCGCTCGTCAGGCGGCAGCCGCCGTTCGGGTGGCTCGCGCAGCAGCCGCAGCAGTTCGCGCAGCAGTAGTTCGCGTCGCAGTGGTGGCGGGGGTCGGCGTGGTTTTAAGTAAAAAAATATGATACGCAAAGATTACTTTTTACGTTTGATTGAGCAGGCGACGAAGGGGATTCGTTATGTGTTGATGGGAGCGGCGGCTGGTGATTATGCCGAAGCCCATGAAGCGGTGGGTGAATCGCTGCGACAGTTGCTTGGTTTGGGTTTGGGGTCGGTGGCGAATCTGTCGGATGAAGCGTTGTTGGGGATTTTGCAGCTTCATCATGCCCAAGATTGGCGGGAGCGGAGTCTGGTGGTGGCGGCTTTGCTCAAAACGGAGGGGGATGTGTGTGGGCAGGAGGGGCGCGAGCGGGCGCAGTTTAACCATTACCTCAAGTCGCTCCATCTGCTGCTGGCGGCCAGCGAAACAGCGGTGGATTTGCCTGAACCGATTCCCTCTGTGGCGGAGTTGGTGGGGCTGTTGCAGGATTATGTGCTGCCTGCGCACAGTTATGAGGCGCTGCTGGATTATTATGAGCGGACGAATCAGTTGGCGGCGGGGGAAGATGTGCTGTTTACGTGGTTGGAGGAGGGGCATGGTGGGGAAACGGCCGTCTCCGCGGGCATTGCCTTCTTCCAACGACTGACCGAAAAAAGTGATGCGGAATTAGAAGCTGGCAGCTTGCCCCGCACCGAAGTGGAAGCGGGGCTGACGGAGCTTTTGGAGACTGGAGATTAGAGACTGGAGACTGGAGACTAACCAATCTCTAGTCTCCAATCTCTAGTCTCCCCTGAGGTGCACTATGGAACTACAACTTATTCGGAATGCGACGATGCGGCTGGGGTATAACGGCCGTCTCCTCCTCCTCGATCCCTTCCTTTCCCCCAAACACGCCATCCGCTCCTTCGCGGGCATCTCGCCCAACCCGACGGTGGATTTGCCTATGCTGCCAGGGGCTGTGGTGGCGGATGTGGCAGCGGTGGTTGTGTCCCATTTGCACCCGGATCATTTTGATGAGGTGGCGCAGGCTATGTTGGCGAAGGAGTTGCCGCTGTTTTGCCAGCCGGGGGATGAGGGGAAGATTGGGGCGGCGGGATTTACGGCCGTTACCCCCATCAACGACACCCTCACCTGGCAAGGCATCAGCATCACGCGCACACCGGCACAGCATGGCACGGGCCAATGGGCCGAGCGCATGGGCAACGTTTCCGGCTTCATCTTCCGCGCTGATGGTGAACCAACGATCTATTGGGCGGGTGACACGATTTGGTATGAGCCAGTGGCCCACGTGATCCGGCGTGAACAGCCGGACATCATCATCACCCACTCTGGCGGGGCGCATTTTGGCGATAACAGCGTCATTGTGATGGACATTGAGCAGACGCTGGCGGTTTGTCAATTTGCACCGCAAGCCACCGTTGTTGCCGTTCACCTGGAAGCCCTCGACCACTGCCCTACTACTCGCGCCGATTTACGGGCACAGGCAACAGCATCGGGTATTGCTGCCAGCCAACTGCGGATTCCGGCTGATGGGGAAACGGTGCTGTTTGGCGATTAGGTTGGTGGGGGAGACGGCCGTTGGCGCTCAAGCAGATTTGAGGCTTTGCGCCTGGTGATTACACGTTAACGCTGGGAGAAAATCTCGGTGACAGGAACAGTGAACTGGGGGAATAAGACAGAAGTTGCTTTTTCACCTTTGGCAAATACGCCATGAACCGAATAATGGTCACGGTCTAAAGTTAGCACGAGTATTTCCTCGGTTCGAGGATCAATAACCCAATACTCTGGAATACCTGCTTGAGCGTATTCGCGTCTTTTCGTTTCCAGATCACGGTTGGGATCATCAGGGCTGACGATTTCCATCGCTAAATCAATCTTTTCAAACCACTGCTCGGTACGCTGGCTTATATGGTCATTGGCAATATAAAAGAGATCGGGTTCACGGATTTTGCCATTCCAAAGTTGGACTTTGGTGGGAGAAAAGCGCACGATTCCGAGTGTATGGCTGGTTACAAAGGTGTAAAGCAAATGGAACAAAAGAGTTGCAATGGCTTGATGCTGGAGTGAAGGCATAGGTAACACTTCGATATTGCCATGCGAAAATTCAATCAGGTGGTTGCCCGTGCGGGTATCCAGATCGAGGTAATCTTCAATGAGCCAACGACCTTGTGGTGGGAAGAGGGTGGCAATTTCCCAGGCTGGTTCTCCATAGGCAATGTCCTTTAACATGCTGATAGTATACCCGACAAAATCTCTAATTCAATTCGCATTGTGTTCCCAGCCCAGTGCTTGAAGTTTGGTGAGGAGGGCGACGGCCGTTTGCCATGCAGCCCCATCAACTCCCTTCGGCAGGCGCGAAGAAGACGAGCAGCGTGAGGTCTTCGCTGATGTCGTGGAATTTGTGGGGGACGTGTTTGCCGACGAAGATGGTGCTGCCTGGTTGCACGGCTTCTGTTTCGTCGCCGACGGTGATGCTGGCACGGCCGTTTATCACATAATACACCTCATCCTCATTGTGCGGCTGCTGCGGGTCTACGCCTCCAGCCTTTAGGATATAAAGTCCCAAGCTCATGGACTCTTCACGGATGAATTCGTAATACAGTTTGCCCAGTTCGGCATGGGTTTGGATTAAATCGTTTAGTTTAAAGGCTTGCATGATTACTCCTTAAGAGACTAGGGACTGGGGACTAGAGACTGTCGTTTTGCTTAATCAGTCTCCAGTCTCTAGTCTCCAATTACTAATTGCAACAACCACAACGCCCCCATCCCCACCCCAATCGTCCACAAGATACTTTTGGTGCGCCAGGCGACGAGGGCGGCGATGAGGCCAGCCAGCAGGCGGGCGTTGCCCAGAGAAATGTCGAGTGTGCCGCCAGGTTGAAGCAGTTCGGGCAGGATGATGGCGGAGAGAACGGCCGTTGGCACATACTTCAATCCCCGCTGGAAAACGGGCGACACCTGCCCCCGTTCGCCCAACACAATAAACGACAGTCGGACGGCATAGGTGATTAGCCCCATGCCGAGGATGGTGAGCCACAGGTTCATGGCTGCTCTCCGAAGGGCGAGGGATGAGAGGCGAGGGGCGTACTTTTTCGCTCTTCACCCTTCGCGCCTCGCCCTTCTGCTAAAAGCCCCACCACAATGCCCGTTACTGCCGCCAACATCAGCCCCATCTTGTAGGGCAGGGGGTTGGCGATGACGGCGACGAGGCCCGCCGCGAGCGCGGCCGCGACGCTGGGGCGGTCTTTCAGCACGGGGATGACCATGCCGATGAAGGTGAGGGCTAGGGTGAAATCCAGCCCCCAACTGTTGGGAACCTGTGCGCCGAGGAAGATGCCAACGGCCGTACTAATTTGCCACGTCGTCCACAGCGTGACCCCCGCACCGAGCAAAAAGTAATGTTTGTGGGTGTTGGGTACGGTGTCGTCGTTGTAGTGCAAAATGGTGACGACGTAGGCTTCGTCGGTGAGCAGGTAGGCCAGCAGCCAGCGCCAGCGTTGGGGCAGATGCTGGGTGCGGGGGGCAAGGGAGGCGCTGTAGAGCATGTGCCGCACGTTGACGATGAAGGTGGTGAGCCAGAGAACGGCCGTTCCCACGCCCGCCCCCAACAGCGGAATGGCAATAAATTGGGCCGATCCAGCAAAAACGATGAAGGACATGGCCTGGGCCAGCGCCGGTGGCAGCCCTGCGCCAATGGCTAACACGCCAAAGATCAGGCCAAAGGGAATTACGCCCAGCAAGATGGGCAGTTCGGCGCGAACGCCAGCGAGGAATTCGGTTCGTTTCATTTTGGAGCTTGGAGATTAGAGACTGGAGACTGGAGATTAGAGATTGTTAGTCTTCAGTCTCTAGTCTCTAGTCGCCAATATTACACAAGCGGCAGTGATTCAGACGGCCGTTCCCGTCCCTCCTGTCGCCGGATAATCAGATCGGCCAGCAGCTTGACACCGACGCGGATGCTGGTGCTGTTTTGATTGCCAAAACAGAGGCGGAGGTAGTCTTCATGGGCCGATTCCAGGAGATAGGCTTCACCAGGGGTGAAGGCAAAGCCATGCTGCAAGGCGGTGCGGTAGAGGTCGCCCCGTTCAAAATATCGGGGCAAAGTGACCCAACAGCAAAAGCCGCCTTGGGGATGGCTCCAGCGCACTTCGGGCGGCATGTGCTGCCGCAAGGCCGAAAGCAGCACATCCCGCCTCTCCCGGTAGACGGGCAGCACGCGGCGCAAATGGCGCTTCAGGCCGCCATCATGCAAAAAGTGGGCCAAGGCCCGCTGCACAAAGGGCGGGCTGCACAGGTCGGTGGCGCGGCGCAGTTGCAGCAGCTTGGTGCGCAGGTGGGGCGGCACAATGGCGTAACCCACGCGCAAACCGGGCATCAACACTTTGGAGAAGCCGCCGAGATGGATGACGCGATGGTAACTGTCTTGGGCTTTGAGGGGCAGCGGGGGAGGTTGGTCGCCATAGTTGAGACGGCCGTAAATATCATCCTCCACAATCAAACAGTCATACTGCTCGGCCAGGGCCAAAATGGCCTCGCGCCGTGCCTGGGACATGAGGATGCCGGTGGGGTTGTGGAAGTTGGGGATGGCGTAGTAGAAGCGGGGGTGATGGCGGCGTAGGGCCGCTTCAAATTTATCCAGAATAGGGCCTTCGGCATCTAAGGGCACGCTCTCGTAGCGCAGTTCGAGGGCTTCGAGGACGCTGAGTGTGCCCAGAAAGGTGGGTTCGTCCACCAGGATGGTGTCGCCGGGCTTGGTGAGGGCGCGGGTGACGAGGAAGATGGCCTGGGTGGTGCCAGCGGTGATGAGGATGTCTTCGGGAACGGCCGTTAGCCCAATCTCCCGCAGCAGTTCCGACAGCTCCACGCGCAGTTCCGTGTCGCCCTGAATGGGGCCATAACCGAGCAGATCATGGGCCTGCCCCTGCAAACGCACCATGTAGGGCCAAAATTCGTCGGCGGGGAAGCAGGCCGGGTCGGGGTGGGCCATGCCCATCGAGCGCACGCCCATCACCTGGCTGATTTCCAGCATGTCGTTGATGGCGCTGTCTGGCGTGAGATACTGGCCGATGGTGGGGGCCAGGGTCATGGGCTGGATGCTGGCGCTGACGTAGGTGCCGCGTCCGACTGTGGCCTCAATCCAGCCATCGGCTTGCAGTTCGCTGTAGGCATTTTGGATGGTGAGGCGGGTGACGCTGAGGTCTTGGGCCAGTTGGCGCACAGTGGGCAGGCGGGTATTGGCGGGTAAACGGCCGTCGCGTATCCGTTCCCGAATATTCTCCGCAATCTGCCGGTACAGAGACTGTTTGCCGTTGCGACTGATTTGGATGTCTAACATACGTGGCCTTTGGCGACTAGAGACCGGAGACTGGGGACTAATAAGTCTCTAGTCTCTAGTCTCTAATCTCTCAATTTCCCCTCTTAACGCTCTTGCCAACCGCTTCATGCCTTCCTCAATTTTCGTCTCGTCTGTGTTGGAGAAGTTGAGGCGGAGGCTGTTTTGTCCGCCGCCGTCGGTGTGGAAGGGATGGCCGGGTACAAAGACGACATGTTGGGCTTTGGCCGCCTCGAACAGAGACATGGCCGACAGGCCGGGCGGCAGGGTCAGCCAGAGGAACATGCCGCCTTCGGGCAGGGTGAACTGGACTTCTGGCGGGAAGGTTTCTTCGATCATTGCTACCATTAGTTCGCGCTGCCGCCGATAGACGGCCTTGATGGTGGCGATGTGGGCTTCCAAATCATTGTCTTGCAAATATTGGTAGATGATGGATTGGGAGAGGTAGTTGGAGTGGAGATCGGCTCCCTGTTTGGCAATGATGAGCCGTTCCATGAGCGGGGGGGCAGCGACGATCCAGCCCATTCTCATGCCGGGGGAGACGATTTTGGAGAAGGAGCCGAGTAAGAAGCCGGTGTCGCGGTAGTAGCTGGTGATGGGGGGTAAATCTTCGCCAGCGAAGCGCAGTTCGCGGTAGGGATCGTCTTCGATGAAGAAGGTGTTGGTGGCTTGCATGATGCGGGCGGTTTCTGCTCGTTTGGCGGCGGAGTAGCTGATGCCGGTGGGGTTTTGGAAGTTGGGCAGGGCGTAGAAGAGTTTGGCCTGGGGATGGGAGGCGCGGTCGGTGAGAACGGCCGTATCCACCCCATCTTCACACAACGGCACAGACCAAAACTCTGGCTGGTACATAGACAGCGCTTGAATCCCGCCCAAATAGCTGGGCGATTCCACCAGCACCACATCCCCCTGGTCTAGCAAAATTTTGCCGATGAGGTCTAGCCCCTGCTGCGAACCATTGGTGATCAAAATCTCGTCAGGATGGATAGTCATCCCCACCTGATGGGCATAGCGTTGGGCAATCCACTCGCGCAGGCGTTGGTGGCCTAAAGTGGGCGCATATTGCAGTGCGGTGGCTCCTTCTTGGGTTAATACCTTGTTAGCGGCTGCTTTGATCGCCTCGATGGGGAAATATTGGGGGTTGGGCAGCCCGCCCGCAAAGGAGATAACATCGGGGTTTTGGGTAATTTTTAAGATTTCACGGATAAATGATTTTTGTATGTTTGCCATGCGTGAGGCAAATTGTCCTTTCATGTAACGAACCTTTTTGTGGAGTATCGGGTAATGGTATAGAGACAATTGGGTTCTGACAATGAACAATTGGCACTCAATTTGTGGGTCAATTAGAAAATTGTCACTGAATTGGGGGTGGGGGAGGTGATTTGTTTGGCAGTGAAGGGGAACAAAAAAGGATCGCTTTTGAGGCGATCCTGAGTGGGTGTAAAAGTTGGTTGTGGTGGAGGATTAGGCCATGCCTAAAACGTTTTTGATGTTTTCGATGAGTTCGGTGCGGGCGATGGGTTTGGTGAGGTATTTGGTGGCACCGGCTTCCAGGCCTTCGTTAACGGCCGTTTGCGCTGTCTTGGCGCTTAGCATAATGATGGGAGTATCGGCCGTTTGGTCTTGTTGACGCAGTTCACGGCATAGGGTCAGCCCGTCCATATTGGGCATCATCACATCCAGGATGAAAACATCGGGTACGCCGTCAGCCTCAACTCGCCGCAAGGCATCGAGGCCATCTTCGGCTTCACGCACCTTGAAGCCGACCCGCTGCAACATCAGGCGAATTAAATCGCGGGTCATAGGTTCATCATCAACAACTAAAACTGACGGTTCCAAAAGCAATCTCCTTCATACCCTGAGATTAACCTATCTTAATGCTCTGTCGTTACAGACCCTCTTACGTAAGTTGGCCTGTAACGCGCAGAAACTATACTGGTTATAGTCCATTCTAGTTAAATGGGCAACTACCCCAACAAACACGGCCGTTTCATAAATTAAACAAATACACCAGGGCAAACAACAAAAATTGCCCCAATTTAACCGACACAAAATTGAATATCTAGCGATCTCACTAAGAGAAAATGAACATGGACAAAAAGAAAATTCTGATCATTGATGATGAATTTCCGGTGCGTTATCTGGTTGAGCACCAGCTTCGCCGCAAAGGATTTGAAGTTCAGGCGGCCAAAGATGGCCCCACTGGCCTGGAGACTGCTCATGAATTCCAGCCCGACCTGATTGTGCTCGATGTGATGATGCCTGAGGTAGATGGCTTTGAGGTTTGTGAGAAAATCAGGCGCGATCCCCAATTAGCCCGAACGCCTGTTATTTTCCTGACGGCTTTGATGACGAAGAAGCACAAACTGCAAGCCTTTGAAGCTGGGGCTGATGATTATCTGGTGAAACCCTTTCAGCCGGATGAGTTGTTGGCGCATATTTCGGCTATTTTGCGCCGGATGGAGCCACAACCTGTGTCGGATACGGCCGTAGATGAGCCATCTGTGCCAGAAGAGGCAGAAGAGCCGCCCACGCCGGTGCGGGGCCGCGTTTTGGTGTTTTATGGCCCCAAAGGCGGCGTGGGGACAACCACGTTGGCTATCCAAATGAGCGAAGCTCTGGCCATGCAAGAGGATCGGTCGGTGGTGCTGCTTGATTTGGCTTTGCCGATGGGGGGGATTGCGCCGGCACTCAGTCTGTATACTCATGACAATATGGTTGGTTTGCTGAACCATTGGCCGGAAAATGCGGATATGGCCCATATTCAGCCCTTTATGCAGCGCCATCGCACGAATCTCTTTGTTATTCCGGCCCCAGACACGGTAATTACGACGGAGGAGATGCCGGATGGAGATAATTTGGAGCCGCTTTTGGACATGTTGGTAGAGGCTGGTTACTTTGTGGTGGTAGATGCCGGGGCTAAACTGGATGATCTCTCACTGACGGCGATGCAGTTGGCTGATCTGAATTATATTGTGACATCGGGGGAGGAGGTGGCTAATAAATTGACCAATGCTTATTTGGGGGCGGCGAATCGGTTGGGGCTGAATGTAGCCCGACTGCTGCCGGTGGTGAATGAATTGTATGGTACGGTGGAGGAGAGTGAGGTGTTGGTTTGCCCGCCTGTGGCCACGATTGCGCGGGCTAATGAGCGGTTACGGGCGCGGTTGTGGGTGAAGGAGCCGGGCTTACGGACATTGATGGAGATGGCTCTAACACCAAAATCATCATGATGCGGCGGCGAGTTGGGCGAGGAGTTCCTGTTCTTCGGTTGCGGTTGTTACGGCACCATCGAGGCGGGCGGCCAGTATTTGGTCGAGGATGATGGTGTAGCGGGGGCTGGGTTTGAGGCCGATTTGGCGCAGGTCGTCGCCGGTTACGGCCGTTTTTACCCACTGCCACTCTCGATAATACTGTTCCAGTAGGCTGATCTTCCTTTCATCTTGTAACAAAATACGAACCACGAGGAGGGCGCGGGCACGAAACGGCCGTAAAGCCATCTCCACTTCACTAGGGCGGGCATCTGGGGGCAGATCGTTAAGCACCCCTCTGGCGCGATGACACTGCGCCATATCATCCCGTGTCGTCTTGCGTACCCCCAGCCGGTCCATCACTTCTGTCTGCAAATGGCGCGAAAGCGGCGTGAGCCACAAAGCAAAATAGACAAACGCGGGCGAATCCTGTTGTAAGGCTTCATGCCATGCCTCATCGCTCAGAATATCGGGGACGCGGGCAAAGGTCTGGGCGATTTCGGCTGACCAGTGCAGCGCGGGGTGGATGTGGGACATGATGTTGAGTTCGGCCAGCCGTGCCAGCACGGGGGCCGGCTCGGCCTCGCGGAAGGTGAGTTCTAGTTCGTGGCGAATGCGGCTGCCGGTGACACGATCCAACATGGGCAGGGCGGCGGTGATGAGATCGGCCGTATTGGTCTCAATCTTAAAGTTTAGCCGCTGCTCCAGCCGCACGGCGCGTAACATGCGGGTGGGGTCATCAATAAAGCTGAGGCTGTGCAACACGCGGATGATGCCCTGGCGCAAGTCGCGCTGCCCGCCGTAGAAGTCGAGCAGTTCGCCCAAATGGGCACCATCCAGCCGCACGGCCAGGGTGTTGATGGTGAAATCGCGTCGGTGCAGATCGAGTTTGATGGAGCCGCGCTCGACTTCGGGCAGGGCTGAGGGTTCGGCATAGAATTCGGTGCGGGCGGTTACAAAGTCTATGGTTTCGGGCAGGGTGGCGAGGATGGTGGGATGGGGGCTGAGGTTTTGCCAGATTTCGGCGGTGAGGAACCATTTGGCGGTGCCGAAGCGGGCGTGGGTGTGGATGTCGCCGCCGTGTTTTTGATTAAGTTGGCGGGCGAGTTTGATGGCATCGCCTTCCACAACGAGGTCTAAGTCGGTGGCGGGCTGATGGAGCAGCAGATCGCGCACGGGGCCACCCACGAAGTAGAGGGGCATGTGCAGGGCATCGGCCGTTTCGCTGACGACGTTGATCATGGCCCAAAGGGGTGGGGAGAGGGCATCGGTGAGGAGTTGGCGCAGGTTGGTTTCGGCCGTTTCGGGCGGTGGGGCAAACATGAAGTTGAGAACATCGGTGCGGGTGACGATGCCGATGGGGGTGCTGTCGTTGGGGCTGTCTTCGGCGATGACAGGGATTTGACCCCAGCTTTCGTTGAGCATTAACTGCTGGACGCGCTCGATGGAGTCGGATGGCCGCACGGTGACGGCCCCAGCCCGCATGAAGCGTTTAACGGGTGCGTACCCCAGGTTGTGGCTCATGGCGCGGTCTACGGCGCGGCGGGTGAGGAGGCCGATTAACTGCCCGTTGTCTACGATGGGGTAGCCTTCGTAGCCGAACCGCTGCATGAGGCGGGCGGCTTCGTTAATGGGCAGGTTGGGTTCCAGGGTGCGCACGCCGTAAGACATGATTTGGGCAACGGCCGTCATGGGTTTCACGGCTTTGGGCAGCAGGGCCAATATCTGTTCACGCACCTCTGCCAACTTTTTGCCCACCACCAGGGCTGCCGCTGCCCGATCATGGCCGCCGCCGCCGAGGGCTTTGGCGACGATGGAGACATCTACGTAATCGTTGATGCTGCGGGCGACTAACTGGACATCGGCGGAGATTTGGACGAGGACGAAGAGGCCAACGGCCGATAGTGCTTCGCGTAGACGATGGGTGACGGAGGAGATTTCTTCGTCGAAATCGGGGGGGGCAACGGCCGTTGTGATGACGATGGGTTGGCTGTGGATGTGGTGGTAGGAGACGGCCGTTTGCAAGGCATCATATAACTTTTGCTGCGCGGCCGTGAGGGGAATATTCATAAATTTGCGCACAACCGCCAACTGTGCCCCCTGCTCCATCAACCAGGCTGCTGCCCGCACATCGCGGCTTGTGGTCGTGTCGTAAGTTAATGAGCCGCTGTCTTCGTAAATGCCCAGCAGCAGCAGCGTTGCCTCTTCCGGCGTGAGGATCAGGCCCGCCTCTTGCAGCCGTTCAACCAGGATGGTGGTTGCCGCTCCCATCGCCTCCACATGGTACTGCCACTTGTCTCGCTTTTGGTGGGTGATGTGGTGGTCAATCACTTGTACTTCTGGCTGTTTGACCATGCCGCGCACGCTGTTTAGCCCGTGCGTATCCACCAAAATGACGCGCTCCACTCGTTTGCGCTGCCAATCCTGGCGGCGCATATAAGGCAAGACATCCCAATACAGGGTGAGGAACTGTTCTACGTTGCGGTTGATGCGCTGCGATAACAAGGGGATGCCTTGGGGGTAGAGCTTGTGTGCCGCCAGTTGGGAGGCTACGGCATCAAAGTCGGCGTTTTCGTGGGTGAGGATGAGCAGCATGGGGTGATTATAGCAGGTTTGAATAGAGTGGAGAGGTAAGAGGCAAGTAGTAGGTAAATTCTTGCTGCTGCTAGCCCTTTGCAGCTATGTTTTGTTCTGTGAATTGTGTCAACTACTGTCGCAAACTTCGTTTGACAAATTAGAACAAGCGTGCTATTCTTCCGAAAATTAGAACATAAGTTCCCCCTTTTCTTTGTGAATTATTGTGGGTGATAGGAGCCACAACAGCTCTAGTTACCAGAGAGACAGAACCATGAGAAATCAAGCTGCACTCAATCACCAAACGGGCATTATGGAGCGTATTTTGGGGTATGGCACGAGTTTTCCGCGCAAAACGGCCGTTGGCCTCATCCTCCTTGTGGCCCTGTTAGCTTTTGAAACCTTCAACTTCGACACAACCCGCTATGCCCTGCGCGACCTGCTCGGCGATATTCGCTTTGCCAATATTGAGTGGGCCGCGATTTTGGCAATTGCTTTTTGCTCGATTGATTTTGCTGGTCTGACGCGCATTTTCACCAAAGAAAAGGGAGCCGATGAACCCAAAGAGGTTTGGTATTTGATGGGGGCCTGGCTGTTGGGCGCATCTATGAACGCCATTATGACTTGGTGGGCTGTGTCGCTGACGCTGCTGGAGAATGAGTTTGGCAATGAGGTAATGAGCCGCGAACAGTTGCTGCGTGTTGTACCGATTTTTGTGGCAGTGCTGGTGTGGCTGACGCGCATTCTGTTTATTGGCTCGTTTACAGTAGCCGGCGAGCATTTTTTTGAATTTTCAGGTTTGCGCCGCTCTGCCCCGCCGCAACGGGCAGTTCCTTATCGTGAACCGGCAACAACAACTATGGAGCCAATGCCGCAGCCGCAGCCACAGGCGAAGCCGCCCGTGACCCGACAAAACACAAACGCATCTCCGCGCCGCATTACACCAGCGCCGAAGCCTAAACCAAAGACACAGTCAACGGCCGTTTCCCCCACCACCCCCACCAACGACCTGCCCAACTTCCTGGGCAACTACGAACGCGAAGTTGTCTACGAAGACATTGAGTACACCTCATCACAGCCAGTCAATCGGCCCACACAGCCAGCCACGCCGCAGAACCAACCGGCGGCAAACACAACAACCACACCGCACCCGCGCCCCGTTGCCAAACGCCGTCCAGCGGCACCTACCCAGCCCCGCCCCTCACGCATCAAACAGCGTCCCCCCATGCCCAACAGCCCCCGGCGGCAGTAGACAGTTAGTAAAACCAATGGATTGAGCCGTATACCGTCTCTCAGATTTTGATTAAAACGGTTTCTGTTATCAGAAAATGGGTTAAACTATGACCTACTACGAACACACATGGAACACATCCGCAGCGGTGGTGGAATCTTTGATTGACGACGATTACAACGATCTCTATGGCCCTCTAGAAATACCCGATCTCTCCCCTAACCACACAGATCTGGTGCAGCAGCGCATGGTGATTTTAGTCACATTTGTGGTCATTGCCGTGGCTGCTTTTGGTCTATTTGTGGTGGCTCGCTGGCAGCTTTCGGAGTTGGGTGAGGAAGTAGAGTTGACTGATTTGGAGATGACCAACGCGGTAGGGCTGGTTGAACCGGAAGTGGCGGTAAACGGCCGTATCTCCCCCATCTTCTCTCGCGAAGTGAAATATTGGGAACGAGAAATCTTGCAATGGTCAGCCGAACGAGACCTCGACCCCAACATGGCCGCAACCATCATGCAGATAGAATCCTGTGGCGATATGGGTGCCATCTCCCACGCCGGGGCACAAGGGCTGTTCCAGGTGATGCCCTTCCACTTCACCCCTGGAGAAAACACCCTTGACCCCCACACCAATGCGCGGCGGGGTTTAGACTTTTTTGTCGAACAGCTTGGCCGATTTGGCGATGTAAACCTGGCTTTTGCCGCCTACAATGGCGGCCCCGGCAATGCCGTGAAGCGTTTTGAAGAGTGGCCGCACGAAACCCAACGCTATTATTATTGGAGCCAGGGCATTTATGCTGACGCGCAAGCTGGCCTGACAACCAGCACCCGCTTGCAGGAATGGATGGAAGCGGGCGGAGCCAGTTTGTGCAATCAGGCAGCAGCGCGTTTAGGAATACAATAATCTCAACTCCCGGCAGTTCAAAAGTTCCGGGAGTTTTTTATTGCCGTTTTTGTTTGCCAGTTCCCTTCTTGTTACAATCATCCTGTGAGCGATGAAAAATTCGGCCGTTACGTAATCAAAGAAGTGATTGGGCGTGGGGGCATGGCTACAGTCTACCTGGCTCTCGACCCACGCTTTGGTCGTGAAGTCGCCCTCAAAGTTATGTCCTCGGCCTTTCAGGCTGACCCCACTTTTCGCGGCCGTTTCGAGCGCGAAGCTCGCACCATTGCGGCCTTAGAACACCCAGCCATCGTGCCTGTCTACGATTTTGGTGAGGACAACAACCAGTTATATCTGGTCATGCGCCATATGCGCGGCGGCTCCTTAGCCGAGCGTATCATTCGTGGCCCTCTCTCTTTGGATGAAGCTTTGCCCATCATCAAACCCATTGCCTCGGCACTGGATCATGCCCACAAACGCGGTATCATTCACCGTGATTTGAAACCGGGTAATATTTTGTTTGACGAGTACGGCAACGCCTTCCTCTCCGATTTTGGCATTGTGAAGGTGTCGGAGGCGACGAGCAGTTTGACGGGCAGCGGTGTGATTGGCACACCAGCCTACATGAGTCCCGAACAGGTGCATGGGGATCAGGCCATAGACGGCCGTTCCGATATTTACACCCTCGGCATCATCTTGTTTGAGATGATTACCGGTCACAAACCCTTCCGCGCCGACACGCCCGTGAAGTTGATGATGGCCCATGTGTTGAACCCCGTCCCCAGCATTTTAGATTCCCGCCCTGATCTGCCCGTAAACATGGACGACATCATCCAAAAAACGCTCTCCAAAAAGCCCGATGAACGGTTTGCCAATGGGCATGCTTTGGCAGAGGCACTCACGATGACCATGACCAGCCTACAGAAGCCGCCTGTCTTGTCCTCCCCGGACAAGGCGGTTGTTGATCCGGTGGTGACGGATTTGCCCACAGTTGTTGGCGGCAACGTGGATGGGGAGGCACCGCCTATCTCGGAAATGAAGACGGCCGTTCTTTCCCCCGACGCGCTGCGCCAGATTCGGCAGAAACGGCCGTCACGCTGGCCATGGCTCTTGGGTGGATTGGTCGGTCTGGCAGCCATCGCCGTGGTCTTAATCCTGAATTTTAGGAATGGGGCAGGGGAGGCCACCCCCACGTTAGAGCCAACCCCCGTGCCTACCACAGTGGTCGCCGTCGTCGTCGTGCCCACCGGTACGCCTACAATGACACCCACAGCGACGGCTACGGCCACTGCCACGCAGACACCGCCTGCCACCCCTACCAGCACCAGCACCCCCTCCCGCACCCCCACACCCACGCCCACACCTGTTCGTGAACTGGTCGGCCGTTCTGTAAACGATGTGCCCATTGAAGCCGTTGGTTTTGGCAGCGGCGAAAACATCATCGTGCTGATTGGCGGTCTCCATGCCGGTTTTGCCCCAGCGACGGTTGATCTGGCCGAGCAGGCCATTGCTTACTTCGCAGAAAATGCGGCCGACATTCCCGAAAATGTCCAGATTTACATCATCGCCAATGCCAACCCCGACAGCCCGCTTGATCCCGGCAATTTGCCGGGACGGTTGAATGCCAACAGTGTGGATTTGAACCGTAATTGGGACTGCCGCTGGCAGCAAGATGTGCAAGTTAGCGGCCAGTTAGTGCCGGGTGGTGGTGGCACAGCCCCCTTCTCCGAACCAGAAGTTTTGGCTTTGTCGGCGTTTTTGTTGGATAAACAGCCAACGGCCGTTATTTTTTGGGAGGCACGAGCCGCCGATGGGCTGGTCTCGCCAGGGAGCTGCGAAGCAACACCGAAAGCCTCCCGTCCCCTGGCCGACGTTTATGGAGCAGCGGCCGGCTACCCCGTGCGCGATTTTGAAATCTTGACGCAGCAAGTGGTGAATGGTGACAGCACCAATTGGCTGGATGATCAGGAGATTCCGGCTATCTCTGTTTTAGTGCCGGAGTATGCGGAGGTGGTAGATTGGGAGCAGAATTTAACGGCCGTTCTGGCTGTGATTGAGGCTGTGGCGGGTGAGTAGAGGTTGGTGGTTGAGCCTGATGCTCGCCATCTTCAACCTCGGCTGTGTGTCTGAGCCAGTAATAGGGGAGCCGCCAGTGCTAACGGCCGTTATACCCGCCATCTCTGCAAATCTTGTTACCGTACCGGCCACCTTTACGGCCGTGCCAACAGTGGCCACAACGGCGACCCCGCCCGCCACCGCCCGCCCGCTGCAAAAGCCTATCCCCACAGCCACGCTGCAAATTCCTGCGGGTTATCGCCGCACCATTGGCTTCTCGACCCATAATCGGCCGATTCACACTTACCAATTTGGCAATGGCCCGAATACAGTGGTGTTTGTGGGCGGCATTCACGGTGGCTATGAGTGGAACACCATTTTGCTGGCTTATGCGGCCATTGATTATTTCCTTGACCATCCCCAAATGATGCCAGCGCAAGTGAAACTGTTCATCATCCCTTCGGCCAACCCTGATGGGCAGGCGTTGGTGGTGGGGCAAGACGGCCGTTTTACCACCGCCGACATCCCCGAAGACACCTTCCCTGGCCGCTTTAATGGCAATGGCGTGGATTTGAACCGCAATTGGGATTGTGATTGGTTGCCAACGGCCGTTTGGCGCGACGAGCCAGTGAGCGCAGGCCGTGAACCATTTTCCGAGCCGGAGAGCCGCGCTTTGCGTGATTTTTTGTTGGCGCAGCAGCCAACGGCCGTTATCTTTTGGCACAGTGCGGCCAATGGTGTTTATCCCAGCGATTGTGGTCAACCTTTTCCAGCTTCGTTAGAACTGGCGGAACTGTATAGTGCCGCCGCCAACTACCCCTTGCGCCCGGAGTTTACCAGCTACACTGTTACCGGTGACGCCGGTAACTGGCTGGCAACCCAAAACATCCCGGCCATAACGGTGGAGTTGAAAAGCAGTGAGGTGGTGGAATGGGAGCAGAATCTGGCGGGGATAACGGCCGTTTTGCAGTCGTACATGCCGTAGAAACTAAAAGACCCTCCCTGGTCAGGGGAGGGTCTTTTTGAAGAAGGAGGAGGAGGAGGAAAAATTCAAGAAGTTTGTTGTTGCTTATGAATAGAAGTATAGAGGGGATGACGGCCGTTTACAGCCGCACGTCTTACAACGAAAATGTAAAGCACCTTACTTTTGCCAAGATTGCGGTGGGCGACGGTAAAACAGAAAGCCGATGCCCAGCAAAATCACGCCCCCGCCCAGTGTAAGCCCCGCCTGCAAATAGACCCGCTGCAGCCAAATATCTACCACCTGTGTCGCCAAGTCTTGCGCGATTTGGTTCACGGTTGGCTGCAATGTGCCAAAGGTGTTGGGCAGTGCCAGCCGTACTTGGGCCAGAACAACGGCGGGCAGCACGGCGGCCATGAACAGGCTGACAACTCCCGTCAGCAGCAAAGGCCAGCCCCACCAATGCCCCCACTCGCCCACAGAACGGCCGATCAGCAGCAAAACCAGCAAGCAAAACAGCGGTGGCAGCCACAGCAGCCAGGCCCATTCATCGGCCAGGGTAAAGAGCCGCTGCGCCCGCTGCAAATCTTGCCACTGCTGCGGTGTCAGGGTCTGCGGGGTGAGCAGTGGCACGTGGATAATGGCGTTGGCTTCGATGAGTGGGGCATTGGCATCGAGGGTTTGGATAACGGCCGTATGCACCACATCTGTTACCTGTTCCACTGGCACTTGGGTGGGAAGGCAGTTGGGGATATTTAAGTTGGCTAAATCCAGCGTGGGTTGGGGATCGGGGCAGGGGGGCAGGCTGTTGAGGGTAGTGGCAATTAAGTTGCGCCCTGGCTCGGTGCGCAAACGCTGCACAATGGGGCGCAAATCTACTTCGGTATTGCCGGTTTGGTTCACTGCGCCGGTTTCCAAAAAGTCATACACATCATCCACCGCACCTTCGGCCTGTTGGTTGAGCCAATCGGGAGGAATGAGGTCGGCCATGGCCGTTTGTACGGCCGTTACATCCACCCCCTCAGGAATCAACGAGGCGACTTCATCGGGAACCTGAAGGCCGTTCAATATTAATTCTGGCCCTACTTCTTGAAAAAGTTGTTCCAAATTGAGGGCCTGTTTCATGATATCCCGATTGGTAATGACTTGGGCTAAATTGACGAGGAGGAGGGCGAGAACGGCCGTTATCACCAACCCCATCGCCACCAATACCCCCAAAAATTGTCGGCATCCCTTCATGCAATCATCTCCTGAACATAAATTTGAGCGAAGTATAACCCCGAAAAATTGGCGAACCCTATTTTCTCAGGTTATTATTCACCGCAAGTACTTCCCTGAAATCACCCGATTTTAGAGAATGGAGGGTCACATGAAACGTCTGGTTTGGGTACTCATTTCTGCTTTACTGCCGCTCTTTGTGATATTGCTCGCCATTGGTCAGGCACGGGCAACGGCCGTTCACGCCCCGTTTGATGTCATCATCAACGAATGGTCGCAGGGCAATGGCGGCAGCAAAGAGTGGATGGAACTACTGGTTGTGAATGGCCCGTTGGACATGCGCGGCTGGGAATTGGATGATGGCGACGCGGGTGGCGGCCTCTTTTTCAGCAGCGATATGGCCTGGAGCAGCGTGCCACCCGGTACACTGCTTGTCATCTACAATGCGTCCGATCCCGATACTATTTTGCCGCCCGATGATACGAATTTGAGTGATTGTACGGCCGTTATTCCCCACAACCACGCTGCCCTTTTCAGCGGTGGTTGGCCCGCCCTTTCCAACACTGATGACACGGATAATCCGCACTTGCTAGACGATGGTGCGGTCACCATCCACAATTTCTCGCTTGATCCGGGCACTGCTTTGCACCCTGCTGCTAATCAAAATGCGCAATATGGGCAAGATACGGCCGTTGGCGTGAGCAGCCCGCTTAATTGGACCAACGAAGCGGCCACAGCCGCCACACCGGGCGTGGGTAACACCATCACCAACAGCAATTGGATTGCCAGCTTGTGTGTGCCGCCTGTGGGTGAAGCGGATTTGTGGGCACAAAAGGAGGGGCCAGCAACGGCCGTTGCCGACAGCACCATCACCTATACCATCAACCTCAATAATATCGGCCAGGCCACTGCCACCAACGTAGTGCTAACCGACACGCTGCCTGGGGGTGTTAGTTATTTGGGTGATGACAGCGGTTTTACGCTCATCCAGCCCGATATGCGCACGCTGGTCTGGCAGGTAGGCGAGATGGTGACGAATACGGCCGTTTCCTTCCAGGTAACGGCGCAGATCAGTACGGCCGTTGTCGGCCCCATCACCAACTACATTACCGCCACCACCACCTTCACCGAAAGCAACACCAGCAACAACCACAGCCAGGTTACAACATTGGTAAGCAGCGGCGAACCGCCCGATGTTGTTTTGGAAATGGTTTTGCCTGATGGTTATGCCTCCGCTGATGATGATGAAGCGGTGGCCCTGCGCAATCTGGGCAGCAGTCTGGTAGACCTGAGCAATTGGGAGCTGCGTGATAGTGGCTCCGGCAGCACCAGCCTGCCGCCGGGTACAACGCTGGCTCCAGGCGAGCGGCTGTGGCTGACGAAAGCCAATATCGCTTTCCGCCGCCAATTCGGTTTTTCCGCTGGCCTGGAAGCAGTAGACAGCGATCCGGCCGTGCCCAATCTGGTGGGCACCTGGCCGGGATTTGCCAACGCGGGTGATAAAGTGATTTTGTTGGACGAAACGGCGGTTGTGCGTGATGTGCTGATTTTTGGGGATGAGGATACGGGCCAGATTGGCTGGGGGGGAACGGCCGTTCAGCCCTATCAGGCCAGCACCAACTTTGCCACCGAAGGGCAAATCTTCTACCGTCAACGGGATCAACTGACGGGACTGCCTGTGCCGGACACGAATACGGCCGTTGATTGGGCACAGTCGCGGGCTGATGTGATAAACGGCCGTAAAGTCCTCTACCCTGGTTGGGATTTGGACGAGTTTTTCTTTACGAAGCGCGTAACGGAAACGGCTGTTGTCCGCCTCGCCATCGCCCCCGACAACGCCTACGAAACCCTCGTTCAGCAAATCAACACCGCCCAAACCAGCCTGGAAATTGAAACCCACACCTTTGAAAACATCGCCATCGCCGATGCCCTTATCGCCGCCGTCAATCGCGGCGTGGCTGTCACCATTCTGCTCGAAGGTGCACCGCCCGGCGGGCTGCCCGATCAGCAAAAATATAACTGCCAGCGTTTAGAGGCGGCTGGCGGGCAGTGCTGGTTCATGTTTAGTGACGACAGCCAGGATGTTTTTGACCGCTACCGCTTCATCCATGCCAAATTCATCCTCATTGACGGGCAGCGCGTGGCTGTCAGCAGTGAGAATCTCAGCCCCAACAGCCTGCCCAGCGATGATAAAAGTGATGGCACGTGGGGGCGGCGCGGTGTGGTGCTGATTACCAGTGCGCCGACGGTGGTGGCCCATGTGCAGTCCATCTTTGAGCGGGACTTTGTGCCCACCGAGCATGTTGATCTCATCCGTTGGGCCATCACGGACACAAATTATGGCCCGCCGCCGGTTGGGTTTATCCCCATTACGGTCACAGGCGGCATCTCTTATGAGGTGCGTTACCCAGCGCCGCTGGTGCTAAATGGGCAGTTTGCTTTTGAGGTGGTGCAGTCGCCGGAGAACAGCTTGCGTGATGTGGATGGGCTGCTGGGGCTGATCGGCCGTGTGGGGGCGGGGGATGAGTTGCTGGTGCAGCAGTTGGAAGAACGGCCGTATTGGGGCGACACCAACAGCAATGCCACCGACGATCCCAATCCGCGCCTGGAAGCCTACATTGCCGCCGCTCGGCGTGGGGCCACCGTGCGCATTTTGCTGGATGAATACTTTGATGAATTCGACAGCCCGCTCAGCAACAAAGCTACCTGTGATTATGTTGAAGCAGTTGCCTATGCCGAAAGGCTGCGCCTGAGCTGCGCTCGCAGCAACCCCACCGGACTGGGCATTCACAACAAAATGGTGTTAGCCCGCATAGAGGGGCAGGGGTACATTCACATCGGCAGCATCAACGGCACAGAGCAATCCAGCAAAGGCAACCGTGAGTTGGCTTTGCAACTGCAATCTAACGAAGCTTATGACTTGCTGGCGGATATGTTTGAGCGGGACTGGCCGCATATCCTGCACCTCCCCATCATTTTCAACAATTATCTGGGCCGGGCGCAATATCCGCTCATCAGTGAAGTTTTGTATGACCCGCCAGGTCTGGATGACGGTGAATTCATTGAGCTTGTGAACCCGACAAGTTCGGCCGTTGATTTGAGCAACTATAGTGTAGGGGATGCGGTGAATCCCACAGATTTCGAGGATGTGCGCCGCTTTCCGTCGGGTACGATTCTGCTTCCAGGCCAAACGCTGGTGATTGCTACCAGTGCCACAGCCTTCCAGGCGGAATATGGCTTTGCGCCGGACTTTGAGATTGTGGATACGGATGCGGCTGTACCCGATTTGATTGATGATCTAAATTGGGGCGACCCCAACGCTTTGTTGCAGTTGGGGAATTTAGGAGATGAGGTAATCTTGCGGGATGGGAATGATACGGCCGTTGACGCAATAGCCTATGGGACAGGTAGCTATCCAGGCATCACTACCTGTCAGTTAGTGTCTACCTCAAATATAAGTTTGGAACGCTTTCCTTATTGGCGTGACACAAATAACTGTTCGGTTGATTTTCGTCAGTGGCCGTTCCCCAACCCAGGGGCACTACCGTAAATTAACCACCACCAAACAGGTCGGCCGGATCAACACCAGACTTGTCTGGATCGCCTGTTAAGGTAGGTGAGCCAGCACGTGTGGTTATGGTGCCATGAAAAATGATGGCGGGTGACTGATAAGGCAGCCGACGTTTATTTTGTTTTTCCTTAAGGTTTTTTTGCTCGGCTTCATGAGCAGTGGACATAATGTTTTCCTTCTTGCCTTGTTACGCAAACCAATGAATAGACGATGAGGTATTATCAAGTTAGTGGGAATATGCGTCAATAAGACTAGGGAGCTATTGTAGATGAGGTTATGAATCAGGGCAAAAAAAAGCACCAGGTTGTTTGATGACCTGGTGCTTTCTCATCTTCTATATAAGATTAGATGATGTCACAGCCCCCTGCCATGCAGGCTAGTTCTTGAGCGGCCGTTGTTAAATCTTCCTCTTCGTAACGGTAAATCTTGGAAAAATCAATCTCAGGAAATTCGGCGGCTAATTTTTCGTACTCTTCTTGCCCAATTTCGTGATAAGGCATCTGTTCGTAGAGGGCATCATAGGCGGGTAAGAAGGCCATGCCGCCAATTTTGTCCTGGTGCAGCCAAATCCACTCTATCAGGCTGATCACTTCGTTGGGCTGGTAGGTGATGGTGACGCTGGGATTGTGTTCGGTGTAATGAACTTTGTTTTGCAGCCAATATTCGCATTGTTGGATGGCGCTGCGCTGGTTGCGGGTAACGGCCGTTTCCGGAGCCTTCACCGGGAAATGAACCACCCACGTCGTGGCATTCTCTCGTGTTTGCCCATTTTCTGGGTCCATTGGCACACCTGCATCGCGCAAGGTTTTGTAAACGGGGGAGTGTGAGCTGACGCGCACATTGCGCACGTAGTAAGGTGCCCAACGCGCATGGAGACCCGAAGAGCAGTCCAACAACTGTGAGGAGTTGCCCGATGGTTTGACGCACGTTACCGAAGCCGACTGGTTTACACCGAGCATTTCGGCATAACGGCGATTGGTGGCAACGGCCGTTTCCCGCAGCTTATCCTGCACATCTGGGTCTTGCACCAAGAGACTGTCCATTTGTCCATTCAAATCCACCCCTAGCAGCCGCTCCTCAATACAATTTTGCTTCCATACATCCCGTAAACCAGGGAAGTAAGTCGCCATAGATTGAATCGTACCCAAAATCGTGGCTAACTCCACCTTCTCCGTCAGCGTCTCCAACGTATCCTCAGCCCGCGAGACAACGCTGGTAAGGTTACAGAATTGGTAAGGGCGCAAAATGATCTCACCACAGTTGTGCACATACAAGCCATTCGCATCAAACGCATGAACGCCGGGAATGGTGCAGTCATAAACATCTTCAGAGCCAACGGCCGTTACCGACTTAACCCGTGCCACAAAACGTTCCCGATTAGGTTTACGCTGATAACTAGCCAGTTTATCCGCTAATTTACTGGCCTTATTGGGATCAGAAAAACCAATTCGGCTTTGGAAGACAAACAAATTGCTATTGGCAATCACCAATTCATGCTGTGCCTTCGTCCAATACTCCTTCAATCCCCCTTGACCATCCGGCAGTGGCCGATACCCTTCGGGGCGGCGGTTCTGATAGATGGTAGAAGCAATACCCAAACGTAGTAACATGCGTTGAGCCGCCTGTAATAGTGCCAGGTTCGATTGCGACAGGCGAACACTTACCCCTTTTTCTTGAGAGCCAATCACCGTGCCATCGGCATCAAATAAGCCGCGTAAGAAGCCCGCGTAAAAGGCACTAGAGGTACGTTCAATCTCTGCCGTAATCGTTTTGTTATCGGGCGTAATGCCATACGCCGCAGCGACCTCATTAAAACTGGTGGAAGCAAGCTGCCAATAACGGTTTTGGCTGTGCCATACGGGTTGCAGATCACTCCGTGCGGCCACATTGGCCGTTAACACGGCATGGGCCATTTCCACCATCATCTCGCTCTGTTCGCCCCAGAAGCGGAGCATAGCTTGATCGCTCTTGGCTTCATGACGGGCAAATGTGCCATCACCAACGAGTAAGCCGAGCAGCCAGGCAACCGCTGCGCCATGATCCTTGCCCGACCAGGTAGCTCCCGTTTGATTGTGGATGCGAATAAGATCACCGTCGGTCAGATGCTCAACGGCCGTCCACTCACTAGCTTGCTTTTTACGAGATTGATAAGAGACACGCAGAATCGGATGATCGGCCGTTGCTTGCACGGTATAACCCTCTTCTGTTTCCACCAAAAAAATGGGTTTGTGGCCTGTGTAGAAGAAACCATCTTCAGTGGAAGAATAAGCACGACCATCTACCAGCGAGACAAACGGCCGATCCACCAACTCACTCACCTGACGCGCCCCATCATGAGTCATCACCCACGTATCGGCCGTTACGCAGGGGTTCGTGCCAAACTCGGCAGCCACACGGCGCGACGGCCGATTTTCCACCGCCGCCCGCCGATTGAAGATACCCGGCTCACCCCGCTCCGACTCCACCATATCCAACACAAAGCGCGTCACTTCGGCCTGGTTCAATTCCCGATTAGGCCAAACGGCCGAATTATTGGCATTCCACCGCTGGCTGTTGCTGCGCCAGAAATCCCCATCCTTACAATGGCGCATCTCCAAATCATCATAATCAAACAGCGAAATCATCGCCGTGCGCCGCACACCACCCGACACAGCCGCATCACCAACGGCACACATAATGTCATGGGCATCTAACGGCCGTAAAAAGCTCCCCTGGCGGCTCAAAATACGCTGCCGCGCAAAATCCAACATCTTCCGCAGCGGCTCCGGCCCCGAAGCCCGGCCACCCTTCACCCGCAGGGGCGCACCTGCGGGCCGCACTTCCGAATAATCAAAGCGCACATCCTCGCCATTAAACCAGGCTTCCAAACCAATACGCACCGCATCCGCCCAACCTTCAGATGAATCAGCCACCACACACATGGCTGGCTCCTTGCCCGATTGCCGCGCAATGCGTGGAAACTTCTCTACATATTGCCGCTCGACAGAAAAGCCCACGCCACAGCCACTCATCGAAATAATCAGCGCCTCCACAAAAGAGTCAATGCTGTCCACCGGCATATAGGAACAGTTATAGATGGCAATATTATTGCGCCGCGCCGCCGGGCCAGCCATTGCCAACAGCCGCATCGAAGGCATTACCTTCATATGCAAAATACCCTGGCGCAGCCGCTCATACGTCTCGGCCGGCAAACGATAATCAGACAACTCCTTCAAAAATTCCACAGCGCGGTTAACCGTCTCAATCCAGGTTTCCCGACGGCCGAGTTCATAATTAAAGCGCGAATACTTATCGTAAAACTGAAATTTGCGCAGTTGGGTGGGGAAATACTCATCAGACTCCACAAATGCCTGACGCACCTCTTCCGGCACGGGCCGCTGCGCCCGCATCTTGGCATGTTCCGCCCGATACAAAATATAAGCTTTGGCCGCCTCATACTCACCCGCCGATTGTAGAACCATCTCGACAATATCTTGTACGCCTTCTACTGTAGGCAGCGAATATTTAGCCGCGACCACATTAACGACCTGCTGCGCCAAATGTGCCACCGGAGCTTTCGGTTCAATGTCCATGCTGGCAAAACAGCGTTTCAGCGCACTCTCAATGCGCTCTGTCTCAAACGGAACGATACGGCCGTCTCGCTTGACAATCGTCTTGGGAACCGCCACCTTAAAATAGATACTGCTTGCCGTTAAATCTTTTTTTCCTGCTTTGGTGCCATTGCCATTGGTCTTCGGTTGTGCTAGCACTGTCGCCTGTGGATTTTGCTTATCGGACATACTTGCCTCTCCTTGTATAAAAAGTAATTGGGTAATAACAGGATTACCCAACTACTGGCTAAAATGATGAAATTGCTGCTTACAGTTCGCTGAACAAACGGTCAATCTCATTGCGAATAGACTCCAAATCATCCAGCCGCAAATAGACAATCGCAAAACGAATATAGGCCACCTCGTCCAACTCCTTGAGTTTGACAATGACCTTATCCCCCACCACCCGGCTCCTCACTTCCGACTTGCCAATCATTTGCAGTTCGGCTTCCACCTCACCGGCAATACGGTCAATATCTGCGGCGGAAATCGGCCGTTTGGCACAAGCCACCTTCAGCCCCGCCAGCAACTTCTCACGCGAGAACTCCTCCCGTGTGCCGTCGCGCTTAATAAGCAGGGGGGTCGCCAGAATCGGCCGTTCATACGAGCTAAACCGCTGGTCACAATTATCGCAAATACGGCGGCGGCGCGTGCCGCCCCGTACATCATGGCTTGTATCAATCACCCGCGTTTTCGAGTGATCACAATAAGGACATTTCATGTTTTATCTCTCCACACAGACAAGCAAAACCCAGGTATGGGCTGCTATAGGATTTAGTGGGAATTTCGGCAAATATGGGGGATGCGGACTTCGGCTCCCCTAGATGTGGCGTTAATGAGCCGAGATTATAGCATACGGCAACAGGGGGGGCAAGACAAAATCCGTGAACTTTTACCTTAAAATTTTGTACTGGTCAGAACCTAGTATTATTGACATAACAAAAAAGCTGCGGTGTTTTAGACCGCAGCTTTCGGTAAAGCAGGGCAAGGCCAATGCCTTTACCGCTTATTTCCGCTTACGCAAGAAGGTGGGAATATCCAAATCATTCACCCGATAAGGCGTGGCCTCACTGGCAGTTTCCCGCTGTGGCGGCGTGTAGCGCGTGCCGCCATTGGTCGGTGTAGGGGTGGTTTCGCGTAACGGCCGTCTATTATTCGGCATCATCCGCGTCATCTCCCGCATCAAAGGCGTATTGTGCTCAAAACCCGTGGCAATCACCGTAATCCGAATATCATCCTCCGGCATCGCCTCATCAATCACCGCCCCAAAAATCAAATTCACATCAGGGTGCGCCGTATCCTTAATCAACGCCGCCGCCTGATTAATCTCAAACAGGCTCAAGTTCGGCCCACCCGTCACATTAAACAAAATACCCTTCGCCCCATCAATCGAAATATCCAGCAAATTACTGGCTAACGCCTTCTCCGCCGCCTCCATCGCCCGGTCATCCCCACTGCCATGCCCAATCGCCATAAGAGCCGCCCCACCCATAGACATAATAGCCTTCACATCGGCGAAATCCAGATTAATCAGGCCAGGCACCGTGATCAATTCACTGATACCCTGAATGCCCTGCCGCAGCACATCATCAGCCATGCGAAAAGAGTCCGTGAGAGTGGTGCGTTTATCGGCCGTTTCCAACAACTTATCATTGGGAATCACAATCAGCGTATCCACATGCTCCTTCAACCGCTCAATCCCCGCCTCCGCCATCTTCAAACGGTGCGTCCCCTCAAACATAAACGGCTTCGTCACCACCCCAATCGTCAACGCCCCCAACTCCCGCGCCGCTTTCGCCACCAATGGCGCCGCCCCCGTACCCGTCCCACCGCCCATCGTCGCCGTCACAAACACCATATCCGAACCTTGCAGCGCCTCATGAATCAAATCCTCAGACTCCGCCGCCGCCTTCGCCCCCACCTCCGGGTTGCCCCCAGAACCTAAGCCCCGCGTCGTCCGCTCCCCAATCGCCAGATGGTTCCGCGCCATATTATGCGTCAACGCCTGATGATCCGTATTCACCGCGATAAAATCTACCCCAGTGATATTGGCCTCAATCATGCGGTTCACCGCATTGCCGCCGCCACCGCCCACACCCACTACCCGAATCAATGCCGTCCCTTCCATACTCGTTGCGTAATCAGTAATCATCATCCCCTTCCTTTTATTGTTGGGGAGACTGGCAACTGGCGACTGCTCAATCACCAGTCTCCAGTCCCTCGTCTCTACACTAAAATCCCCTGCAAATGGTAAAGCCAATTGTTTACCTATCATCTAACTGTCCAAGATTGGGTCAATCTTCAAGATTGACCCAATCTATTGGTTACGGCAGCAGCGCCTTAAACACACCTTTCATCCGCTGTCCCCACAAACTGGGCATCCGCTGCCGCGGCCGATACACATTGTGCCCATTCATCGCCCAACGCAGCAGCCCCACGCTCGTGGCATAAGCCGGGCTTTGCAAGGGATCAACCATCCCTTCCACATTTTTGGCTCCGGCCACCCGTGCCGGTACATTCAGCACTCGCTGTGCAATATCGGCAATACCGCGCAGTTGCGCCGTGCCACCTGTTAACACAATGCCCGCCGGTAACAAACCATCATAACCAGAGGCACGAATCTCCTGCAAAATAAGCTGGAAAATCTCATCCACCCGCGCCTCAATAACATGGGCCAATTCCTGACGGCCGACTTGAATCGTCTCATTAAACGCATCCACCGTAAACGTAAAACCAGGGTCAATCTCCTCCGGCCGGCAGTCGCCATACCGAATCTTCACCCGATCAGCAATCTCATACGGCGCACGCATCCCAATGGCAATGTCATTGGTAATGTGATAGCCGCCAACGGGGATAACTTTTGTGTGCCACACATGCCCCTCCATATAAAGGGCAATATCCGTTGTCCCGCCGCCAATATCGGCGACAATAACACCCATTTCGCGCTCGGCTGGTTCCAACACAGCTTCGGCCGAAGCCAGCGCATTCAGCACCAACTCCTCAGCCCGCACCCCCACATTGTCCACACATTGGCTTAGATTTTTGAGGGCAGGTTCAGCGGCCGTTATTAAATGCGCCTCCACTTCCAACCGAAAGCCGTGCATCCCAATCGGGTTGCGCACATCACGTTGGTCATCCACCATATAATTGCGCGGAATCATATGCACAATTTGCCGATTGTGGGGCAGGGGGATGGCCTGAGCCACATCCAAAGCATGTTCAATATCCTGCACGGTTACACCAGTGCCATCGCGCCCAATGGCGACAACACCCTTGTTGTTCACACAGCCGATGTGTTCACCCGCCATACTCACAAGCGCTTGCGACAAATCATAACCAGAGGTGCGTTCCGCCGATTCAATGGCCCGGGCAATGGCAATAGAGGCTTCGCTCACATCAATCACCATGCCCTTGCGCATACCACGCGAAGGCTGGATGCCCATGCCAATAATGCGCAGTTGACCTTCTTTCACTTCGCCCACCAGCGCACAAATCTTCGTCGTTCCTACATCCAATCCCAATAAAATCTCTTCCATAAACACCTCGATTGCGGTAATCCCTAATCGGTGAGTCGTAATCTGATAACCGATGCCGGTTTGCCGATTACGGACTACCGGTCATCGCGCCATATAATACGGCTTTTCCTGATTGCTTACGCTGATGTACTCCGGCGCAAGTTCGCGGGCTTGCAGTTCGGTCACAATGGCCTGATAGACCACCATTTTCTGCTGCATATCCTGGCCTACGCCAAAATAGACTCGCCAGCCCTCACTTTCATCAAAACTCAAACCACCCGACGGCCGATAATAAAATTGACTCACATCGGGCCGTAAACCACGCAGTTGCAGCACCCCTTCCAAAATGCTCAGCGGCACAAAGGCCAGACTTGTTTGCGGAAGGGTGTCTGGTGTCATTTCTTCGCCCTCTCCGGCGGCAGCATTGGCAGCCGCCTCGGCCACAATGGACATTTCGGAGACGATGACGGGCAAGTCTATGGCTTCACCACGAGCCGGAATCAAACGGCCGTCTCGCGTAATCCAAAACTGCCGTCCCCCTTCCTGCCAGATAGCAATCGGCGAATCTTCCTTAATCCGAATCAACACCTCATTGGGCCAGCCCAGCGTCACCGTCGCCGAAATCACACCCGGCATCTCCGTAATGCGTTGGGCCGCCAGATTCGGATCCGCCGCAAAAATATGCGATCCCGCCAGCCCGCTGGCCGCCACCACTTCCGCTGGTGGCAGCGACTTGGTGCCTTCCACCGGAATCACCGTCAAATAAAAATGAAGCGACAGCCCCGTTAATACCAGCGCATACACGCACAAACCCAGCAGCCCCAGACTAATCCAGCGCGAGGTGAAGATCACCTTTTTAAGGGCCAGCAGCGGCGACACCCACTGTCGTCGTCGTTGGTTGCGCTTGCGCCGATAAGCGGCCGTTTTCGGCACCATCACCGGCGGCATAACAACAGACGTGGCAGACTGCACCCGTCGCATCTTCGGCTGCTTACGCAGCTTACGCGGCTTCTGTGTTTGTGGCTGTTCTGGTCGTTGTTGTCGTCTCATAATAAAGGGGGACTAGAAACTAGAGACTAGAGACTATGAGTCTCCAGTCGCCAATCTCCAGTCTCTAATCTCCAAAACTCCGCTTCAACTGCCCTTTTTCCTCAAATCTTTCCACGGCCAACTCTATCAATCTATCCAGCAGTTCCGGGTAAGAGATGCCCGTTGCGGCCCACAGCTTGGGGTACATCGAAATCTGGGTGAAGCCGGGAATGGTGTTGATTTCGTTCAAATAAATGTCACCCGTCTCCCGATCCATCAGCATGTCCACCCGTCCCATGCCCGCACAGTCAATGGCCTTGTAGGCGCGAACGGCGAGGCTGCGGATGAAATCGGCCGTTTCCCCAGCCAACTCCGCCGGAATCATCAATTCCGACTCATCCTCTGAACCCGGCTCGGCCAAATATTTGGCTGCATAATCATAAAAGTCGCGGCGCGGCCGAATTTCGCCCACCACACTGGCAATCGGGTCATCATTGCCCAGCACAGAGACTTCAAGTTCACGGCCGTTTATCCCCTGTTCCACCACAATCCGCCGATCATACCGCGCCGCCTCAGCCATCCCCGCCATCAAAGCGTCCCGATTGGCGCACTTGCTAATGCCCACACTCGACCCCAAATTAGCGGGCTTGGTGAAAACAGGATAAGACAAAGCCGCCTCAATCTCTGCCACAATGGCTTCCTGACTTTTGCGCCATGCCTGTGCCGAAAACAGCTTCCAGGGCAGCACCGGAATCCCATTCGCCATCATCACCTGCTTAAAAATCCCCTTATCCATACCCACCGCCGAGCCAACCACACCCGCGCCCACGTAAGGCATATCGGCCAGTTCCAGCAAGCCCTGCACCGTGCCATCTTCGCCATAGGTGCCGTGCAAAATGGGGATAATCACATCCAACTCGGTCACTTCGGCCAGGTTGGCGGGGCGTGTTTCCCGCATCTCCAGTTGCATAAGCCCGCGTGCCTGGGGATCGGGCAACAAAGTCGCGGGTGAGGCACCTTCAGCGCCATGGGTTAAGGCCGCCACCACATCGCCTGCCAGCCAACGGCCGTTCCGCGTAATCCCAATCGGCACCACCTCATACTTCGTCCGGTCCAACGCCGCCATCACCGACTGCGCCGATTGCAGCGACACCTCATGCTCCCCCGACCGCCCGCCGAAGATGACACCGATTTTGAGTTTACGTTGATGTGAATTCTGCTCGTTCATCATTTAATTAGAAACTAGAGATTAGAGACTGGAGATTGGTTAGTCTCCAGTCTCTAGTTTCCAATCTCCCAATCTCTCAATTTTCAAATACCCACTCCCCCACCAATTCCACTTCCAACTCCATCTCCACGCCAAATTGCTCCCGCACCACATGCCACGCCTCAGCAATCAAGGCGCGGATGTCTTCGGCCGTAGCGTTCTCATCATTCACAAAAAAGTTGGCGTGCTTTTCCGAAATCTGGGCACCGCCCACGCGGTACCCCTTCAAACCGGCCGTTTCAATCAAATAACCGGCATAATAATTCTCAGGATTCTTAAACATCGAGCCAACCGAGGCCCCCGCGGGCTGCGTCTGCTTGCGATGAGCCGTAAACCCATCAATCCGCGCCATCAGCACCTCCACTGGCTCCGGTGTCAACTGCATCTCCGCCGCCAACACCACGCGGCGCGGTTTATATTTGCCCTGCTGCTCCCGCTTCAACACACTGTCCCGATAGCCATAACCCATCTCTTCGGCGCTGTAAATGCGCACCCCATGTCCCGGTTCCCACACCGTCACAGCCATCACATTCCCAGCCATATCCCCACCATGTGCGCCCGAATTACCTACCACGGCCCCGCCCACTGTGCCAGGAATCGCCACCGCCCATTCCAATCCACCTAGCCCTTTGGCCGCACACTGCCGCGAAAGCGAGGACAGATTCATGCCCGATTCGGCCGTACAAACCACACTGGCCCCCGTATGCCGAAAATGCACCGCACGGGCTTTGTTAAAAATAATCAGGCCGTCAAAGCCATTGTCGGCGACGAGGATGTTGGAGCCGCCGCCCAGCACAAAATAGGGCAGATGCTGCACGTAGGCCAACTCGGCCGCCATTTGCAACTCAGTCGCATTGCGCACGGTTACAAACATGTCGGCCATGCCGCCCACCCGCGCCGATGTGTACCGCGCCAGGGGCACATCAACCTGGAAAGCCTCACCAAATACCTCGCGGTATCGCTTATAAATCGTTTCTCGGACAGTGGTCTTCAGATTCATATGATTTACGATTTACGATTTACGATTTACGATTGAGCCATTTGTCAATCGGCAATCGTAAATCGTAAATAAAGCTATTTCACTCTCTTCCTCAATCCTTCCAACACCCATCGCCCAACTTCATTGCCATCGCCGGCACTGAAGAGCAAAATCACGTCGTCGGGCCGAACGCGATCTAGCAAATAGGTAGCAGCATCTTCGCGGCAGGGGATGTGAATGGCCTGGGGATGGTTCATGGCGGCAACGACAACGGCCGTTCCCATCCCCAACGTCTCCCTCTCCCGACTCGCATAAATATCCAACGCAATCACCCGATCCGCCTCCGTAAAACTAGCCGCAAACTCATGCAGCAGCAGTTTGGTGCGGCTGTACGTATGCGGCTGCCACACCGCCCACAACCGCCGCCCCAGATATCGCTGTCGCGCTGCCGCCAACGTCGTCCGAATCGCCGTCGGATGATGGGCATAATCATCTACAACAGTCACCCCTCCCACCTCGCCCATCACCTGGAAGCGACGGCCGATTCCCCCAAACTCGGCCAGGGCTTGCTGGATGGTAGCAAAGCGCACACCTTCACGTAAACCCACCAACAAGGCCGCCAGCGCATTTTTCACATTATGTTCACCTGGTACGCGCAAGCGAATCAGGCCAACAGTTTCCTTGCCATGCACCACCACAAAATCCGTGCCACCTAGTTGGTTGGGACGTAAATCGGTGGCCTGGTAATCGGCTTTGTCGTTCAAACCATACGTTGTTACCGGTACATTTACCTTGCTCAATAGCTGTTTTACACCGGCATCATCTGTGCCAGCCAACAGTTGCCCGTCCTGCGGCAGCAGCTTCACAAAATCCACAAACGCCGCCAAATATTCAGCCTCTGTGGCAAACAGATCAGGATGATCGTGTTCCACACTGGTGACAATGGCTGCCGTTGGCCGCAAACCCAAGAACATGTGGTCATACTCATCGGCCTCAATCACAAAATGGCGGCCCTGCCCGTAACGGCCGTTACTGCCCAACAACGGCAGCACCCCACCCACAATCACGGTGGGATCGAGATCGGCCGTTAGCAAAATCTGGGCAATCATCCCCGTTGTCGTCGTCTTGCCATGCGATCCAGCCACGGCGATGCCCGTCTGCCCCGCCATCAAATGGCCCAAAAAGTCGGCCCGCTTTAACACGGGAATGCCTGCTGCACGCGCCGCTACAACCTCAGGATTATCAGCCGGAACGGCCGATGAAATCACCAGCGCATCGGCTCCCACAATATGCTCGGCTGCATGGCCTTCGTAAATGGTTGCGCCTTCGCTGGCGAGAACGGCCGTTAACGAAGTCCCCTGCCTATCCGAGCCACTCACCACAAAGCCGCGCCCCAACAGCACCCGCGCAATCGCCGAAATCCCCGCCCCGCCAATACCCACGAGGTGGAAGTGCATATTTGGTTGAAGGGAAAAAGAACTTTCAGTCATTTCAATTTACGATTTACGATTTACGATTTACGATTTACGACCTGTTCAATCGTAAATCGGCAATCGGCAATCGTAAATCTAAATGAGGGCAATAATCACCACAAAAAACGCAATAAAAAAGAAAATCAGCCACAGCGTAGGGCTGACATTTTCCGTCATGGGCAGCATACTCGTCGCAATACGCATTGCCACCGAATCCGCCACAGGGCGCACTACCAACGGATCAAACGCATAAGCCACCCCAGCGGGCAGTTGAATATATCCCGTTGGTGTCACCTCATATTCCAAAAAAGACCATAATCCCCCTACCAACAAATACCCATTCACCGCGCCAATCAATGATCCCACAATCCGTCTTTCCAAATTGGCCCGCACCCGTTCACCAATCCGCCCGCCCGATACCTGATCCGCCAGTCGCGTCACCACCTGATAGCTAAAAAAGGCCAGTGCACAGTGGAAAATTGCCTGCAACATAAAGCGCGTTTTATTTGCTTGCACCACAGCCTCCGGGCCAAGAGCCGCATCGGCAATTGCACTGGGAAAACGATTGATAAAGGAGGCACCAAAGGTGCTCAAGAAGGCAATAGAAGCCACCAGCCCCGTTAAAGCAATGACCTCTTTCTGCCAGCCACGCAGATAGCCAATCATGGCAAAAAATATAATCATCAAAAAAAAGACAATATGCAGGCTAATCATTTTAACCCTTCCAGTGGCGGTGGCCTAAGGGGGCAGACGGCCGTCTGCCCCCTTAGGTTAGGAACGCTGACCCAAACCCAAGACCAGTTGGGCAATGGCGTTTGTCGCTTGGGGATGGTCAAGTGCAGTGGCAGCCGCACCCATCCGCGCCAGTCGCGCCTGGTCATGAATCAGTTCCATAATCGTTGGCAGCAATTGCTCCGCCAACGTCTCATCTGTTAATTGCACGGCCGCGCCATGCTCCGTCAAATAATCGGCATTCACCTTCTGGTAACGCCAGGCAAAGGTGAGCGGGACGAGAATGCTAGGCAAGCCAAAAGCGGGACTTTCACCCAACATGCTGGCCCCAGCGCGGGCTACTACCAGATCGGCCGCTCGGAAAGCCGCGCCCATTTCTTCATGCAGATAGGGAAACGGCCGATACCAACCCTTCAACTCTTCACCCAACGTCGCCGCCTGGGCCTCTACCTGCGGCCACGTCGTCGTGCCGCTAATGTGAATCACCTGCACCGTTGGCAATAACTCCGGCAAAGCCGCCATCAAAGCTTTGTTAATGGCCCACGCGCCGCGACTGCCACCAAAAACAAAGACAGTCGGCCGTTCCGTCGTCAGCCCAAACTTCGCCAACGCCTCCGCCTTGCTCATCGCCCGCGCCGCTCGAATCTCCGCCCGCACCGGATAGCCCGTGACGACCATCTTCTCTTGCGGCACATAGGCCCGTGAACCGTCGGTGGTGCAGGCCACCTTCGTGGCAAACCGAATCAGCGATTTAATCGCCTTCCCTGGTTCCACATCCGGCAAATAAATGGCAATGGGCACACGCTGCAGCCAGCAAGCCAAAGCCACCGGCACAGACATATAGCCGCCCGTCATCAGCATCGCCTCTGGCTGAAAACGTCGTACCAATCCCACTGCTGCCGGAAAACTCCAGGCTAATTTCGCTGCATTCATCATCATCACCTGTGGTGCTACGCCCACAATGGCGCCACCACGAATCAATTCCATCTGGTAGCCTGCTCGCGGGACGAGCTTTTCTTCCATCTCGCCCCGCGTGCCCACCCAGCGCACTTGCGCCGGTGCTGCGCCCAATTCTTGTAAAGCGTTAGCGGCGGCCAGTGCCGGGTAAATGCCGCCGCCCGTTCCGCCCGCGCAAATCAGGACTTTCACGTCTTAACTCCGTTGGTAAAGGTGCACTTTCGCTGTGTACCGTCTGTGGCTGGGGGCGCTGCCGCGTGCGTTGGCGTGGGGGTTCTGTTGGTTTGGCCTGCACTTTGCGGGTCAAAGCCGCATCGCGGGAGATATTGAGCAAGATGCCAACGCCAATCAAGGAGACGAGCATGGAGGAGCCGCCGTAGCTTAAAAAGGGCAGGGGGATGCCGGTGAAGGGGATAACGGCCGTTATCACCGCAATATTAATCAACGCCTGATAACTCAGCCAACAAGTAATCCCCAAAGCCAACAAAAAGCCATACGTATCCCGCGCCAACCGCGCCGCCCGCAAACCACGCCACACCAACATCGCCAGCAGCCCAATCACCACCAAACCACCAGCCAGACCCAACTCCTCACCCAAAATAGCAAACACCCCATCCGTGTGGGCCTGCGGCAGCGGCCCAAACTTCTGCGTACTTTCGCCCAAGCCCACACCCCAAATGCCCCCGCGCCCCAGCGCAATCAGTGACTGCTGCACATGCCAGCTAGATTGGGTGGGGTCACGCAAAGCGGCCGTATACGCATCCACACGCGCTGCCGCATGAGGCAGGGTTAAAATCAAAAACAGAAAAACCGTGCCGCCCAACACCCCGGCAATGGCAAACTGCCGCCAATCCGCCCCCGCCACAAAAAACAGCGTAAAACAGACCAGAGCAATCAGCCCTGCCGTACTCAGATCGGGCTGCCGCACAATCAAAGCACAGACCACGCCTGTGATAATAGAAAACGGCACAAGCCCATACGTCAGATGCTTGATGCGCTCACCCTTCGTCGAAAGCCAATGCGAGATATACAAAATGGTGGCCACCTTAGCCACCTCCGAAGGCTGGTACGAGCCTTCAAAAATACCACGCTGCGCCCCAAAAATCCGCTCACCAAAGAAGAGGATGCCCAACAAACCCAATAAAGTTAGGCCCAAAAAGGGCACAGAAATGCGGCGCAGAGCGTGGTAATCAAACTGTAGAATGATGGCGATGCTAATCAGCCCCAACACCAATGCGCCAAACTGCCGCTCAATGTAATAGGCTGGCTCATCCTGAAAGCGCAAGCCATAGTCAAAGGTGGTGCTGTACACCATCAACATGCCAATGACCAACAGCCCCGCCACCGCCAGCAGCAGCCAATAATCAAATTGCAGCATTAATGTCGGATGTACCCGACTGCTTTGTTTTCTAACGACGTTGATGTTGGACATAGGATTAATGACGTAATGACGTAATGACGTAATTACAGATTATTGACTAACTCTCTAAACACCTCACCCCGTTCAGCAAAATCCTTAAAAGCATCAAAGCTGGTGCCGCCGGGGGAGAGGAGAACGATGTCGCCGGATACGGCCGTTTCCCCCGCCATCTTAACCGCCTCCGCCATACTCGCCACACGGCTCACCCGCGTCATAAAAGCATCCAAACCAGGCAGATGCGGCTGGGCCGTCAGGCGTTCTTCCAGCATATCGGCCAAGTCACCAAACAAAATCACATGCTTCACCCGCTTCAGCACCTCGCCCGTCCAGGCCGCCCATTCCATATCCTTATCGCGGCCACCGGCCAGCAAAATAAGCGGCTCCGTAAACGAAGCCAGAGCCGCCAACGCCCGCTCCGGAGCCGTAGCGATGGAATCATTGATGTACTGCACCCCATTCATGGTGCGCACCAGTTCCAGCCGATGCTCGATGCCTGTGAAAACAGCGATGGCTTTCTGCATGGCCTCAATTTCAATACCCACCGAATCAGCCAGCGTCACCGCAGCCAATACGTTCAGCACATTGTGGGCACCGCGCAGTTGAATCTCACACAATTGGCAGACCTGCTCTTCACGGCCGTTTCCATCCCGCAGCCAAATCGCCTCACCCCGCACAAACGCACCATCTGCCACTTCATGCGCCGCGCTAAACAGCCGCAGCCGCCCATTTACCAGCGACTCCAACGACATCGCGCCGGGGTCATCAGCCGCCAGCACAGCAATGTCTTGCTCCGATTGATAACGCAGAATGTTGCTCTTGGCCTTCTTATAAGCCCGCATCGTCTTATGGCGATCCAGGTGATTGGGCGTGATATTCAGCACCGCCGCCACATGCGGGCTTTGGTCCCAAATCTCTAGCTGAAAGCTGGAAAGCTCCTGCACCACCATGTCTTCAGCCGCCATTTTGTGCAAATCGGCGATGAGCGGACGGCCGATATTGCCCCCCACCCAAGTTGGCCGACCCGCCATCTGCCCCATCACGCCCGTCAGCGCCGTCGTCGTAGACTTGCCCGCCGAGCCAGTGATGCCGATAACGGCCGTCGGCACACGCCGCGTAAACTCCAAAGAATCATTCGTTACCGCCACGCCCTTCTCTTGAGCGGCCGTTACCAGCGGTGCATCCGCCGGCACCGAACCACTAATGGCCAAAGCATCTGCCTTATCGAGTAAACTCATCGGATGTTCTCCCAATACATATTCAATCTCCAGATCGCTCAACTCAGTTAAATCTGTTTGCAGGCGATCGGCCGTTCGCAAATCAGACACAACCACCTGCGCCCCAACCCCAGCCGCAAAACGCGCCAAAGCCTTCCCTTGCCGCGCCAGCCCCAGAATCACCAGCGTCTTACCTGTTAAAGCGTCCATCTCTTACCCTCCCGGAGGTTCCGCCAACGGATCATCTCGTGGCACAAACCTCCGGGAGGACTCCTCATCTACACAAGCGCCAGCGCAATCCCTATCATCGCTGTTAGCAAAGCCACCAGCCACCAGCGCTGCACAATCTGCGTCTCGCTCCAGCCAATTAGCTCAAAATGATGGTGCAAGGGGGCCATCTTAAACAGCCGCTTGCCGCCAGTCGCCTTAAAATACAAAACTTGCAGCGTCGTCGAGAGCATCGTGGCCATCGGCACAGCCGCAATAATCGGCAAAATCAACCATTGATTGGTCAACAAAGCCACCACACCCAACGCCCCGCCCAACGCCTGCGAGCCAACATCACCCATAAACATCTGCGCCGGTTTGGCGTTGAACCACAAAAAGGCAAAACAAGCCCCCACCGTCACAAAACAAAAAATCACCAAAAACTGCTGGTCTTGCAAAAAGGCGATGATGCCATAAGCCATAAACGCCGTCGCCGCAATAATGCCCGCCAGCCCATCCAGCCCATCGGTAATGTTGACGGCGTTGGCTGTGCCGGCAATCGCCACAATGGCAATGGGCACATAAATAATGCCGATATTCACCAACACCGGCACAGTGGGGATAGCCATCAAGCCCACCCCATCATTCACGCCCCAATAGATGGCCACGGCCGCTATGGCCGCAATGCCCAGTTGAAACCAAATCTTCACCCGCGCCCGCATCCCCTTCTCCCCATGCGGGCGAGGATGAAAGCCTAAATAATCATCAATGCCGCCCAAAACAGAGTAAGCCACCAACACCCCCACCGGAATAACGATGGATTCAGCCCGCTCGATGTTCTGCAACAACTGCACAATATTAACCACCACCGTGATCAACACCACCCAGCCGACAATCAAAATGCCGCCCATAGCCGGAGTGCCCATCTTCTGCATGTGCGTTTGCGGCCCGTCAATGCGAATCTGTGCCCCCAAACGCAGGCGGCGCATCAGCTCCACCAGGGGACTGCCCCAAATGACTGCCATTAAAAATGTTACGCCGCCTAAAGTCAGTGCAAATGCCATAATTGAATTAGGAATTAGGAATTAGGAATTATGAAAATAGTGTCCCTTCATAATTCATCCTTCATAATTCATAATTTGTCTCCATCTGTGCCTATGGCCGTGACAATGCGATCCATGCGCATTCCCAATGAGCCTTTGATTAACACCACGTCGTTGGCTTCAATCAACTCTTCCAAAAATTTAGTAGCTGTCTCAGTGTCTTCAGCCAGGAAGACATTTTGCGGGTTCATGCCCACTTTGAGAGCTTCCTCGCCAATCCAGTAGCCCCGCTGGCCCACCGCTACCAAAATCTGGGCCACATCGGCAGCACGGCGGCCCACCAGCCGATGCCCTGCTTCTTCCATATAACCCAGTTCGAGCATATCACCCAAGACGGCTACGTGACGGCCGTTCAAATCCGCCAACAAATTCAAAGCCGCCATCGTCGAATCGGGGCTGGCGTTGTAGGTGTCATCAATAATGATCGAGCCATGTGGCCCAGGCGCGGCCACCATGCGTAACTGCGCCGCTGATTGGGTCTGTAAACCAGCAATAATCTCATCCCAAGCCAGCCCTTCCACCAGGCCAACGGCCGCTGCCCGCAGCGCCGTATGTACACTGTGCCGCCCAATCAGCGGCACCTGCACCCGCAGCGTTTCCGTTGCATGGTGCAGCGTAAAACGCATTCCATCCAGCCCCATCGAGTGGATTTCATCGGCCCAGAGATCGGCCGTTGGGTCCAGCCCATAGGTGAAAATACGGGCATCGGTATGGTTTGCCATACTCATCACCCGCTTGTCATCCTTGTTCAAAATAGCGACCCCCTCGGCAGGCAGAGCCTCAATCAATTCCTGTTTGGCGGCCACAATGGCCTCCATACTGCCTGCCCGTTCCAAATGCACCGGGCCAATAATCGTCACCACGCCTACGCTGGGGGGGGCCAATTCACACAGCCGCGCAATTTCGCCCGGCACATACATGCTCATCTCCAACACAGCCCGCTCATGTTCCGGGCGCAAATCTAGCAGCACCGGCGGCAGGCCAATAATGCTGTTCTTGTTCCCTGGCGATTTTAAGGTGCGATATCGCTGCGAAAGCACCGAGTAAACCAGCTCTTTGGTGGAGGTCTTGCCCACGCTGCCGGTAATGCCGATGATGCGCGTGTTGAACTGTTCGCGCCAGGCCTGGGCCGCCGCCTGCAACGCGGCCAATGTGTCATCCACCACCAGGCAAACGGGCGTGGGGATGGTTAATACCTCGGTCAGTGCGTCTGGCTGGCGTAAGTCGAGGGTATGATAGTTGGCAACCTCCGACTGGAGCGGGGGCCGTTCCACCAAAGCGGCTACTGCCCCGCCCTCAAATGCCTGGGCCACATACTCATGCCCATCCACCTTTTCACCAGGCAAGGCCACAAAGAGACTGCCCGGCTGGGCATCTCTGCTGTCGGTGATGACGTTGGTAACGGCCGTTTCGCCGCCCAATGTCACCCCTGCCAAAACCTGAAAAAAGTGTGCTAACGTCAACATGAGTAATTATGAATTATGAAGGACACTCATAATTCATAGTTCTTAATTTCATTCCTCTTCCTTCACCGCAATCACATCCGACCGCAGCCGCACATTGTCCGGTGGAATGTCTAACAAAACGACCAGTTCTTCTGTTAATTTGGCGAAAAGGGGAGCGGCCGTTTGTGAACCCCAGGGCGCACTGGTGGGCCGATCCAGCTTCACCAGCACCACAATCTCGGGATCATCGGCGGGCAGCCAGCCAATGAACGAGCCGATGATGTCATCGGGCAGGTAGATGCCGTTTTCGGCAATTTGGGCCGTGCCTGTTTTGCCAGCGATGGTGTAGCCTTCCACCTGGGCCTCGAAGACTTCGCGGGAAACGGCCGTTACCGCCATCGCCGTCAACTGATTAGCCGCTTCCGCACTGATGGGGCGGCTGACCACAGAAGGCTGATGGACAAATGTGCCGTTTTCATTGTGAATTTCTTGCACAATATAAGGCTGCATCAAATCACCCTTATTGGCGATGGCGGCAACGGCCGTTAACATCTGCAAAGGTGTTGTCGCCAAACCCTGCCCATAAGCATTCGTCGCCAAAAAAGATTCCGTCCAATAAGGATCACCCGGCAGGGGCATCTGTCCGGCAGCTTCCGCCATCACATCAATGCCCGTGGGCCGCCCAAAGCCAAAGCGTTGATAATAATCATAAAACGTCTCCGGCCCCATCCACGTCGCCAGCGTCGCCGCACCCACATTCAACGAACGCGACAACAGCGTCGTCATATCCGTCGTTCCTGGCGCACTGCGGTCCCAGTTAAAAGTTTGATGACCACCCACTTCCAGCACACCAGCATCATAATAGGTAGATTGTGGGTTGACCGTGCCGGAATCCAGAGCAGCAGCCATCGTCACCAATTTCATCACCGAACCTGGTTCATATTGGCGGCTGACGGCCGGATTCAGCAGCAGCCCCTCTTGCGCCTCATAAAAATCATAGGGCGAATAGCATGGCTCACTGGCCATCGCCAAAATTGCACCCGTGCGTGGATCCATCACAATAATCGTGCCGCTGACCGCGCCATGCTCGCGCAGCCCTTGTTTTAGATGCTTTTCCACCACATATTGCACCGAGCGGTCAATCGTCAAAACTAAATCGGCTCCTTCGTGGGCGATGACGCTTTGCTGGCTGGTGAGGGGCGAAATGTTGATGGTGGCACTGGCTGCTTCTCCGGCCAGTTCACGTTGGTAATAGCCTTCCAGGCCAGCACCGCCATTGCCATCAAAATCCACATAACCCAACACATGGCACAGCATTTCGCCCTGGGGGTAAAAGCGGCGGGGCAGGGGGTCAATCTGCACGCCATCATAGGGTAAGGTGCGGACGAGATCGGCTACTTCTGTGGAGACGCGGCCATCTAACATGACGAAGGGCTGGTCGGATTCAATGGCACCCAGGATTTCGTAGCGGGGCTTTTGCAGCACAGAGGTGAGGGCGGTGGCTAGTTCTTGGGGTTCGTAGACGAGATTGGGGGCGATGCTGATCTGGTAATCGGCACCGTTGGCGGCCAGAACTGTGCCGTGCCGATCATAGATGGTGCCGCGATCGGGGCGGGCGATGACGCGCACGGTGTCGCTGGCGCGTTCGGCCCATTCGCGCCCCTGGATGATTTGGAAGGCGACTAAACGGCCGATTATCACCAACGCCATAAATGCCAATCCAATCACCACGACCCAAAGCCGTTTTTGCTGACTGTTATTCATGGGATTCCCCCCGTATTAGGTTGCCCACGCTGCTGCGGACGGATGACCAAATGGCTTCGCTGATGGTAGCCGGTGGTTGTGGAGCAACGGCCGTTGCCTCTGGCCTCACCTCTAAAATTGGCTCAGATGTAGCTGCGGGATAATCAGACACGGTAATATACTCAATATCTTCGGGCACAGCCTGGGCAAACCCCTGGCGTATGGCTTCATCCTGCAACTGTTCCAACGACTGGGCCTCAGCGATGCGCCGTTCTAGTTCCGCATTTTCGCGCTTCAAATCAATCAAATCATTCTGCAAAACCTGCACCCGGCGCCCCACCGCGGCAATGCGGCTGGCCTGGGTGAGGTAGATGACACCCAGCAGGGTGGCTAAAACCAAAATAACACCCCAACCCAGGGCGGCTTGGGCTTCTGTAAGCCAACCCAGTCGGCGTGCTAATTCCCGCGTGTGGCGGGCGGATGGTTTTTGTTCTGGTGCGGACATTTCCATAATTTGTGATTGGGGGTTGGTAATTGGTAATGAGTTGGCAGCCTCATTACCAATTACAAATTGCCCACTTTTTCTACAACTCGCAGTCGCGCACTTCGGCTGCGAGGGTTGGCGGCGATTTCGTCTGCGCTGGCCTGTACTGCTTTGCGGGTAATCAGCCGGGCGATGGGCTGCCGATTGCAGGTACAGATGGGCTGCTCTGGTGGGCAAATACAGTCGCGGCTTAGTTCACGAAAGTATTGCTTTACAAAGCGATCTTCTAAGGAGTGAAAGCTGATGACGGCCAGACGGCCGTTCACCCGCAACAACTCTACCGCTATCTTCACCCCGCTTGCCACCACTTCTAATTCATTGTTCACGGCGATGCGTAATGCCTGGAAAATCTGGGTGGCGGGGTGGATGCGCCCGCGCTTTTTCACCTGGTTGGCGATGAGGTCGGCCAGTTGGATGGTGGTGGTGAGGGGGCGATGGGCCACAATAACTTTGGCCCACTGCCGACTGCGCCGCTCTTCGCCGTAGCGCCAGAAGATGTCTGCTAGTTCTGTTTCTGTTAAGTTGTTAATCAGGTCAGCGGCCGTTGGCCCCTGGGTGGTGTCGAAGCGCATGTCTAGCGGCCCTTCGCGTAAAAAGGAGAAACCACGCTGACTGTCGGCCAACTGCCGTGAGGACAGCCCCAAGTCGAGCAAAATGCCATCAAACTGCCCATGACCGCGCATGGCGGTGTAGCTGTCGTTGATGAAGGTGACGCGGCTGCCAAATTCGGCCAACTGCTGTTGGGCAAAGGCGATGGCTGCGGGGTCACGGTCGAAGGCGACGACCTGTCCATTGGGGGCGGAAGCTTCCAAAATGCCCCGTGTGTGGCCGCCGGCGCCGACTGTGCCGTCTAAGTAACGGCCGTTTGGCTGAGGTTGTAAAAGTTCTAAGACTTCGTGGTAAAGGACGGGAATGTGGGAGTCGGTCATAATGCCCCACCGTTCCTCTCCGTTCCTCTCCGTTCCCTTACTGAGGGGAACTTGGGGGAACTGTGGGGAACTTTTGCCATCCTTAAATGCCTAAGTCTTCCCACCGGGCGGCGTCGTTGCTGTCTTCGATGGAAGCCCGCACGGTTTCCCAGTTATCGGTGCTCCAGATTTCCAGGTAGTTGAACATGCCAGCCACGACGACTTCGCCGTTGATGCCAGCGAAATCACGTAGATATTGGGGCAGGAGGATGCGCCCTTGTTTGTCCGATGTTAAATCCATCGCGCCGGAAAAGACGCGGCGGCGGAAGGAGCGCACACTTTCATCGGATAACGGCCGTTCGGCAATGCGTGCCGCCAACTCTTCCCAGCCATCAATCGGGAACAGCATCAGGTTTTGGTCGAAGCCGCGGGTGACGACCATGCCCTTTGCCAGCAATGCCCGATACTTGGCAGGAATGGTGAGCCTGCCTTTATCGTCAATAGTGTGTGTGTGTTCGCCTAGAAACATGATTTTGGGAGACTAGAGATTGGAGACTAGAGATTAATAATCTCCAATCTCTAGTCTCCAATTTCTTAAAGTCGAATGAACCCATGAATGCTGTGGTTTTTAGGGCCATTATACACGATTTTTAGAACATCCGTTCGCATTGCCCCATTTTCATCCATTTTCTGAGGGAAAGCGAGCCTTTTTGCCCCACTTTACCCCACAATTCACCACAATAGGCCACAGTATACACCAAAGGGTTATTTATGTGAAGGCGAAAATGTAGTTTGTGTCAAAAATGGGAAGTGAAAATGGGGAGGGTAAGGCGTAAAACGTAAAACGTAACGTGGCAAAGCCACAATCAAATTTTTGACGCAAAGGCGCAAAGGCGCGAAGGGAAGAAAAAAAACTCCTTTGTACCTTTGCCTCTTTGGGCCTTTGCGTTGATATTTTTTACGCTTTCAGCGCACATTTTGCGCCTATATGGGGTGAAGGTTGTTGGTAATGCCTCAATCAGCACTTATCGGCGCAAAAGTTTCTTCAATTCCTCTACATTCTGGGGACAAGGCAGTTCCAGCCATTGCCCTGGTTGTAAATTGCCCAACGTCCAGGGGCCAATGGCGGAGCGAATGAGGCGCAGCGTAGGGAAGCCCACGGTGGCCGTCATGCGCCGGATTTGGCGTTTTTTGCCCTCGATGATTTGTAGTTCCAGCCAGGCGGTGGGGACCGATTTGCGGAAGCGGACAGGGGGCGTGCGTTCCCAGATTGGCGGTGGGTCAATTAGCCGGACTTTGGCGGGCAGGGTCACGCCCTCTTTTAGTTTGACACCGCGCCGGAGTTGGGCGAGTGCCTTTTCATCGGGAATGCGCTCGACTTGGACGAGGTAGGTTTTGGGGAGTTTGTGTTGGGGTTCGGCGATGTGGTGCTGCAGCCAGCCCGCGTCGGTGAGGATGACCAGCCCTTCACTGTCGAAGTCTAAACGGCCAGCGGCGTAGATGTTGGGGATGGATATGAAGTCGGCCAGGGTGGCACGGCCGTCTCTATCTGTGAACTGGCACATGGTGTTGAAGGGTTTGTTGAGGAGGATCAAGCGCGGCATGGGGGTATGCTACCATAATTCGCTGGAGAATTCATGGCTGTTTGGCTTTAAGGGGGGTGGGGTTGTGTTAGAATACGGCCGTTAGTGATGGCAAATAAGGGCGGTGCGGCGAGGACACCGACCGCAGCCCCATGAGATTCGCCGTAAGAGGAAGACTTGCTCAGAGTGGGAGTAGGGGTGTGGCCTAGTTTTTTAGCGGTCGGACTGGGTTGCTGGCATGGGGGACAACGGCCGTGTGCATAAGAGATAGGGTGGTGCGGTGACTTGCCGCACTACAGTAGGGATGATGCTATGCCAGTAAAAACAGATCTTTGGAAGGTTGGCACTAAACCACAAGCTTTAGTGGAGTCATGGCTAACAACTGAGAAACAGCTTGAGGATATGATTGTTGAAGAACCACGCATGTTATCAGACGAATGGCTTCTCATTGGTCGACAAGAGAGGACTTTTAACAATCAACCTCTCGACCTACTAGCTATTGCGCCCGATGGTTCACTGGTGCTGATTGAATTGAAAAGGGATAGAACGCCCCGCGAAGTCGTTGCCCAATCATTGGATTATGCGTCATGGGTGGAAAAGCTCAAATCAGGCGATATTGTTGAAATTTACAGGCGATTCTCGTCTGGTGGTGATTTGGCCGAAGACTTTGAACGTAAATTTGGTCAGCCGCTTGATGAAGATGAACTGAATCAGAATCATCAGATAATCATTGTTGCGGTGGAACTTGATGCCAGCACTGAGCGCATTGTTGCTTATCTCAATGATAGAGATGTGGCTATCAATGTTTTGTTTTTTCAGGTTTTTGCCAATGGGAGTGAGAAGATTATCAGTCGAACATGGTTATTAGACCCAATTGAGACACAGACAACTATATCAAAACCTAATAAAAGAGATTCGGAACCTTGGAATGGGGAATACTACTGCTCATATGGCCACGGAAACTCACGATCTTGGGCAGAGGCAAGAAAGTATGAATTTCTCTGTGGTGGCGGTGGCGCATGGTACAGCCGCACACTCCAACTCCTATCACCCGGGGATAGAGTTTGGGTGAAAGTTCCTGGAAGGGGTTTTGTAGGAGTGGCTCGCGTGCTTGGGCAAGCTCAGCCTGCTTCTGAATTTCGGGTAAAAACGGTTGGAGGTGAGCGACTCGCACTCGATGTACTTAATCAAGGAACATATCATCGTGAGTTTGTTAATGATGAGGAGAAATGCGAGTATTTCGTTGCTGTGAAATGGCTGGATACGAAAGAGTTGGAGGACGCTGTTCAGGAGCTAGGCATGTTTGGAAATCAAAATACGGTATGTAAGCCCACAACCTCAAAGTGGCGATCAACAGTTGAACGTTTGAAAAAACACTTTCCTAATTTCGATGCACCAGATTCCTAACAAGCGGTGCATCTGTGACAACTGATGATTATTCAGGGGGTATAGTTGCCCCAATTTGGGATGTGGGACGGCCGTTCCTCCCCCCAACATCAATCCGAAACCAATGTATCCGGCTGGGACGCGGCCAGGTGGTCGAGCAAGTCGCTGACGGTGATGATGCCCACCAACGTGCCATTGTCCAGCACGGGCAAGGCCCCGAATTTGTAGGTGCTGAGCATCCGTGCCGCCTGGTGGATGGGGGTTTCGGGGGTGGTAGTGAGGGGGTTGGGGGTCATGACGTTTTCGGCCATGGCTTTATCCAGCAGTTCTTCGTCTTGCCAACGGCCGTGTAACACCATCGGTGAATTCATCGCCAGACGCACATCCCGATCGGTCACAATGCCCACAAGCTGCCCCTCATCCATAATGGGAATCTGGCGACAGCCCTCCTGCTTCATGATTTCGATGATGCGGCGTAACGTTGTGGTGGGTTCAATCGTTATGGGGTTTACGGTCATTAAATCATTTACAGTTAACATCAGTCTCTCCTTGAGCCTGGCTTCGGTTGCAGTGGGGGAATGTAAAACGTAAAGCCTAAAATGAGTATACCGTGTCGCCTCATTTTGGGTATGTGGTGAAAGTCATTTGCGCCAGGTGACGTTTGTTACTTGAGATGAAAGGGGCGTTGTTTTACCGTACAAGTGGTGAGTATAAGTAAGCTCTCCCAAGCTCCCCTCAGTTCCCAAACAGGGGAACTCATAGGAACTGGGGGGGAGCTTTAGACAAACAAAAAAGGATGGGGCTGCCATGAGATTAGAATTAGTAAACGATTGGATGACCCGTGATTTGATCACCATCACGCCGGAGACGACTTTGGCGGATGCAGATGCATTAATGGTGGAGAAGATGATTCGGCGGCTGCCGGTGGTGGATAACGGCCGTCTTGTAGGCATCGTCACCTATGGGGATGTGCGCAATGCTCGCCCCTCCTCGGTGAATCGGTTGAACATTTGGGAGTTGAGCTACCTCATCCCCCACATCACCATTCGGGAGATGATGACCCGTGACCCCATCACCGTTTGGCCGGAGACGACCATTGGTGAGGCGGCACAGTTGATGCTGAAGAACATGATTGGCTGCTTGCCGGTGTTAGATAAGCAGGGCCAATTGGTGGGCATCATTACCGAATCAGACATTTTCCGCATGGTGGCGCGGGATTGGAAATTCTTACAAGAGCAGGCGGGCGAGCCGTATGCACATTATGGATAAGGGATGGGGAACTTTTGGGAACTTGGGGGAACTCGTAGCAGCTTACAAGCCGCTATGAGTTCCTTTTTGGCTGTGCTTTCTCGAATGAGGTGAATGATGGCTGTTTTTGGTGTGCCACGCGAGGTGCGTGACCTGGAAATGCGTGTGGGTTTAACTCCGGCTGGTGTGCTGGCCCTGAAACAGGCCGGCCACCAGGTTTATGTGGAATCGAAAGCGGGGGTGGGTGCCGGTTTTAGCGATGATAATTATCGCCAGGCAGGGGCAGAGGTGGTGTATACGGCGGCGGAGGTATACGGCCGTTCGGCCATCATTGCCAAATTTACCCGTCCCACCGCGGCGGAACACCGCTTCTTACTGCCCGGTCAGGTTCTTTTTTCCTTCCTCCATCTGTCGGTGGCTTCCCCCGATCTGTTTCAGGCGTTGCAGGCACGTGAGATAACGGCCGTTGCCTACGAAATGATCGAGGAGGCAGACGGCCGTCGGCCCGTGCTGCTGCCTGCCAGCGAAGTGGCGGGGCGCATGGCCCCACTCATCGCCGGGCAGTTGCTGCGCAGCGACCAACAGTGGCCGGGGCAGCGGGGGCTGGGCATCTTGCCCAGCGGCATTCCCGGTGTGCCGCCCGCAGTGGTGGTGATTGTGGGTGGTGGGGTGTTGGGGCGGAATGCGGCGCGGGCTTTCTTGGGGCTGGGGGCGGAGGTGACGGTGTTGGATAAGGATAACCGGGTGCTGCACGCGCTGGATGAGCAGTTTAACGGCCGTATCACCACCATGTTCGCCAACGAATTCAACCTCAATCGCGCCGTGCGCTTTGCCGATGTGCTGCTGGGGGCCATTGCCACACCAGGGCAGCGCGTGCCCATCATCATCACGCAGGAGATGGTGCGGCAGATGCGGCCCGGTGCGGTTATCCTCGATTTTGCCATTGACCAGGGGGGGTGTGTGGACACCAGCCGCCCCACAACCCTGCGCGATCCGGCGTATGTGTGGGAGAACATCATTCATTACTGTGTGCCTAATGTGACCTCGGCCTATGCCCGCACCACCAGCTATGCGGTGACGAATGCTGTGCTGCCCTATTTGTTGGCGGTGGGAGAAGGGGGTTTGGAAACGGCCGTGCGCCAACAGTCCGCACTCAAATCAGGGGTCAATCTTTACCAAGGCCAGGTGGCCCACGCCAGCATCGCCGCCGCCCTCGGTCAACCACAAACCTTTAACTGGCAGGAATAAACAGATGAATTGGGAAGCACTCTATCAACGCAAAGTCAAACCCGCCGCTGCTGCTGTCGAAGCCATTCAGCCCGGCAACCGCGTCTATTTAGGCGGCGGTGCGGGCGTGCCTGTGACCTTAACCAATGCTTTGGTGCAACATGCGCCGGCCGTGCGCGATGTGGAATTGGTGCACATTCTCACCTTTGCCGAAGCACCCTATGCCGCCCCCGCCTATCAGGACAACTTCCGTGTCAATGCCCTGTTCATCGGCTCCAATGTACGCCGGGCTATTCAGGAGGGCCGTGCCGATTTCACGCCCATCTTTCTCTCGGAGATTCCCCATCTGTTTCGAGATGGTTTTTTGCCGTTGGATGCGGCCCTCATCTCGGTTTCGCCGCCGGATGAGCATGGTTTTTGTAGTTTTGGCGTGGAAGTGGGTACAACAAAACCTGCCGCCGAAGCTGCCAGCATCGTCATTGCCGAAGTTAACCGGCAAATGCCGCGTACTCTGGGCGACAGTTTTATTCATGTCAGCCGCCTGGAGCATATTGTGGAAGTAGACCGCCCCCTGCCTGAAGCGCCACAAGGCGGCAGCAGCCCTGAACATCAGGCAGTTGCCCGCCACATTGCCGAACTGATTCCTGATGGGGCGACGCTGCAAATGGGGATTGGCAATATTCCCGACGCGGTTTTGCAAAGTTTGGGCAGCCATCAGCATTTGGGCATTCACACCGAACTATTTTCGGATGGGGTGATTGATTTGGTGGAGCAGGGGGTTATTACTTGTGCCCGCAAGACCTTCCATCCGGGCAAAATGATCGCGGGCTTTCTGTTTGGGTCGCAGCGTTTGTATGATTTTGTGGATAATAATCCGCTCATCGAGCTGCATCCGTCTGATTATGTGAATGATCCGTTTCATATAGCCCAGAATGAGAAGATGGTGGCGATTAATTCGGCCGTGCAGGTTGACTTGACAGGGCAGGTGTGTGCCGATTCGATTGGGCCGCGTTTTTATAGTGGTGCGGGGGGGCAGGTGGATTTTATTCGGGGAGCGGCGCGATCTAAGGGGGGTGTGCCGATTATTGCCTGCCTGTCTACGGCGCAGGGGGGGAAGGCCAGCCGTATTGTGCCTATGTTGTATGAGGGGGCGGGGGTGGTGACGACGCGCAATGATGTGCATTGGGTGGTGACGGAGTTTGGGGTGGCGAATCTGCATGGGAAGACGGTGCAGCAGCGGGCGCGGGCGTTGATTGGCATTGCCCACCCGCAGTTCCAGGATGAGTTGACGGTGGCGGCGCGGGAGTTGGGTTATTTGTAAAGATAGGGTGAATGAATTCGCGTCAACGACTACGAAGTCGGCCTGCGCCGACTGAGCAGCCCACGCAGGCGGGCGGCCTAGTTTGGGCTTTGTAGTCGTGGCTGTGGTTTTAACGGCCGTTGGCGTGAACGGTTTTACGGAATGATGAAGCCGTGTTACCATTCACGGCTATGCAAAGACCCGCAGGTTTGCGCCTGAATCAATGGCATGTTGCCCCTGTTGTTCCCGCGGCTATTCGGCAAGAGCTGCCAACTCTGCCGCCTGTTTTGCTTCAATTGCTTTACAATCGCGGCCTGACGCGGCCGGGGGAGATACAGGCGTTTTTAGACGGCCGTTATCTCCTCAGCACCGACCCTTTCCTATTACCCGATATGGATAAGGCGGTGGCTCGTATTGAACAGGCGATTCGCAACGAAGAACGAGTGATCGTTTACGGTGACTTTGATGCCGATGGCGTGACCTCTACAGTGCTGCTGACCGAAGCCCTGCGCGGCTTTGGTTTGAGTCGTGAACAAGCCCAACCCTACATTCCCGACCGCATAGATGAGGGCTACGGCCTGAATGAAGAAGCCCTGACCAAGCTGAAAGAGGAGAAGGGGGCTGATCTGGTTATCAGCGTGGATTGTGGTATTCGCTCGGTGCGCGAAGTGGCTCATGCCTGTGCCATTGGCCTGGATATGATTGTGACGGACCATCACACGATTGGCCCTGAACTGCCGCCAGCGATTGCGGTGGTGAACCCGAAACGGCCGGATTCGGCGTATCCCGATGCCATGTTGGCTGGGGTGGGCATTGCGTATAAAGTGGCGCAGGCTCTTTACCAGACTATGCCGCAGCGGGCGCATTTTGAGTTGGAAAGTTTGCTCGATCTAGTGGCGATTGGCACGGTGGCGGATTTAGCCCCTTTATTAAAGGAAAACCGCCAACTGGTTATCGAAGGCTTGAAGGTGCTTAACACGGCACGGCGGCCGGGGGTGGCGGCGTTGGCTAAGGTGGCGCGGGTTTCGGCGGGTAACATGACGGCTGAGACGATTGGTTTTGGTTTGGGGCCGCGCATTAATGCGGCGGGTCGTCTGCGCCATGCTTATATGGCGGCCAAACTGCTGACGACGCAGAGCCAGGCGGTTGCTGATCAGTTGGCTCGGGATTTGGATGAGGTGAATCGGGAGCGGCAGTCTTTGACGAGTAGTTTGACGGCTAAGGCGGAGGAGATGGTAGATGCGGAAGCGTTGATTCAGATTGCGGCGGGTAAGGATTTTGCGCCGGGGGTGGTGGGGCTGGTTGCCAGCCGTTTGGCGGAGAAGAATTATCGTCCGGCGATTGTGTTTGAGCAGGGGGAGGCGGAGAGCCGTGCGTCTTGTCGCTCGATTCCTGAGTTTCATATTACGGAGGCGTTGGACGAAACGGCCGATTTGCTGGTTCGTTATGGGGGTCATGCTCAGGCGGCTGGTTTGACTATTCGTAATGAGAATATGGAGGCGTTTATTGCCCAAATGACGACTATTGCCGAGGCGCAGTTGGGTGAGTTGGCATTGCAGCCGAAGATTTCGGTTGATGCGGAGATTGATTTGGAGGCGGTGGATTGGGCTTTGTATGAAAATTTGGCTCAGTTGGAGCCGACGGGGTATGCCAATGCCACGCCTGTTTTTGTTAGCCGGGGGGTGAAGGCGCTTTTTCCGCGAGCGGTGGGGCAAAATGGGGCGCATTTGCAACTGCGGTTGGCCAGCCCTTATAACGAAAGTCATGATAATTTAGGGGCGATTGCTTTTCGGCAGGGGGAGTGGGCGAATTGTTTGCCGGAGTATGTGGATGTGGTGTATACGATTGGGGTGAATGAGTGGCGTGGCCGCCGTGATTTGCAGTTGATGGTGCAGGATTTGCGGCCGGCGGCGAGAGTGATTTAGTAATTGGTAATTACGTCATGGCGTAATTATGGCAATATCAATATCAACATGAAAGTATTAGTAACTGGGGCGGCTGGTTTTATTGGTAGTAATTTGGCGGAGAAGTTGGCCCGACGGGGTGATGAGGTGGTGGGGCTGGATAATTTTAATGATTATTATGATCCGGCGAAGAAGCGGGCGAATGAGCGGCGTTTGAATGGGTATCCGAATTTTCGGATGGTGGAGGCGGATATTCGGGATCGGGCGCGGATGTTGGCTTTGTTGGCGGAGGAGGGGTTTGATGCGGTGGCGCATTTGGCGGCGATGGCGGGGGTGCGGAATGCGATTAAGCACCCGGATCTGTATGTGGAAGTGGATTTGAATGGGACGCAGCATTTGATGGATGGGGCGCGGGCTTCGGGGGTGGGTAATTTTGTGTTTGCGTCTACGTCGTCGGTGTATGGGAATACGACGGTGGTGCCGTTTGTGGAGACGGATGTGTGTGATCGGCCGTTGCAGCCGTATGCGGCGGCGAAGCGGGCGGCGGAGATTTTGGGGTATTCGTATTATCATTTGTTTGGTATGAATTTTACGGCCGTTCGCTTTTTTACGGTGTATGGGCCAAACGGCCGTCCTGATATGATGGCTTATTTGCTGGCGGATAGTATTATGAAGGGGAAGCAGATTCCGCTGTATGATGGGGGGCAGATGTATCGGGATTGGACGTTTGTGGAGGATATTACGGATGGGGTGGTGTTGGCTTTGGAACGGCCGTTGGGGTATGAGATTATCAATTTGGGGCGGGGTGAGCCGACGTTGTTGAAGCATTTTGTGACGCTGCTGGAGGAGATTGCGGGGGGTAAGGCGAATGTGGTGAATATGCCGCGCACGGCGGCGGACTTTGTGCAGAATAATGCGGATATTAGCAAGGCCAGGCGTTTATTGGGCTATAATCCTCAGATTTCGGTGGAGGAGGGGGTAACACGTTTTTGGCAGTGGTATAAGGCGGTGGAGTTAGGAGCCACTACTTGACCAAAGCGGTTTATTGGTGTATTTGTGTAGCGTACAATATATCAATGGGCCATCACACTTTATGAATTTGCCTCCCTATCGCTTCGTTACCAACACCTCGGGTTGGCACAACTGTCTTTCCCAACTGCAAGATGAACCGCGCATTGCTATAGACCTGGAAGCGAACAGCATGTATGCTTACCGCGAACGGGTGTGCCTGATTCAAATTTCTATTCCGAACCAAGATTTTATTATTGACCCGACGCAGCGCTTGAACCTGGATGGTTTGGGGGTGCTGATTCATGATTCTGGTGTGGAGAAGATTTTTCATGCTTGTGAATATGATTTGACGCTGCTGAAGCGGGAGTATGATTGGGATTTGAATAATTTGTTTGACACGATGTGGGCGGCGCGGATTTTGGGGTATCAGCAGTTTGGGCTGGCGAATGTGTTGCATCAGGTGTTTGAGGTGCAGTTGAATAAGCAGTATCAGAAGTCGAATTGGTGTAAACGGCCGCTTTCGCCAGCGCAGCTTAATTATGCTCAATTGGATACACATTATCTCATTCGTCTGCGTGATTATTTGGCAGGGGAGTTGGCGCAGCAGGGGCGGACGGCGGAGGCGGCGGCTATTTTTGGGCAGCAAACGCAGGTGACGCTGAGTGATAATTCGTTTGACCCGGATGGATTTTGGTCTGTGACGGGGGTGTATGATTTGACGCGGCAGCAGCAGGCGGTGTTGAAGGCGCTGTATGTTTTTCGGGATGAGGAGGCGCAGCGGCGGGATCAGCCGCTGTTTAAGGTGTTTGGGGATAAAACGCTGCTTGATTTGGCAAAGGTTGGCCCGCGTTATTATTCGGAGCTGCGGCAGGTTTATGGGATGTCGCAGGGGCAGATGCGTCGTTATGGTAAGCGTTTGTTGCAGGTGGTGGAGCAGGGGCATAAAGCGCCGCCGCCAGCGTACCCTAAGCGGGGGAAACGGCCGTCTGATCAAGTGGTGATGCGTTATGAGAAGCTGCATACGTGGCGTAAGCTGCGTGCGCGGGAGCGCGGTGTGGAGTCGGATGTGATTGTGAGCCGAGATGCGCTGCATGAACTGGCAGTGGCTAATCCCAGTACGTTGGCTGATTTGACGGCGATTGAGGCGTTGAGTGAGTGGCATTGCCAAGCGTATGGTGAGGAGATTTTGGAGGTTTTGCGGACACAGGATGAGGCCGGTGGCAAGTAGCTGGTGGCAGGTGTTGTCTGGCTCCTGACTTGTGGTGCGTGACACGTTTATTAAGGGTGTAAGATGGAACTTGAATTTTATGGTGCGGCGCGAACGGTGACGGGGTCTCAACATTTGCTAACGGTGAACGGCCGTAAAATCCTGCTTGACTGTGGCCTTTATCAAGGTTCACGTCAGGAGAGTTTTGATCGTAATAAGAATTTGCCGTTTGAGGCGGCTGAGGTGGATGTGCTGGTTTTGTCGCACGCGCATATTGATCACAGTGGCAACATTCCGAATCTGGTGAAAAGTGGGTTTCGGGGGGATATTGTTTGCACGTATGCGACCCGTGATTTGTGTGCGGTGATGCTGCGCGATAGTGCTAAGATTCAGCAGTATGATATTGAGTATGTGAATAAGAAACGTGCCCGCAAGGGGGAGCCGCTGTTGGAGCCTATTTATGATATGGCGGATGCGGTGGCGTGTTTGAAGTTGTTTGTTGGTATTGGTTATGAACGGCCGTATCACGTTTTGCCTGGTGTGACGCTTACGTTTTATGATGCGGGGCATATTCTTGGGTCGGCGATGGTGGTTTTGGATGTGGAGGAGGATGGCGGCCACAAGCGGGTGGTGTTTTCGGGTGATATTGGCCGTCCTAATCGGCCTATTTTGCGTGACCCTACCTTTATAGATGGGGCTGATGTGCTGATTATGGAGAGTACGTATGGGAATCGGGAGCATACGGCCGTTGAGGAGGCCAGTAACAAATTAGAGCGCATAATTAATGAAACGTGCCAGCGCGGGGGCAAGATAATTGTGCCGGCCTTTGCAGTGGGGCGTACTCAAGAATTGGTCTACCGTTTGCATCAATTGGTTGAGTCGCGTGATATTTCGCCCCATTTGCCCGTTTTTGTAGACAGCCCTTTGGCTATTGATGCTACCAGCGTCTACCGGCTGCACCCGGAGGCGTATGATGATGAGATTGCTTCCTTCTTGTTGGAAGATAGTCATGGTGATCCGTTTGGGTTTGAGATGATGCGTTATACGCGCACAACGGCCGAATCGAAGGAACTAAATTTTCTGCGTGAGCCAGCGGTGATTATTAGTGCCAGTGGCATGGCGGAGGCGGGGCGCATTTTGCATCACTTGAAGAATAATGTGGAGGATCCACGCAATACGATTCTGATTGTGGGCTGGCAAGCTCCGCACACGCTGGGCCGCCGCCTGGTGGAGAAGCAGCCGGAGGTGAAGATTTTTGGCGAGGTGCATCAATTGCGTGCGCAGGTGGAAACGATTAATGGCTTGAGTGCGCACGCCGATCGTGGTGAGTTGTTGGCTTGGACGGGGCATTTTGAGAAACGGCCGTTACATACCTTCATCGTTCATGGCGAAGAGGATGCCTCCTTATCCCTGGCTGAAGCCTTGCAAAAAGACCAGGGTTTTACAAATGTGCATGTCCCTCATCTGGGGCAAAAATTTACTGTGCGTCATTGATGAATGAGCGTTTATGGCCCTCATCTTTTCTTGGTACCTTACTTATGTTAAACTTGGCCTGTACGATGACCCCACCATCTCGCTATTTTCAGGTTGTAGAGGAGTATGCTACTATCTGTACCTTGACATTGTAATGGATCATTGTATGATGATTGTGTTGTGATAGGATGACTAGCAAATTAAAACCCAACTTCTAAAGTGAATAATGGCAGATAAAGTAATTCGTGTCCTCATTGTTGATGATCTCCCTGAAACACGGGAAAACGTCCGAAAGCTCCTCCAATTTGAATCGGATATAGAAGTGATTGGTCAGGCTGGAACGGGTGAAGAAGCCATTGAAATGGCCCAGAAACATTCGCCCGATATTATCCTTATGGATATTAACATGCCTGGTATTGATGGTATTCAGGCCAGTCAGAGAATATCGGAACTAGCACCCCGCGCTCAAATTATTATCATGTCTGTGCAAAGTGATTCGGACTATTTGCGCCGGGCTATGCTGGCGGGGGCACGCGACTTTTTGACCAAGCCTTTTGGCGGTGATGAGTTGGTAGCGGCCGTTCGCCGTGTTTACAAAAAGCGGCCAGCGATGGCTACCGCCCCCTTATCTTCTACCGGGGCACTGGGTGCGAGTGGGCAAGTTGCTACTGGCATACCGGTGCGGGAGGGGCGGATTGTCTCTGTATTCAGTCCTAAAGGTGGAGCTGGGTGCAGCACCATTGCTGTTAACTTGGGTGTAGCCCTTGCCAAACGCAATCAGCGGACATTGCTTATGGATGGCAGTCTGCAGTTTGGAGATGTGGCGGTCATGCTGAATTTAAAGCAAATGACTAGCATTGTTGACTTGATTGAACATGCCAGTGAGACCGATCCTGAGTTAATTGAAAGTGTTGTGCAATTACACCGAAGCGGTTTGAGTGTCTTGTTATCGCCGCCCCGTCCGGAAATGGCTGATATTGTTACAGAAGATAGAGTAAAAGACCTGCTAGAGTCATTCCGCAGGATGTATGATTTTGTCATTATTGATACGAGTGCGTATCTCAGTGATAAAGTTTTGACAATGCTGGATGTATCTGACCGTATTGTTTTGGTCACGCAACAAAGTTTGCCCGACTTGAAAAACGTGAGTCGTTTCTATGATTTGGCGGAAAATCTTGAATATGAGCAAGATAAGACTTGGTTGGTTGTGAATCGAGCATCCAACAAACAAGGTATTTCGGTTAAGGATATTAGCAGTGCCTTAAAACGGCCGGTAACAATGGTTATTCCTAGTGATGAAATTGCTGCTGGTGTGGCTGCTGATCAGGGTGTGCCACTCGTAACAAATTCAAGCCGCCAACCCATCAGTGTGGCCCTCAATAGTTTGGCCGATCATGTTCTGCAAGAGTTAGGAGATGATGCGACTGCGGAGGGCGCAACTGGTGAGTTGAAAGAAAGTGGTCTGCTTGGCCGATTATTTGGTGGCCGTGCAAAAGCTGGAGGTTAATTGTGTCTCTATTAAGACGAATCGAAAAAAGCCAGGAACCCACTGCTGGGGAACCATCTAAACTGCAAGAACTGCGTGTTAAGCGGGCTTCTCCGGCCACTGGTTCTCGTGATGCCTATATTGACCTGAAAAACCGGGTGCAGCAGAGGCTTATTGCTGAGTTGGATCCAACAATGGACATTACAAAAACGGCCGAAGTGCGGGCCACGATTAATGAGATGTTTGAGGCAATGCTGGCTGAAGAGAGTATTGTGTTGACTCGGAATGAGAAGAAGCGGCTGTTTGAGGCGATAACGGCCGAAATTCTTGGCTTTGGGCCACTTGAGCAGTTCTTGAGTATGGATGGCATCACTGAAATTATGGTGAATGGCCCCAAGAATGTGTTTATTGAACAAGGTGGGCATATTACTCGCACCAATGTTACCTTTGAGGATAATGAGCATGTGCTGCGCATTATTGATCGTATTGTGGCCCCGTTGGGTCGTCGTATTGACGAGGGTTCGCCGTTGGTTGATGCTCGTTTGCCCGATGGCTCTCGTGTGAATGCGATTGTGCCGCCAATTTCTATTGATGGGCCATCTATTACCATTCGTATCTTCTCTAAAATTCCGCTAACTGTTGAGAATTTGGTGGAGTTTGGCAGTGTTACGCCTGAAGCGGTGGAGTTTCTGAAGGCTTGTGTGGTGGCTCACCTGAATATGGTTATCTCTGGTGGTACGGGTTCTGGAAAAACGACTTTGTTGAATATTATGTCGAGTTTTATTCCCGACCATGAACGTATAGTGACTATTGAGAACGCGGCTGAATTGCAGTTGCGGCAGGATCATGTTGTGCGGTTGGAGTCGCGTGAAGCGAATGTGGAAGGGCGGGGTGAGATTTCTATTCAGCGATTGGTGATTAACTCTTTGCGTATGCGGCCAGACCGGATTATTGTGGGTGAGGTTCGTGGTGGCGAGGCGTTGGATATGTTGCAGGCTATGAATACGGGTCATGATGGTAGCTTGGCTACGGCTCATGCGAATAGTCCGCGTGATATGTTGGCTCGTTTGGAAACGATGGTTTTGATGGCTGGTATGGATTTGCCTCACCGGGCTATTCGGGAGCAGATAGCTTCTGCGGTTGATGTGATTGTTCAGGGTGAACGTTTGCGTGATGGCAGCCGGAAGGTGACTTCGATTAGTGAGATTCAGGGTATGGAAGGTGATGTGATCACGACTTCTGAGATTTTCCGCTTTGAGCAAACAGGTATGGAGCAGGGTCGGGTGATCGGCCGTTTGCGTCCGACTGGACTTAGGCCAAAGTTTATGTGGAAAATTCAGGATGCTGGAATTATGCTGCCACCTTCTATTTTTGGTATTGGAACAAGAGGTTCTCGGCGTTAAGCCTTTGTGGTGAAAGGAGCAAACTATGAATCCCTTATTGCTTGTACTGGGCGGTTTTGCTTTGATAATTGTTTTGGGTGCTGGTATTGCTATCTTTACTGGGGGGCGGCAAACAGTTGTTGATGAACGGCTGGAAGAATTTGTTAGTTCAACTGGGGTTGTGGATTTACCTGAAGATGATGTTGTTGATCGTAGTGCCAAAAAGTCTGATGTGGCTGATAAGCTGGACAATCTTATGTCTGGCCGAACGTTTTTTGGCTCTATTCAGGAAAAGATTCGTCGAGCTGATATTAAATTGCGGGTGAGTGAATATATTGTATTCATGGCCATTGCTACTTTAGTTGGGGCTGGTGCGGGTTATTTTTTCTTTGGTCAAAGTTGGATTGTAGCGGCTATAGGGGGGATTGTTGGTTCACGGGTACCGAGATTTTATATAAGTTATACGGCCAAGAGCCGTGTGCGGGCTTTTAATAATCAATTGGGTGATACGCTTACGCTATGGGTGAATGCGCTTCGGGCTGGGAGTAGTGTTTTGCAAGGAATGGAGACTATCGCTACGGAGTCTCCTCCCCCGATTTCGGTTGAGTTTGAACGTGTGGTTCAGGAGGTTAGGCTGGGGTTGAGTGTGGAGCAGTCGTTGGCGAATATGTATAACCGTGTTCCGAGTGATGACTTGGATTTGGTGATAACGGCCGTTAATATTCAACGGGAAGTTGGTGGTAACCTGGCCGAAGTTCTGGACAGTATTAGTTTCACTATTCGGGAACGAGTTCGCATTAAAGGTGAAATCCGCACCCTAACTGCGCAAGGTAGAGCTTCGGGTTGGATCATTACGTTTTTGCCTATTGCTCTGGGGCTTATGATGTATTTTATTAATCCTGAATATATTTCAGAGTTATGGGTGAAAGAGCAACCTTGGATTATTCCGGGATCGTTTCCCTGTGGTTGGCTTGTGCTTATTTGCAGTGTGGCAATGATTGGGGCAGGCGCGTTTGCTATTAGCAAGATTGTAGATATTGAGGTTTAGGTTCATATTTGCAATTTAGGAGAGAAACATGTCAACATCTATTTTGCTACTTGTTGTTGCTGTTTTAGCCATCGGCATTATTGTTTATAGCGTTATCTTGTTGAGGAAAGCTGAAGGCGACCCTTTATCAGCGCGTATTGAAGATTTTGCGGCCCGTGAGGAGATTGTTTCGATTGAAGAAATCGAAATGTCTATGCCGATTAGCGAACGCCTTTTTCTGCCTATTGTTCGTCGGATCAGTGCGTTTATTGTTCGCTTAACCCCTGAAAAGACTTTGGCGGAAACCACGCAAAAGTTAGAGATGGCGGGCAACCCGCGCAATATGTCGGCTGCCGAATTTTGGGCGGCGAGGGTGGTTTTGGCTGCCATCTTTGCTGGTCTTGTTTTTATGGTGATGACTCGCTTTGCCGCTGAGAATCGCTTTCTCTACTCTTTAGGTGCTGCGGCTTTGGGGTTTTATATGCCGGCTATGTTTCTTCGTTCGATCATTGATAGAAGAAAGGATGCGGTTCTGAAAAAATTGCCTGATGCGCTTGATCTAATGTTGATTTGTGTGGAGGCTGGTCAGACGTTTAATGGCGCGATGCAGCGCGTGGACGAAAAATGGGATGATCCATTGGCGCGGGAGTTTGGTCGAGCTATTTATGAGATGCAGTTGGGTAAAACGCGCCGTCAGTCTCTGCGCGATATGGCTGATCGGTTGAGTGTGCCGGATGTTTCTAGCTTTGTAGCGGCCGTTATTCAAGCGGATCAACTTGGTGTGGGTATTGGTAAGGTTTTGCGTATCCAATCGGAACAGATGCGTATTAAACGGCGGCAGCGTGCCGAGGAGAAAGCGCAGCAAGCGCCTGTTAAGATGCTTTTCCCGATGGTTTTCTTGATTTTCCCCTCGATGTTTGTGGTTTTGTTGGGGCCAGCGGGCTTCCAAATTTTGCGCAGCAGTGCGCTTGGTGAAAATTTCTAACTAATAAGAAAGTAGTGTCTAGCAAAATTCAAGCACCAGCTATTTCTTGGCAAAATCGTGCCAGACAGGTAGCTGGTGCTTTTTTGTCATTTTTGTTTCCCCCCGTTTGTGCAGTTTGCCGCAAACCAGGTGCGATGTTCTGTGCTGACTGTCGTGCTAAAGTTGTTTGGATTCAGGAGCCAATCTGCCAAAAGTGTGGACGTGTGGTGCAAGGGCGAGGTGAGATTTGTCGGACGTGTGTGCATCATGCTTTGCCTTTGGCGCAGATTCGCTCGACCGTTTTGTTTGCTGAACCTGTTCAATCTGTGATCCATAAATTGAAGTATGAGGGTATGTTTGGTTTGGTTGAGCCTTTAGCTGATTTAATGTTGGAGGGGTGGCTGTGTTGGGAAACGGCCGTTGACCTTGTTATTCCTATTCCACTTCATCACGAACGTAAAAAAATGCGCGGTTATAATCAGTCCGAACTGCTAGCAAGGCAGTTCAGTCAAAAACTGAATATGCCCATGAATACCCACGCTTTACAAAGAGTACGTAAGACAAGATCACAGGTTGGACTAAATATCACAGAAAGAAAGGAAAATATGCAGGCAGCCTTTCATGCAGAAGAAAAAACAGTTGTTGGCAAGAAAATTTTACTTATTGACGATGTATGCACCACTGGGGCGACCCTATCCGCAGCCGCAGATGCTCTCTTGTCTAAAGGAGCTGAAAGCGTCTCCGCCTATTGCTTGGCACGAGCCACATAAAATGTCATAATCAGACGAATAAGATGCGTTTTTGTAACACCCAAAACACATTTTATATCCTATGACCAGTACCACAACTAAGGAGTCAAAGAGAGATGGAACTAACAATTCACAGCCAAAATATGGAAATTACTCCAAGAATACAAAACTATGTCGAGAAAAAGACAAGCCGCCTGGATAGATACTTGTCTACACTCAATGAAGTGCGTGTAGACCTCTCAACTGAAAACACGCGCAATGCGGTAGAGCGGCAAGTTGCCCAAATTACCGTGCGTGATGATCGGGGTACCATCTTGCGGGCTGAAGAACGTAGTAACGATATGTTTGCCGCCATAGATGCGGTTGTAGACAAATTATATCGCCAGATAAATCGGTATCGCGGCAAACGTCGCCGGAAGATTCGGTCTGGAGGTGGGGATGTGCTGGCAGAGGAACCGCTGCCTATTGAAACTGCTGAAATAGAGGAAGAAGAGCGCAAAATTGTGCGTTATAAAAAATTCCCTTTGCATCCTATGCCGGCCGATGAGGCCATTGAGCAAATGGAACTATTAGGCCATGATTTCTTTGTCTTCTTTGACACCGATGCTGAAGCTATCAATGTGTTATATCGGCGCCGAGACGGCGATTATGGCGTTTTACAGCCAGAATTAGATTGATCTGCAATTGATGCTTGACTGGTTTGCCAAACCAGTCAAGCCCCTTTTTTAATGTCTCATATATTGATTGTTTGTACGGCAAATATTTGCCGCTCTCCTGTTGGCGAAGCAGTTTTACGTGACCGTTTGCAGAAGCAAGGTTTGCCTGATTGGACGGTAGCGTCTGCTGGCACATGGGCGCTGGATGGGCACAGTGCGTCACCACACAGTGTTACGGTGATGGCTGAAAAGGGATTGGATTTGCGTGAGCATTTGGCTCAGACAGTTACAGGGCAAATGTTGGCAGAAGCTGACCTAGTGCTGTGTATGGAACTGGGGCATGTGGAGGCTCTGCAAGCCGAATTCCCACGTCATCGGGACAAGATTTTTTTGTTTAGTGAAATGGTAGGGAAAAGGTACAGTGTTGCTGATCCTTACGGCGGTCCGCTCGATGGTTACCAGCGTATGGCTCAAGAGGTGACGAATCTTGTTGATAATGGCCTGGAGCGTATTATTACTCTGGCTCGGGCGAACCAATGAAACGTGATGAATTAATAGCTTACTTGGATGAGTATCTTCATCTTGCCGAAATAGCTGATTATGGGCCACAAGGTTTGCAACTGGAAGCGGATAATGAGGATGTTGCACGAATTGCTTTAGCTGTGGATGTGGCACCGCCGGTGATTGCGGTGGCGGCGGCATGGGGTGCGGATTTGTTGTTGGTGCATCATGGTATCTTATGGCGCGATGTGGAACGTATTGCAGGGCCATTGGGTGAGCGTGTGCGTTTGTTGTTGCAACATAGGTTAAATTTGTATGCAGCGCATTTGCCCTTGGATGCTCATAGAGTGGTTGGCAATAATGCGGTTTTGGCGCAGATGCTTGGCCTGGAAGTGATGTCGTGGTGGTTTGCCCCGAAGGGAACGCCCTTAGGGGTGATGGGAATGATGACGCAGCCCACAACGTTGTCTCAGTTGGTGAATCAGATAAATGAGAAGTTGAATACGCAGGCGCGTGTGTTGGCCTTTGGGCCGGAATCTGTCAATCGGGTGGCGATTGTTTCTGGATTTGCGGCGGATCAGGTGGCGGAGGCGAAGGCTTTGGGTGCTGATACGTTTGTGACGGGTGAGACTTCTCATGCAAATTATTGGGCTGCGGCTGATCATGGGATGAATGTGATTTATGCGGGTCATTATGCAACGGAAACTGTGGGGGTGCGGGCGTTGGGGGCGCATTTGGCGGAGATGTTTGGGTTAGAGGTGAAGTTTTTTGATTTCCCTACAAAAATGTAGTTTGGGGAAGTTTATGGAGAGTTTGTTTGGGAGAATGAGTGATGAGTGAAAGTAGAGTGGGTTGGTTGGAAGAGGAAATTGATGGTTTGAAAGCGTCTGGCTTTTATAATGTGATTCGTACGATTGAATCGCCGATGGGTGCTTGGGTGACGATTAACGGCCGTTCCCGACTTAATTTTTGCGCGAATAACTATTTGGGTTTAGCCAATCACCCTCGTGTGCGGGAAGCGGCTAAAAAAGCGATTGATGAATATGGTATTGGGCCAGGGGCGGTACGGACGATTGCGGGTACGATGTCTTTGCATATTGCGTTGGAGCAAAGTCTGGCAGCTTTTAAGCAGGCGGAGGCTTGTATTGTGCTGCAAAGTGGGTTTACGGCTAATTTAGCCGCCATTCCTGCCTTGGTGGGGCGTGGGGATGTGATATTCTCGGATGAGTTGAATCATGCCAGTATTATTGATGCGTCGCGGTTGAGCCGAGCCCAAGTAGTGCGTTATGCTCATAATGATATAGGTGATTTGCAGCGAAAAATTGCGGCTACAACTGAGTACGGCCGTCGGTTGATTGTCAGCGATGGTGTTTTTAGTATGGATGGCGATATTGCCCCCTTGGACAAGCTGACAGAGGTGGCCGAAGAACATGGCATTATGATCATGGTGGATGATGCTCATGGTGAAGGTGTTTTGGGCGAGGGCGGTCGTGGCATTGTAGATCATTTTGGTTTACATGGGCGTGTGGATGTTGAGGTGGGAACTTTAAGTAAGGCTTTTGGGGTGGTCGGGGGTGTTGTTGCCGGAAAGCAGGTGGTGATTGATTGGTTGAAACAGCGAGGACGGCCGTTCCTCTTCTCTAGTGCAATGACTGTTCCAGATACGGCCGCTTGCCTTGAAGCTGTGGCCATACTACAAGAATCAACCGAATTAGTGGATAAATTGTGGCACAATGCTAACATCTTTAAGACAGGAATGCAGCGGATGGGTTTTGATACAGGAGAAACAGAAACTCCGATTGTGCCTGTCATGCTGGGCGATGTAAAGCTAGCTCGTGAATTCAGTCGTCACCTTTTCGATGCCGGCGTGTTTGCTATGGCTATTGGCTATCCTACTGTCCCTCAAGGCAAAGCCCGTATCCGGGTGATGAATTCAGCCGCTCATAGCAGTGAAGATATTGAGATAGCTTTGGAGATTTTTGGGAATGTAGGGAAGGAATTGGGAGTTATTTAAAAAGCCTTCTAAAGATAGAGATTTTCTTCAGAAGGCTTTGCCCTTTTCGGGGGTCTTAATGTTGCAGTCGATCTAGTTCAGTGAGGAATGCCTGGAGTAGATCGGGGCATTTAAATAACTTTTGGAAGAATGCAGGATACCGTGCACCAATATCACAGGAGCGAAGTGCATCTTTGGCTACAAGCACGATCCATTCACGATCATCAGGTGTTAACTTATCTGGCAAAGTTCGCGTTTGAGCCAACAGCGTCAGAAATTGGTCGCCTGCTGCTGGCCAAACATTTAGTTGTTTAAGACGTAAGCGAAGGGCTGCAATATCTGGTTGTATTTGAGACGACAAATAATTCATACTGGTATTGGCTACCATGCGATATAGCTCCTTGTACCAAAGATTGTTTGGATATAGTTGATTCCTCCCCATGTAAAACAGTTTAACAGAAACCCACCGAGAATTTGATAGGAATCTTAGGCTAATAGAACTGCTGTTTCTTGAGAGCAGTATCATTCCTGATAAATAAAAAGCAGATCATGCCATGAAACAGAATAGACTGAAAGCGATTTTTGAATTGTTTCGTGATACAGCGCAAGGTTACTCGCAGGATAGAGGGTCCATGTTGGCGGCTTCGCTCGCCTATTACACCATGTTCTCCTTGGCACCTCTCATTGTGCTTACCGTCGCGCTTGTTAGCTTATTTGTGGGTGAGCAAGCTGTACAAGGTGAATTAGTCGCTCAAATTGAAGATGTGGTGGGGCGGGAGGCAGCTGTTGTTATAGAGAGCATTATTGAAAATGCCAGCCAGACCACTTCTGGTATTACAGCGACGATTGTTAGTACTGTTTTGCTGCTTGTGGGTGCTTCTGGAGTTTTTACTCAGCTTAAACGTGCCATCAATAGTATGTGGCGTATCGTTCAACCGCCTGATAAAGGTTTTTTGGCTTTGGTGAAGACAAGGGCTTTGGCGTTTCTTATGGTGATAGGAGTTGGTGTTTTGTTGATGTTGTCATTAGCAATTAGCACCTTTTTGGGGATTATTAATCGGTTGCTAGCAGATTTAGCGCCTCTGTTAGCAACAGTTTTGCCGTTATTAGATTTTGTTCTTTCGTTAACGATTATTACTGGTTGTTTTGCACTGATATTTAAGTTTTTACCAGATGCTGAGGTGTCTTGGCAGGATGTGGGATTAGGAGCGGCGGTAACGGCCGTTCTTTTTAGTCTGGGCGAATACCTTATTGGATGGTATTTGGGTAATTGGACGGGGGGGGCGGCATATGGTGCTGCCAGTTCAATTATTTTGCTGCTGTTCTGGATCTATCTTTCAGCTCAGATTTTGCTTTTTGGTGCTGAATTTACGCAAGTATATGCCAATCGTTATGGCTCAAGACTCGTTTTTGCGGAGGGTGTGATCCAAATTACCCATCAACGCTATACCCCTCAAAGTGTACAATCTGTCTTGCCTGTCATCGAAGAATGGGAAACGGCCGATCCTCCCTCATTTTCACGACGTAATCAATTCGCTGTAGGTCTAATTGGCCTGGCATTTGGCCTTCTACTCGGTTTTCTGGGGAGCTTAAAACGCAAATAATGCTGCATCAATGCAGGTTCAGGCACTATTTAACCTTCGATTAATTCCATACTGCTTGTAAGAATGTCAATATGAGTCGGAGTAATCAATCGACAGGTAACAATATAAAAAGCTCTATCATCAATTGATAGAGCTTTTTATGATTATCTTAACTTGTTAACTTAAGTTAACTCATTATATCAAATGCAAAGGTAACACTCTTAGCCCAAGCCAGCTAAGATGCGGCTAAAGACGTTACCAATCTGGGGGCCAAGCAGGGTCAGGATAGCGATAACAACCACAGCTACCAAAACCAAAACCAGCGCGTACTCAACCAAACCTTGTCCATTCTCACGATTCAAAAATAACATTTCTTGTCTCCTATAATAAATGAATAATAATGACTTCAAAAAAAGTGATTAGCCCAAGCCAGCGACGATGCGGCTAAAGACGTTACCAATCTGGGGGCCAAGCAGGGTCAGGATAGCGATAACAACCACAGCTACCAAAACCAAAACCAGCGCGTACTCAACCAAACCTTGTCCATTCTCACGATTCAAAAATAACATTTCTTGTCTCCTATAATAAATGAATAATAATGACTTCAAAAAAAGTGATTAGCCCAAGCCAGCGACGATGCGGCTAAAGACGTTACCAATCTGGGGGCCAAGCAGGGTCAGGATAGCGATAACAACCACAGCTACCAAAACCAAAACCAGCGCGTACTCAACCAAACCTTGTCCATTCTCACGATTCAAAAATAACATTTCTTGTCTCCTATAATAAATGAATAATAATGACTTCAAAAAAAGTGATTAGCCCAAGCCAGCGACGATGCGGCTAAAGACGTTACCAATCTGGGGGCCAAGCAGGGTCAGGATAGCGATAACAACCACAGCTACCAAAACCAAAACCAGCGCGTACTCAACCAAACCTTGTCCATTCTCACGATTCAAAAATAACATTTCATAACTCCTTAAAAAATAAAAATTTGATTAATAATATAAGCCTAGATTATCTTCATGTAACCTGATTTACAATAGGACATCGGTACATAGATTTTTCTGGTGCTAATGCAGACGATAACAGTGTAAGATTACAAGCCACATTACACATTTTATGATGGGGCTTAATAGATTTCTATCATTTCTGTTTCAATCGGGATTGTAAATTCAGCTCTTGTACCTTGACCGACACTGCTTTGAATGGTCAAAGATCCACCTAGCATTTCAATCCGCTCGCGTAAGGTTGGTAAACCTATAGTGCGACTGTTATTGCTAAAAGCTTCATCAGGATTAAAACCATTGCCATTATCTTCAACAACGGCCGTTACCTTATCCTGAGCTATGTCCAATGCTACTTGTATTTGTGTTGCTTGAGCATGAGCCAAAGAATTATTCAACAAATTCTGCACTCCTCGGAAAATGGTAACTTCAATATGATTCTCCAACCGTCTTTCCAACCCTGTAATCGTGATTGACACAGAGATACCGCTCTTTTCTTGTGCCGATTCCACATAACGACGGAGAGTAGGTACAACACCCAAGTCCGTCAACATCATTGGGCGCAAATCAAAAATAAAATCCTTAACATAGCTAAAGGTGGCCGCTGCCGCACTCTTCAATGTATTTAACTCGGTTCTGGCTCGATCCGGATTCACATCGAAAAAACGCTGGCAAATCTCTGCCTGCAAAATAAAGTTACTGAGGGAAGAAGCTGGCCCATCGTGCATCTTTCTTACTAAATTTTCTTTTTCGGCTTCTTCTGTTTGAATAACACGGATAACAGTGGATTGATCATCAGGATCACGAGATGCCTTCTTGTTCTCTTCGGGCAGCCATGCGGCCCCACCCACAAACTCGCTTAGTTGTCTTTGTAATTCTAATAGCTGCTCGAGGTTGCGTTGTTTGCTTTGCAACGTTTCCAATTGCCCACGCATTGTAAAGAGCCGTTGCTGGACATTTAATAATTCTTCAAATGTTTCACGAATGTATTCGCGGGGCAGTGTCTCAAAATTGGATTCCAATTGACGTACACGTCCAGAGATCTGCGCATTCAATTGAGCAGAACGTTCAACCTCAGCTGTACTTTGGTTAATGAGTACATCAATCTCTTTCAACTCTTGGTGCGTTCTTTCGTAGTCTTTACGCACTTCTTCAATAAAAGCCTCAAAAGATTTTCCAGCCATGCGTGTCTCCTACAACAAGATCAACTACGTGAATTTTCTAACCGGACCCACCCATGTTGAAGTGCATAAACGGCCGCTTGCGTCCGATCATCCACACGTAGCTTACGCAAAATTGCCGTCATATGATTTTTAACAGTCTGGTGGCTAATACCTAATTTGAACGCGATTTCCTTATTGCTCAAACCTTTGGTAACATGCTCCAAAATCTCCATCTCTCGTGGAGACAAGGGAATGAATAGGTCCTCGGCATCGCTGGCTAAAGGGCCAGCCAAACGACCGACTTTCTGTTCAACCCAAGCCGTCATTTCCTCGCGGCTCATAACCTTCTCGCCAACGACATAATTGCCATCATGTACCTCACGCACAATATGAATCAACGTTTCTGGCGTGGTATCCTTGGCGCAATAGGCCGATGCGCCCGCACGTAACGCATGAAAAACCTGTTCAGCATCATCGTATCCGGTAATCATCACCACTTTCGCATCTGGCAATTGGGAAGTGATTTTGCGAGTTACTTGCAGCCCATTCATCGTTGGTAGATTGATGTCCATAAGGATAACATCAGGTAATGTTTCATGAGCTTTCTCAATAGCAACATCGCCATCGGCGGCTTGCCCTACTACCTTCATTTGGGGATCTGTTTCCAGCACATCACACAAACCCTGACGAAATACGGGGTGGTCATCAACAATAAGCAATTTTATTTGCGACATGACATCCTTTTCCTTCTTCCAAGTTTCCACACGCATGTCTTTGGGCAACTATGACAATTAAATGAGGATTTACTAATGAGGTCAGTATACCATGAATAACAAACGTGTGCCAAGAGGCTAGGGCAGTGTGTAAACGGCCATATTATTAATGCCTTGCTCACGTGTCCATTCATAATTCGTGCTGTATTCTAAGCGGACATTCTCATTTATTGTCACATCATCATAAGGCCACTGAGGAGCCGTAACTAAATAGTCAGCCTTGCTGTTAAGAATGTAGCGGCTGATGGCTTGTTCATCGGCAATGAATTCGATGACCTCAGGTGAAATAAGACCAGCTAGATCGAGCAACGGCCGTTCCGCAAAATATCCAATCGCCCCAATGTCATGAGAAGCAATCAACGCATCTTGTGGCGTGTTATCTCGCAGCCAATGCGCCACAGCCACCATCTCCCCCTCAATAAAAGCCACATCATTGGCATAGGCGTTAACCGCACCCAACAGTAAAAATAGACCCACAATGAGGGCAAAACTTAAATAAGCGGCTTGTCTGACCAATTTGAATAATGCCCTCTCGCGGAGAAAACCCGACAACAGTACCTGCCATCCCGCCAAGCCAAACAGTGTCCAAACAGGAATGGCTGGCAGTAAGTAACGGCCGTGTTGATACGTCACCGGCAGCCGCCAGGCATACAAAACCACATGTCCGCCCGCCCACACCAGCGGCAGAAGCCGATAAAAACGCTTCTCCTGCCAATCACGCCGTAAAGCCAGCCAGCCCATCACCACCAAACCCGGCAGCAGTATGATGTGCGGGCTTCCTTGTGGCCCACCCCAACTATAAAACAACAACTGCCAGACACGTGCCAGCAAAGGCTGTGCCAGCACCAGCCCATATTCTGCTTGTTTGGCATAAAATGTATTCGGCCAAATGGTGCCACTAGCGTTTAAGTTGAAGAAAAAGTAGGGGAGGAGGGGGATAACGGCCGTTATCCCCAAAACCAACAGATTGGAGATGAGAGATGGGAAACGGCCTTTTCGCCCTTGGTTCACGACCAACTGAATCACCACCAACAGCACCAGCACCACGCCATCGGGCCGCGTCAAAACCAATAGGCCACACAAAAGGCCCAAAAGCCCCAACAACTTCAAATGTAATTCAGGCCGCAGAGCCAATGCCACCACTTGCAGCCCAATCGCCGCAAACAACAACGTCTCCATGCCACTGGCGGCTGCCCACACCAGCGGCCACAGCAGCACCAAAACCAGCCCCGCCACCCAATCTGCGTCTGCCAATTCCGGCCACACCTGCCGCCACACCTGCATACCGGCCCAGGCCAGCCACAGCAGCGACAAGCCCCCCAGCCCATAGGCCCAGGCCAAATAAGGCAAACGTAACAAATATCCTATCGCTAATAACAGCGTCCAAAGCGGGGCCGTCGAACCCGAACTTATTACCCCCGGCACGAACTCCCAACGGCCGCTTCGCACCAAATTCCGCGCATAGGTTTGATGAATCCAGGCATCATCCAGCGGAAAACCTGCCCGGCTTTGCCACTGGGCTACCAAAACAAACAGCCCCATTGCCAGCACAACGGCCCCTGCCACAAGCCAGATACCACGTTTACTCATCATAAATTTGATACAAATTGACAGGGAGCGCATTGCCCTCCGCATCAACTATGTCATACTGCTCCAGCAGCCTGATCTGTGGAGATTCAGCCGTGCCCTGATACAATTCATTCAGGGGCTGTGGATGATTTGCATCCAATACCAGATAGCCTGCGTGGTACTGATATGCTGCTGCTAATAGGATGGAAATTGGTTCGTTGGGGATGCTAACGGCCGTTAACCCCGTATGATAATAAAACCCAGGTGCATCTCCCACCATCACCACCGCCTCAGGCGGCAATTGTGTCCCAATCGTCTCATAAATCTGCGCCAACTGATCGGCCGCATCTGATCGTGCCAGACCGACAAAAAGACTCATTACAAAAGCCACCACCACAAAAATGATAGAAAACAGCCGCTTGGCCCGTTCCGGCTGCCAATGGGGCAGCCGCACTGCAAACCAATCCACCGCCAGCCCAATGCCCCCTGCGGCCAAAGCCATCATCCAGGGCCACACCGCTGCCGAAGAGTGAAACAACCCACCTCGCCCACCCGGCAGCGTAAACACCAGGCTCATTGCCCCATACAAACCGGCGGTATACCAGGCAAACGGCCGTAACCACCCCCGCCTCTCCCCTCGTCCCCATCGCCACCAGGCCCACACCACAAACGGGGTCAAAAAAATCAGCCCACCCACCGCCACAAACGTCTGCACCCCCACCAGTACACCGTCCAACTTCGACTGAAAAATATTCCCCCAGCCCCAATCCACAAAATAGCGCCAATCAAACGAACGGCCGTAAGCAAACAAATCATCATAATCCCTCAAAAAGATCGTTTGCGTTCCCACCGTCGGCAACGGCCGTCCCCAAACCCGCCAACCATGCCCAAACCAGCCTCCCATCACCAGCAAATACCCCAAGACTAAGAGACTAAGAGACTGGAGACTAGCGACTAACCGCCCACTCTCCACCCTCCAGTTTCCAGCCTCTAAAATAATAACCCACACCCCCACCGCCAAAATCAACACCCCATCCGCTCGCGTCAAATGCGCCACCCCCGCCATCACCCCCGCTAACAGCCACCACAATCTCCCGCCCCTCATACCCAGTCCCCCTCGTGCCATCGCCAAAAGCCCCAAGCCCCCTGCCCACGCAAACGGAGCAAAAGTCGCTGGCTGGCTTAACCAGTGAGCATAAAAACCACCTGCCGCTGTAAACATGGCTGCCGTCCACGCCTGCCAACGTTCCCCCGCAAGCTGCTGGCTGATGGTAAACGCCAGCAGAGGCAGCAGCCCTGCTAAAAGCCAAAACGGCCATTGTGCGCCCCGCCAGAAATCGGCCGTTTTATACCCCGCCGCTGCCAATAGAGAGGGAAATGGCATCCAGTAACTGTGACTTGGTGTGGGAACGGCCGTTGGCTCATCCAAAAACTGCCAAATAACCTTCTCCGTAAAGCCATAGCCATCGGCCAGCCGCTGCCCATTGGTCGCATAGTAATAAGCATCCATATACGAGGGATGGGTTAACTGCACTGCCCAAAACGCCTGCACCAACAGGCCAATTACTGCCACCCACAACCAATCACTTTTACGAATTTGGGACATGCCTAGTAAAGACCTGATAGGTCCGGCAGACCTGTCAGGGCTAATTCGCCCTTACAAATATACGTGCCAAATCATCGGCATAAGCCTCTTGCCAGCCTTCATGATTCAGTAACATTATCGCCAGTGGACTGTCTCGTTCCATTAACACATAGTCCACCGCAAAATCATCGAGCGGCTCCTGCCAATTTTCTCGCAGTTCAAAGGTGCGACGGTAATAAAAAAGAAAATCATCCCCATACACATCCGCACGGCCGTCTACAAACACCCGCACACCCCGCCAAATCAAATAGCCGCCCCAATTATAGCTGTTGTAACCACGCATTTCAGCCAGACCAGATTCTTCAAGATAGTCAACGGCCGTTACCGGATACACCGCCGCCACCTCCACCTCATTCAAAATCACCGTATTCGCCGTCCACACAAACGCCCCAAACAAAGCCGCCACCAACACCACCCAATTCAAAACCCCCAACACCCCCGACGGCCGTTCCCCTCCCTCCTGCCCACTCAACAGCGGGTAAGCCGCCGTCCCCGTAAACAAAATCAGCACATGCCGAGCAACAATCGGCGCACTAATAATGGCAAAAATAGGGATATTCCGCGCCGAAATCAGCCCCGCCGCCCCCGTACCCCCAAACAGCAGCAGCTCACTCACAGACGGCCGTTTCCCCCCATACACCCAACTCAACACCCCCACCCCCAACATCACCACAAACGGCCAAAAAATCCGCAAATGAAAATCCGGCGAATGCCACTCCTGAATATAAGCCTGCATCGCCGGACTCCCCAACGTCTCAAAAGGATACAGCCACAACGCCGCCCCACTCGGATTCAAAACCGCCGCTGCAAAAGACAACCCCGCCATCACAAACAAAGAACCCACCACCCCCCAACCCAAACTCCGCTCATCAGACGGCTGCAAAAACCTTTGCCCCGCCTCCCCCACCGCATACGTGCCAATCAGCACCACCCCCAACAAATAACCACTATGCAAATTGGCCCATACCGCCGTCAAAATCGGCAGCAGCCAGAGCGAAGAGCGCAGAGAGAAAGGTGAAGGCAGCGCAGCACGCCCTTCACGCTGCGCCCTTCGCTCCTTCCCCAGCCGCCCTTCGATAATGTAGATAAAAACGGCCGTCAACAACAAATTAAAAATCTGCGGCCTCGCCCCCCACACAATCGCCGACGTAACCGCCGCCAACAACACCACAAACCCCGCCAAATACGGCCGTCCCTCACAACTCAAAAACAACAGCCAAAACGTCAGCGCAATCAATAACGCAAACACCACAATCAGCGCCGGCAGCCCCCCCGCCACATACACCAGCCACATAAACACCTGCGCTCCCCACTCATGCGTCACCCACTCATGCTCCGGCACCGTAAACGAAAAAATATCATGCGTCGGAATCCCCCCCGCCAAAATCGCCTCCCCCGTCCGCAAATGCCACCACATATCCGGGTCCAGCGTCTCCCGCACCGCCATCGCAAACAACGCCACCACAAAAAGCAGAACAAACAGCCGCCGTACAGTCATAAACCTTCATGATGAGCAATTACCTAATTACTCAATTACCTCTTCCGCCCATACACCGTAAACAAATCCCCAAAATTCACCGGCACGGCCGTTTCCCGCAAACCCAACCCATTCACCACCGCACCAGCCAACCGACCCAACAACGGATGCAGCCCACCCAGCCGCGTCACCAAATAACCCATCCGCAAATACCGCCCCCGCGTCCCCGACCAAACCACCTCCAGCCCCACCTTCCCCATCATCTTCGCCAGCGTCGCCTGACTAAAATAATGCAAATGCATATCCATCAGCCAGGGCCAACGCGGCCCCATCAGCTTCGCCGTCAAACTATCCACATCCATCGTATGCACCACCAGCCAGCCCCCCGGCTTTAGCAAATCATACGCCTTATGCATCTCTGCAGTAGGGTCATCCACATGCTCAATCACATCCCACATCGTCACCACATCAAACTGCCGCCCCACCAACTCCGGTGCATCCTGCGTCCCCTCCAACACCCTCAACCCCCGCTTTTGCGCCTCACCCACCGCCCAAGAAGAAGGCTCCACCCCCCACACCTGCCATCCAGCCTCCGCTGCCACCTCCACAAACACACCAATATACGCCCCCACATCCAGCAAAGAACGGCCGTTCGCCCCCCCCACAACCTTCTCCAAATGCTGCAAATGCCGCCGAAACGTCAACTCACGCCCCTCCCGCTCCTGCACATACGTACTATCCTCCACCGCCGCATACGCCGCCAACAGCTCCTCCTCCCCCAAACGCGGATTCGCATACACATACCCACACTGCACACACTCCACAATTTGCGCATGATGACCATACGTCGGACTCGTACAACGAAACGCCTCCACCTGCGGCTCCGCCTGCATCGTCGCCGGAAAGCGCAGCCGCCACTCCTTACTGCCACACAAATTACAACACACTTCAACCATAACTAAGAGACAGGCACAGACGGCCGTCTCGGTTCACCCCCACGCAGCCGCCGCACAAACAACCGAAACACCGTATACTGCGCCTTAAAAACCTCCTGACGCGAAATCTTCGTCGTACCCTTCCGCCGATCCTCAAAAATAATCGGCACCTCCCCAATCTGCCAGCCCCGCCGCTGACACATAAACAACATCTCCACCAAAAACGAATAACCACTCGAAAAAATTCGCTCCAGCGGAATAGACGCCAACACCTCCCGCCGATACAGCCGAAAACCAGCCGTTGCATCCCGCGCCTTCAGCCCCAACAACAGCCGCGCCACAAAATTAGCCACCTTACTCAGCCAAATCCGCTTCCACGTGCAATTGCGCGATCCACCCCCTGGCACATAACGCGAACCAATCACCACATGCTTCCGCTCACTCAACCCAATCATCTCCGGAATATAACGCGGGTGGTGCGAAAAATCGGCATCCATCGTCATAATCCGCTTCACCCCCATCCCCAGCCCCATCCTAAAACCAGCAATATAGGCCGTACCCAACCCCATCTTGCCCGCACGATGCACCACAAACACCCGTTCCGGCTCCCGCGCCGCCCACTCATCCGCCAAATCGCCCGTGCCATCTGGCGAATTATCATCCACCACCAAGACACCCAGAGACACCGGCAAAGCCAACAGTTGCGAAACCAGGTCATTCAGATTATCAGCCTCGTTATAGGTTGGGACAACAACAACAGTTTCAACCATGTAGATTCTCTAGATCAGGTTGCCGAATACACGTTTACAACCAGTCGCCTAAGGATGGGCGATTGTAACGAGATTAATTTTCACGGTCAAAAAAGGTGTGTGGTATAGTAGTCTCATCTTCACCACCTCCCAGAGGTCATTTCCGTTAATACATGAAACTCGGCATCCTATCCCGCAATCCCGATCTATACAGCACACGCCGACTGGTGCAAGCAGCACGGCTGCGTGGGCATCAAGTCATGGTCATGGATACCATGTCCATTGCCCTGGAAATGGGCCTGCCCCACTCCCCCGTCAAAATTGTCTCCGCCGATGCCTCACCGCGCACATTTGGCACATACACCAATGCCATTGCCCGTGTGCCCGATGTGGAGGCCATCATTCCCCGCATCGGGGCTTCGATTACGGAATATGGGGTGGCCGTGGTGCGCCATTTTGAGACGCAGGGCATTTTTTGCACGGCCACGTCTCAGGCCATCGCCCAATCCCGCGACAAACTGCACAGCCTGCAACTGATGAGCCAGGCCGGACTGCCCATCCCCAAAACGGCCGTTATCGCCCAACCTTCTGCCTTCTTCACCGCCATCGAAGCCGTCGGTGGCCCCCCCGTCATCATCAAACTCGTGCAAGGCACACAAGGCAAAGGCGTCATCCTGGCCCCCAACCTGCAAACGGCCGCTTACGTCCTCAACAAACTACGCGGCATGAAACGCCAAGCCCTCGTCCAAGAATTCATCGCCGAAGCCAGAGGCCGCGACATCCGCATCATCGTCGTGGGCGACCAATGCGTGGCCGCCATGGAACGCCGCGCCTCCGCTGGCGATTTTCGCTCCAATTTACACCTGGGCGGAACGGCCGTTCCCGTCACCCCCACACAAGAACTGCAACAACTGGCCCGCGCCGCCGCCCGCGCCCACGGCCTACACGTCGCCGGCGTAGACATCCTCCAATCCCAACGCGGCCCCCTCTTGCTAGAAGTCAACTCCTCGCCCGGCCTCGAGGGCATCGAAGAAACCACCAACGTAGACATCGCCACCGCCATCATCAACTTCGTAGAACAGCACGTAAGCCGCAAAAAACGCAAACGCCCCCCCAAACGCAAACAACACAAATAAAAAAGCCCGCCGCGATTTTCCGAATCGCGGCGGGCCAGCTTCCTACTCGCCTTCCCCAAAATTACCGGGGACTAACCCCTGCTTCACCGCATCCTCAAAAGAAATGCCCCGTGTGGTCGCCCCGGCCCCCTCCTCCAAGTCCGCATCCCACATCGTTTCCCAATCCACCTCATCACCAGCCGCTTCCAAATTGGCAAACAAATCTTCCAACTCGCCCACGCTGGCTTCAATGGGAGCCACCTCAGGTTCGGTAGGTTCGGGTTCGGCAGCAACGGCCGTTACCGCCACAGCGGGTTCCGGGGTCGGCATTGGCGGCAAATCCGGCAAATCTACCAGCCCCATCTTTTGCGCCTCTGCCAGCGACAAGCCACCTTTAGTGGATGCGCCACTATCGGCACTGTCCAACGCCGAATCCCAAAAAGCATCGAAATCAACCGCAGCATCGGCCGTTTTCTCAAACAAACCCGCAAACTCCGCCATCTCCGCTTCACTCAGTTGAATCGGCTCCGGCTCCGGCTCCGGTTCCGGCTCCGGCGGGGCAGCCGGTGGCGGTGGCGTGTGGGTTATAAATGGCGCAACCTCCGTTCTGGTAGGCGGCGGTGTGGGTTGGGGCTGTGGGGTGGGCGGTGGGGGGGATGGGGGAGCAACGGCCGTTGCCAAAGGCAATTTCGGCAAAATCTTCTCCAAATCCTTCACCGCCCGCTGCACAAATACCCACACCGTACCAATGCGGCCGCGCCGCGCCGAAGCTTCAAACAACAGCGTCACAAAATAATCAGGCCCAATATTCACCGAATACAACTCATACCGCTCACCCGACTGATACAGCAAATTAAAGGCACTGTTCCCATCCCCCAACTCCTCCGCCAGCATCGAACTGTGCGCCATCTTCTGGTTCACAATCGCCGCAATCCGCTCCGGATGCAAATCCCGATGCCCCCCCGATTCATAGATGATGCCGCCGCCAGCCACCAACAGCAAGCCAAACGCGCCCGTATCATTCCGCAGACCATCCAGCCGAATTTCCATCTCGTCGGTTAGCTCAACGTCCACATTTTTCGCCACAGGCACAGGCTCTACCACGGGTGTTACTTCTGGTTCACCGTATAAGGCATGTTGAACGGCCGTCAACACACTATCCGTGTCCAATGGCTTCTTAAAATAACGATAAACCCCCAACTCCTCCGCCTCTTTCTGTCCCTGCTCCGTCACATAAGCCGTAATCATAATCACCGGAATATCCGGGTCTCTTCGCCGAGCCAGCCGCACCAAATCAAACCCACTCTTGCCCGGCAAACGCACATCGGTGATGAGCAAATCAAACTTCGTCTTGCTCATCAACTCCATCCACGCCTCCTCTGCCGAAGGCACGCCCAAGACTTGATGGTCACTGTTAGAAACTTGCAGCATCGAGCGCAAAAACTCCAACATCTCGAAGGCATCATCCACTACCAAGATCTGTTTTGTGTCGGCCATATGGGTTCCTGCTTTGGTCAAGTAAATACTCTTTTCTGCTCCGGGAGGTTGTAGAAGGAAGTTCCTCTCTGGTAGAAGCCTCCTGGAGGATTCGCTGGTAGACGACAAATTCGCCAGATTCCAGGGAAATATTATAAGACGGGAACAGAGAGTAAGCCAGCCTCAATCACAATTGCCCACACCAATCTCGTAGATGTTGAACAATTCAGAGGGCTGGGTGGGGTCAAGCCGAAAATTGCACACAGACGGGCGGGTAACGGCCGCTTTCAACCGCGGAAACAGCGGCACAACCGGCAACTGCTCGGCAAAGATGCGCTGGGCCGTCTGGTGCAGCGCCGCATAATCGGCCGTTCCCGGCAAAGCCTGCATCGCCCCCAAACAAGCCGCGTCAAACGCCTCATTGATCCACCCCACCTCATTTTCCCCCGACCAGCCATTTTCGGGCGTGGGTATCTGCGCCGCCAAATAAAAATCACAGGTAGGCATCATGCCCATCGGCCAGCCAAAAGCGGCCAGATCAAAACGCCGCCCAAACAGCGGGCCATCCGGCCCATCGGCAAACAGATCATCCGGCGTAAGGTACAGCACCTCCACTTCCAGGCCACAGTCGCGCAAATCGCGCTGCACCCACTGGGCCACCCGCTGCCGCATCTCGTTGCCACTGGTGGTTTGCAGCGTCACCACAAACGCCTGCTCCAAAATGGCCGATTCCCGCACCCCATCGCCATCCACATCAGGATACACCTCGTCTAGCAGCGCATTGGCCGCCGCCACATCATACGGCCAACGGGTCACATCATCGGCAAACAGCGGATGCACTTCCGGCAAATAGCTGTGCATCACTTGCGAACGGCCGTAAAAAACCTCCGCCACCATCCCCTCCCGATCCAAACACATCGCCACCGCCTGCCGCACCCGTACATCCTCAAACCAGTCTGGCCGCGTACTGCCATAACGGGATTCGGGGTTAATCGAAAAATCCAAATGCTCCCACACCGTGCCAATCTGGAAATAAGGGGTCAACATGCCGCTGGCTTCCGCCTCTAAAAAGAAGGGTGTTTGCCCCACATCAATCCCCTCATAAGTCACAATATCACACTGCCCCGCCAACAACTGCGCCACCAACTGATTATTTTCGGGGATAAAACGGTACATAACCGTGTCCATCTGCGGCAGCCCCTCAGCGGCGCGGTAATAGTGGGGGTTGCGCTGCAAAAGCATATGATTACCCGCCACCCATTCCACAATCTGGTAAGGGCCATCACCCAGCGGCAGCCGATTGCTCATCTCTGCCGCCAGCAGTTCGGTAGCCGAAAATTCACCCCAGGCATGGCGTGGCAACGGCCGTCTAAAATTCAAAAAATAGGTGTCATCCAAAAACCCCGGCAGCCCCGTCCAGCGGGTAGACAGCGCACCCGTGGCCTCATAAACGGCCGTTCGCGCCACCAAAAACTTATCACCCGGCGTATCCGGGTCACTCGCCAACTCAAAACTGTAGACCGAATCATCGGCCGTCACCGGCTCCCCATCAGCCCACACCGTCGGCTTCATCACAAATTCCACCACCAATTGATTCATGGCAATGGGTGTGCCTTCAAACACTACTGTTTCGCCAGTGGCATTGATAACGGCCGTTCCCATTTGCAGCGTCGTCACATTGCCATTAGCCCCCACCACCGTCGCCCCTTCACTCACCGCCACCCCTTGCAGCACCGCATCGCCATCGGCCAAACTGGGCAGCTTCACCAACGCCTGCGCCTGATAACCAAACGACAAGTTGGTGTAACTATTTTCATAAAGGGCATGATAAACGGCCGTTGCCGCCAACGAGCGATCCCCATACCAATACAAACTGGTTGGCTCCTGCCGTTGGCAAATCACCAGCATCGGCGGCTCGTCGGGCGTAGGCATAGGGGGATCGGCCGTTTCTGTCACAATCGTCTCCACCACCACCCGCGTCACCTCCACCGTCGTCCCCTCCGTCACCACCGTTTGCGTCACCACCGTCTCCGTCACCACCTGCGCCCCATCCTCCACCGTCTCCGGCTGGCGCACACAAGCCGTCACAAGCAGCAGCCCCGCAAACAAAACAAAAAGCCAACGTCCCATAATTCCAACTAAAACTTAAAACTTAAAACGAAAAAGCGGTCAAATTACGTTTTACGCTTTTCACCTCTAAATCTCCCCCACTCTCACTTCCACCATAAACGGCTCATACGCCCTTACATCCTCACCCCGCTCACAGCGCGAAAAATAATCCTGCACAATTTGTGCCTGCTGCTCCCGATTATAATCTTTATACCGCTTCCCTGCTTGCCAATCTTGCTGCAAACCGGCTGCGCCGCCATAGGCATAACAGTCCCGCTTCGTCTTGATCAGCATATAAATGGCCTCGCCCAAATACCGGCTGCCCACCTTTTCATATTGATAGACATGCGTCAATTCATGCACCAAAATGGCACGATTGGCCCGCGTGTGACGGCCGTTACGCGGAAAATTCACCGTGCGCCAAGTCGTAAACGCCAGATTGCCATTCCGGGCAAACACCCAATCCATCAGGCCGCCCTCCGCCACGCGCACCTCACCATAACGCATCGCCTCCTCCCCCAACACCGCCCGCATCATGGCCTGTTCCTCCGCCGTCAGCGGCGTTGTATGCGTAATCAAGTGCATCAAAAACTGCCCGATTTCCGGCCCGCCCACTACATCAAAAAGCTGGGCCAAAAATGTGTGCAGTCCCCAACCCAATCGGCCTGGCTGGCCTCGCCCATCGCCGCGAACGAGTTGACCTAAGGCCACTGCCCCCGACCATATTGTTTGCCGTAGACGGCCGTTACGCACCCACCCATCACGCAGCAAATTCACAGGCCACATCGCAGCATCTCGTATTCGTTCAACAACCCACATCGTTATTCACCTGGCAATCAGCTTTGGCACGCTGAAACAACCAACTACTTACTACTTACCAACTTATCGGGGTCAATACCCGCCTCATGCAGCACAGCCAACACCGGCGGCGCATACACAAAACAAGCCCGAAGCTGCGGGTCCGGCAGCGGTTCCACCGTTTGCCGAATAAACTCCGCCGCAATATTCAAATGCACCGCCGCAATATTCTCATTATCCACCACATGCGCCATCGTCGCGTGCAGCTTCCACAACACCCCCGTGTCCAGCGATGCCTGCGCCGCCAACATCGCCGCGTTCAACTCCGCAATCGCCGCCTGCCGTTCATCCTGATGGAACAATAATTCACCCCAGGCAAAAGCCGCCAACGCCCGAAACCGATCCGCGTCCAAATCCTCAGCCACATCATGCAGTTGCGCCACTGCCTGCTGCGCCTGATTCACATAAGCACGGCGCAAATAGGCCCGCGCCAGCGCATACAACGCCAACGCCTCCTGGTCCCGATACCCAATCTGCCGCGCCCCATTCAGCGCACTTTGCAAATAAGCCAATCCCTCCTCAAAAAAGCCCTGTTCCACCATATCCACGCCCAAATTGCGTTGAATATCCGGCTTAATCACATCCGCCCCATACTCATTGGCCAGCTTTAACGCCTTCTCGTGATAGGTTCGTGCATTTTCCGTGTCATACAAAGCCTGATGCACCTCGCCAATATCATTCAGCGTTTGCACCACCCGCCACGAGTCTTGTAGAGATTCAAAAATCGTCAGTGCCTCTTGGTGCGCCGTCAGCGCATAGTGATATTCCCCGCGGGCGTGGCGGGCGCGCCCTAAACTCGTTAGCACCCGTGCCTGTTCCCGCGCTGCGCCCAACTGCCGAAAAGCGGCCAACGCCTGCGTGAGATGGCTGACCGCCTGCTCCATATTGCCATGCCGCCGACTGAGAATGCCCAAGCCGCGCCGCGCCCGGCCAATGACCCATAACAAATTGGCGGCCAATCCATCCTTTAGTGCCTGCTGATACAGGTCCCGCGACTGGTCATAATTGCCGCGAAAATCGGCCACCTCGGCCAGACGCACAATTGCCCGGGCTTGCTGTTCGGCATCTTCACTCAGGTCGTGGGATGTCTGGTAATCGGCTTCGGCGGCATCAAAATCGCCCAGCAGCCAGTGGCACTCGCCGCGATATTCCAACACACGCGCTCGAAAAACGGAATCAGCGTCCTTGAAGTCGAAGGCATCGGTGTAAAACCGGATGGCCTCCTGGTACTGACCATCACGCGCCGCCTGCCGGCCCTGCCGATAGATGATTAGTGCGGCGGTGGATATTTTGACGCTGCTGAATGCACCTGAACCTGTGGTCATAAGTTATATGATACACGGGCAGTTAGAAATGACAATAAAGGGGGCGTGAAGTCATTCGAGACTGGAGACTAGAGACTGGAGACTAACCAGTCTCCAGTCTCTAGTCTCTATTCGTTTGTAACGGCCGTTCCAGGTAAACTTGGCTTATGTTGTTTAAGAAGATTTTGGTAGCGAACCGGGGCGAGATTGCCCGACGACTGTTTTTGGCTTGCCGTGAACTGGGTGTGCCTTGTGTGGCTGTCTATTCGGAGGCGGATGCGGATGCAGCATGGACGCGGTTGGCGGATGAACGGTATCCGCTGGCGGGCGTGTCGGCCACGGAGACGTATTTGAACTGGACGGCCGTTTTCCAAATTGCCGCTGCCTGTGGGGCCGATGCCATCCACCCCGGTTATGGCTTTTTGAGCGAGAATGCTGAGTTTGCCGCTGCTTGCGCCGAGCGAGGCATAACCTTCATCGGGCCAACCCCAGAGGCAATGCGGGCGATGGGCAGCAAGGCGGCGGCGCGGGCGTTGGCGCAAGCGGCGGGTGTGCCGGTTGTGCCCGGTGTGGATGGGGCGGGGTTGACGGATGAGGCGTTACGGGAAACGGCCGATACCATCGGCTACCCTGTTCTCATCAAAGCCAGTGCCGGTGGTGGTGGCAAGGGAATGCGGGTGGTGCCTTCGTCGGCCGAATTTGCCGATGCCTTGCATGCGGCGCGGAAGGAGGCGCACTCCTCTTTTGGTGATGACCATGTGATTGTGGAGAAATATTTCACGGAGATTCATCACGTGGAGATTCAGGTGTTGGGCGACCAGCACGGCCAGGTGCTGCATCTGTTTGAGCGGGAATGTTCGGTGCAGCGGCGGCATCAGAAGATTATCGAGGAGAGTCCTTCGCCGATTGTGGGTGAGGGTTTGCGGGGGCGGATGGCGCAAGCGGCCGTTGCGCTGGCCCAGGCGGTACAGTACGTGAGTGCGGGTACGGTGGAATTTATTGTGGACGAGTCCCAAAATTTCTATTTTTTGGAGATGAACACACGGTTACAGGTGGAGCATCCGGTGACGGAGTTGGTGGTGGGGCTGGATTTGGCGGCGTGGCAGATTCGCATTGCGGCCGGTGAGGCTTTGCCGTTGGCGCAGGGCGATTTGCAGCAGCGGGGCCATGCTATTGAGTGCCGGGTGTATGCGGAAGACCCGGCTAACCATTTTTTGCCTTCGATTGGGCAGATTGTGTGGTATGAACGGCCGTCTGGCCCGGGGGTGCGTGTGGACGACGGTATTGAAACGGGTTCGCAGGTATCGCCCTACTACGATCCGATGCTGGCGAAGGTGATTACCTGGGGACGGAACCGGGCGGAGGCGTTGGCGAAGATGCGGCGGGCGTTGGCGGATACGGCCGTGCTGGGGGTAACAACGAATATCCCTTATCTGCTCGCCATTCTGGAGGAAGCCCATTTTGTGGCGGGGAATGTGAGTACGAACTATCTGGCCGAGCATATGGCGGATTGGGCAGTGGGTGGGGCTGTGGGGGATGAGGCTTGGCTGGCGGTGGCGGCGGTGGAGAGTTTGTTGGGGAAGGGGGGTAAAGGGTCGGGAACGGCCGTTGCGGCCCAATCAACTTCTCAACCAGACCCCTGGAATGGGGCCACCGGTTGGCGCAATGTGCAGAGTCATCGTTCTTAACTGCCCATTGCCGCAACAAGCTCCATTGTCTGCGCGAACTCCTCAACCAGACTGGCTCGTTCCGTTTCAGACAATACAATGGCCTCGGCGGCAGCCAACGAGGCTTGAGCTAACTCCTTGTTTTCCAGTCGCACCGCCAGTTCAGCACGATAGAGGTAGGCTCTGGTACGATCCAGCGCGGGTGCGTCGGGGAACTTCTTCAAGCCGTTCTCCAGCGTTTTCAGGGCCAAAGCCTCATCACCATGGGCATCACCCAGCCGTGCCGCCACATTCACAAACCCGGCCAGTCCGGTAGCTTCATCGCCTGCTTCTGGTTCTGTGTCGCCCGCTTTGGAGATACGCAGCCAATTGCCGCCCACGTCTACCACGCTAAAGCCATAGACGGTGCCGAACTTCTTGCGTGGCCGCAAAATGCGGGGAATGCCAGAGGTTGGCAATTTTTTGTAGGCCGCTCGCAGCCCGGCCGCGAATTCATGGTAAAGCGCATCAGGGTCGGGCACGACGATGATGACAGTGCCATAAGAGGCTGCCGGGTCAAAATCGGGCATACCAAACAGGTGAATGTGGATATCTTCACGCTGAACAACGGCGTAAGGGTTGGGGCGTAGCTGGCGATAGGTTCGGGTGAAACCAAGAGCTTCGTAGAAGGCGATGGCCTCGTCAATATCACGACAGGGCAGGCAGGGGTAGGTGCGTTCGTTAGCCATTTTGTTTTAACCTCTGAGCAATTTTCCATCGGCTTGGGTGCAGATGTGGTCCAGGTGGCTGCGGGTGTGGTTGTCCATGATTTATTTTCCGCTGAGGGAGGTGATGATTTTGGTAATGCGTCGCTGGCGGGTTTCGGCGGCTTTGGCGGTTTCTACCTGGCGCACGTGTTCTTTGCGGTTGGTGTAGGAGAGGGCGTTGAAAACGGCCGTTACCCCTTCCGCTTCTAATGCTGCCGCTAAATCCGCCGGAACCTCCACTGTGCGTGGTTCTGTATCCAGTTCGAGTGTTACCTCCACCAAGTCACCAGCCTGCACCCCGGCCGCGGCACGATGTTCCTGGCTGAGAGGCAGGATGAAGTAATCGCTATAGGCAGCGACGGTGCTGCGGTAAGTGTAGTTGTTTAGGGTGATTTTGACTTTCGGCCGTTTACTTTTGCCGAGTGCGGCTACGGCCCCGGCCGGAACGGGCAGACCAGTGGCGTTCATACCCTCGGCCTGAGAAACGGTGGTGGTAAAGGTTGTTTTCATCTATTTTCTCCTTGATATTTAGGGCTGATTGTAGAACATGCGTTCCTGATTGCCAAACTTTGCCGAAGCAGCTAAGTGAGGGAGTGCCTCTTGACTCTAACGCTGCGTTATAGTTTATCATAGGCACTCAATAACGAGGTGAAGGCATGTATACCGTGAAACAAATTGCCAATCTGGCTGGTGTGTCGGTGCGCACCATGCACTATTATGATGAGATTGACCTGCTCAAGCCCTCGGCGGTGGGAGATAATGGTTATCGCTATTATTCCGATGAAGCCCTGTTCCAATTGCAGCAGATTTTGCTGTACCGGGAGATGGAACTGGATTTGGCGCAGATTAAGGCCATTATGGATGATGAGGCGTTTGATTTGGTGAGCGCGTTGCAGCAGCATCGCCAAATCTTGCAGCGTAAGATGGAGCGGCTGCGGACGCTGGTGAAGACGGTGGATGCCACGATTTTGCATTTAACAGGAGAAGTTAAGATGAGTGATAAAAATGTGTTTGTAGGGTTTAGTGAAGAGAAGCAGCAAGCGTATGCCAAAGAGGCCGAGGAGATGTGGGGTGATACAGTGCGGCAGTCTATGAAGCTGTGGCATAGTTATTCTGAGGAGCGTAAGGCGGAGATTATGCAGGAGGGGAGTGATATTTATTCTGAGTTGGCGGCGAAGATGGCGTTAGGGCCGGAGCATCCTGATATTCAGGCTTTGCTGGAGCGGTGGCATGAGCATATGCGCTATTTTTATGAGCCGTCGTTGGAGACGCTGCGGGGGTTAGGGGAAGCGTATGATGATCACCCTGATTTTAGGGCGACGTTTACGGCCGTTCACCCCGACCTGCCTGCTTTTTTGAAGAAGGCGATTAGGC
>JACKBT010000022.1 GCA_020634415.1 Ardenticatenaceae bacterium
CTGGTAGCGAATGGCCGCAGGCCAGATCATGGTACGGCCGATTTCCAGCGACAGATTCCCCTCCACATGAATCGCCTTAGCATACTGCTCCAAACTCACCTCCAAACGGCTTTCCACTTCCACTTCGCTCAAGACATTGTATTTCTCGAACAGAGCAATGGACTCTGGGCTGCCAAAGGCTGGCAGCGCTTCAGCAGTATTGCGCAAATTGGGCAAACCACGACGGGCGGCTTCTTCATGCCAGGCTTCCGAGTAACCATCCCCGTTGAAGATGATGGAGCTGTGTTCCTCGATGATCTCTTTGAGCAGGGTTTGCACGGCCGTATTAAAATCACCATCGGCCGTTTCCAACCGTGTCGCCATAAAATCCAACGATTCCGCCAAAATCGTGTTCAGCACCGTGATGGGCATGGCAACAGATTGGCTGGAACCCACCGCCCGGAACTCAAACTTGTTGCCCGTAAAAGCAAAGGGGCTGGTACGGTTACGGTCGCCAGAGTGCAAAGGCAGCGGCGGCAAGGTGTCCACACCCAGCATCATTGTGCCCGTGGCCTTAGAAGAACTGGCACTGCCCGAAGCCTTGATTTGCTCAAAAATGTCCGTCAACTGGTCGCCCAAGAAGATGGAGATGATAGCTGGCGGTGCTTCATTGGCCCCCAAACGGTGATCATTACCCGCAAAAGCAATGACCGAGCGGAGCAGTTTGGCATATTTGCTAATGGCCCGGATAACGGCCGTTGTAAACACCAAAAAGCGCACATTATCATGGGGCGTATCACCCGGCTCCAGCAAATTGCCCAAAGTAGCACTGCCCAACGAATAGTTCACATGCTTGCCCGAACCATTAATCCCGGCAAACGGCTTCTCGTGCAGCAGACAAGCCATGCCATACTTAGGGGCCAGCCGCTTCAACGTCGTCATCATCAACTGCTGATGGTCCGTCGCCACATTCGCATTCTCATACACAGGGGCCATCTCATACTGGCCGGGAGCCACTTCATTGTGGCGCGTCTTAATCGGCACACCCAGCTTAAACAGCTCCCGCTCCACTTCCAACATAAAACCCAACACCCGTTCGGGCATGGCCCCAAAATAATGATCATCAAACTCCTGGCCTTTGGAGGAGGGTGCGCCAAAAATGGTGCGTCCCGCCGTTACCAGATCGGGCCGGGCGAAGTAGAAATTGCGATCAATCAGGAAAAATTCCTGCTCAGGGCCGGCCGTCGCGTTAATCCGGGAACCATCCGCATCGCCAAACAGCTTAAGGATGCGCTGTGCCTGCTTGTTGAGAGCCTGGTTGGAACGCAGCAGTGGTGTTTTCTGGTCCAACGTAATGCCCGTCCAGGAGACAAAGGCGGTAGGGATGCACAGCGTCGTGCCGTTGGGGTTTTCTAAAATGTAGGCCGGGCTGGTCACATCCCAGGCCGTGTAACCGCGTGCTTCAAAGGTGGGGCGCAAGCCGCCGGTGGGGAAGCTGGAACCATCAGGTTCACCCTGAATGAGCTGCTCGCCAGAGAATTCGGCGATAGCGCTGCCACCGCCGTTGGGGGAGAGGAAGCTATCGTGTTTTTCGGCCGTTAAACCAGTCAACGGATAAAAAACGTGGGCGTAATGGGTCGCGCCCTTCTCAATGGCCCAATCCTTCATGGCATTCGCCACCGCATCGGCAACGGACGTGTCCAAAGGTTCGCCGCCCTCAATGGTGCGCATCAACGATTTGTAGACACTTTTGGGCAGCCGTTCTTTCATAACGGCCGTACTAAACACATTGGCGTTGAACAGTTCGCGGGTTGGCGTTTCCGCAAAATTCAACTGCTGCTTCATCGGGGCGTAGCTGTTTATAGCAGCTATCGCGTTCAAACGGGTAATGTTTCCACTCATGATAAAACTCTCCTTAAACTAAAATTTCTTGCTTCTTATCTGAGGCTCAAAATAAAAGATGCCTCCACATACCCAGACTCTTCATCTGCATATGGGAGGCATCTTGGCCTTCAAAATAATTCTTTTGTCACTGCCACCCGATGTTATGACGGGCAGACCAAAAACAATATAGTTAAACCTACAAAAAGTTACTTGCCTATTTTTGTATAGAGTTCACAAATTGTCAATTTTTAACCAACCTCAGTCACTCTAAGCCCACATTCTGTCAATCCGCCTTACACTCGTGCGGGAAAAGTTGTGTAAGAGCGTAGGGGCGGGACGGGCGGAGCTTGATTCGGCCGTTGCCTAACACCTTTTCTCCCGCCTGTCTCGCCCTGCGGCCAGGAAGGTGAGACGAGGCGGTGAGGAGGTGTCAGCAAATCTACGTCTATCCCCCGTGTCGTCCCACCCCTACAGTTAGTCCCCCTCTAAAAGCGAATATATCCGCACGGGGTGCGGATATATTCAAAGAGAGAGAGGAGAAATACAGAGAGAGGAAGTAACTGAAATATCCAGGCTGTTAATCTGTGGGGCTGGGGATCATCTGTGGTTCTTTTTCCCTAACAGGTATTTCCTCAGGGATAAACTCTGGGTAAGAGCCAATGCCATGATAGGCCAGATCAATACCAGCCGCTTCAACAGCCGGGGATATACGCAAACCAATGGTCTTCTCAATCAGGTAAAACATGAGGAAAGCCAGGGGTAATGTCCAAACCGTACAAGCCAGCAAACCGAGTGCCTGAATGCCTAACTGCGTAAAACCACCACCATGCAGCAAGCCCACACCATCCACGCCCCAAATGCCCACCGCCAACACCCCGAACATGCCATTGAGACCATGCACCGGGAAAGCGCCAACGGGATCATCAATCTGCAAACGCTCCATCAGCCCCACGCCATAGTAGCTGATGATGCCAGCAATGAGGCCAATGACGAGAGCCGCCTGCGGCGTGACAAAGGCGGTAGGGGCGGTGATAGCCACTAGACCGCCGAGTGCGCCGTTAAAGGCCATACTCACATCCCACTTCTTGGTGTGGATGTAGGCCAGGAACATGGCGGCGATGGCCCCTGTGGTGGCGGCAAAGTCGGTGGTGACAAAGATGAGGGAGATAGCATGAGGTTCTGCGCTCAGTTGGCTGCCGGGGTTGAAGCCAAACCAGCCCAGCCAGAGAATGAACGTGCCCAATGCCGCCAGGGCGATGTTATGGCCGCGAATGGTTTGTCCAAATACTTTATCGCGCCGTTTGCCCAGCAAGAGGGTGCCAGCCAGACCGACGTAAGCACCCACCAGGTGAACAACGGAGGAGCCAGCGAAATCAAGATAACCCATTTGGGCCAGCCAGCCGCCGCCCCAAACCCATTTGCCGAAGATGGGGTAGATGATGAGGCCAGTGAGGAAGCTGTAGGCTAAATCGGCTTTGAAGTCGGTGCGCTCGGCCATGAGGCCGGAGGCGATGGTGGAGGCGGCGGCGCAGAAGGCGAATTGGAAGAAGAAGAAGGCCAGGGTGGGAATGGTGAGGCCGGGATAGACATCGGGGATGCCGCTGAGGAAGAACCATTCTTGCCCAAAGAAGTTATTGCCTGTGCCAAACATGAGGCCGAAGCCGAGAATGACGAAGCCCATGGTGGTCATGGTGGTGTCCATGAGGTTTTCGGCCATGATGTTGACGACGTTTTTGGAGCGGACAAAGCCTGCTTCCAGGAAGCCGAAGCCGGCCTGCATGAAGAAGACGAGGGCGGCAGCGATGAGGACCCAAACGGTATCTACGGCGGAAACGGCCGTTTCCCCCTCCTGCGCCAACGAGGGACTGACAAACACAAATAGCAACAAAAAGGCAAAGGCCACATTAAAAACACGGCGAAAAGTACGGATATTTTGCTTAAACATAATCTTTTCCTCTTTTTCTAGATAAACATTCTCAGATGGGAGACCCTGACCAAAAACAGCGCTATTTTCTGCCAGAAAACAAAAAACGCCTCCGCACCCTGGGGGGGTGGGAAGCGTCTTGGCCTCAAAAATTATTCGATTGAGGGCATTATAGGCAGTCTCCTTCTGTGAATCAATTCACAACTTGCTAAAAGATAAAAGCAGAATATCGTGCAATTTGTCTAACGCGAGTCATCTGAACGGCCGTTATAATCAAAAGACCTTATTACAGTAACGTAATAGGTTTGAACCCAACTATTTCCCCCCAAAAACTGCAAACTTGTTATGAATTCCGGGTTGGCCGGAAGTTGTACTTTACCAAACCACCCTGATTGTTTTGTTTGAAGGAGAAGAAGAAAATGGGGAAATTAACTGGAAATCCAGGAAAAGTTGGCTTATATGACCCGCAGTATGAGCATGATGCTTGCGGCATGGGCTTTGTTGTCAATATCAAGGGTAAGCAATCCCATCAGATTGTGCAGGATGCCCTGACAGTGTTGGCCAATATGAGCCATCGTGGGGCACGCGGCAGCGACCCCAACACCGGAGATGGCGCGGGGATTACAGTGCAGATGACGCACACTTTTTTGCAAAAAGCGTGTACGAAGCAGGGGTTTACCCTGCCTCAGCCAGGTGCCTATGGCGTAGGCATGATCTTCTTCTCCGCCGATGCCGACGCACGACAGCGCTGCCAAAAGCAGTTTGAGCAAGTTGTACAAGGGGAAGGTTTGCAGGTATTGGGGTGGCGGGATGTGCCCGTAAACAGTAAGGGATTAGGAAAAGCAGCCAGCTTATCCCAACCACACATCACACAGGTCTTCATCGGGGGACTAGACCAACTCCCAGACGAAAACAGCAAAGAACGAAAATTGTATATTACCCGGCGTGTAGCCGAAAAGACGCTAAGCTGCGAGCGTTTTTACGTCTGCTCGCTCTCCACACGCACCCTGGTTTACAAGGGAATGCTGTTGGCTGAGCAGCTGCGCGACTACTATTTGGATTTAGCCGATCCCGATCTCGAATCGGCCATTGCCCTGGTGCATTCCCGCTTCAGCACCAACACCTTCCCCAGTTGGGAACGCGCCCACCCCTATCGCTACGTCATCCACAACGGCGAGATCAACACCCTGCGCGGCAACGTCAACTGGATGCGCTCGCGGGAAAGCTATCTCTCATCCAAACTGTTTGACGCGGAACTCAGCAAAATCCTGCCCGTGATTGATGAGGAGGGCAGCGACACGGCCCAGTTTGACAATGTGCTGGAATTGTTGACGCTAAGCGGCCGTTCGCTGGCGCATGGCGTGATGATGATGATTCCCGAACCCTGGGAGAAGCACACCCTCATGGATGCCACCAAGCGGGCCTTTTATGAGTACCACAGTTGTTTGATGGAACCCTGGGATGGCCCCGCCTCCATTGGCTTTACCGATGGCACACGGGTGGGCGCGGTGTTGGATCGCAATGGTTTACGGCCGTCTCGCTACTACGTGACCAAAGATGACCGGGTGATCATGGCTTCGGAGGTGGGGGTGCTGCCGATTGCGCCAGAGAATGTGGCGCACAAGGGGCGTTTGCAGCCGGGACGCATGTTTTTGGTGGATACGGCCGTTGGCCGCATCATCGGCGACGAAGAGTTGAAGCAGCAGCTTGCCAGTGAATATCCCTATCAGCAGTGGCTCGATGACAACCTGCTGACTTTGGCCGATTTGCCCCCCTCTTCCGTCTCCCCCAAAGGGGGAGAAACCCAGTCCCCCTCCCTTTGGGAGGGGCTGGGGGAGGGAGAAGGCTATGGTGAGGGTGCCTCACTGCCCTTCTCACTCATCCAGTTGCAGCAGGCCTTTGGGTACACCTACGAAGACCTGCGCATCCTCCTCAAGCCGATGGCCGAGAAGGGGATGGAGGCCATTGGCTCGATGGGCGACGACACGCCGCTGGCCGTTTTGTCGGACAAGCCGCAGCCGCTTTATAACTACTTCAAGCAGCTTTTTGCCCAGGTGACCAACCCGCCGCTGGACGCGATCCGCGAGGAGTTGGTGACGAGTACGGCTTTGATGTTGGGGACGGAGGGCAATTTGCTGGAGCCTAGCGAAGCCGACTGCCGCCTCATTCGCCTGGACTCACCCATTTTGACGAATGCGGAGTTGGCGAAATTGCGGCGTATTGATGTGCCTGGTTTTCGGGCCAAGACATTGGACATTTTGTATCCGGTGCAGGCAGGTGAGGCTGGTTTGGCCGCCGCCTTGGACTCTTTATGTCAACAAGCGGAAGCGGCCATTGCGGATGGTTTTAACTTGTTCATTTTGTCGGATCGCCGGATTACGTATGAACGGGCGGCGATGCCAGCGCTGCTGGCCACGGCCGCTTTGCATCACCATCTCATTCGGGCGGGGAAACGAACGGCCGTCAGCCTCATCGTCGAGTCGGGCGAGCCGCGTGAGGTGCACCATTTTGCCACGCTGTTGGGGTATGGCGTGTCGGCGGTGAACCCTTATTTGGCTTTGGAAACGGCCGCGCAACTGGTGGGTGAAGACAATGCCGAAGAAGCGATTTACAAAATGAAAAAAGCCATCGTCAAAGGCATGGTCAAAGTCATGTCCAAGATGGGCATTTCCACCTTCCAAAGCTACCAGGGGGCGCAGATTTTTGAGGCGGTGGGGCTGAATCGCTCGGTGGTGGACAGCTATTTTGTAGGCACATCGTCACGGATTGGCGGTGTGGGGCTGGATGTGTTGGCGAAGGAAGTGCAGATGCGCCATCAACATGCCTTCCCCGCACGGCAGGTGAATGGCAAAACATTGCCAGAAGGCGGCCGTTACCAATTCCGTGAGGATGGCGAGGCTCATCTGTTTAATCCGGCGACGATACATAATTTGCAAACGGCCGTGCGCAGCAACAGCTACGACCATTACCAAAAGTATGCCCAGGACGTGAACGACCAATCGCAGCGGCTGTACACCTTGCGCGGCCTGATGCAGTTCAAATTCAACCGCGAACCTGTGCCGCTCGACGAGGTGGAGTCGGTGGAGAGGATCATGCGCCGCTTTAAGACGGGGGCCATGTCCTACGGCTCCATCAGCAAGGAGGCGCACGAGAGCCTGGCGATTGCCATGAATCGCATTGGGGGCAAGAGCAACACGGGTGAGGGGGGCGAAGACCCGGCGCGGTATAAGCTGGATGAGAATGGCGATTCGCGCAATAGTGCCATTAAACAGGTGGCAAGCGGCCGTTTTGGTGTCACCAGCCAATATCTGACCGAGGCCAAAGAGATTCAGATCAAGATGGCACAGGGAGCCAAGCCCGGCGAGGGCGGCCAACTGCCTGGTCACAAGGTCTATCCCTGGATTGCCGAAGTGCGCCACGCCACACCCGGCGTGGGGCTGATTTCGCCGCCGCCGCACCACGACATCTACTCGATTGAGGATTTGGCGCAGTTGATTTACGACCTGAAAAACGCCAATCCGCAGGCGCGGATTAACGTGAAACTGGTGTCGGAAGTGGGCGTGGGCACCATTGCCGCCGGTGTGGCTAAGGGCCATGCTGATGTGATTTTGATTAGCGGGCACGATGGCGGCACGGGCGCATCCCCGCAAACGAGCATTAAACACGCGGGCTTGCCCTGGGAACTGGGGCTGGCGGAGACGCAGCAAACTTTGCGGCTGAATGGCCTGCGCAGCCGGGTGGTTTTGGAGACGGATGGACAGCTCAAGACGGGGCGCGATGTGGTGATTGCGGCGCTGCTGGGGGCGGAGGAGTTTGGTTTTGCCACCGCGCCGCTGGTAGCGTTGGGCTGCATTATGATGCGGGTGTGCCATTTGGACACCTGCCCGGTGGGGGTGGCGACACAGAACCCGGAACTGCGTAAGCGGTTTATGGGTGATCCGGCGCATGTGGTGAATTTTATGCGCTTTTTGGCGGAGGATGTGCGGCAGTTGATGGCGCAGTTGGGCTTCCGCCGCTTTGAGGAGATGGTGGGGCAGACGGAGCGGTTGGAGATGCGGCCGGTGGTGGCGCATTGGAAGTCGCAGGGGTTGGATTTGTCGCCGATTTTGTGCCAGCCGGAGTGGCACGGCGAGGACACCGGCCACAGCGAGCCAGACGGCCGTTACCAGCAAACAGAGCAGCAGCACAGATTGGAAGAAACGCTGGATTTTCGGACTTTGCTCAGGTTGTGTCAACCGGCCCTGGAGGAGGGGAAGCCAGTGCGGGCGACACTGCCCATTCATAATCAGAACCGCACGGTGGGGACGATGGTGGGCAGTGAGGTGACGCGCCGTTTTGGGGCGGAAGGGCTGCCAGAGGATACGATTCGGCTGCGCTTTCAGGGATCGGCGGGGCAGAGTTTTGGCGCATTTGTGCCGCCGGGGGTGACGCTGGTGCTGGAGGGGGATGCCAATGATTATGTGGGCAAGGGGTTGTCAGGCGGCAAGATTATTGTGTCGCCGCCGCCGGGGGCCACGTTTGTGCCATCGCAGAATATTATCATTGGTAATGTGGCTTTTTATGGGGCGACGGGCGGTGAGGCGTATATTCAGGGGCGGGCGGGTGAGCGTTTTTGTGTGCGGAACAGTGGGGTAACGGCCGTTGTCGAAGGCGTAGGCGATCATGGCTGCGAATATATGACGGGCGGCCGTGTGATTGTGCTGGGCCGCACCGGGCGCAATTTTGCCGCAGGTATGTCGGGCGGCGTGGCCTATGTGCTGGATGAAGATGGCGATTTTGCCGGACGCTGCAATCAAGAAATGGTGTCGTTGGAGCGGCTGGTGGATCATGATGAGGAGCTGGTGGTGAAGCAGATTATCCGCCGCCATGCCCAGGCCACGCACAGCGAACGGGCGCAGCAGGTGCTGGTGCATTGGCATGAGATGAAACAGCTTGTGGTGAAGGTTGTGCCCACCGATTATTTGCGGATGCAGATGGCGATTCAGCAGGCGGAGGCCAGTGGCTTGCGCGGGGAAGCGGCGGTGTTGGCGGCGTTTGAGACGAGTAAGAGACAGAAGGTAATTGGGTAATTGGGGACTAGAGACTAGAGACTGGAGACTGAGAATAGTCTCCAGTCTCTAGTCTCTAGTCTCAAGAAATTTATTATGGCAAAAACAACGGGATTTTTGGAGTTTAAGCGAGAGGCGGGGGGGGAACGGCCGTTACAGGAGCGCATTCATGATTGGCAGGAGTATCTGCTGCCGATGGCCGAGGGTGTGCTGCAAGAGCAGGGGGCGCGGTGTATGGATTGTGGCATTCCTTTTTGCCACAAGGGTCAGATTTTGAATGGGATGACATCGGGCTGCCCGATAAATAATTTGATTCCTGAGTGGAATGACTTGGTGTATAACGGCCGTTGGCAGGAAGCCCTCGACCGTTTGCAGCGCACCAACAACTTCCCCGAATTCACCGGGCGCGTTTGCCCTGCACCGTGTGAAGCCGCTTGCACGTTGGGCATCACCGATCCGGCGGTGACGATAAAGAACATCGAGCGCACCATCGTCGAAAAAGGCTTTGCTGAAGGCTGGATTGTGGCCGAGCCGCCGAGTAAACGCACCGGCAAAAGAGTGGCGGTGGTGGGTTCGGGGCCAGCGGGGCTGGCCTGCGCGGCGCAGTTAAACAAAGCCGGGCATTGGGTGACGGTCTTTGAGCGGTCGGATCGGATTGGTGGGCTGCTGATGTATGGCATCCCTAACATGAAATTGGAGAAGGATGTGATTTTGCGCCGCCTGGATTTGATGGTGCAGGAGGGCGTTCAGTTTGTGACCAATGCCGAAGTGGGGAAAAGCGTGGACGTGGCCTGGCTGCGCGAGGCGTTTGACGCGATTGTGCTGTGTACGGGGGCAACGGTGGCGCGGGATTTGCCTGTGCCGGGGCGGGAGTTAGAGGGTGTGCATTGGGCGATGGAGTTTTTGCAGGGTAATACCAAAAGTTTGCTGGATTCGGGGTTGGCGGACGGCCGTTACCTCAACGCCAGCGACAAAGATGTGATTGTCATTGGCGGGGGCGACACGGGCACGGACTGTGTGGGCACGGCGCTGCGGCATGGCTGCAAAAGTCTGGTGCAGTTTGAGATTATGCATCGGCCGCCCGACGAGCGCACAATGGACAATCCCTGGCCGCAGTGGCCACGTGTCTATAAGTTGGATTATGGACAGAAAGAGGCCAAAGCTGTGTTTGGTGCGGATCCGCGCACGTATAGTGTGCTGACGAAGCGGTTTGTGGGGGATGAGGCGGGGAATTTGCAAGCTGTGCACACGGTCGCTGTGCGCTGGGAGAGTAATGGAAACGGCCGTCCGCACCTGGTGGAGATTCCCGGCAGTGAGCGGGAGTGGCCGGCGCAGTTGGTACTGCTGGCGATGGGCTTTTTGGGGCCAGAGGGTGGGCTGCTAGAGCAGTTGGGGGTGGAGGTGGACGGCCGTTCCAACGCCAAAGCCGCCTATGGACAGTATAGCACCAACGTGGAAGGCATCTTTGCCGCGGGCGATGCGCGGCGCGGGCAGAGCCTGGTGGTGTGGGCGATTAATGAAGGGCGGGAAGCGGCGCGAGAATGTGACCGCTATTTGATGGGGGAGACGGATTTGCCGTAAAGACCAAAATCTTTAAGAATGCATAGTCCCTGTTAATGCAAATAGTAGAGACTGCTAGCTTATTTACTTGTAGGTAGTACAGAAAAATGACCTGTAATACAAAAAGTTATTACTCAAATATCATAGAACCTGAATAAGCTCAATAATTACAGTTACGACCATACCGCCAAAAACATAGCCTTTTCTTGTAGGATTGTTATCCGCAACCAACCAAGATAGTCCAATTATTTCCAAAATGGCTGCTAAATAAAGCCCATTTTTATGTGGATGTGTATTGAACCAATGAATTCTTGGAAAAAAGAAGAAAACGAGCACAAAGCCTACTAAAGAGACAATTATGCCTAGCACTATTCGCGCATACATTTCATAACGGTCACGTTCTCTTTGCGATTTTTCAAGCTCAACTTCCTTGCTACTTGCTTTTTCTCGTTCAGATTCTAATTTCTTCGAAAGTTCTACAATTTCTGATTTATTTTGCTCAATTAGTGATGTGAGATTTTGCCTTTCTTCTCTCAATTCATTGAGACTTCTCTCTCTTTGAGTAGCTATATCCGTTTGTTTCTGTGCCAATTGTCTGGTCGCCTCTGCTTCTTCCGTTAAATTTTCAACTTTTTCAGTTAGCTGTGCGATTTCCTCAATCAAGGCTCCATCAACTATATCTTTGAACTCCTTAGAACTTTCCTCTATATCCTTAAGGCGATCTTGCAACAAGGTATTTGACAACATCCTGATTGCTGTTTCTTCCTCAACTCCACGAAAGGTCGTGAGATAAGAAAGTATCTTTGAATTTACAGTTGAATAATCTGCTTCTGTTGCACGAAATGCAGGAATGGCAAACGTTTCTACAAAATGCTTATTCAAATCATCGTTGACTGGTAGAAAAGGACGGAGTATTTGTAAGAAATGATTTGGTAACAGTATTCTTCCAACATGTGATTTTTGCCGCAGTAACTGCCAATCAAAAGAATACAAATAGTAGTCAATCGTTAAAACAAAGGCATGAGCATCAAGCACTGATGAGCCATTTACACGAAGTTCGTTAACCGTCTGCCACAAAACTATATCGTGGTTAAGTACCTCATAAGCTTTTTCACCACGTTTGCGGTTTTGTTTTATATATTCGTCGTACTGAGTAGTCAATTCGTATCTTTCGTTGTCTAATTTCTTATTGCTTCCCGAAGAACGATAGATAGTGAAACCCATGCTGGATAATAATTCTATGGCATGCTCATATTTGGACAGAAAAATATCTGGATGGATTGGATTAACTGAATTTTCCTTATGATAACGGTATTCTATCCCAGAAAGAGGAGCGTGGATTGCTGCTTTACTCAAAGATTGAGTCCAATTTCTTCCTTTTAGGCGGCTCCCTACAACATGAATTGCGCTAAGAAATTCTTCCAATGTTTTCTCATGATAATACAGACGAAAAGGTAGATTGTGTGTTTGAATAATTCGAACCAGTTCTTTTGTGACTTCAGCCAAAGGGCTTGAGCTTAAATCAAGCAATCCAAAAATGAAGTTTGTATCTAAAAACAAAGATAAGCTAGGAATATTACTACTCAAATAATCCGACGCAGTTCTGTCTATAGTCAAGGCGAAATAAGTGAAAGTTGCATCCAATAACTGTGCAACGTATTTAGTCCGTAAATCTGTATTTGTAGTAAAAAAGCTACTTACTATTTCCGTAGCTTTTTCAGCAGGTATTTGCCCGCAGGCTTCAGAAATGGCTTCCTCAAGATATGTTGAAAGATGCTTTCGATCTTCCCTTGGGATATCATATTTGGGGTCAAGCAGAAGGGTCGTCTCTATTCCATGCCTGTGGAATGCTCTTGCCATGTAATTTTTTAGACACATCCATAATGGATCAAGCCAATCTGTTGGAATAGGGTAAGGGAATTTTTCAAATGATGTAAACCACTCTTTACGAACTGCCTCTTCTGTAACATTAGTCTCTTGTATTCTTGCTTTGACGGAAGCTAGTACTTGAGGCGTAACAACAAATACACCTCTGTGGCTATAAATTTTATTGGTACTGATAAGTCTGTTTATAGACGATTCCAAAACCCGTTCTTCTAGAGTTAGGTTAAAATAAACATCAATAGCTTCGGTAATCTCATTAATATTAGTCGGAGCAAAACTTTCATCAATACCAAAAATGGTTAAAATTAGGTTATCCAAAGCGACTTCAGTTTTGCCATCTCTAGAAAGAGCGACCATGTGACACAATTGGTTAAATGTTTTTGAGTAACGGGACTGGTTTGTCATTTTCACATTATCTCTTTTAAATTTTTGTTAGCACTTGATGGCATCAAGTGCCAAATTTTGACAAGAAGAATAGCACAAATTTTCTGTTAAATCAAGATAATTGTTGTACTTATACAACAGTTAGATTAATAAGAGGGCAACCACAATGTAAACGGCCATATCTCCCTCAAGTTCTATCTTAACAATAACAATTGGGGTGTTTGCTATGACGGAATGGTGCTTCTTTTTATATTTTGCAGCTTGTGCGGACAAGGCAAATTGAGTTGGCGTTATCTGTCCCAGTCTATATGGAGTATCAAGATGTATTGCATCGAGAAAAGTCTTTAACAGCACTAGGCTTAGCCAAAACAGATGTAGATGCTTTCCTCAGACTGGCGGCCTATCTCGGCAAGCCCCATGACATCTTTTACTTGTGGCGACCCAATTTGCGCGATGAAGCGGATAATATGCTGCTTGAATTAGCTGTCGCCAGTCGCAGTCAATGGCTCATTACCAACAATGTGCGTGATTTTTCAGTTGGTAATGAGTTGAGGCATGATGGACTATTAATCGGCACACCCGCCCAGTTTGTTCGCCAATGGAGGCAAGAAAATGAATAACACGCAAGTGATCACCTTACGTATCCCATCAGATTTGAAATCACGTGTAGCAAGGCTGGCGGCTGAACAAGGAGTATCCATCAACCAGCTTGTGACCTATGCCCTTACCGAAAAAGTGACAGCCCTTGAAGCGGAACGCTTTCTGGCTTCAAGCTGGAGCGGCAAGACAGAAGCGGAAATTTTTGCTGAATTTGATGCCGTCATGGCTAGAGTGCCGAAACGTAAAGAAGAAGCGATTCCAGAATGGGATAGGTTGGCGTAGAAACGGCCGTATTCTCCATCAAGCTTTATATTATGAAGGTGTGGTGGGAGGGGAAACGGCCGTTAGATGGCAAATATTATCCACAAATCCCACTCCTTTCTTTCCGTTTCTCGCACCAACTTCCCATGTTACAATATCCTCATAACAACAGAGATTCAAAGCAGTGTACGTATTTAGGGCAGAGGCTTTGGCCGATTCATCTTTTCAGGCCAACTGCAACCTATGGTTAGAGGGTTTAACAAGATGGAAACAATTGAAATGAAACACAACATCCCTGCTTGGGCCAAGCAAAAGGTGACTCCAAAGAATCATAATTATCTCGAAGTGCAACAATTGCATGAGCAAGGTAGAACACAAATCCAGTTGCCCGACCTGCCAAAGCTAAAAGACTGGGCAAAGTCTCAGAGCTGGCCCACGCCCTGGTTTGGTTTCCAGAAAGCATTTATCGCCAAACTGTTTGAAAGTGATGAGACCTTTACGCTGGCGCTCAACAAAAGCGGCATCAACATTCATGTTCCCATCAAAGAACACACGCTCACGCTAGAAATGGTGAAGGAATTGGATGCGTTGTATGAAGAAAGGGAAGATGTGGGAGGCCGTCCCACTCAGTGGGGAAGCCTGGTCAGTGAGCTGCGCGAGATACGCCGCCTGGTAGAAGCGGGTATTAAGGTGAACGTTGAAGGGACAGAGACGGTTCTGACCACATGGCAGGGTTTCTATAATTGGGCACACGGCCGTTACCACATGCTTGAAGACGGCTACGACAGTTGGATAGGTGATGACGACTCGTAAAGATAAGAGGTATCAGGGTTTGGTGGGGGTTGTGAGATAAGGCAGCTGTGGCCTGGAGTTTCATGAAACTGCTTACAGTGGAGGGCAAGCTTGTCTGTCGTGAGGGTGTGGTGGAGGGAGGAACGGCCGTATCAATACAAGTGCATACATCTTCTACCAATCGCTCGCGTGTGAGTAAAAGTCGTGTATCACTAAACTGGAGCAGATTTGGAAACTGCTTCAGTCTTCCGAGCCAATACACAGAAAGTAATCACACCCCAAACGCTCCCCAACATTGACAAATTAGAACACAAGTTCTAGAATCAGCCATATATTATCCTGAATCCTAAAAGTCAACATTGTTCACCTACTTTGAACAAGACAACCAAGTAGCAATTCAGATGTTGGAGGAATTGAGTCATGAGAAAAGTTATTGTACTTGAACACATCTCCCTTGATGGTGTCATCCAAGCTCCAGGCGGGCCAAAGGAAGATACAAGCGGTGGTTTCAAGTATGGTGGGTGGGTGGCACCCTATTCGGATGAGCTTCTGGGAACAGCCCTGAGAAAGCAGATGAATATGCCGTTCGACCTGTTACTAGGGCGCAAAACCTTTGACATTTGGGAACCATATTGGCCGCAACATGCCGATGCCTGGCCGAGTGTCAACACGGCCACCAAGTACGTCGCCTCGACTACCAGAACGTCCAGCCAATGGCAGCCGTCCGTATTCATAAACGGAGACATCGCCGCAAAAATCGCGCAAACCAAGCAACAACCAGGGCCAGATTTGAACGTTTGGGGAAGCAGTAATCTTCTTCAAACTCTTATCAAGCATGATTTGGTTGATACCTTCTGGCTGATGATATATCCGATAACGTTAGGCGATGGAAAACGGCTGTTTGCCGATGGTACGATCCCGACTGCATTCCAGGTGACAGATAGCCAAGTTACCCCGAATGGTGTCATTATTGTGAATTACGAACGTGTGGGCGCAGTCACAACCGGCACTTCATAAAATATTTCCGCTGGATCAGGCAGCCTCACATCAAGAATTGGAGGAACTATGAATAACCGTATTCGGGTGACATTAGAAGTTGGGCCAAAAGGCAAGAAGGTGGTAGCGGTAGCACCTGATTGGCCCGGTCTCGAGCGCGGGGCGAAGACCGGAGAAAAGGCAATCGAAAGGCTGCATTCTTACATTCCGCGATACGCACAGGTGGCAAAGCTGGCCGAAATGAACGCAGAGTTTGACACCATCCAGGAGTTTGATGTAGTTGAGCAGTACCCAGGCACAGGCTCAACTGATTTCTGGGGCATCTCGTTCGCGTTTTCAAGCATTGACAAACAAGACATGTCAGGTGACGAATTGGAACGTGAGCTGGTATTGATGCAGGCGTGCTGGGCGTTTTTCGACAACGTGCGCCAGCGAGTGTCGGCTGAGATGCAGAAGGGGCCACGCGGGGGAGGCCGAGACCGGGACCACATCGTCCGTCATACGTTTGCCGCCGAGCAGGATTGGGCACGGGGAGTTGGGGTACTCACCCCCGACGGCGCGATGCTGACTGACGAGGGGCTGCAAGCGCATCGCAATGCCTATTGCCAGGCCATACGGGACTATCACTCACAGGGCGAATGGGCCGGCAATAGAGCGAAATGGCCGCTCCGGTTCCTGATTCGGCACACCGCCTTTCACACTATGGATCATGCCTGGGAAATGGAAGACAAGGACCTGACTGCCAAAGAAGCGTGAAGCCGAATGCTCTGTCAGCCTCGCTGTGGTACGTAACTGTATCTCTTGTCTGGGAGAAACTTTGACTGTCTGGCAATTCAAGCGGAAGGCCCTTTTCAGCTTCCATATAATACGAGGAGAAACTTAATGAAATTATTACTTACTTCTGCGGGCATCAAGAACGCCAGCATCTACAACACCCTACTCAACCTACTGGGTAAACCAATTGCCCAGTGCAACGCCCTCTGTATTCCCACAGCGTCATACGGACATCGCATGGTCACGCCTGTCCAGGCCTGGAAATTCATCAGCGGGCAAGAACCCCAAACGCCCATGTGCGAATTAGGGTGGAAGTCTCTGGGCATTCTGGAGCTAACCGCGCTGCCTAGCATCGGCAAAGAACGCTGGGTCTCCTGGGTCCGGGAGGCAGATGTTTTGCTGGTGAACGGCGGCGACCCCCTGTATCTGTGCTACTGGATGCGGCAGTCTGGACTGGCAGACCTCTTGCCGTCGCTGCCAGAGACGGTTTGGGTGGGACTGAGCGCCGGGAGCATGGTAATGACCCCCCGCATTGGGGAAGAGTTCGTCGGTTGGAGACCACCTGTCGGTGGTGATGAAACGTTGGGGCTGGTTGAGTTTGCGATCTTTCCACACCTGGATCACGAGATGCTGCCGGAAAACACAACGGCCGATGCAGAACGATGGGCCGCCAACATGAGCGTGCCAGGGTATGCCATTGATGATGAAACCGCCATCAAAGTAGTAGACAACACCGTCGAAGTCATCTCCGAAGGGCACTGGAAACTGTTTACGCCATGACCTGGACAAGCCAGAAACAAATAGGCTCACCGGTCGGCTGAACAATTTGAAGAAAGTGTTTGTTTGTCATAGGAAAACGCAACTTGAACACATTAATTTTCGCGTCTGAAACACTCAACATCGCGGAAACAACACACATGATTGGAATTGCCAAAGCATCACAGGACAAATTTCACTGTATTTTGCGGATACTTCCAGGCAAGTTCTTAGATCACCTCACCAATGCATGGCTCAAAAACACAAAGCTGTGATAAAACCCTTCCAACGGGTTGCCCAGCATTACGGAGTTCCACCCCTCAAGAGATTGGGATTCTTTGGGATTTGAAAGGGTAATCGGCGTTTGTGGTAGAGTCGAGACGCGCCTCGACTCTACATCTGGTGTCAACCCCATGAGTTCCTAAAGAACCGAGATTGGTTGATATTTTGGAATGGAACCAAAAATTCTGCTGAGTTCTTAAAACGAACATTCAGCTAAAATAGACTGCGGACGAACATTTTTTAAGTAGATGTAATCGTTCAGTCCCACGAGCGAAAAATCCTCCGGAGGCTTCTTTTACGAAGACACTCTCGAGGGAAAACCTCGGGGAGGGTGAACGGTTACAAGTAGATAAAGGTTCGATCAAAAACAACTTTGGACTTTGGCAAACTGGAGGCTAGAGGCTAAGCAGTCCCCACTCTCTAGCCTCTAGTCTCTACCAAACTGAGAAGTTATTTTCCGCGAACCTTAAGGAGATTGATTCATATGAGTTCAAAAAAGGGATTCACAAAAGAAGAACAAGAGGCCATGAAGGCCCGCGCCCAAGAATTGAAAGCAGAAGCACGTGCCAACAAGAAAAAAGAAGAGGGGGAAAAAGACATATTTGAAAAGATCGCCGAAATGCCCGAACCAGAGCGCACCATGGCAACGCGGCTCCATGAAATCATCATGACAAATGCACCAGACCTCTGGCCCCGAACCTGGTATGGAATGCCTGCTTACACGAAAGACGGCAATGTCATCTGCTTTTTTCAAGGCGCCTCCAAGTTCAATACACGGTATGCGACCCTCGGCTTCCAACATGACGCGAAACTTGACGAAGGCAACATGTGGCCAACGGCCTTCGCCTTAAAAGAGTTGACCGCTGCCGAAGAGGCTAAGATCGTCGCCCTCATAAAGCAAGCTATAAGTTAAAACCTTCGCCAACAACAGAAGAACCCTCGCTTATCCTCACCCACGCCCCGACCCTTTCTTGGGGTCTGCGAACAAATTGTCATAGAGGATTGGCAGTCCTGAATTTAGACGCATTGGTATGCCTAAATCGTCAGGACTGCCAGTCCTTGAGCTACAAATTCACTGACAAGTTGTTCGTGTATCCCCTTTCTTGCTCTGCATTTACAAAAACATTATAATGCAACCGGTTGCAAGAATTAGGGAATGGCAATGAGTGAAAAACCCGTCCAAACCATTGAAGACATCGCCCGATTGGCCCATGTGTCCAAATCCACTGTCTCACGCGCCCTAAACAACAGCCCCCTCATCAGCCAACAAACCAAAGAACGCATTCAAGCCATCGCCCAAGAGCATAACTTCCGCATCAGTGCCCCGGCCCGCAACCTTAGCTTGCGCCAAAGCCACACCATCGCCTTCATCACCCCAGATTGCGAACCAGATTTCTTTTCCACAGAGAGCTTATTTGGGTTGGAGATTTTGGGCGGCATCGGCAACGGCTTGCGCTCACTCGGCTACGATCTCCTCATTGTTCATGTAAACCCGCAAGATAATGCCTGGGTCAATTCCTATTTTGACAGTTCGCGGGTAGATGGCTTCATTCTAATGGGTTCGCGCACCAGGCCATCTCTTCTCAAAAAATTGATTGAACAGAAAGCACCGTTCATCGCCTGGGGCGTGCCTTTGCCCAATTTCCGCTACTGCACCGTCAGTGGCGACAACATCACCGGTGGCACACTGGCAACTCACCACCTCCTCCAGCTTGGCCGCCAGCGAATTGCCTTCCTGGGCGGCCCCCAAAATGATTTGACTGTACAGCACCGTTTTCAAGGTTACGAAAATGCCTTGCTCGCTGCTGGGCACAGCGTGGATGCTAGCAGAGTGATTTATGGTGATTATTCACATGCTTCCAGCATTGCCGTGATGCGGCGTTTATTACAGCAATCACCTAACCTGGATGCCGTCTTCGCTAACAGCGACCTGATGGCTATTGGGGCTATTCAGGTCATTAAAGAAAGCGGCAAACGGGTTCCCGAGGATATTGCGGTGGTTGGGTATGATGATGTGTCCATCGCTATGTATAACAACCTGCCCCTGACCACAATTCGGCAAAATGTTCCCCTGGCCGGCAAATTATTGGCGCAGAACCTTATTCAATATATCCAAACGGCCGTTGTGACCAACGTCACTACACCCGTAGAACTGGTCATACGGCAATCAGCCTGAGCCAGGACACAAAGATTTTTTTATGCTGCCGTGCAACCGGTTGCAAGCAGCATGGTAAAACTAAAGGAGTCTATCAATGACAGTAACACATAAACGATTAGGTAAACATGGCGTGCTCGTAAGCAATCTTTGCCTGGGCACGATGAATTTTGGCTGGCACACAACAGAAGAAGAGAGCTACAAGATCATGGATCGCGCTCTGGAATTGGGGATTAACTTCTTTGACACGGCCGATGTCTATGGCTGGGCCGTAGAACATGGTCACACCGAGGAAATTATCGGCCGTTGGTTTGCCCTGGGCGGCGGGCGGCGCGAGGCCACAGTGTTGGCAACAAAGGTGTATAATCCCGTCACGCGCAAGGCAAATTTACCCGAAGTGAACAGCGACAAACGCAGCCTGTCGGCTTACAAAATCCGCAAACATTGTGAAGGCAGTCTCAAGCGGCTGCAAACCGATTGGATCGACCTCTACCAAATGCACCATATTGACCGCGATTGTCCCTGGGATGAGACCTGGCAAGCTTTTGGCAGCCTCATCAATCAGGGCAAAGTAGTTTATGTGGGTTCTAGCAATTTTGCCGGTTGGGACATTGCTACTGCCTGCCAGGAAGCGTCCAAGCGCGGCCTGTCGGGGCTAGTAAGCGAGCAAAGCATCTATCATCTCAACAACCGGATGGTCGAACTGGAGGTGATTCCCGCCTGTCGTCATTATGGTTTGGGGCTTATTCCCTGGAGTCCTTTGGCGGGTGGTTTATTAGGCGGCGCGTTGGAGAAATTGGAAACCGGCCGTCGTAAGGGCACCGACTTTGAAAAAGAGGTGGCAGAAAATCGGGATAAGCTGGAAAAGTATGAGTCGCTGTGCCGTGAGATAGGGCATCCACCGGGTGAAGTGGCGCTGGCCTGGCTGCTGCACAATCCCATTGTCACTGCGCCTATTATTGGGCCGCGTACTATGGAACAGTTAGAGAGTGCCGTGCGGGCCGCAGAGATTGTGCTAGAAGAAGCGGTGCTGCAAAAGCTGGATGAGATATTCCCAGGGCCGGGCGGTGAAGCACCAAATGCCTATTCCTGGTAACTTTTAGGCCCACTGCAAACTATTTTTGTAACTGTTCACCCTCCCGGAGATTTTCCCGCGAGAGAGCCTCCGTAAAAGAAAGCTCCGGGAGGATTTTCACTCGAGGAACTGAATAATTACCTATTTTTATAGAAGGAGATATGATGAACGAGACAAAAAAAACGGGAACGGCCGTTCCCACCGACACTGAAATTACTGAACGTGTAGAAGCCCTGCTGGGCCGCATGAGCCTCGCCGAAAAAATCGGCCAACTCAACCAGGTTGGCGGCGCCGCTTTTGCCCCAGGGCCAAAGGCCGAAGACCAGATTCGCGCTGGCGGTGCCGGTTCGGTGCTGTGGTTAAATAACACCCAACGTTTTAACGAACTGCAAAAGATCGCCATCGAGGAAAGCCCCTCCGGCATCCCCCTGCTGTTCGCCCTGGATGTCATTCACGGCTACCGCACCATTTTCCCCGTACCGCTGGCCATGGCCTCCTCCTGGGACCCGACCGTACCGGAGAAATCCCAGACAGTGGCCGCCCAAGAAGCCCGCGCCGCCGGCATCCATTGGACATTTGCGCCCATGATTGACATCGCCCGCGATGCCCGTTGGGGGCGCATTGTGGAAGGCGCCGGTGAAGACCCCTACCTGGGATCGGCGATGGCTGTGGCCCAGGTGCGCGGCTTCCAGGGCGACGACATCTCTGACCCGGAGCGGGTGCTGGCCTGCGCCAAACATTTCGCTGGTTATGGGGCTTCCGATGGCGGGCGCGACTATGATCCCGTCTATCTATCTGAAACCCAACTGCGCAACATCTACCTGCCACCCTTTGCCGCTGCGGTTCAGGCTGGCGCAGCCACCTTCATGAGTGCCTACATGGACCTCAACGATGTTCCCGCCACTGGCAATCGCTTCCTCATGCGCCAGGTTTTGCGCGAGGAGTGGGGTTTTGAAGGGTTTGTGGTTTCCGATGCCTTCGCCGTCGGCAACATGGTCATCCAAGGCCACGCCCGCGACCGCCGCGAGGCAGCCCTGCGCGGCATCCAAGCTGGCCTTAACATGGATATGTCTAGCTATACTTACCCCGAGAATCTGGCCGGATTGGTAGCCGATGGCACTTTATCTATCGCTGAGATTGAAGAGTTGGTGCGCCCCATCCTGGCTATTAAGGTCAAAATGGGTCTGTTTGAACAGCCCTATGTGGATGAAAATCGGCTGGCAGCGGTTTTGGCTCAACCGGAAAATCGCCAGACTGCCCGTTGGGCCGCCCAGCGTTCGATGGTGCTGCTGAAGAACGAAGGCGGGCTGCTGCCGCTTAAAACGGATCTTCAGAAGGTGGCGGTGATTGGCCCTGTGGCTGATTCGATGACGGCCACCGAGGGGTCGTGGATGGTCTTCGGCCATGAGCCAGCGGCGGTGACGGTGCTGGCGGGCATCCGCGCCAAGCTGCCGGAAGCGGAGGTTAGCTACGCGCCCGGCCCAGAGATTCGGCGCGACATTCCCTCCTGGTTTGAGAGCCTGATGGCGGGTGAAGCCCCCAAACCGCCGCAAACTCCCGAAGAGGCTGAGGCTGCTTTCCAAACGGCCGTCTCCACCGCCCGTGCCGCTGACCTGGTCGTGATGGTGCTGGGCGAGACAGCCCTGATGGCGGGCGAAGCTGCCTCGCGGGCCTCACTCGATTTGCCCGGCCGGCAGGAGGAACTGCTGAAGGCTGTGGCCGATTTGGGTAAGCCAGTGGTCTTGGTGTTGTTAAACGGCCGTCCCCTCAGCATCAACTGGGCTGCCGAACACATTCCCGCCATCCTCGAAGCCTGGGAACCCGGCAGCGAAGGCGGCCATGCGGTAGCCGACATCCTCTTTGGCGACGTAAATCCTGGTGGCAAACTGCCCGTCAGCTTCCCCCGCAAAGGCAGCCACGCACCGCTCTACTACGCTCGCAACCTCACCCACTCGCCGGAAAGCAGCCCAATGTACAACCCGCGTTACTGGGATGGGCTGCCTGTGCCGCTCTATCCCTTCGGCTTTGGCCTGAGTTATACAACCTTTGCATTCTCCAACCTGAAAGTTTCAGCCGCGCAGGTGAAGGCGGGGCAAAGCGTTACCGTCAGTGTGGATGTGACCAACACCGGTGATGTGGCTGGCGATGAAGTGGCCCAGCTTTACATCCACCAGAAATGGGGCAGCGATTCACGCCCCATGCGTGAGTTGAAGGGTTTCGAGCGCATCACTCTGCAACCGGGCAAGACGAAAACCGTTACCTTCCCGCTTGGCCCCGATGAACTAAGATATTGGAGTACCAATGCCAATGGCTGGGTTCAAGAAGCCGCTGAGTTCGACATTTGGGTCGGTGCGGATTCCCAAGCAACGCTGCACGCTGAGTTGGCGGTAGTGGCATAAGGTTTTTATATTGTAACTGTTCACCCTCCTGGAGGTTTTCCCTCGAGTGAGCCTCCGTAAAAGAAGCCTCCGGGAGGATTTTCACTCGAGGGACTGAATAATTACTTTATTTTTTGGACTTGTTTCTCCACAAGTTCCCCAGAGTTCCCCTCAGTTCCGCAAAAATCACACTCACTCATAGGAACTGGGGGGAACTCGTAGGTTATGGGGAGTTTGTGATGTTCTACTTTTATCATGGAAAGCAAAACTAAAAATAAACAGACACGGGAACAAATAGCAGCGATGGCGGCCAGAGCTTTTGGGGGCATGAGTTTGGCGGAAGGGGAAACGGCCGTTACCGAACTAAAAGAAGGTTGGTTCAACGCCGCCTACAGCATCCGGCTGGCCGATGGGCACGAGGTCATTCTTAAAATTGCGCCGCCACAAGATGCTGAAGTAATGCTGTATGAAAAGAATATCATGGCGACGGAGGTGGCCGCCATGCGTCTGGTGCAGCAGAATCCGGCCATCCCTGTACCCACCATCTACTTTTTCGATAATGCCCACGATTTGTGCGACGCGGATTACTTCTTCATGGAGAAAATGGATGGGGACAATCTGGAGCATGTGAAGGCCACTTTGCCGGAGGCCACACAAACAGCAATTGACCAACATATTGGGCAGATTATCCGGGAGATCAACGGCTTCCCTGGCACCTATTTTGGCTATGATGGCAACCCAGACCTGCGGGCCAATACCTGGCGCGAAGCCTTCAACAAGATTGTGGAAGCGGTGCTGGCGGATGCGGCCTGCAAGCAGGTGCAGTTTGACTTCGGCTATGACGAGCTGCGTGCCACCATCCAGAAACATGCCCCGGCTTTGGCAGAAATCACCACGCCCTGCCTGGTGCATTGGGATGCGTGGAACCCGAATTTTTTTGTGCGAAACGGCCGTATCAGCGGCATTATTGACTTTGAACGGGCATTATGGGCCGAACCGCTCATGGAAGCCCAATTTAGATCCCTCTTTGGGGCCACCGGCATCACCAACGCCATGCAAGGCTACGGCAAAACCTCCTTCACCTTCGCCGAAGAACAGCGCAACCATCTCTACTCGCTGCACCTGGCGCTCGTCATGCACGTCGAGTGCTACTACCGCAATTACGACACCGACCACATCTTCAACTTCTCACGGCAGTACATTAGCGACACAATGGCCTGGCTGCAAGCTAACTAAGCGAGACTAGAGACTAGAGACTTTCTAGTCTCCAATCTCTAGTCTCCAGTCTCTACCAAACCTTAAACAGCTATGAGCAATTCAGCCAGAGTTGAACGCCTCAGCACCGAGAAAATCGGCAAACTGCTGTGGGAAATGTCTTCACAGACGACATTCTCGCTGCTGGTTTATGCCCTCTACAGCCTTACAGATACCTACTTCCTTTCCGTAGGTATCAATTCACTGGCCGCCGCCGGGGCTTCGATCATCTCGCCGGTACTGATCGCCCTCGGGGCCGTAGCCACGACCGTTGGGGCTGGCGGTGCCTCGGTGGTGTCCCGCGCCCTGGGCGAGCAAAACGAGGCCAGGGCTTCGCGTACAGTCGCCAACACCTTCCTGATTTTCTGGACAGCGGCCATTGCCATCACCATCTTGGGCGCAGTTTTCATTAAGCCGATTGTCTACTTATTGGGAGCGACGGACAGCATTGCGCCTTATGCTATTGCTTACGGCCGTATTATCTTCCTCGGCACTATCACCAGCACCGGCTTCTCCACCATCATCCGCGCCGATGGCAATATCCGCTACTCAACCGCCATCTGGGTCATTCCCGTCACCGCCAACCTCGTGCTTAGCTGGCTGTTCATCATGGTGATAAAAATGGGCGCGGCTGGGGCAGCCCTGGCAACTGTTGCAGGACAGGCCATATCGGCCCTCATGAGCATCTACTTCTTCTTTTTCCGCCAAAATCGCTCCTACCAGATCAAGGCAGCCTACTTCAAACCCGACTGGCCCCTCATCGGTGAGGTGCTGCTGATTGGCTTTCCCTCGCTGATTAAAAATCTTAGTGCCAGCCTGCTGGTCATTGTAACAAACAATCTTCTCAAGCTTGCGGGGGGTGATACCGCTCTAGGTGTATTTGCCATTGTCAATCGGCTGTATGCGGGGCTGAACATGCCGCAAACAGGCATTGTGCAGGGGATGCAGCCGCTGATCGGCTTCAACTTTGGTCAGAAGAAGTTCCAGCGGGTGCAAGAAACTATCCGGCTTTCGCTCAGTGCGTCGCTGTTCTATGGCCTGCTGGTTTTAGGCATTTGTTTATTAATGCCAGCAACACTGATTTCGCTGCTTTCTAAAGAAAAGGCCATCATTGCCGAGGGGCAGATCGCCCTACGCTTGCTGGCCCTTTCTTACCCACTAACTGGCATCGCCATGATTACGGCGGCCTCGTTTCAATCAATTGGCCGGGCCAAAGAAGCCCTCACGCTTACTTTGGGAGGCATCATACTGGTCAAGTTACCAGTGCTGCTGCTGGCCTCGCATCTGTTCTCTCTAAATGGCATTTGGGCTTCGGAGGCAAGTTCAGAGCTGATTCTTTGCCTGGTGTCGTTTATGATGTTGAAGCGTTTTCAGGGCAGAACGTATCGTCAATGGCAGTATGAGCAAGTTGGGTAAAGGTTTTCCAAACATAACCCTCCGGGAGGCTTATGCCAGAGACAAAGGTCTTGCAGGAAACCTCCCGGAGGCTCTTTCCCTTCTCACGCATACCAATCCACCACCGACAAATTCTCAATGCGGCTAAACTCACTTGTGTTTCGCGTGACCAACACGCCCCTGTTGGCTAAAGCCGTGGCCGCAATCAACACATCATAAGCCCCAATGGGCTGACCTTTGTTTTCTAAGGCGACCCGAACGTGAGCGGCCGTTTACCCACTCCCCCCCACTTACACATTAAAATCTTAGCCACCGCTACGCCTTTGACAGCAAATAGGTGTATAAATAGGGGGTTGACACTTTTTAGATTGGTTCAATCTGGCAGATTGAACCAATTTTCATGCTTATGACTGTAGAAGAAACCGAAATCGTCGAACCAACACAACCACAGACCTCCGAGGTCTCCAAGACCTCGGAGGTCTCGTCACCATCACCCCAATCCTTCTGGGAGAACCTGGCTATCATCCCCCTCATCCTCATCCTCCTGCTAGGAGCCTACTTCCGCTTCACGGGCCTCAATTGGGATGGCAACTTCCATCTACATCCTGACGAACGCTTCCTCACCGACACCACCAGCCGCCTCCAAGTCACCTTCGACCCCTTCCTCTACCTGCGTACCTCCGAGTCGCCGCTCAACCCCTACAACGTAGACAAAGGCTTCTACGTCTACGGCAACTTCCCCATGACCTTTACCCGCTACTTTGCCGAGTGGGTGACGCAGTGGTGCAGTATGTTCGAGGGACGCTGCGACTACACCTATACCGCCTACGACGGCGTGCATCTAATCGGCCGTTTCCTCTCCGGCTTCACTGATTTACTCTCCGTCTTCTTCATCTTCCTCATTGGCCGCCGCCTGTATGATTGGCGCGTGGGCCTGCTGGCCGCCCTGTTACTCGCCGCCGCCGTCATGCCCATCCAGCAGAGCCACTTTTACACGATGGACAACTGGGCGGCAGCTTTGACGACGTTTACCTTGTATACGGCCGTTCGCGCTGCCGGTTTTGGCGATGAAAACAACCCCTTCAAACGCCGCTGGTACATCCTCTTCGGTCTCGGTTTGGGCCTCACCGTCGCCTCCCGCATCAACGTGGCCCCCTTAGCCGCCATGATCAACGTCTCCGCCATCATCTGGCTGGCGCGGCGCGGCCACACCTGGCAAAGCATTAAGGAGAATCTGGGCGGTGTAGATGGGCAAAAAGTGATTGGCGGCGTGGTCTTAGCGGCCGTTCTCTCCATCCTCGTCTTCCGCATCGCCCAGCCCTACGCCTTCGCCGACAGCACCATCGTGCGCCAAACCATGCTGGCCGAAACTGGCCGCGAACCGGGCTTCCTCAGCCTCACCCTGCGCTCGCTCATCGGCTTCAACCCGCAGTGGCTCGGCAACATGGAAGAAATCCAGCGGCTGCAAGCCCCCGAAGCCTCCTTCCCCCCCGCCGTGCAGTGGACCGACCGTGACCCCATCATCTTCCCCTTCACCAACATCACCCTTTACGGCATGGGCCTCACCGCCGCCCTCGCCGCCTGGATCGGCCTGCTGTGGGCTGGCGTTCGCCTCATCCGCTTCAAGCCCGATTGGATGAGCCACGCCATTCCGGTGCTGTGGACGGGCTTCTATTTCCTCTTCATGGCCACCCGTTGGGTCAAATCCATCCGCTACTTCCTGCCCATCTACCCCACACTATTGTTACTGGGCGCATGGGCCTTAGTGGCTCTGTGGCAGCGGGCCAAAGCACACGAAGGCTCCAGCCGCACGCTGCGTCAGGCAGGGGCAGCAGCACTCGTACTCATCGTCACCATCCCCACCATTTTGTGGGCCAACGCCTTCATCGAGATTTACCAAAAGCCCATCACCCGCGTGGCTGCTTCTGACTGGATGTTTGAGAATGTTCCCTCTGGTGCGGTTCTGCTTTACGAGGCGGAGGGGCAAACGAAGGAGTTTAATCTCCCGCTCAAAGGTTATGAATTTCAACAGGGCAGTTTCCCGCTGACGCTCAACTTCACCATGCCGGAGAATGGCACGGTAACGGCCGTTCGCTTCACCAACTTACTCCGCCCCGCCAACGACCTCAGCACCGACCAATCCTTGGTTATAAATCTTGATGGCGGTGCAACCACCACCGCCCAACTCAACCTCACCCATGAAAAACAGGCGGTTACGATTGATCTGCCCCCACAAACCCTGGAAGCCGAATCCTTCCATCAAATTTTGGTAGAGCTTGGCCCTGGCGGCGGCGTTTTGGCCGACACCAGCCGCATTGTGAATGAGCATTGGGATGATTTGCTGCCGGTGGGCACAAACGGCCGTCAAGCCTACGCCCAATATTACAGCGAAGTGCCGGGCGGCCAACGCCCCGTCACCCATCCCGACAGCCCCGAAAAGCGCACCGAAGTCGTGCAATGGCTGGACGATGCCGACTACATCGCCCTCAGCAGCCAGCGTGCCATCTGGTCACTGCCGCGCATCCCCCTCACCTACCCCCTCATGATTCGCTACTATGAGGCTCTGTTTAGCGGCGAGTTGGGCTTTGAACTGGTACACCAGGAACATGCCGATTTCCACATCGGCCCGCTTTACATCAGCGACACCAGCGGCCAGATAAGCTGGGGCGAACCGCCCGATGTGGGCTGGCCGCCCCCCGGCGACCTGGCCGCCGAGGAGGCTTTCAGCGTCTACGACCATCCGCCGGTGTGGATTTTTAAGAAAACGGCCGCTTACAGCCACGAAAACACGGTGCGCATTCTGGGCGCGGTGGATTTGAGCCATGTCATCATCATGAACCCCAGCGAGGCCACGCGCTCGCCCAACGGCCTGATGTTGACAGAAGCGGAATTAGCCACACAGCGGGCCAATGGCACATTTAGCGAGCTTTTCAACCCGGATGGGCTGCTGTCTAGTCATCCAGCATTGGCGGCGGTGGTGTGGTGGCTAACGGCCGTTCTCCTGGGCCTCATCGCCTTCCCCATCATGTTCGTCATCTTGCGCGGCCTGCCCGACAAAGGCTACATGCTGGGGCGCATCTTCGCCCTGCTCTTCATCTCCTACTTCACCTGGCTGCTCGCCAGCCTCGACGTGTTGCCCCATACACGCGGCACACTCCTGCTGGGCGTGCTGCTCATGGCCGTCATCAGTGCCGCCATCTTCCTGCGCCAGCGCCAGCAGATCATGGCCTTCATCCACGCCAATCGCAACTACCTCATCATCGTCGAACTATTGGGCATTGTGCTTTACCTCATCGCCATCCTCATCCGCCTGGGCAACCCCGATGTGTGGGACATTATTTATGGCGGTGAGAAGCCGATGGATTTGTCTTATTTTACGGCCGTTCTCAAATCCACCACCTTCCCCCCCTACGACCCCTGGTACGCCGGCGGCTACATCAACTACTACTACTACGGCTTCGTCTACGTCGGCGCCATCACCAAACTCTTGGGCATCGTGCCCGCCCTGGCCTACAACCTCATCCTGCCCATGCTGTTCAGCTTCACAGGGTTGGGGGCGTTTAGTGTGGCCTTTAATTTGGCAGCTTACAAGGAGACTGGAGACTGGGGACTAGAGACTAGTACCAGTCTCCAGTCTCTAGTCTCCAGTCTGCGCCACCGCGCCGTCATCGCTGGCTTCATCGCCGCCACCCTGTGCGTACTGCTGGGCAACCTGGCCGAAGTGGGCGTAATTGGCAATGCCTGGTATCGCGCCGGAGATGCCAACCTGGAGACTTTGCCGCTGGTAGGCAAATTAGCCCGCACCATTGACGGCGGCCTCAGTCTGGTGGGCGAACCCCGCGCCCCCATGCCCACCGGCGACTGGTTCTGGACAGCCACCCGCGCCATCAACATCAACGACGGCGAAGTGGCTCCCATCACTGAATTCCCCTTCTTCACCTTCCTTTACGCCGACCTCCACGCGCATATGATTAGCCTGCCTTTGCAGTTGTTGATGTTGGGCTGGATTGTGGGATTGGTGTTGCAGGGGAGCAGGGGAGATGAGGAGACCGGAGACTGGAGACTGGAGACTCAGGCGAATCTCCAGTCTCTAGTCCCTAGTCTCCGATGGCTCATTGGCGGCATCACGCTGGGGGCGATGCGGGCGACGAATTCGTGGGAGTGGCCGACGTATGTGGTGCTGGGGGCGTTGGCGATTTTCTTTTATGCGTATCAGGTACACGGCCGTTTTTCGCTCAAAATGTGGATACAAGGCGGGTTGCAAACGGCCGTACTCGTGGGCCTCTCCATCCTTACCTTCTGGCCCTTCATCGCCAACTACGGCGTGGGCTACACCAAAGCCCGGCTGTGGGAAGGCTCCTACACCGAGGTTATCAACTATCTCAGCGTGTACGGCCTCTTCCTCTTCTTCATCCTCACCCATCTGGCGCGAGAATTCCGCGCCTGGACGCGCACCTGGACCCAAGACAACTTGCGCCAATTAGAATCCGTGATCGGCGGGTTACTGCTGGCCGTTGGCCTGTATCTGGTGCTTATTCTCTTGCTGCTGCTGCAAGGCTACTGGATCGCCCCCATCGTTGTCACCCTCATCGTCATCTCCGGCCTGCTGGCCCTGCGGCCCGAACTGTCCACACCACGCCGCCTCGTCCTGGCTCTCATCGCTGCCGCCCTGGGTCTCACCCTGCTGGTGGAGATTTTTGTGCTGGAAGGGGACATTGGGCGCATGAACACGGTGTTTAAGTTTTATATGCAGGTGTGGGTGCTGTTGAGTGTGATTGGCGGCGTAACGGCCGTTTGGGCCTGGCCCGCGATTAAACGTCGCCATCTCTCACGCCAAGTGTGGCAAACAGTTCTAACCTTCCTCGTCATCGCCGCCGCCCTCTACCCCATCCTGGCCACCAAAGCCAAATGGGACATCCGCATGAGCAAAGAAGCCCCCAACACCCTCGATGGGGCCGCCTTCCTGCAATACGTCTCCTACGGCGACACCCAAAACAGCACCATCCCCCTCGTCTACGACTACAAGGCCATCCAGTGGATACAGCGTAACATCAAAGGTTCACCCGTCATGGCCGAAGGTCACAGCCACAACAACGGCGGCTTCAGCCCCTACCGCTCCGTCACCAACCGCATCTCCATGTACACTGGTCTGCCCGCCATCGTCGGTTGGGACTGGCATCAGCGACAGCAGCGGGCCGTTTTGCCGGGCAATTTGGTGAGTGACCGCGTGAATGAGGTGAACATGCTGTATAACACAACAGATGTGGGCGTGGCCCGCGCCATTTTGCAGAAATATGATGTGGCCTATGTTTACGTCGGCCTGCTGGAACAGGTCTATTACAGCGCCGAAGGCATTTTCAAGTTTGAACAAATGGTCGCCCAGGGCGACTTAGAACGAGTTTATCAGGAGGAAGGTGTGACGATTTATCATGTGATACAGAGAGAGGAGGTTCGGAGTAATTAGTGTATTAGTATCTTGGTATAGTAGTTTAATATACAAATATACCAATACACCAATACACCAATTTACCCAATATACCCATGTATTTCAGTGACATTCTCTCCGCCCTCCGTTGGTGGCTGGTTCTCTTGGTTTTGGGAACGGCCGTTTTTCCTCTCGCTTTCGTCATTTTCCGGCGGCTGCCGGATCGGGGGTACGCCTTCACCAAAATGTTGGGCTTGCTGCTCGTCAGTTATCTGTTTTGGATTTCCGGCAGCCTGGGCATTTTGGGCAATAACTTGGGTGGGGTTTTGGTCTCGCTGGTGGTGATAACGGCCATTGCCCTCTGGTTCTACCGCCAAAAGCTCCCCCCAGTTCCCCCCCGTTCCCCCCAAGAAACTCTGGGGAACTCTGGGGAACTCTGGGGAACTCTGGGCCAATGGCTGCGCGACAATCGCAGTCAAATCATCATCACCGAACTGGTTTTTGCCGCCCTGTTCGCCCTGTGGGTGTGGGTACGCGCCCAAAATCCGGCCATCGCCGCCACCGAAAAGCCGATGGAATTCGCCTTCCTCAACTCCGTTGGCCGCAGCCCCACCTTCCCGCCGCTCGACCCCTGGCTCTCCGGCTACGCCATCAGCTACTACTACTTCGGCTACGTCATGACCAGCCTGATGGCGCGTCTGGCCTTCGTGGCCGAACCCATCGCCTTTAATTTGGGCATTGCCTGGCTGGTGGCTGGTTCAGGGACGGCCGCTTTCGGCCTCGTCTACAATTTAGTAGCGGCACGCGGCGTGCGGCGCAATGCCTTACTGTTAGGGCTGATGGCCTCGCTGGCCCTGCCCATCGCTGGCAATTTGCAAATCATCCTGGAAGTGCTGCACGCCAACGGCGGCGGCTCGGCCGAATTCTGGCAGTGGCTCGATGTACGCGACATCAACGACGCGCCCGACATCACACAAACGCCGCGCTACGAGAGTTCGGCCTGGTGGTGGTGGCGCTCCTCCCGTGTTATTCATGAGTATCATCTCTCCGGCCGTTCGGAAGAGGGCCTGGAACCCATTGTCGAGTTCCCCGGCTTCAGCTTCGTCTTGGGCGATATGCACCCCCATGTCTTGTCTCTGCCCTTTGCCTTTTTGAGTTTGGCGATAGCGTTGGTGTGGTTTTTGGGGAGCGGAGATTGGAGACTGGAGACTGGAGACTGGAGACTGATGCGAAGCGTTGGCTGGCCGTTGTGGTTGCTAACGGCCGTTATGCTCGGTGGTCTTGCCTTTTTGAATACGTGGGATGTGTTGATTCACCTGTTTGTGGTGGTGGCGGCGTTTGCTTTGGGGCAATGGCAGCGAGAGGGCTGGAACGGCCGTATTTTGTCCCAAAGCCTCCTCCTGGCTGTCCTACTCTTCATCTCTGCCTACCTTCTCTACTTGCCCTTCTTCATAGGCTTTAGCTCCCAGGCCGGTGCGCCCTATCTGCTGCCCACGCTGGTGCGCCCCACGCGTCTGCCGCATTTTTTGATTATTTTTGGTCTGCCGCTGCTGAGTATTGTGACGCTGCTCCTTGTTTTGGCGGTGAAGCAGCGGTTGGCGCAGTGGAAGGTGGGTTTGATAACGGCCGTTTCCCTCCTCTTCACCCTCCTTTTCCTGATGCTTTTTCTGGGTATCCTCATTGCCAGCAGCCAGGAAGGGTATGGCCGCATCAGCAATTTGGCGAGTGAGTTGAACGTGGCATTGTCACCACGACCCGAAGGGCCGCTGGCGTTGGGTTGGGGCATAACGGCCGTCTTCACCCTCCTCCCCACCATCCTCAGCGCCAAACTGGCCTACCCCGGTGTCACGCTGCTGTTACTGGGCATTATTACGGTGGTGGTGATGATCTGGAGCAATGTGAAGGGCGAAGAGCGAGAAGCGAAGAGCGAGAACATCCCTCATCCCTCGCCCCTCACCCCTCACCCCTCGCCTCTCCCCTTCCTCCTCCTCCTCGTCCTCACCGCCGCGCTGCTCACGCTGGGGCCAGAATTTGTTTACTTACGTGACAACTTTGGGCAGCGGCTGAATACCATGTTTAAGTTTTATTATCAGGCATGGGTGATGTTTGGCGTGGCCGGGCTGGTGGCGATTGATTATTTGTGGCGGGAGGTAAAAGCTTTGGCAGGGGTGGTAACGGTGGCATATACGGCCGTTTTCGCCCTCACCCTCCTCTTCCCCTACTACGCCATCCAATCCCGCGCCGCCGAATATCGCGGCGCACCCACCGCCGAGGATCGGCGGCCAGCCACCTTGAATGGTTTGGCGCAAGTAGAACGGTTTAATCCCGACGAATACGCCGCCATCATGTGGCTGCGCCAAAATGTAGAGGGTACCCCTGTTATCTTAGAGGCTGTGGGCGGGCAATATAGCAATTACGGCCGTATCGCCGCCAACACAGGTCTGCCCACCATCCTCGGCTGGGCCGGCCACGAATACCAATGGCGCGGCAGCGACACCCCCGAACCCGCCCAGCGCGATCCGGCCGTTTCACAAATTTACACCGATCCGGCCTGGGGCGGTTCACCCCTCCTGCTGGACAAATACAATGTACAGTTTATTTACGTCGGTGGCCTGGAAACCAGCACCTACGGCCCCCTCGGCTCCCAAAAATTCGCTGACCAGCTAGAAGTGGCCTACCAAAACAACAGTGTTACCATCTACCGCTGGCAGCCACAGTAAAGACCAACGTTGCAACAGAAAACGCTTATGACCACTTGGAAGTATTTTACGGAATATAAAGAACAGGCTCATAACTGGATAACTTTGTCAAGTGGCGAATTCTATCCGGATGTTCTTGAGGATGCTGTTGCCCTTTACACACCAGTTTTAGAGCTTTATAAAAAGCTACTACTTACATCTGCTTCATCAGAAGAGTTATTTTTGCAAATAACCCATGTCAAGCAAACTTGGATGCGAATACAGCTTTGTCGGGTATTTCGGAAATATGTTAGCCCCTCCACACCTGTAGAGATGCTCAAAAAGAAAACACAAGCCAAGAATATAATCTCCCAATTTGGCAATCAATTTCGTCTAATCCCAGAAGTACAGGCTGCTTTTATGAGCCGTCCTTTACCCGACGAAGCAATGTGTGCTCTTTTATGGGAATATAAAAGCCGGGGACAAAAGGGATATGATTTAACTGAGAGATTTTTCGAGCTATTCCGTTCTCGATTTCCTGATCTATACATACTTGGCCCAGAAAGAGCAGGACAAGATATCAGATTGGGCAACCTCTTTCATAACTACCCAAACCCCAATCGCCCAGTTGATTTTGTTATATTTGACGAAGACAATCAAACAGTTTTAGCAATTGGTTTGGCAAGGTACGATTCAGATAGGGGTGGTGCACAAGAAGATGACCGCACAGGTGGTTACAGGAACTGCGCCAACGAGATATTGTCTTTCGCACAAGAAAATAAGACCAACGTCAAAGTTATTTTCTTAAATGATGAGCCAGGCCTGTTATTGGGATCTATGTGGACTGATTATGCTAACCTCGAAAAAAGCTGGCCTTCAAAGGTAATGGTTTTAACTTTGCGTATGATCCCTGAGAGATTGGTGCTTGAGTGGTTACGTTCATAGGAAACAGTTATGGCTACAGGATTATCAAAAACAAAGTGGAGCAGTGACGATCTTGAGGTAGGGAACGCAGCCAATTTGCCGATCTATTTGCAATACCCTGATAAAAAATCTGAGCAAGCTGTCCTTGGCGTACCTCCTGGACAATACACAACCCTTTATCAAGGAAACAACCAACTCAATAGACTTTACTTTGGCGATAACTTAAAAGTGTTGTCATCATTAGTCAGGGATCCTGGTGTTGCAGGGCAGGTTGAACTGGTTTACATCGATCCACCTTTTGCTACAGGGAGTGTCTTTCAATCGCGCAGCCAGGATGACGCTTACACGGACTTACTAAAAGGGGCCGCATATCTTGAGTTTATCAGACAGCGGCTTATTTTGCTGCGCGAGTTGTTATCAGATAGCGGATCTATTTACGTGCATTTAGATGCTAACATGGTTTTTGCCATTAAGCTGATTATGGATGAAGTATTTGGCGAAAATAATTTCCGTAACTTAATCACCCGAAAAAAGTGCAACCCTAAAAATTACACGCGCAAGAGTTACGGCAATATTTCAGACTACATTCTTTTTTATACACAAACCGACAATTACACCTGGAATCGGGCTTATGAACCCTGGTCGCCAGAGGATGCAGAAAAAGAGTATACCTACATTGACGGAAGCACTGGACGACGCTACAAAAAAGTCCCTATCCATGCACCGGGCACACGCCGGGGGGAAACGGGGCAACCCTGGCGTGGTATGATGCCGCCACCGGGTAAACATTGGCAGTATCGGCCGTCTACCTTAGAAAAAATGGACCAACGCGGAGAGATTTATTGGTCGCCAACGGGCAATCCTCGGCGGAAAATTTTTCTGGATGATAGCCCTGGCAAGCCAGTACAAGACATCTGGTTGGATGTGAAGGATGCTCACAACCAAAATATCCGTATCACGGGCTATCCAACTGAGAAGAATCCGCATTTGTTAGAGCGTATCATCGAAGCTTCATCTAATCCTGGCGATTTGGTGCTGGACTGCTTTTGTGGCTCAGGGACAACGTTGGCAGTTGCTGACCAACTTGGGCGCAATTGGATTGGGGCTGACAGCAGCACCGAGGCTATGGCAACAACGTTGAGACGCTTTACAAGGGGTACAGAGATCATGGGAGATTTTGTGACGAAAAAGGATGTGACGGATCAAGTTGGGCAAATGTCTTTATTTGACGATCCTGGGGAGGTTGTGGATACAAGGCCATCTGAGCAGGATTTAGAGCATCAGTCAATAGAGGACTTTGGTTTTTATTGTGAAGTTGGTTTGGAAGAAGAGATCAGTGAAGATTGGAATAAATGGTTGGCAATGGCGGAGATAACGCATGACCCATTACAAATGTAAGAAGTCTAAACGGAATGTTGTTTGCACAATTTGTACCCCATTTAAGTGGATGGGTAATTGTGCGGAGAAACGCCACCCCGTGAAAAGAGGACGTTTGATGGTAAACGGCCGTTTAACAACAGAAATTGGCAACTAATAGAAAAGTATGACTGATATAATGCTGAATCAAGAAATACAAACCACGCGGCCAAGTTGGTTGGCGCGGGTGACGGTGGCGGATGGAGTGATGGGATTGGTGTTGGGGCTAACGGCCGTTCACACTCTCACCCACCTCGGTAAGCTGCCCCTCTCGCCACAAGAAGCGGAAGCCGCTTTGGCTGTGTGGCAGTGGTGGCAGCCCGGTGGCTTGGCAACGGCCGTTGCCAGCCCCGCCTACTTCAGCCTCACCGCCCTACTCAGCCAGATATTAGGCTTTAACGATGCGGTGATGCGGCTCGTACCGGCCCTGTTTGGCATCGGGTTGGTGGCCTTGCCCTGGTTCATGCGCCAACGATTGGGCGAAATTGGCGCGTTGGTGATGAGCATCTTCCTGGCCGTGTCGTCCTTGCAAAGTGTGGTGGCACGGACAGCGGGTGGAGAGGCCATTGCTTTGTTTGCGCTGCTGTTAACGGCCGTTGCCTGGCTGCGTTATCAAGATGGCGGCGAACAGCGCTGGTTCAACACCCTGTTTGTGGCCTTAGGCTTGGGGGCCGCCAGTGCGCCCCTCTTTTACGGCGGTTTGCTCAGCCTGGCACTGGCTCTGTGGATACAGCAAGGCGTTGGCCCGCAACTACGGCCAGAGGGTCTGGCACGCTGGCCGGAACCAGGCCAGCGTCGGCAGGCCCTGCTCATGGGGCTTGTCTTCTTCATCGCCATGAGCACCCTCTTTTTGTGGCACTTAGGCGGCTTAGGCGCAGCCGCCCAAATATTGGGCGATTGGCTCGCGCAGTTCCGCCTGCAAACAGATGTGACCGTGCTGCTGAACCCCATTTTGCTGTTTGGGCGATACGAAGTGCTGCTATTTGTTTTGAGTACGCTGCTGATTGCCTGGGCGATCTGGCGTAACGAAGGAACGGCCGTCTTCGCCGCCTTCTGGTTTACTGCCCTTTTCGTCCTCATCCTGGTGCAGCATGGCAACAACCACAACACCGTGCTGCTCACCCTGCCTGGTTACTTCCTCCTCGGCCTGCTCACCGACAGGCTGTGGCGGGGGCGGCCAGAAACTGTGAGTTATGTACTGACAGGGGTCTTGATTTTCTTGGGGGCGTTGATGTGGGTGAATGTGGCCCGATACGGCCGTCTTATCACCAGCAATCCGGGGCAAATGGGCAGCTTTTGGCTGGCCTTGCTAGCCCTGGTGCTGGCCCTAAGCGCACTCTATTTTGTGGGGTCGGGTTGGGAGATGGATATTGCCTGGCAAGGGGCATTAACCAGTTTGTTAGTCCTCTTCTTCTTTTACCAGTGGGGCACAAGCTGGTGGCTGGGCCAGGAAGCAGCCAATGACCCCCGTGAAAGGTGGGTGGCTTTGCCCGCAACGGATGATGATGTGCCCGTGATGACTGACATTTTGCGTGAAGTCTCGCGCCAAACCATCAACTCTGAGTTTGATTTGGCCCTGTTTAGCACAGTGGATACGCCGCTTTTGCGCTGGTATTTGCGGGATTATGCGCGGGCGCAGTTTGGCAATGTGATGCCTGCCACCGGGGCGTTTGAGGCCATTATCAGCACCGCAGAACAAACTGAATTGGCCCTGAACAGCGACTATATGGGCACGGATTTTGGCCTGATGCGGATGGGTATTGAGCCGCGTCCGGGCCAATCGGCGGTGATAGATACGCTGCGCTGGTGGCTGTTTCATGAATCGAATACGGCCGTTTCCCAACAACGCATCATCTTGTGGGTGCGCACAGATTTGGCGAATTAGGAGATTGATAATGGCTTCTGATCAATCCATATTAACCTGGCCCACGACAACGGCCGATCTCCCTGCCTATGCCGATGAGGAAACCCATCGGCTCATTATCCGCTGTCTGGCAGGAGACGAGACGGGCTACGTGGCTCTTTACCATGCTTACAGCGGCATGATTTACCGGCTGGCCTACAGCATGTTGCAGCACAAGGAAGATGCCGAAGAGGTGCTGCAAGACAGCTTCGAGTATGCCTTCCGCAAATTAGGGCAATATGATGCCCATAAAGCCTCCTTCAAAACCTGGCTTTACCGCATTGCCATTAGCCGCTGCCGCAACAAACGGCGGCGCAAATGGCTGCCTACGTTCTCCTTGAGCCAGTTGATGGGCACGGAGGCGACAGATAAGGAGACACCAGCCCCCGCCGAAACGGTAATGCTGACGGAGAAGCAGCGGCAGGTCTGGTCGGCCTTGCAAGAGCTATCACCTAAACTGCGGGAAACGGCCGTTCTCCGCTACTACGAAAATCTAACCTATGTCGAAATCGGCGACATCCTCGATATCCCCGCCAAAACAGTGGAATCGCGCATGAGATTGGCGCACAAAGCACTGCGGGAAATATTAAGTAATTACGTAATTACGTAATTACGTTTTACCATGATGAACCAAGAACACGTAAAAAACCAAATCCCTGACTATGTTTTAGGGTTGTTACCGCGGCAGGAGCGGCTGTGGGTGGAACAGCATACGGCCGTTTGCACCCAATGCCACCAACTGCTGCAACAAGAAAGTGAACTAAGCCAACTGGTGCGGGCCACCTTGACTGCCGCCACCCAGCCTGCCAGCTTGCGCCTGCGTCAATTGATGCCCCCTCCCCCCCGCCGCCCAGCCAGCCAGTGGCACACCTCTGGCTGGACGAGACAGTTAGCTCTGGCGGCACTGCTGTTGACCTTGTTGTGGGCCGGGCTGGGGCTTTACCAGCAGCAGTTCGCTGCTGGCAGCACACAGCCAAAGCAATTGGCCGTGACGGCCACGATGACGCAGGAGCCGACGATGACCCTGGCGAGTTTGGAGGAGGAAAAGGGCGTGGAAGCAGTGACAACGGCCGTTCCCGCCCTCTTCCTCGAACCATCCGCCACGCCAGCCCCCATCCCCACCCCCATCGCCGCCCTACCCTCCCTATCCTTCAACTAATAACCAATTACTGATTATGAGCGAAATAACCGTTAACCCTGAAAAAGAACAAACCTTCCTCTCCCGTCCGCTATTAGCAGCCCTCAATTTGGATTGGGAGAAAACCATCTACATCATTTTTGTCCTCATCGCCATCGTCACCCGCTTTTGGGACTTGGGCAGCCGCGTGATGAGCCATGATGAGAGCCTGCATACGCAGTTCTCGTACCAATATTTTATTGGTGACGGCTATAAACATACGGCTTTGATGCACGGGCCGTTTTTGTTTCATATTACGGCCGTTTCCTACTGGCTCTTTGGCGACAGCGACACCGCTGCCCGCATCCCCGTCGCGCTGTTTGGGGTCATCCTGGTTATCATGCCCTACTTGCTGCGCCATTGGATCGGCCAGCGTGGGGCCTTATTCGCCAGCTTCTTCTTCCTCATTTCGCCCTACATCACCTACTACTCCCGCTACATTCGCCACGACATCTACGTCATTACCTGGGCACTCATTGTCTTTTTTAGCATCTGGTACTACTTGCGCGAACGCCAGGAAAAATATCTGTGGTGGTTTGCCGCGGGCACAGCTTTAATGTTCTCCACCAAAGAGGTCTCCTTCATTTATGTGGCGATCTTTGGCAGCTTTTTGGTGCTGCGGCTCGTCGTCCAGCTTTGGGGGGCCAAATGGTTTTTGCAAACATTGCCCAACCTGCGCCCGGCACTGGGTGTGTTGATTTTGGGGCTGCTGCTGGTGGGCGGCTCGCTGGCTGTTGACGTTTTTCGGGGTGATGGCACTGGCGCGGAAACGGCCGTTACCGCCACCGAAGAAGGCTTTGCCGCGGATCCCAATCAGGATTTATCGGCCGTTACTGAAAACGCCACCAACACCGAAGCCGCCCTCGGCTGGGTACAAGTTGCTGGCCTCATCATCTTCTCCGCCGGCCTCGTCATCGCCGCCCAACAAATGCGCCCCCACCTCGATAACTACCCCGAATTCGACCTCATCCTCCTCTTCGCCACCCTGCTGCTGCCCTCCGTCTCCCCCCTCCTCACCACCCTCGTCGGCCAAAACCCAATGGAATACAACATCGTCCCCTGCGTTTTAGAAGGGCAAGACACCATGACCGGCCTGCAAATCTTCCTGGCCCGCCTCGGCCAGGCCCAATGTTGGCAGCCCATCTTCCAAACCAGCGTCATTTACTCCATTGGCTTCTTGCTCCTCACCATCCTCGTCTCCATCCTCGTCGGCCTCTGGTGGCACCAACGCCGCTGGACAATCGCCGCCATCATCTTCTACAGCCTCTTCACCATCCTCTACACCTCCGTCTTCACTAACCCCGAAGGCTGGGCCAGCGGGGCCATTGGCTCACTGGGCTACTGGCTAGAGCAGCAAGAAGTAGCACGAGGCAACCAGCCAGAGTTTTACTACTTCTTTGTCGTTACCTTTTACGAATTCTTGCCGCTTACGTTTACACTGCTGGCTATACGACATTGGCTGCGGCAAAACCGCATTAGCCAGTTTGTGGGGCATTGGCTCACGCTCATCATCGTCGTCTTGCTCACCTCCAGCCTGGTAAACTGGTGGTACAACCAACCCCTGCTGCAAACGGGAACCACCACCAGCCAAACACCAGGTCTGATCGCGGCCATCGTCGTGCTCATTCTGGGCATCGCACTCTATTTCCTTTACACTCACAAACGCATTCTGCAAAAGTATGAGCTGAACGGCCTGCTGCAAACAACCGACCGCGAGGCCATGACGGCCTTCATCCCCTCGGTCATCTGGTGGTTCCTGCTGACCTGGGTAGCCTACTCTTACGCTGGCGAGAAAATGCCCTGGCTCAGTGCCCATTTTGTGGTGCCGATGGCCTTTTTGAGCGGCTGGTATTTGAATGACAAGCTGGCAGCGGTAGCCTGGAACCGGCTCGTCTCCCGCGATAATCTGATCTTATTGGGGTTGACGGTGCTGCTGGCGGTGGCGGCTTTGGTGGCGGCTGGCCCAATTTTGTTGGGCAGTGTGCAATTTGGCAATCAGGAGGCAGGGAATTTGGTGGGAATCGGCCGTTTTCTCGGCAGTGTCGTCGTCGTGGGCGGCATCCTCTATCTATGGCTGCGGCAGGCCAAAATCGAACTAACCGACCAACTCGTCATCCAACTGGGCGCGATTTTGCTGCTCTTTGCCTCCCTGGTGTTTGCCCAAAACAGCACCATTCTCTCCACCATCGTGCGCTGGGCCTTGCGCCTCATCGCCCTGGGCAGCCTGGTGTATGTGTGGTGGCAGGGCCAGGACGAAGAACGTGACCCCATCTTCAAAACCAACACCATTCTCACCGTCTTCCTCCTGCTCAGCCTATTAACCATCCGCTTCACCTACATGGCCAATTACGTCAATGCCGATTACACCACCGAATTCATGGTCTACGCGCACGGTGCGCCAGCCACCAAAGCCACCGTCCTGGCACAGGTAGAAGAGCTGTCTATGCGCCTGCACGGAGACAAAAGCATCCGTGTGGCCTATGACAACGATGTTTCCTGGCCGTTTACCTGGTATTTGCGCGATTACCCTAACCGCCTCTACTTTGGCGACAATCCCACAAACAGCATCAGCGATGCGCCAGTGTTGGTGGTGGGGCGAGCCAGTTGGGAGAAGGTGGAGCCTTATTTGGGCAATAATTATGAGTCGCGGGAATACACCTTCCTCTGGTGGCCGATGGAGGAATATCGCAAAATCAACAACTGGAACGCCATCTTGGGCGATCCGCTGCGCCCAGAAAATGAGCAGCGCGGGTTGGGCAACCCCACTGTGCGCCAGGCTTTGTGGGATATTTTCTTTTACCGTGATTACACCAAGTATGGCGAGGTTTTTGGCGGCAATTATGCTGTGGGCGAGTGGCCGCTGCGCCATGATTTGCGCTTGTATATTCGCAAGGATGTGTTGGCAAATTTGTGGGATTATGGCGTGGGGGCAACGGCCGTTATCGAGGACCTCAAAGACCCCTACGAAGAAAATGTGCTAACGCTGGAGCCGACGCTGATTTTGGATGGCGTGGGAACCGACGCGGGGCCGTTTACCTCGCCGCGCAATGTAACTGTGGCCCCCAACGGCAATATCTACGTGGCCGATTCTGGCAATCACCGCATCCAGGTCTTTGATGCCAGCGGCAATTTCCTCACCAGTTGGGGCAGCTTTGGCAGCGAAGCTGGGCAGTTTAACGAACCCTGGGGCATTGTGGCCGATGAAACGGCCGTTTACATCGCCGACACCTGGAATCACCGCATCCAAAAATTCTCACTCGATGGCGTTTGGCTCAATTCCTTTGGCATCAGCGGCTCACCGGGCGAAGATGAGACGGGCCTGGGCCTCTTCTTTGGGCCGCGCTCCCTCACCCTGCTGCCCGATAACCGGCTGCTCGTCACCGACACGGGCAACCATCGCTTGCAGCTTTTGGATCGGGACGGGCAGTTTTTGGCGCAGGTGGGTGCGCCGGGGGCGGCTTTGGGCTTTATGAATGAGCCGGTGGGGCTGGCAACGGGGCCGGATGGCTCGGTTTATTTGGCCGATACGTGGAACGGCCGTATCCAAAAATTCTCGCCCGACCTGATTGTGGAAGCCGAATGGCCCGTCAACGCCTGGACAGGGCAATCCATCGTCAACAAACCCTACATCGCCGTAGACGGCCAAAGCCGCGTCTACGTCACCGACCCCGAAGGCTATCGCGTTCTCGTCTTCGACAGCGAAGGCAACTACCTGGCCCGCTTTGGCTCCTTCGGCAACCAGGCCAGCAACTTTGCCCTGCCCAATGGCATTGCCGTAGATGCCCAAAACAATGTGTACGTGGCCGATGCCGACAACAGCCGCGTCCTCAAATTCGCGCCCATCTTTGGCGTGGTGGTGGAGCCAGATGTAGAAGAACCGGCCCAAGATAGTGAATCTAACGTTGAGGAAAATGATGCTCCGGTAGAGGAACAGCCCCCAGAGGAAACGCAGCCTACACCAACGGAGAGCGAATAAGAATCAGTTTCGGGGCGAATGAATTCGCGGCAACGACTACGAAGTCGGCCTTCGCCGACTTTAGCCCGCGAAGGCGGGCTTTGTAATCGTTGCTGCGGTTTTAACCGCCGTTTGAGAAGAAGGAGTCCAAGATGTTTGCCATTACAAACTTATTTGCTGTCGCTGGCAAAGTCGCCCTAGTAACGGGCGGATCACGGGGCATTGGTTTGATGATTGCACGGGCCTATGTGGAGAATGGGGTGAAGGTGTATATTTCGGCACGGAAGGTAGCTGCTTGTGAGCAAACGGCCGTTGAACTCTCCCAAAACGGCACCTGCATCGCCATCCCCGCCGACCTCGCTACGGCCGCAGGCCGCGCCGCCCTGGTGAATGAAATTCAGGCGCGAGAGACACAGCTAGACATTCTCGTCAACAACGCTGGCGCCTCTTGGGGTGCGCCGCTGGACGATTTCCCCGAAGCTGGCTACGACAAGACAATGGACATCAACGTCAAAGCCCTCTTCCTGCTCACGCGGGATTTGCTGCCCCTGCTGCGGGCCAGCGGCACGGCCGAAAATCCGGCACGGGTCATCAACATCGGCTCTATTGACGGCTTGCGCGTGCCTGCCGTTGCCAATTTCCCGTATGCGGCCAGCAAAGCGGCCGTGCATCACCTCACCCGAGTGCTGGCGGTGGAGTTGGGGCCGCAGCATGTAACGGTAAATGCCATCGCGCCAGGGCCATTCGAGAGCAAGATGACCGAGTGGCTGCTGGAAAATTTCCAGGATGATATTGAAGCCGCCTGCCCTTTGGGCCGCATTGGTTCGCCGGAGGATATGGCTGGTGCAGCCCTATATCTGGCTTCCCGCGCTGGGGCTTATGTGAATGGCACAGTGATTCCCATTGATGGCGGCATCTGGCTGCGTGGGCCACGTTAGCCATGATTGACATCCGGCCGCTAACGACCTTAACTCTGCCAGACTTCCAGCGCATCGCCAGCGGCTATCGCGCTGACAAACAGTATGCCGTCACGTATACCACAACCGCCGGCGGCGTGGCCTTTACGCTAGAGCCAGTGTGGCTAGCTCAACCCTTTATCAAGGAATGGACACATGAGGCCGACACGATAGCCCGTTACGCGGCGATTTTGGCGGCGGGCTATTCGTTTGGGGCCTATGCAGGGGTTATGTTGGTGGGGATAGTCGTTGCCGAGGCTCATGAGTGGAATCACAGCCTGTGGGTGTGGGAATTTCATGTTGCCACCGATTATCGTCATCACGGAATCGGCCGTCGGTTAATGGCATCTGTTGTGGAGAAAGCGCGAGAGGCCAAGTTTCGGGTCATTGTGTGCGAGACGCAAAATACGAATGGCACTGGCATTGATATTTACCGCCAGTTGGGTTTTCAAGTGGAGGGGGTGGATATTTCCTATTACACCAATCAAGATTATCCCGATGGCGAAGTGGCTGTGTTCATGAAGCGGCGTTTGGATTAGAAACCGGCATTGGGGTATAAAGGTGACATGATAAAGATAGATGAAAGCCAATTTGTAAACCCGCAAGACCTAACAGGTGTTTATGCCCAGCCCGATCCTGTGCAGCAAGAGGCGATGATTTGCAGCATTACCACCTATCGCGCTCCCAATAAGCTGCATGTGGGTGATGGGATCCCCCATGTGCCATTGACGGCTCTAGCTGATGGGCAGTCTGTAGATTTGCGGGATTTGGCGGCGAAACGGCCGCTTGTCCTCTTCTTCGGCAGTTACACCTGACCGCCTTTTCGTCGTCAGGCTGGCGACTTACAGGCAATGTGTAATCAGTTCCAGGATCGGGCCGACTTCTATGTCATCTATATTGCCGAAGCCCATGCCACAGATGAATGGCAGTTGGGCATCAACGAGCAGGAGAGCGTTTTGCTGCCCCAGCATCGCCAATTTGAGGAGCGGCTGGCGGCGGCCCGGTTGTGCGCGGAGGCCCTGCAACTGCACATGCCCACGCTGGTGGATGGCATGGACAACGCCGCCAGCACCCTCTTTGCGGCCTGGCCGGAGCGCATTTACATCTTGGACAAAGGTGGTGTGGTTCATTATCGTGGCGGCTATGGCCCCTTCGATTTTAAGCCAGATGAAGCTGCCATTTCGTTGGCAGAATTGTTGTCAGAGTGAAAAGACCGCCGAGGTTTTGTTGGTCTTTAAATAATTGATCGGGTAACAAAATAGAGCGATTTTGCAAATCGCTCGGACGATTTACAAAATCGTCCTACTCGTTACCCGATTTATTTTTTAATCTGCAAGGAAACCTCGGCGGTCTTTTTAGCAATGGCCTATCGTGCCTGAATCGTAGATAATACCGCCCCGCTGCAACACAGCAGACATTCAAACTGAAAAGAGTAGTGACGATTTGAGATGAAATTCGCAAAACGACTTGACGCGCAAAAAAATGTTCATTGGGCGATTGTTCGCCAATTGTTAATGGAAAAGGCCAAAGACGGCCGTTCTATCATCCAACTGTCTTCCGGCGACCCCGACATTCCTACGCCAACACATATTGTGGAGACGCTGCGGGAATCGGTACTCGATCCGACCTATCATCGTTATCCATTCAGCTTTCAGACGGAGCTGCATGAGGCGGTGGCGGGGTGGTATAACGGCCGTTTCGGTGTCACCCTCGATCCCGCCAGCGAAGTCCGTATGTCATCTGGCTCACAAGCGGGCATCGGGGCCACCGGGTTGGCCCTGCTAGAAGCGGGTGATGTGGCCCTGATAACCGATCCCGCCTATGGCAGCTACGCCCGCGCCACCGAATTCGCTGGCGCTGACATTTATTGGATGCCCATCAGCGAAGAATCCGGCTTTTTGCCTGATTTAGAAGCTGTGCCTGCCGCTGTTTTAGCCAAGACCCGCGTTTTATGGCTAGGCTATCCCCACAACCCTACCGGAGCCATCGCCCCCCTTTCCTTTTTTGAAGAGGTCGTGGCTTTTGCCAAGAAGCATGACATCATCGTGGTGCATGACAACGCCTACGGCGACATCACCTATGATGGTTATGTGGCCCCCAGCTTTTTGGCCGTAGATGGGGCCAAAGAGGTGGGCATTGAGTTGAACACCTTGAGCAAATCGCACAATATGGCGGGATGGCGCGTGGGCATGGCGGTGGGCAATGCCGAGATTATTCGTGCTTTGAACATTGTTGGCTCGAACACGACGATGGGGCTGTTTGGGCCGGTGCAGTTAGCGGCCGTAGAGGCCCTAACCGCCGACCAAAGCTGGATTGCCGAGCGTAACCTGATTTACCAGAGGCGGCGCGATATTGTGGTGGATGGGCTGCGGCGGGCAGGTCTGTCGCCCTATGTGCCTAAAGCCACGCTGTATGTTTGGGCGCGGCTGCCAGAAGGGTATGACGATTCCTTTGCCTTTTCCAAAATGGTGCTGGAGCAGACGGATGTGTGGATGACTTCGGGCAATTTCTTTGGCGAGGGGGGCAACCGCTATATCCGCGTGACGCTGACGATGCCGGATGAGATTTTGCAGGAGGCGATGGATCGGCTGCAAAAGCTCAAATTATGATGAGACCGAATTGGGCGAATGAATTCGCGGCCACGACTACGAAGCCCGCCTTCGCGGGCTGCTCTTTAGTCGGCGAAGGCCGACTTTGCAGTCGTGGCTGCGGTTTTAACCGCCGAGCCGCCGAGCGCAATGTAAACTGAGAATTGCTGGATCTTTGCAGAATTGGTGCTTGCTTTACGATAATTTCAGCTAGAATACGCGGTTACTGTTTTGAGAAAAGGAGATTTTGAATTAAGTGAAACGTAAAAAATCAAATTTATGGCGGGGCCAACGGCCGAATACGAGATGGGTAATGCCCATCTTTTTGTTGTTGTGGGGGGCGGGGCTGCTGGCTTGCAGCAGTGAACCGCAGCTTGTAGAGGTGACGCGCATTGTCAGCGAGACGGTGCCGGTGACGGTGGAAGTGCCGGTAGAGATGACGGTGGAGGTGCCGGTGGAAGTGCCGGTGGAGATGACGGTGGAAGTGCCGGTAGAGGTGGCGGTGGAGGTGACACGGCTGGTGGAAGTGGTGGTTTCGCCCACACCGGAGCCAACGAGTGAGGCCGAACCTACGGAAACCCCTGTGCCAACGGCAACGGCCGTTATTGCCACAGGCAGCAGCTACACCGTGCAATCGGGTGACACATTGGCCTACATTGCCACTATTACAGGAGTACAGGTGGCCGATATTATGCAGGCCAATGGCCTGAGCGATCAGAATTTCTTGCAGGCGGGGCAGGAGTTGACCATTCCGGGTTGGGATGGTGTGCCTCTGGTTGAGCCGACAGTGATTGCCAATCCCACCACTGTGGCGGCAGTGCCAGCGGCAACGGCCGTTGCCAGCGTCAGCGCCAATCTACTGCCTAATGCCTCTTTTGAAGGCGATTGGTACTTCTTTAACAGCATCAACGAACTGCAAATTCCGGTAGGCTGGGCGGCGTATACCGATGAGGGGTTCAACACATTAACGGCCGATCCCGATGATGTCTTCTTCCGTCCCGAGATTCGAGTTGTGCCAGCCCGTGATTTACCGGAATCTGAGCGCGGCATGTTTATTTTTGATGGAGAGAACACGATCAAAGCCTTCAAAGGGGGCGCACCGACCAGCTTTGCCATCTACACCGATATTGCTTTGACCGCTGGCACATACCGCTTCTCGATGAGCTTCTTCCCTGACATTGTTTCTGTTTACAATGGCGGCAGCAAGGTTTGGGCGACTGACCCGGACTCGGCCGAAGCTCGCGTGATTCTGAACGATGGCGGCACGGCCTGGGCCACGACCAACATTGCCACGAAGAATACGGTGACGTATGAGTTTACGCTGGAGCAGCCAGCGACGGTGCGTATTGGTGGGGCTTTCCGCAATCGTTATGTCAATAGCAACAATGGCTGGTTTTTGGATGATTGGTCGTTGGTGCGGTTGGGAGGATAAGGCAAGGAGCAAGTGGCAGGTAAATTCGTTCTGCCACCTGCCACTTGCCACTTATAACCTTAAACGGCTTCCAGATGGAGGCCGTTTTTGGTGGGGGTGAACGGCCGTTCGGCCACGCGCATCAATAACGCCTCTTTAGGCCGCAGTGTCACCACCGTATCCACCTCCACCGGTTTGGTCACAGCCAGTTGCAAACCCACCTGCTGCATCATCGTTGCCAGAATAACCTGCGCTTCCAGCATGGCAAACATATTGCCCAGGCAGATGCGCGGCCCGGCACCAAAGGGGTAGTAGGTGTAGCGGTCGGGTTCGTTGGTTTTGTCTAGAAAGCGCTCTGGTTTGAAGGCTGTTGGCTCGGCGTACAGGTCGGGGCGGCGGTGGGTGATGTAGCTGAGGAAGAGAACGACAGCCCCCTGCGGAAAGGTGGTGTCATTGGCCGTGAAGGGTTCCATCACGGTGCGGCCAAAGCTGAATGCGGGTGGATAGAGCCGCATGGTTTCTTTGATCACCGCTTCGAGCAGAGGCAGTTCGGGCAGTTTGTCGAAGGTGATGGGCTGATCGCCTAAAACTGCGTCAATTTGCTCGTAAAGCTGTTGGGCGATGGCCGGATACTGACTGAGCAGATACCAGGTCCAGGTGAGGACGGCGGCGGTGGTTTCGTGGCCGGCCACAAACAACGTTAAACATTCGTCTAAAAGCTGTTGTTCGGGCATGGGATTGCCCTCTTCATCGCGCACGCTGAGGAGCATGGAGAGCAGATCGCCGTGATCGGCGGCGGTGGCCTGCCGCTGGTGGATGATTTGGCGCAGGAGGTTGGTGATGTTTTGGTAGGCGGCGTGGTAGCGGCGGTTTTGGCGGGTGGGCAGCCATTGGGGCGGCACGAAGGTCATTTTGAGCTGTTCTTCGACGATGCTGAGGATTTCTTTCATGTTGTGGCCGATAACGGCCGTTTCCTCGGCAATATCCACGTCATACATCGTCTTGGCAATGATGCGCAGTGTGAGATGGGTGAGGGCTTCATCTACCGGCAGCGTCTGGCCCGGCTGCCAGCTCTCGACCATTTCCCGCGCATAGTGGGCCATGATGTCGGTGTAGGCGCGAATGCGGGTGGCATGGAAGGCGGGCTGCATCAGTTTGCGCTGCTTTTTCCAGAGGTCGCCTTCGGCGACAAAGACGCCGTTGCCCATGAAGCGTTTGAAGACGCGGGAGACGAAGGGGTCGCGGTGCAGTTGGTGGGAGTGGTGGACCAATATTTCGCGCACGGCGGCTGGTTCGGAGACGAGGAACATGTGCATGTTGAGAACTTTGAGGTGGGTGATGCCGCCATCGGTAACGGCCGTTTTCTGGGCGAACCCCAGCATGTCTTTTTGAAATTCTTTAATTTCAGCAAAACTCAGTTTTTTCATTGCGATTTATCCATTTTGGGTTAAGATGTGCAACACAGTGTTGCAGAAGTGATGGTACTCATTTGTGTAGTGGCTGTCAATCAACAAAACGGCCGTATCTGTTGCCTTTGCAACAAAGGAGCAAAATATGTCGCAAAATCGTGATCCGCGTACCCGCCGCACCCAACTCTCGATTCGGGATGCCTTTATAGAGCTGCTGATTGAGCAGGGTTTTGACAACATCACCGTTCGCGCCGTCACCGAACGGGCCAATATTAACCGCGCCACTTTTTACCGCCACTACACCGATATTCATGATCTGGCGGCCCGTTTGACCGACCTGCTGTTTGTGGATGTCGTCAGTAACCTGCGCGAGGAGCCAGCCATCAGCAATGTTGAAAGTTGGGCAATTTTATTTGAGCATGTGGCCCAATATGCCCCTTTTTACCGGGCAATGATCGGCCCACAAGGTATTCCTGGCTTTCGTGATCGGGTGCAGGAGTCGGTGGAGGTGGAGATGCGGCAGTGGCTGGAAACAAGCGGGGTTGATGAGGCGCAAGCCAAAATGCCCACGGCATTGGCAGTGCGTTATATGGCGGCGGCACAGGTGGGGTTTATTCAGTGGTGGCTGGAGAATGAGATGCCGTTTGCGCCGATGGAAGCGGCCGTTTATCTGATGAATTTGCACTTCCAGGGAGGTGGGTGGGCCTTAGGTTTTAGTCCTTAACTCCCGTCTAGCCCGATTTGACAAAGAAAAGCAGTGCGGTTACAGTGTGGCTTCAATAGAGATAGGATAAGGTAAGCATTGAGAGTTAAAACTACTCCATCTTTTACGAAACAAAAATTTGGCCTCCATCTGCTGTTGGTAGCCACCATATTTTTGTATCTTTACAGTCCTCTCTTGGATCATTGGTTGGGAGTAGAGTCTTATGCCAGACCGCACACCCATATAAACGCTGCCACAAGCTATTTAAGCACCCTTCCAGAACACGCAAAGACGCATTCAGGAGCCAATTCCGAAGCTCATGAAGAGGGCGTTTTTTGTTTCCTGGATATCAATGCCCTGCTCTCAATGGCGCTTTCCATTAACACAAGTCCGGTGTGGTTTCTGGATTTCGCCCACCATGCCTCGTTGGTGTTTGATCTGTTGCCTTCCTATTTCTTATTCCCTTCAGTCTATCTTTCTTCCCTGGATCCCCCTCCCCGTTTTTAAGTAAACAAATAATCTAACTGAATACTTTGCTGAGTCAGGCTTGATGGGTCTCTACTGTAGACCTAACTGTGTCAGCCTATATACACCGCTGATGGGCAGTTTGGATGCCCTTGCGGTGTGGGTTATCGGCAGCTCTCTGGCTCTGGCAGCAGTGTTCATCTCCCCTTTTTGTTTGTAAAACGCAATGATGCTGGTGCCAGTTTGGTCTGGGCATTGGCAGCTATGAATGGAGCGATTGTAAGCGGATCATGTTTAGAAGAAAGCGACGGGTACCTGTTATTTTCCAAATGACATTTGCAGATTGTGGTGCGGCTTGCCTGGCAATGATCCTGGGTTATAACGGCCGTAAAACCCGTTTAGCCGAGTGCCAGAATTATTTCAGCAGTGGCCGTGATGGTGTGAGTGCCTGGGAGATCATAGAAACGGCCGAAAAATTTGGCCTGGAAGCAAGCGGTTACGAAGTAGATGCCAGCGATTTAGATCAGGTGCCGCTGCCAGCCGTTGCCTATTGGAACAATAACCACTTTGTGGTGGTTGAGGCCTGGTCGCCGCAAAGTATTTCTGTTGTTGATCCGGCAAACGGCCGTGTCACCTACACCCCATCCCAATTCAAAGAACAGTTCTCCGCAGTCATCCTCACCTTTACACCAAACCAAAGCTTTAACACAAAAAGCAAAAACAGCCCTTCCCTCTGGCGCACCTACCTGCAAGGTATGCTCCAGACCCGCAGCGCTCCCCGGTTCCTAGCCAAAATCATCACAGCCTCCATCGCCCTCCAGCTCCTAAACATAGCTTTACCCCTCCTCACCCGTTACCTCATTGATGACATCATTGGCCTAAACCTCACCAAGCCCCTAAACATTTTCGGGTTGGGCCTCCTCTCCCTTATTCTGTTCTTTCTCTTCACAACCTACGTGCGCGGGCGCTGGCTCGTTTTGCTGCAAGCACAGTTCGACAAGCAAATCGTGCTCAACTTCTTTGCCCATATTTTGTCACTCCCCATCACCTTCTTCCAGCGGCGCACCAGCGGCGACCTGCTCAACCGCTTAGGCAGCAACATGACCATCCGAGAAACCTTCACCAACAACACCCTTTCCACCATTCTCGATGGCTTACTCATCCTCACTTACCTCATCATCCTCATCACCTGGTCGCCGACCTTCGCCGCCATTGTTCTACTGTTAGCCCTCATTCAGGTTGCTTTATTAATTGCCACCGCCCCCCAAGTATACGTTTTGACCCAAAGAGCCTTAATTGGCGAAGTAAACTCCCACAGCTACTTGCTGGAAGCCCTTCACAACATCGTTACCCTCAAAGCCTTTGGGGCCGAAGATAGGATTCAAAGCCATTGGTCTAAACTCTTCCACGATTATTTAGATATTTTGATCAAACAAAGCTTCCTGGCTGCCGCCATCGAGGCCACCTTATCCACCATCCGCCTGTTTTCGCCCCTTTTGCTGCTGTGGGTGGGAGCCTTCTTCGTTCTCAACAACGGCATGTCGCTGGGCACAATGTTGGCCCTGAATGCCCTGGCGATCTCTTTTCTCACGCCATTATCGTCGCTGATCGAAAATGGGCAGCAGTTACAATTCGTCGGGGCACATTTGGCCCGCGTTGCCGATGTGATGGAAACCCAGCCCGAACAAAACTCATCAGAGACAAAGTTGTCCCCTGCGTTAAGTGGTCAGATTGACATGCAAAATATCTCTTTTCGATATGACAAAAGCGGCCCTCTCGTATTGCAAAATATATCGCTTGGCATCCAACCAGGGCAAAAGATTGCCCTGGTGGGGCATACAGGCTCAGGCAAAAGCACCCTAGCCGCGCTGCTGTTAGGTCTCCATATTCCTGAAGAGGGGCAGATGTTTTTTGATTCCTATCCTCTTGGGGCTTTGCATTATCAATCTATTCGTCGCCAATTCGGGGTGGTGTTACAAGAAATCTCCCTCTTCAACGCCTCTATACGAGACAACATCGCCCTGCAAGACCATCATATGCCCCTGGAAAAGATCATTAGGGCCGCCCGATTAGCCCAGATTGACGATGAAATTCAAGCAATGCCGATGGGGTATGAGACTGTTTTGGGTGAAGACGGCAGCGGTCTTTCGGGGGGACAAAAGCAGCGGCTTATGTTGGCTCGTGCGCTGGTAAATCAGCCCAAAATACTTTGCCTGGATGAGGCGACCAGCCATCTGGATGCGGCCACTGAACAGCAAATTATGCACAACTTAAACTCGCTGGGCATCACCCAAATTGTGATTGCCCACCGCTTGAGTACGATTCAAGACGCTGACCAGATTTTTGTTTTGGACAAAGGCCAGATTATTGCTTGTGGTACTCATGATGAGCTGCTGGCTGATAATGAGCATTTTGCTCTGTTGGCTGGCAAACAAATTCTTTCTCGCGTTCCTCAGCTTGACCGTGACAGGCTGTGAACAAACCCATCTTATAAGGAGGTATGAACCATGAAAAAATTGACCAAAGCGGATTTGCAGAAAGTTGTTGGTGGTAAAGCCAAACCCGTTGGCTGTGGCTGCGGCAGTGGTGGCGGAAAATAATCGTATCGGCCTTTGTTTAATTCTCTCTTAGGGCGAGACGAAGGCTTATTAATCTCACGGTAGTTAATAAGCCTGAGTCCCATTTAGGATTGGGTGAGATGTCGCTAGCATCTCACCCAATTCGTGTGTAAAATAGTCCGAAAGTGATATTTTGTATCAATTAGTATAGACTAGTTGATGTCACTAAGCAAGCTCTTGGCCTCAAGGTTGGGTGTCAGGGCACATATAACTCAGAAAAGAGAGGTTTTCTATGATTGCAAAGCAAAGATTTTATTCACTTTTATGGAGTTTATGCTGCGTTTTAGCTTTCGGACTGTTGCTGATAGGCTGCACTAGCTCAGCAGAACCAGAGGAAACACCGAATTCTAATACGACAGATGAACATGATGTAGAACATGAACATGATGATAGCACCGAGACTTTGAGTCTGCCGGAGTTGGGGGCAGCGGCGTTGAACGGCCGTAAATTAACCGTCGTCGCTACCACCAGCATCATTGGGGATGTGGTGGCCCAAGTGGGAGGCGAGGCTATTGACCTGACTATATTGATGGAAGCGGGGCAGGACCCGCACAGTTATGAACCAGGGGCGCAGGAGTTAACGGCCGTTGCCGATGCCGATGTCATCTTTATCAATGGCTGGGACTTAGAAGAAAGTTTGGTTGACAGCCTGGAAAGCATAGGCGAAGAGGCACTGGTAGTTCCAATCTCTGCCAATATCCATCCGCTGGCCTTTGGCGAAGATGAACATGAGCACGAAGGTGAGGAGGCAGAACATGAAGAAGAAGATGAACATGATGAAGGAGAGCACCATCACAGCGGTGCTGATCCTCATGTCTGGTTTAGCATTCATAACGTAGAACAGTGGATGGAAAACGTCGAACACGTTCTCAGCGAACTCGATCCGACCCATGCCGGAACGTATGAAGCCAATGCAACTGCCTACATGACAGAGCTGGCAGAGCTAGAAGCTTATGCTGAAGCCCAATTGGCCCCGATTCCCACTGAAAAGCGTTTTTTGGTAACCAACCATGATTCGTTTGGTTATTTTGCCGAGGAATACGATTTCACCGTTTTAGGCACCGTGATTCCCAGCATAAGCACTGCAGCCGAACCATCCGCCAGCGATTTGACTGACCTGATTGCCGAAATGGAAGAACACACTGTGTGCACCATCTTCACCGAAACGACAGTGAACGACACACTGGCACAAACAGTGGCCAGTGAGCTGTCGGGCTGTGATGCCGTGCAGGTTCTGAAGCTGTACACTGGCGCTGTGGGGTCGGAAGGCAGCGGCGCAGAAAGCTACATCGGCATGTTCCGTACCAATATAGACACGATAGTTGACGGCTTAAAACAATAATTAATATAAGGAAGATGAATCATGTTCAGATATTTAACTCTCATTTGTTTATTGATTGGCTTAACGGCCGCTTGCACCCCAACCACCCAAGAACCAACAGAAACCCAACTCACAGAGTCTGAGGAAATGCACGAAGATGAACATGAATCCGAAGAGGATCATGATCATGAAGATGAAGCAGACCATGAAGACGAACACGAACATGAAGAAGGTGACGATCACCGCGAACATGGGGCACACGAACATGGAGTCGCTGAATTAACCATTGCCTGGTCCGGCAACGAATTGGCCATTGATTTAGAGACACCTGCTTTTAACATCCTGGGGTTTGAACACAGCCCCCATACGGAGGAAGAACAAAAACTTCTGGATGAAAGTCTGGCGACATTAGAAGAGGGCAATCTCTTGCTCATCCTTCCCCAAGATGCTGATTGTACGCTTATGGATACGGCCGTTCACACAGAGCTAGGCGAAGCAGATCATGCAGACGAAGATGCTGAACACGATGAAGCCGAAGAAGAAACCCACTCTGATATTGATGTTGCCTACAACATTCAATGCCAACATCCCGACAAAATCGAAGCCTTAGATGCCAGTGAGCTATTTGCTCACTTCCCTAACTTTGAAGCCTTACATGTCCAATGGGTTTCGGACACACAACAATCAGCCCAAGACCTGACCCCAGATGATTCCCTGTTATCACTCAAGTAAGCAATCATCCGTTTGAAATTCAGCGAGATTGGGTCAATCTTGAAGATTGACCCAATCTGAAAATCGCTAACTTATTTGCGAGGGCTTACTCGATGTCCGAACCAATTATCGAACTACAAAACCTCCGCTTTGCCTGGCCTAAACAAGACCATGATCTCCTCTACATTCCTGAACTAGTCATTGAAAAAGGCAAACACCTCTTCATCCAAGGGGCCAGCGGTAGTGGCAAAACCACCCTACTCAACCTTTTGACTGGCATTAATGTAGCCAATTCTGGCTCTATTAAAGTCTTAGACACTCCGTTAGAAACATTAAGCACAAGGCAGCGCGATCAATTCCGTGCTGATCACTTGGGGGTCATCTTTCAACAATTCAATTTGTTACCCTATCTCTCCTTGTTGGAAAACGTGCAACTACCCTGCTGGTTCTCCGCCAGAAAAAAGCAAAATGCTGATCATATCCAGGAAACCAGCCTGCGCTTACTGGAGGAATTGAACATACCAATGACCTTAGTGCATAAACCCATAGCCGAGTTAAGTGTGGGTCAACAACAAAGGGTGGCTGTGGCCCGTGCTTTAATTGGCAATCCCGAAGTGGTTATCGCCGATGAACCCACCTCCGCCCTGGATACTAAAAATCGCAACCGCTTCCTTGAACTGTTATTCCAAGAAGCCACCCAGCAGGGCAGCACCCTGGTCTTCGCCAGCCATGATCCCTATATTGCCAGCCAATTTGAGCGTGTCATTGACCTGGTTGAGATCAATCAGGCGGGGAGTAATTCCTTATGATATTTGTCAGAATTGTTCTCAAAAGTGCCTGGCATCGTCGTGTCAGCTTACTTTTAACCATCCTCTCCATCACCATTAGCATCACCTTGCTCTTGGGCGTGGATAAAATCCGCAAGGAGGCCAAAAGCAGCTTCATTAACACCATCTCCCAAACCGATCTGATTGTTGGTGCCCGCAGCGGACCTATCAATTTACTGTTGTACAGTGTGTTTCGCATTGGCAATGCCACCAATAATGTCTCTTGGGAGTCTTACCAAGAAATTACCGAATTGGATGAAGTGGCCTGGTCTATCCCTATTTCACTGGGAGATTCGCACCAGGGCTATCGTGTCATGGGCACAAATCAAGATTATTTTGACCATTATCATTACGGGCAAAATAAGAATTTATCCTTCACTGATGGCGGTGAATTCACCGATGTTTATGACGCAGTGCTAGGGGCTGATGTTGCCAAGTCACTTAATTACAAGTTGGGTGATGACATTATCATTGCACATGGTCTGGTATCTACCGAGTTTTCTCAACATGATGACAAACCCTTTGTTGTCGTGGGCATTTTGCAAAAAACAGGCACCCCTGTTGATCGTACTATTCATGTTTCTTTAGAAGGTATTGAGGCTATTCACATTGATTGGAGTGGTGGAGCGCGAATGCCTTTGCAGTTAACGGCCGATCAGGCACGAAAAATGGATTTGCAGCCGAAGACGATCACCGCCTTTATGGTCGGTTTAGATAACCGCATCAATACCTTTCGTTTACAACGAGCCATCAATGAGTATCAGGAGGAGCCCCTTTTGGCTATTATACCGGGCGCAACCTTGGCTGAACTTTGGCGAACGATCTCTATTTTTGAGCAAGTTCTCTTAGTCATCTCCGGGTTTGTCTTGGTGGCTGGCCTCTTGGGGATGCTGACAACCATCTTATCAACCCTCAATGAACGCCGCCGCGAAATGGCTGTTTTGCGGGCCATTGGTGCCCATCCTTATCACATTATCCTGTTATTCATGTTGGAAACATTTTTCATTGTTTTAGCCGGATGTTTGACCGGAATAGGGGTGTTGTATGCGCTGCTCTTTCTGGCACAGCCTCTTTTAATCAGCAAGTACGGCATTAGCATCGCTGTGACGCTGCCTGATTTAGGGCAATGGGGGCTGTTTATTATTGTTATTGCTCTTGGTGTTTTTGTTAGTTTGATACCAGGTGTTATTGCTTACAGGCGATCCTTGCAGGATGGCCTGACAATTAAAATTTGACGGAGGCATGGTGATGTTATTTTCAGACATAAATTATAAACGAATAAAGATAGGCTGGATTTTATTAGGTTTGGTGCTGGTCTCTTGTGTTAGCTCCGAGCAATCAGCCAGTCAGGCAACGGCCACACCAATCGTTGCCTATGGTGCGTCTTTGGATGAATGGGAAGCGGCCAAACAGGAAAGTGCATCTCAACCAGCGAATGACGCTGCCTCGTTACCTCAAGTGCCCGCAGATCCCATTGTTACTGAATCTACTTTGACCAGTCCGAGTGAAGTAGCCGTTACGGAAAGTGGTGCTTTGACCACAGCTATACCGATAACAGTCACACAGTCAGATAACAGCATGTCATCCGTCTCAGCTGATAGTGGAGGTGGTGTGGAGACAACGGCCGTTACGCCCACTTCAAAAATCGAGTTAGCCAATTCAGAAATTGGGGAAGGATACCTGGAGCTGAATTGGAACGATCTGATTCCATCTGATTTTCAACCAGAAGCTATTATGGTCAGGTACCAGGAAAGACTCAGCCAGTTTGAAGACGGCGACCCTGAAGCTATGGATGTGTACATGGAGATGCAAGAGGAATTCAATAATGCGCCAAGAAATGAAGCATTAAATAACATGTTCATTAAACTGCCGGGTTTTATCGCTCCACTTGAATATGTAGATGGCTATGTTACCGAATTCTTGCTCGTACCATATTTTGGTGCCTGCATCCATGTACCACCTCCACCCGTCAATCAGACAGTTTTGGTCAAAGTTGCAGAAGGTTATGGCATTAGAATCGAAGAGTCGTTTAATCCGTTTTGGATATTGGGAAAATTAATCACTGAAGGCACGACAACCGATTTGGCTGAAGCAGGTTATTATATTGAAGGTGCGATTGTTGAACCCTATGTCTATTCCCCCTAGACTAGCTATAGATCGGGCATGATCTAGACACTTTACCTCTTCTTGGTTTACCCATCATTTGGCATAAGTGGGGTAACTGCAAGATACTTACAAATGACAAACTGACTATTGGAGAGTAATCATGACACAAAAACTAGAAAAAGCGACATTGGGTGCAGGTTGTTTTTGGTGCATTGAGGCCATTTACCAGGACTTGCAAGGTGTGCATAAGGTTGAATCGGGGTACGCCGGTGGCCATGTGGCGGACCCCACTTACCGTGAGGTATGCAGCGGCACAACGGGCCACGCCGAGGTGGCACAAATCACCTTCGACCCAGAAGTGATTTCCTTTGCAGATATTCTGTACATTTTCTGGCGCACACATGATCCGACGACGCTGAATCGGCAAGGGGCGGATGTGGGCACACAGTACCGCTCGGCGATTTTTTACCACGATGAACAGCAGAAGGCGCGGGCCGAGAAGGCGCGGGCGGAGACGGAGGCTTCGGACTTATGGCCGAATCCCATTGTGACCGAGATTGTGCCGTTGGATAAGTTTTATGTGGCCGAGGATTATCATCAAAACTATTTTAAGGATAATCCTTACCAGCCTTACTGCCGGGCAGTGATTGACCCCAAAGTGCGTAAGTTCCGCAAGGAGTTTAAGGAGCGGTTGAAGGGTTAGAGTTATGGTGTAGAGGTGCAAGGCACTTAGGAAAGTGCCTGGCACCGATGTTTCGTTGGTTAGGGGTAGAACGGCCGTCTAACCATCCCCCTCATTCTCCTCTACAATAATCCGCATAAACAACAGGAGGCTTTGTGATGCGGATTACCCATCTAACCAGCGACGATTACGAGGCTTGGGCGGAATTATTGGCGGCAGCATTTGCGCGTCAGCCATCAGAAATGGTTCAGCTATTAACTTTCTTGCAATCAGCCGCACCGCTGATTGCCTATGGGGCGTGGGATGGGGCGCAGTTAGCGGCGCAGTATAGCTGCTTGCTGCGCCATGTGCATGTGCCGGGCCAGCCACTGCCCATCACAGTGGGCGTGAGTCTCAACATGGCCGTCCACCCCGATTATCGGGGGCGGGGATTGGTGAAGCAGGTGGCACAGCCGGTGTATACGGCCGTTCACAACCAGGGCGGCACAGCCGGGGTTGGTTTTTCCAATGCAGCAGGGGTGCAGGTGGATAGGCACAGCAAGGGCTATGGCTACCAGGTTGTGGGACGACTGGATTCGGTGGTGGGGGTGTGGCAACGGCCGTTATCCGCCCCTCCCCTAACCCTTACCACCTGTTGGCCCGATTCTCTGCCCTGCTTCTCATCTGCGTGCCCCATCAAGCACCATTTCATCAGCAGTTCCGCGTGGTTGGCGCACCGCTTTGCCCAACATCCTTTTCGCCAATACCACTTTGGCGTGGGTGAAGCAGGAGTGGTGGTATATCGGCCGTTTCACTGGCACGGCTGGAGGGGAGTATCCTTATTGGCTGCTCACGGGCCAGATTTGGCAGCTTTGCTGCGCCACTTTAGCGCAGCTTTGTGGCCGCAGGGCATCAGAATGGTGCATCTGCTGACCTCACCCCAGTCAAGTTTGTTAAAAGGGCTTAGGCAAACGGCCGTATGCCTGCGCCTGCCCTATTCCCGTTCCCCCTACTACCTCACCGCCAAACCCTTGTGTACCCAAACCGCCGCCAGCCTCTTCAACTTTAACCAATGGGACTGCATCGGCGGCGATATCTTGTAACTCATTGGAGATTGGAGACTGGGGACTAGAGCTTAACCAGTCTCCAGTCTCCAATCTCCCTCCATGCCAAAGAAAGTCATTTACAGACCATTAGTTCCTTACTGCCTTTCCCCAAAATGGCCTATACTTGAAACCATGAGAATTTACCTCGTCCGACATGGACAGTCACGCTGGCAGGTGGAGCGAAACGACGATGATTGGAACAGCCCCCTCACCGCTTTAGGCCAGCAGCAAGCCCATCACCTGGCAACTTGGCTGGCGAACGGCCCCATTATAGACAATAACACACGAGTAGATGTACAAAGCCTTCACGCCAGTCCCCTATTACGCGCCCAGCAAACGGCCGATCCCCTCACCCAAGCCCTCCACCTCCCCCTCATCACCGATGAGACTCTGAGCGAAGCCGCTTTTCTGGTATCGGCCCATCTCGCCAGCGCCCTCACACCCGCTCACTATCCACCCGTTCATACCCTGTCAGAAACATACACCGCCTTCAAAAACCAGGCCCAATGTGCTCTGGCAAATTTGGTAGAAATGGCCGAAAATCACCACGGCTCCGTCCTGGCAATCGCTCACGGTGGCCTCATCTCCACCGTGCTGCGGCTGGCTGTGGGCAGCGACAGCGTTTCCTTTTGGCTGTACAACACCACGCTCAACCTGATTGAGTGGAAACGAGGACGCTGGCATCTTGTTCACCTCAACTTTTGGGATCATCTCCCACCTCCCCTCCGCACCTATTAACTATGGACGTTTTATCTGGTCTTATCATTGCCTTTGGTCTCATCATCCTGGCGAATGTATTGGCTCAACGCCAACACAAAACAGCCATTACGGTCTTTGAATGGGCTTTGTTCTTCGTGAACATCCCACTTATTTTGCAAGGCGCACTGCATGTTTTCTGGCCGCAACGGCCGTTTTCCGCCCTCAGTCTCGCCATTACCACCCAAGAATCCGGCTTCATCTTGCTAGGGATGGGCCTGTGGGGAGCGCTGATGAGCTACCGCCCCTTCCGACGCATCCTGGCCCGCATCATGCCCATTGACCCGGCTTCACCCGTGCATACCCTGGCCCTCATTTTGAGCGGCTATTTGATGGCCAACACCCTGCTGGCGTTAAGCGAAGGAGCTTTGGAAGCGTTGGCGGAAACGGCCGAATCCATCAGCATCACCGAGTTTGTCTTGCAGCAGCTCCTCTTCGCCATTCTGGCCTTCCTCGGCGTAGGGCTGTTCCTGCGGCGCAGCAGTGAAAAGGTGCAGGCCCGCTTAGGGTTGGAGTTACCCACACGGCAGCAGTTATTTGTGGGTCTGCGCTGGATACCCTTGTTGGTCGTGCTGCAATGGCTGGTCACCGCTGTGTGGTTCTTCGTCAATCCCGAGCAGGTAGAGGAAATCGGCAACGTCAGCAATAATCTTTTAGGGGGCGTAGACTCGGTTTGGGAGTGGTTTGCACTGGCGATAGCGGCAGGCATTGGCGAGGAACTACTTTTTCGGGGAGCGCTACAGCCGGTGTTGGGTATGTGGTTTACGGCCGTTCTCTTCGCCATCTCCCACATCCAATATGGCCTCACCCCGGCCACCTTAGCTATCTTCGTGATTGCCATCGTTCTGGGCCTCATCCGTCGGCGCACCAACACCACCGTCGCCATCCTGGTCCACTTCGGCTACGACTTTACGATTGGCTTACTGGCCCTGTTAGCGACCTACTTAGAACCATTCGTCCAGTAGACTATGGACAACAAAACGAACACCCATTACCCCATTACCCCATTACCCAATTGCCTCTTAGAATTTGCCGCTAACTATCCCTTTTGTTATAATCCTCATTACCTTGTCGGGGCATGGCGCAGCCTGGTAGCGCGCTTCAATGGGGTTGAAGAGGTCGTGAGTTCGAATCTCGCTGCCCCGACCAAAAAACGCCGTATCAAAAACGGCGTTTTTTTTATGGGAGAAAAGAGAAATGAGCAAAGAGAAAGTCACGCAAGTACGGCATGTTATCCTCTGGCTGCTGCTGGGAGTGGGGGTCATCATGCTCGTTCTATCGTTAGCTGCCGACTCATTGGGGTTAAATTTAACACCTGGTTTTGGCATCGTGCAGATGGTGCCGCTGTTATTGGGGATTAGCTGTTTTACCTTAGTGGCGTTTGTTTATGTACACGAGGGCCGCCCACCCCATTCGCCGCGTTCGTTGCAGGCTGACATTGCTGTGCGCCTGGCCGCCACCGGGCTGGTGTTTTTGTATGTAAGCGGATTGTCCGATCTGATTGGGATTGGCACACACAGTCAGCCAAACTTTGAACGGCCGTTTGTCGGCCCATTGCAATTAGGTGGTATGGGACTGGGTTTACTCTCTATCCTGATTGGCCTCTACCTCTACCACACCAGCCGCGGCACACGCGCCTCATCCTCAATGCAATTCCTGATCAACGACAACAGCCAGAGAGAGGAAAACTAGCGTAAGTTACTTAGTTCAAACTGCTGATTGAGAACGGTAAAAACGGCGCTGGTGGCGGTAGACGGCCGTTGAAAACTCACCGCAAACTGCACAGTTTGTCCCGGCGCTACCGACCAGGGAAAAGCCGGATTCGTTGAAAGCAGCAAATAGACCGAGCCATCATTCGTGCGCAGCGACACACTCTGCTCCCCAATAACCAGCGGCTGCGTTCCCCCATTTACCACCGTCCCCGATAAATTCAAACTGGTTAAATCTGACGAGACATTCACTGAATTAAGCGAAATAACCGTGCCTTGCCCACCGCCGCCGCCAGCATTAAAGGGAATCGTCACTTGAATTTGAGCACCTGTGTTCGTTTGCAGCACAGTCCAGTTCAAATTCGGACTCACCAGCCCCACTGGAATCTGATAACCTACTGTTACCGAGGCCAACTGCCCCGAATTCAAAAAGCCGCTCAATGGTGGGTAATTGCCCAATTGACTGGCCTGCGAATTCAGGGCGTAGGTATTGCCCAAACTATCCAGCAAAGACATCTGTAACAGGCTCGTATCTAAAGCCGTCAAGCCTGTATTTTGTATCTGATAATCTACCAGGAAAAAGGCAAATCCTGGCGGTGCTTCCGGGCGATCAGGCAAATAGGTGGCTCCATTCACCGTAATTTGCACGCTTTCTAGCTGTGCCGGATCACCAATTTCAAATACACTGTCGGAACGGCCGCTTTCCGGCTCAGGCACCACATAAGTCCCCTGCACCACCAGACGCTCCTCACCCAGGCTGGTATCGCCCAACAAAACCAAAGTAATGCCAGGCGTACTTTGGGCAAAAATATCTCGGTTTGTGGCTGGCACTTGCCTGCGATTGTTAAAGGAGAAAACAAACTCTCGCTCCCCGCGTGTGATTAACACAATATCGTCACCCAAAGCAAGCTGCTCTAACAGATTTTGATTGTCGCGGGAGTAGGGCAAGCCAATGACGTAATTGATAATGGAGCCGTAGACCCAAACGGCCGATCCCTCACCCTGTGCCGCTGGCACCCAGGCTCCATCCGCTGGAATAGCCTGCGCCCGCACCGAAAAATCCTGCCCCAGAACACGCAAAGAGACTGGCGATTCCAAAGTGACCGACATGGTTTGGGAAGAAGAAAAGACTTGGTAGGGAACGGCCGTTGGCACAGCCGCCGCCACCCGCGTATCTACCGGTACAGGCGTATTCCCATCCTCTCCCCCATCCCGATTCCGCAGCAACAAAAAGCCAAATATGACAACCGCTAACAAACCCACAACGCCCAAAACAACCAGAAGCACCAGCCTCCGATTGTCCGTCCACTTCCCTGTAGCCTCATCACCAGGCTCAACCATCTCCTCCTCAGACATGAACACCAACCTTCATAAAAATAGATAAAGGCCCGAGAAAGTCATTAACCAGTCAGGCCAATATATAATTACGGGATACCAATCGGCAAAGGCTGCGGCGCGATCCGCAAAAGCAAATCCTCACTCCCACCCACTACAATCTGGTTATAATTCAAAAACGGCACCACCACTCGTACCGGCCCTGAAGAAGCCACGCCCGTAAAACGGATCGTCCCCGTCTCATTCGTCGTACCAAACGAAAGCAAATTACCTGTGGCACTATCAAACAAGAAGACAGCCACATTAGCCACCCCTTCTGTTAATTCCGGTGTGTAGCTTTCATTCACATCATAATACAGCGTTACATTGATCGTCACATCTTGCCCGCCACCGGAAATGGAAGTCGCTGTTGGCAGCGGTTGAAACTGCACAATTGGCGGCGTAGGCGTGGGGGTTGCTGAGGGCAGTACAAAAGGCGTAGGCGTTGCTGGAAATGTAGGGAAAACAAAAGTAGTTGGCGTTGCCTGAGGGGTACTTGTGGCAACTGTGCCGCCAGTTCCACCAGTTGAAGGTGGCGCAGGCGGGAAGGTGGCTGTCGGGGTTGGCGTGGCTGTGGCTATGGTAGATGAACAGACCAACTCATATGTCTGGAGCAGTGATTCTTCATACGTCGGCACATTAACCGGGCCAACCACAATATATAACCAGCCCGTGTACGTAGCTAGATACGACACTTTACTGCTAAAATCGGGCGTATCGCCTGTGGCATCTTCCCGATCATCATTGCCAATCCAGGGGTTAAATGGGTTCCCATTCTGATCCCACAAGATAATATTTGTGTCCGTAAAGGGCGACAAGTTCTGGGTTTCACAGGTATACTCGATGCCGGTTTTCACCCACAGGCGGAAAATGTCCGTGTCTTGTTCACTACCGTTGGTAGGAATGAAATTCAAACTTAAGGTCTCGCCCACACCTATCAAACAAGCATATTCAATCGTGCTGTTCCATTCACAACTATCACCCGCTAAAGGGGTCCCTGTGGGGGTGAATGTAGGCGTAGGGGTTGCTGTTGAGGGGGCAATTTCGACAACCGAGAAACAGTAGGTTTTATTGGCCGGGTCAGAGGGATCTTGGTTGATTACACGGGCAAAGTAAAAACCATCCTGATCAGCCTCAATTTCCACTTCAGAACGACGCTCACCTCCAAAATCATCATTGGTGGTAATAAGGTCCCCTTGTGGATCATAAACGTTCAAAACCGTGTCCACGCCGGCATCGAGTTCGTCGGTGAAGATTTGATAGGTAAAGTTATCTTTGGCAAAAAAGGTGAAGTAGTCAATATCGCCAACAGGCCATAAGGTGTTGTTGCAAAAGTCCTGACCGGGTGCAATCTCGGTAGCATCGGCGAAGGTGTTATTAGGTTCGTATTGATCGGCATAGATGGGCTGGTTGCCCGTTGGAGTGCGGGTGGGAGTGCTGGTAGGAGCGGTGTCGTCGTCGTCAATGATTAATTCGGCCGTTCGCAAACTGCCCAATGTGGCGTTAACCGGATTCTCTAAAACCAAATTAACGACTTCATCCCCTTCAAATACGTTGTCGTTCACAATTGTGACCGAAAAACTCTCTGGGTTACTGGTGCCAACCGTAAAGGTGAGTGTACCCGACTTCTCGATGTAGTCCGTCCCCGGTGTGGCATCACCTTGTAATGTGAAATAGTCAACTGTTACGGTTTGGGTGGGAACGGCCGATAATTCTACACTAATACTCGCCGTCCCAGCACTCTCCAATCGAGTAAACGAAGTACTGGTAAAAGAAACTTGAGGCAAGGCATCTGGTGCCGATGGGGGAGCCGCTTGTACGGCCTTTGGCACAAGCAGATCAGGCGCAACTAAAAACACAGACACGACCACAAGCAATGTAGCTACCGGTAATAAGCCTAAAAGCAGACGAGGAATCGGTTGAAGAGAGGCATGTTTCATAGTTGTGCGTGCTCACACCAAGTTAGGCGGGATTATATGCAGTCACTATAACTATCGCAAATTTGGCATTGAGCAATCCCCACCCGTTTACCAATTACTCACAACAAAAAACCGGGTTCTGCACTTTCATGTCCAGAACCCGGTCTATCACTCCTATTACAGGAGACCCTGATCACCAGTTTTTTAGATTGTTTCCGAACCTGTTAAAACCTCGTCAACCAGACCATATTCTTTAGCTTGTTCGGCCGTCATATAAACATCACGATCCGTATCTTCCTCAATCTGTTCGATGGTACGCCCCGTGTGTCGGCTGAGAATCTGATTGATAGTGGACCGCAGACGAATAATCTCTTGAGCCTGAATGGCAATATCCGAAGCCTGGCCCTGCGCCCCACCCAAAGGTTGGTGCATATGAATGGTAGCATGAGGCAGGGCATATCTCATCCCTTTCGTACCTGCCGTCAACAAGATGGTACCAAAACTGGCAGTAAAACCTACCGCCACCGTAGAAATGGGGCATTCTACCTGACGCATGGTGTCATAAATCGCCATACCAGAGTAGACTACACCACCGGGGCTGTTAATATACATGCGAATCGGTTTAGTAGGGTCTTCCCGTGCCAAGTAGAGTAGCTGAGCAACAGTGAGGTTAGCAATTTGGTCGTTAATGGGGGTTCCCAAAACAATAATCCGCTCTTTAAGGAGCAGAGAATAAATATCATATGCGCGTTCGCCGCGGCCATCGCGTTCTATCACCATGGGAACCAGGGAAGTTGGTAGGTCAAACATATTTTTCTCCTTGATGCGTCATGCGCTGCCTATACAGACGCAAACCGCGAGTTAGAAGGCGCAGTGTAGCGGTTGAATGTTAGATTTACGTTATTCTTCTTCATCAACGGCCGTTTCTTCTTCTGCCGCTTCCAATTCCGCTAAATCAGGCGCATTGCCCGTCACAATCGCTTCCACCCGCTCCAAAACCTTCTCCATCAAAATCTCACTGCTCATCATCTCAAAAGCCATGCCCTGACGGTAATAGTCACGCATCCCCTCACGCAGTTTTTCATCATCAAAACGGCTAATCCGCTCCTCAATCAGCGCATCAATATCCGCCGCCTTCACCCGAATCTTCTCATCCATAATCAGTTGACGCAGCACCAATTGACGACGCAGCCGCTTTTCGGCCGTTTCCCGAAAATCCTCACGCACATCCGCCTCTTCCTGGCCCTGCATCAGCAAAAACTCATCCCACTCCCAGCCCGAACGCTTCACCTGATTCTGATACGATTCAATCATATCATCAATCTCTTGCGCAACGGCCGCTGGCGGATACACCATCTCCTGCAAACCTTCCAGCAAATCATCAATCATGCCCTCAAGTAAAGCATCCTTAAACTCAGATTCAGCCTGATTTTGCAGCTCCTCATGCAAACTCTCTTTCAATTCATCCAGCGTCTCATAGTTACCCTCCGCCTTGGCTAACTCATCATCCAGCGGGGGCAGAGTGCGGCTTTGCACATTCAACACCGAGATATTGAACGCAGCCTGGCGGCCAGCGTACTCTTCCTCATCAAAATCCTCAGGGAAGGTAATCGTAAACGTCTTCGACTCACCCACAGACATCCCCACCAGATTATCCACAAACTCCTGACCGAAGAACAGCCGCTCACTATCCATCACCAGGTCAATATTTTCATAATCAAAGATGACATTGCTTGCCTCTTCTTCATCATCCCCCTCTACATCATCTGCACCGGCTTCTACATCGGCGTCAGCTTCATCAGCAACGGCCGTTTCCTCCACCACAGCCCCCTCTTCCTCTTCCGCCACAGACTCATCTTCCAGCAGTTCACCCTTACCACTCAGCGTCACCTTATCACCCGCCTCAATCGGCCGTTCCACAACCTCCACCACCTCATGATGACCGCGAACATGCTCCAACGCCTCCGCCAACGCCTCCTCAGTCACCTCAACCGGCTCCAACTCCTTACGAATCGAACGATACTCACCCAAAACTACCTTCGGTGTCAACGGAATCGTAAAACTAAACACCAGCGGCTCCAACTCCATATCATCCATACTCGACTGAGCATAAACATCCGCTTCCGTTTGCTCCAAAACTTCCGTAAAAATATCTTGAGCGATACTCTCCACCGCCTCAGCCCGCACCGCATCGCGGCCAAAACGACGCAAAACCACCCCATAAGGCGCTTTACCCCGGCGGAAACCCGGCACATGAATCTCACGCGCCAACTCCTGGGCCGTCTTGCGCATCGCCTTCTCCACGCGCTTCTCATCTACTTCCACGCGCACCTTCAACTGTCTTTGGTCATCTTCTTCTGTATGAATCGTAAGTGTCACAACATTACCTCGTAATCTAGCAGCCCTAACAACGCCGCCTGAAATATCAAATTTTAAGTCTACCGTCCCAACCCGGTTTCACCCCACTCGCTTGGGCAACATAAAATAAGTTTCTCAGCCAAAATGAGCTTTTTGGGATTCATTCATTTTTTACAATGATCAAATTGGGGGAACTCATCTACAGGCTTGCACCCAATTGTCAAAAAAGCCTTGCCCATGCAACGCCATTTTGTCTGATGGGGATGGCGGGACTTGAACCCACACGCCTTGCGGCACATGATCCTAAGTCATGCGCGTCTGCCAATTTCGCCACATCCCCAGCAAGCCAGCAATTATACCATTGCCAGGGGCTTTGCCAAGCGACAAACAGCGTGTTATAGTCAACCATCTATGCGCATGGGCAGTGCAGGCATTCTCGTCAACGAACTCGGTCAGGTACTCCTCATCCGACGCAACGATACGCGCACCTTTGCCCCGCCCGGCGGCGGCTTAGAGACTGGTGAACTACCTCCCGACAATGCCGCCCGCGAGGTGCGCGAAGAAACAGGCATTATTGCCATGCCCGTGCGCCTCGTAGGTCTTTATTATTGGCGGCCTCGCAATGTAGGCTTCTTAAATTTTTACTTTCGCTGCATCCAGCGCGGTGGCGAATTGCAGCCATCGGCCGAATCGCCTCAAGTAGGATTTTTCACCACAACCCCCCTGCCCCAACCTATGCTGCGCGTCCATCGTCTGCGGATTCAAGAAGCCCTCACACATGCTGGTGGACGGCCGTTTTGGTCCCAACAACCCATTCCCTTCGCCACCAAACTCAGCTACACCTTCATGCGCCGCCTCGTCTACCCCTACCTCGACTGGCAGCGGCGGCGCAAAGGTGTGCCACCCTATATACCACCACCCACCTGGCAAACGGCCGTCTCCCTCATCATCACCAATCCCGACGGCCACATCCTTTGGCAGCGCAACGGCGACACCTGGCAGCTACCCGGCGGCGATGCCATAGCCGATGTCCCTCCCTGGCAAACGGCCGTTCACCACAGTCAAACCCAACTACAACAAGCCATCACCCTCACCCACCTCACCGGCGTATACCCCAGCCCAGACAAACCCCACATGACCTTCACCTTTGCCGCCGAATTAGCCAACGGCCGTCTCCCCACCACCGCCAACCTTGCCTACTTCCCTCCCAGCGCAGAACCCCAAACCAGCCACCCCACCCACAAAGCCCAGGCAGCCGATGCCCTATCATCCCAAGAAGAGACAATCTTTCGCTTCCAATAGGTATAGGTAGGTAGAAAAGAGCCATAATCGCCCTCATTGGCCTTTCTGCCCCTTACCCAAATCCATTCCCTTATGCACTTCACTCCGCCAAAAACATGACAATTATCACCACACATCCTGCCTATTGTAACTACAATATAGGCAGCAACAGTTCCATAATAACCACAGTAAACAGCTAAAAAAGCAAGCTGACTTGCAAAACTATTTAAGAGGCAAACATAAAATGACAGTACATCTATACCTTTCGCTCATTCCCGAAGCCCTCATTGCTTCGATGTTATCCCCCGAAGAATTCGGCTCCTACTACGCCGTCGGCAGCCATAAAAAGCTGCATGGGCAAGCCATCTTCGCCGAAATAGACCCCAACTTCAAAAGTGATTATTTCAAACTAGAAGAAGGCTTAAAGCGCTGTGTGCCCCATGCAGACGGCCGTCCCAAGCGCAGCGTCTACATCTCCACCTACCGCGTGTTAGAACACGTGCCAATGGATGTCATTCAAAAACTCTACCTCGTCAGTGCCTATGGCGAAGTGCTAGGTCTAGATGCCAGCGCCGACTTTCCCAGCAATGGCAACGGGCTGCACATGTATCAGGAATTAGCACCTGTCAGCCCCTTAGTCGTTAGCACCCTTGCCCCCATTGATTTCTACAAGTTTGTCATCCAAGACCAAGACAATCTCATCCATTTACCGGCCATTTCTTTTGTAGAACTCCGCTTAGGCGAACTGGCAACCAATCCCGAATATGGCAATCTACAAGACTTGCCCTACCATTATGTCAACCATTTACGCGAATGCCTCATGGGCCTGGAAGATAAAGCAGTGCAAACCAAAATGGTCAATCGCGTCCAATCACCCGAATTTCTCTATCGCACCATCGAAAGCGGGCTTTACATCGGCAACAACGATCAACTGCTTTACTTCCCCCTGCCCTCCCGCGACGATTTGCGTGGCAAATATTACCGCTGGTGGCGTTCAGCCAATGCCGCATCCTAACTGATTTTGTTCTTCATTTGCAATCGCAATAAAACGGCCGTATGCACCCATACGGCCGTTTTTATTACCAACAACACTCAAGCTCTCCTCAGCGGCACACTCGTTGGCAAATCCAGCAACCACTGCAACATCCTATTCAAACCAATCATCACTTTAGGTCTTGAAGATGGAGTCACTATAGAAAACAAACGTCAGCACTTTTCGGCAAAACCGTCAGCGTACCTTACAATCCGCTGAGGATTAAACAACCTACGGAACTGCACACTGACCTACCTCAGCCCCAAAGCCTGTCGCGGTGAAGAGCGAGATAAACGTGCCGAATTCAGCAACGACCAAACCTCTCTAGGATACTCCTCCGGGAGCTTTATCTCCAGAGCAAAGGTCTCGACGAAAACCTCCCAGAAAGTTGGTAGTTACCTCATTCATTGATTCCCCATCATTAAAACTCGTCAAGCACCACACCCACCATCTCCCCCGAAACCGTTTCTGCCGTTTGGTTCACTTCAGCCTTTGTGCCTTCGGCAAACCCCTCCCCTTCCACACCAATCGCCACACCCGCAACCTCACCAAAATTCTGGTTTAGCTTGAAGTTGCTTTTGATAAGTTTGGCCCGAATGCTGACAACTTTGCCATCTTCAGCTACCAAGTCCACCGATTGGTTGATGACTTTGCGAAACTCTTCTGCCGCTGGCCCAGCATGTTGCATTCGTTCGGGGAAGAGCTTCCCATTTGGCAAACGACTATACAGAACAGGCACACCCCACTCAATCGGCACCTTCATCTCAGGCTCAGGGTTCGTGGTCAAATTCAGCAAAGTAGCCCGCCGCCCCGCAAACATAGCCTCATCCAGCGACAAACCAGCCGCCAAAGCCATATAAAAAGCCTCACTAAAAGCAATCGCCGCCGCATCCTCCACACGATGCTGCATTGCCAATACGGCCGGGATTTCATAAGCCGTTAACGCGCCCGCAATCGTGTCCCAGGGATAGTTTTCATCCCGCTCCCCTGTCTGGCAGGCCCCCAAAAAGGCCAAACGCACCCCAGCCCGCCCCAAAGCAACCGCCACATCATTGGCCCGCATTCGCGCTTCGGCCCGCGACGTTTTATCTGCTTCCAAAAGCAAAGCACCTTCTCTTTTATCTTTGCCGCCCGCTTGGGCTTTGTCCCGCTTCTTTTCCACCACACCATGACCCGCAAAATGGAAGATATAGGTATCTGACGGCAGCCGCTCGATATCCATAGGCGTGGCGGAGGTGATGGGCGGAGCTAAGGTAAGTTTTACGCCGTCTACGTTGAAATCTTTAACGGCCGTCTCAATATTCGCCATCTCCTTATCCACATTCAACGCAGCCTGACCCTCAGGCAGTGCCGAAGCCACCACCATACGCAAATCCGTAATATCCTGGCTGCGGGCAGCAATAACAGGGTGTTTATGGGGCAGTGGTTCGTGACGGATGATGGAAATACGGCCGTTTAACACCAAAAAACCCGCCATCGAATCCGGCCCACCCAGCAAATTCAAATACACAAACTCCCACGGAAACACCTTCAAAGCATAATCCGCAATAATCATACGCAAGCGCACCCCTCCCTCCGTACCCGCCAGCGCATAAGCCCGCTTAAACGCCTCCCGAATCCCCCCCTCCTCCGGCAGCAAACAGTCCGCCAACTCCTTGCCCAAAGCAATCAACCGTTGCAGCGTAATCACCTTATCTTCCAAATCCCATTGGATCATCTCAGTCGGCCGTTTTTCCCCCGGCACCACCACCGGCAAAACAGACTCCCCCACCTCCGGCGTCGGCAGCAAAGACACCTGACAAAACCCCGTCTCATCTGGAGCAGCCGCCAAATAAAGTTTGAAATCAATATACTGTCGTTCGTTTGTCATTTTTCACTCCTAGATTTTGGGGATATTAGCTAAAAAGCAGGGGTAATCATTAATCCCAACGAACTGTTCACCCTCCCGGAGGTTTTCCCTCGAGAGAGCCTCCGTAAAAGAAGCCTCCAGGAGGATTTTTCACTCGAGGGACTGAATAATTATAATCCCAATACAAAGTGCTTTTGGTTCTTTGGGAATTCATGGGGTTGACACCAAATGTAGGGTCGAGGCGTGCCTCGACCCTACCACAAATACCGATCATCCCGTCAAACCCTAAAGACCCGTGCTTTTTTCGCCATCAGCTTCTCCCTACACTATTCTTTTGAGGCTCCAAGAGAAAGTCCTTATAGTAAAACATGGACTTAGTTTAGGCAAAACCGTCAGCACTTCCTCAGCACTGGCGAGGATTGAACTAAATCGGCCGTTTTCGCCGATTCGTCTCTGGCACAAGCGTGGCAAAAATAAACGAGGAAATCAGCCCACTGCTGCCCACCACCACCGCCGCAATCGGCAGCGCCAGCCAGCCCGCAATCGCCCCACCCACAATCGGCCCCACCGTCCCCCCCGTATCTCCAATCAGCCGCCACATCCCCAAAAACTCACCCCGTGCCTCTGGCGGTGCCAAATCCGCTCCCAACGTGAGCATGGTGCCCGAACTCAGGCCGTTGCCTAGCCCAACCAGAGCCGCAATGAAAGCTAAACCGGCAAACCCCTGCGTCAAGGGAATCAGCACCATGCCCACCCCCTGAATGAGGAAGGCCGGGACAATGGCAAATTTACGGCCGATCCGATCCATAATCACCCCCGTTGGATAAAACAGCGTCATATCCACCGCCGCGCCAATGCTGATGATCCAGCCAATCGCGGCCACATCCAGCCCCAACACATCGGCCCCGTACAAGGGGAAGATCACACTCGGTCCGGTGCGCACCAACTGCGCCAACATCTGGCCGGTGCCGACGGGGATGAGAATACGGCCGTTTGCCCCCGCCACCGTCCGTAATCGCCCCAAATAATCCCAAAACCCCTGCACATCAGCCTCATAACTCACCGTTGGTGCCGGCAAAAACAAAACCACCACCAGCAGCGCCAACCCCGTCAGCACCGCCATCACCACAAACGGCGCCCGTAAGCTGAGAGCCGTCGCCACAAACCCACCAATCGTCGGCCCTACAAAACGGCCGATCCGAAACACCCCGCCCAACAAAGCCACCGAACGCCCCCGCTGCCCCACCTTTACCTGCTCCGCCACATAAGCATGCCGCGCCACCCCATACACCGAAAAACCCACACCCCCCAAAATACGGTAAAGCAGCAGTTCAGGAATAGACCGCGCCCACACCAACGCCAACACCGCCAGCGTCGTCAGCGCCAGCCCCGCAATCATCGCCCGCCGCTGCCCCAACCAACGGATCACCATGCCGCTGGGCAAATCCATCAGCAGCATCCCAATCGCCTCCCCCGACAGCACCAGTCCCACCAGCCCATACGTCGCCCCAAACTCACGAATATACAGCGGCAAAATCGGCTCGCGGATGCCCCAAGAGATAGCAACTAAAATGGAAGGAACATACAGAGGCAGCACAAGGGGATGATTACGGAGATCTTTCAGCATAAAAAGCCAATATTCAGTAGCTGCGGCATCCTTACCGCGTCAACCTTCACGCCTTAGAACGCGATAAGAAACCGTGACTACAGCAGGTTAAATGATTGGAGTCTGGCGAATTTTATAATTCTCTCTGGTATGTGGGGCGATTTTCAAAATCGCCCTACTCTATTAAATTAGGGGGCGAATATGCAAGCTCTAACGCGCCTACGAATAATTTTGACGATACCAATCAGAAGCTTGCACGCGGTTATCCACTTCCAACTTGCTCAAAATATGGCTCACATGCGTCTTAATTGTCGCCAGAGTGAGGAACATTTTGTTGGCAATGTCCTGATTAGAATGTCCTTCAGCTACCAAAGCCAGCACCTCTAATTCCTTGGGCGAGAGGAGATCGGCCGTTTGCATATTATCCATCATCATATCCAAAACCCCCGTCACCTCTTTAGACAGCAGCACCGAGCGCGACCGCGCCGCCAGCAAAACACTGGTCAACAAAGCCTCCTCCTGCTCCCACAAATCCTCTTTGATGAGATAAGAAGTACCCAACCGCACCGCTTCCAACACAATCTCATCCACCACAGGCGAGCCAGAAAAAATGATAATAGACACATCACTACCCTTGCCCCGTTCCCGCAAATCCTTCACCAACTGCCAACCCGATTCATAATTACTGCTATCGTTATACAAGAGCAAATCTACAAAAACCACATCCGGCAGTTCCGTTTGGGCCTTTTCCCGCGCCTCATTATCATCACGCGCCGTCCACAAAATTTGGCAGCCCAACTGTTCCAAATGGTGCAGCAAGCCAGTCAGTGCCATCGGCTGGTTTTCCACAATAGCCACACTCAAATCTTGTAGAAGTGGGTTCATACTCATAATAATCGCTCCGTTCACCGCTTACTGCTGGTGGGAATAACGGGAATGTGGGCGTTGATGACTGTGCCAAAACCAGGCTGGCTGGAAACCTGAAATTGCCCGCCCAAATATTGGGTAATGTGGGTGTGCCAATAACCAAGTCCATAGGGAGAAAACGGCCGTTCCCCCTTATCAAACCCACATCCATGATCAATCACCTGCACATAAATCTGATTCTGCTCCCAGCGCAGCCCCACATGAACGTATGAGGCTGGCCCACCGTGCTTAATGGCATTGCCAATCGCCTCCAAAACCAGCGTATAAAGCAGTTCACGCAGCAGCGGCGGCTGCTGCTCAATCATCTTGGGGATGGGCGCAATCTCAATCTCAATGCGCTGCCCTTGCGGCCAGGCCCGTTCCAAAGCGGCCGTCGCCGTAATCAACGCCTTCATCAGCGACATCTCCCGCAAATCTACCAGCAAATCCCCCGAAGCCTCCAAAATAAGACGGCGCATCTCCTCAAAAGCCATCGCCTTCGTCTGCGCCAAATGGTTTTGCAACTGCGCCGGCAGTTGAAAATTAAGCGCGTGCAAAATCTCCCCTTCCAACGCATCCAATTGCCCCCGAAGCAAATTAGCCACATTGCCATAGACCGTGTGAGCCGTAGCCATGCGCTTGTGCTGATAACGGCCGTTATCCCCCAACCCCGCCATAAAACTACTCACCAGCAGCGCACTCGCCGCCAACGACTGCCGCCACGCCTCCGACCACGCTTGCTTCTCCCGAAACAGCAGCAGCACCAAAGCCAGCTTACGCTCCTGGTAAGCAATCGGCAAAAAGACAAACGACTCCACCCCCTCCCGCCGCAGCAGCAGCGGCAGATCCGCTGGCTGGCGTGCCGCCGCCCACCGCTGCGCCTCCGGCTCAAAATAAGGCTGCCAATAACGAATCAGATCGCCCAACGTACCACTGATGGCACCTTCCAGGGTAAGTCCGCTCAAGCTGTGGGCCTTCAGCATCTCCCCCGCGCACAGCGGCGGCAAAATGGGGATGCCCCCAGTTTCGGGAACCAGAGCACAAGTAAGAGTAACGGCCGTTTGCAAATGTTGATGATAAACGGCCGTTGCCGTCTCCAACAACTGCTGGAAACTACGCTGTTGATAAAGCTGCTGCACCAAATTGGTTAATAAAACTTCCAAGACAAATACCCACCTAAATGACTCCGCCAAAGTTTACGCCAATCAAGACCGAGTGCCAAATCATACTTTCGGCGCACAAATATCATCCCCACTCATCCTCCAAGCCACGTATAATGGTAGGGTAAAGGCATGCCTTTACCCTACCAACCATGACCTATTCCAAGATTTGGCGCATCCTAGTAGTTGATGACCTCCCGCGATGGGGCGAAACCATCCAGGACATGGCCCACCTGCTTCACTGCCAGGTACGTGTTGTCACCAATCTACAAGCGGCCGTGCGCGAACTCATGAACTGGTCCCCCCACCTCATCCTCCTCGACCTGCACATGCCCTGGGAGTCCTGGGAGCCGCTCCCCGAACTCAACCAAAAATACACCCCCGACCAAAAAGCCCTCGCCTTTTGCGAGCAAGTCACCACCTCTCCCCCCCTCAAACACATCCTCGTCGTCATCGTCTCCGTCGAAAGCCAGCCCATTCACCAAGAGCGTGCCGCCCTGGCTGGCGCTCACCGCTACTTCACCAAAGGCGAATTCAAAATCGAACAGTTCCAAAGCCTGCTAGATCAATTAGAGGCAATCTACAAGCCAGACGATGCCTGACAGCTACCGCTCTGGTCGGTGTCCTCACCGTGCCAGCTTGGGCGGTAATGAGGGCACCGCCCGCAGCCATAAGCCAGACAAAGCCTAAAGGATGAAGGCAAAATCATCCCCCCACTCATTCCTTCTACCGATTACAAATTTCCCCCAACCAGATATTCTAACCAGCGTCACAAGGTTATTAGAAGTTTTTCAGGCAATCCTAAAAGCTACGAAGTGAGGTTCAACATGTTAGCTTTTCCCCTTAGAAACCCCCAAATCACCCCCCATGCCTCCCGGCGCATGGCCCAACGCAATGTGTCGGCCGAAGATGTTGATTTTATCCTACGCTATGGGCAAAAACTGCACCGCGCTGGGGCCATCATCTTCTTTCTGCGCCAGCGCGATATCCCTCCAGACAAACAAGCAGACAAAAGTTGCTCCCGGTTAGAGGGAACGGCCGTTGTCACCAACCGCCACTTCTCCCGCATCCTAACCGTTTATCGTAATCGTCAAAGCGGCCTACGTCACATCAAACAAAAACCGCGTCGCAGTCATTAACGCAGCGGTCAGCAATCATCATTCAGTTCTATGGTTCATCTAGATGAGGTACTAAACATGACATTAACCATAACCCTGTCCACCATAGTCATCATCGCCCTCTTCAGCATCATCGTAGGTATGATTATCGGCATCAGTCTTACCCGCCCCGTCAACTAAAAGAGACTGGAGACTAGAGACTAACCAGTCTCCAGTCTCCAATCTCCAGTCTCGCCTTAATTCACCCGTCGCAGCCCCCAATCATCCATAAACCAGCCATTATTAGCCAGCGCATAACGGCCGCGTGCGGCAAGGCCCACCCGCACCGTTTGCGCCTGAGTGATGGTGAACGTATATGTTAACGTATTCTTTTGCCCCACAACTGGCATTTGCCAACCACTATTCCCATTGCCGCCCAGCAGCAGCACCTCGCCCGCCCCCGCACTGGCCCACACCTTATTGCCATTCTCATAATCGGCCACCAAATCGGGGAAAATGTTCACCTCAAACAGATACGTACCCGGCGACAAAGCCACATCCGTAAACAGCCGGAAACTAATCGCCCCCGACCCCTTAAAAATCTTCACCGTATGAGCACCATCCCAAATAAACCGCGCCTGCTCATCCGGCGGCAGAAAATTATTCGACAACACCCGCGTTTCCGGGCGCACAAAGCGGCTCCAGGGCTGCGGGTCAAACGGATTGTCCCCTTCATCATACTCAAACTGCCAACCGTTGGGCAGTTGCAGTTCAGGAATGCCGTTCTGGTGATACCAACCCCCTTCAAAGGAGGGGTTGGGCAGCAAATTGGCCCCAGTTGTGGGGGGTGGGGGATTGGCTGGCGGGGGTGTCGTGGGCTGTGTGCCACCAGGGATAATTAAAGTTTGGCCGACAAAGATGAGGTTGGGATTGCTCAAGCCATTGGCCTGAGCAACGGCCGTTACCGACACCCCAAAGCGCACCGCAATACGAAAAATCGTGTCACCCGGCTGCACCACATACGTCGTGCCCGTCGCGGGGGTCGGCGGCGGTGGGGTCGTAGGGTTAGTTGGTGCCGCCCCATCGGGGATGATGAGGGTGCTGCCCGCGTAAATGAGATTGGGATTGACAAGGTGATTGGCCTGCACAACGGCCGTTACCGACACCCCAAACCGCTGCGCAATGCTAAACAACGTATCCCCCGGCTGCACCACATACGCTGTATCCGCTTGCGCCGTGCCCACAGCCATCCACCACAACAAAACCAACAAAAGCCAGCTTACTCGTTTCATCATGTCATGCCTCCAATTCAGCAAATTGAACGCAGCGAAACACCAGCCACGTATGCCGTCTGTTGTATCACAAGCCCTATCACCCGGCGGTTAAGAAGCCGTAAATTGATGAAGCGGAAACAGAAAACTGGCAGGCTGTCGGAAAAGTGGTTGTAGCCGCGGTATCCTTACCGCGTTCCCAGAGGCGCGAAAGGGATTTCGCGGCTACAAGTTGGGGTTCTCAGACAAACTGCTAGAAACCATTCAGTCCCCAATCTCCAGTTTTTTGCCCAAACCCTAAATAGTTGCTAAGTAGGCCAACGGCCGTTTACCCCCACCGCCACAAACCAGCTACAATGCCCCATCCGCAGCCGAGGTATCCCTACCTCGAATAAACCTTAAATCACAAAAGACAGACCATGAAAAAACTCCTCACCCTCATCCTTATTTTTTTAGCTGGCTGTGCCGACCAACCAGCACCCGCCGCCACCTCCACCCCCGCACCCACCACCACCCCCATCATCCTCATCGCCACCCCCACCCCGCTCGGCGAAGACATCCTCGAACCCATTGACGTGGAAGAACAGCTCATCACCAACCTCTATGAGCGCGTTGGCCCCTCCGTCGTTCACATCACCTCTCGCGTCATCACCATGAACTTCTTCTTCGGCCCCACCGCCAGCGAAGGCACAGGCTCCGGCTTCATTTACGACACCGACGGCCACATCGTCACCAACAACCACGTCGTGGAAAACGCCGACAGCCTGGAAGTAAAACTCTCCGACGACATCACCGTTCCCGCCCAAGTTGTGGGTGTAGACCCGCCCAACGATCTGGCCGTCATCCAAATTGATGTACCGGAGGATTACGCCCTCGTGCCATTGGAATTGGGCAAAACCAACACCGTGCAGGTGGGGCAGCGAGCCATCGCCATTGGCAACCCCTTCGGCCTGGATCGCACCCTGACCACAGGAGTGGTCAGTGCTTTGGGACGGCCGTTACAAACCGACAACGACAACTACATCTTCAACGTCATCCAAACCGATGCCGCCATTAACCCCGGCAACTCCGGCGGGCCGCTGCTCAACTCACGCGGGCAGGTCATTGGGGTCAATACGGCCGTTCGCCAAGATGCTCAAGGCATCGGCTTCGCCGTCCCCGTAGATACCGTCCAGCGCATCGTCCCCGTTCTCATACAGGAAGGAACCTATCCCCACCCCTGGCTCGGTCTACTCGGCTACTCCATCAGCCCCGATTTAGCCCAAGCCCTGCAACTGCCCGTCGAGCAGGGCGTTCTCGTCGCCCAGCTTTACCGGGAAGGGCCAGCCGTGGCTGCCGGCATTCAGAGCGCACAACAGCAGGTCATCGTCGGCAACCGCCGCTACCTCATCGGCGGCGACATTTTGACAACCATCAACGGCCTGCCCATCACCGATTGGAACAGCCTGACCCAATATTTAGAACTCAACACCCAGGTCGGCGACACCGTCACCCTAGCCATCCTGCGCGATGCCCAATCTATGGAAATCGAACTCACACTGGCAGCCCAACCATAACTTGCCCCCACCCCCATCTCGCGTTATCGTTGATCGGTAGTCGCGGTTTCTTACCGCGTCAGCGAGGTAGGCATACCTCGACTACGAAACACAACAACGAAACGAGGTAACAACATGAAAGTTTTAGTCACAGGTGGTGCGGGCTACATTGGCAGCGCCACCGTCGAACAGTTAATTGAAGCAGGTGAAGAAGTCGTCGTCTTTGATAATTTGTATCAGGGACACAAAGCGGCCGTTCACCCCGATGCCATCTTTGTTCAGGGCGATCTGGCAGATAAAACGGCCGTCTCCAACCTCCTCCACAAACATCGCCCCGACGGCATCATGCACTTCGCCTCCCACACCCTCGTCGGTGAATCTATGGAAAAACCATTCCTCTATTTACGCGATAACGTGGTCAATGCCCTCAATCTGCTGGAAGCAGCCGTGGCCGTGGGGGTCAAACGCTTCATCCTCTCCTCCACCGCCAACCTCTTTGAAAAGCCCGAACGCATGCCCATAGACGAAACCGAGCGCATCATCCCCGGCAGCCCCTACGGCGAATCCAAATTCATCATCGAGCGAATGCTGCACTGGATGGACGAACTGTATGGCCTCAAATACGCCTGCCTGCGCTACTTCAACGCCTGCGGTGCCACTCCCACTCGCGGCGAACACCACGACCCCGAAACCCACATCATTCCCCTCGTCCTCCAGGTCGCCCTCGGTCAGCGCGAAAAAATCACCATCTTTGGCGACGATTACGACACCCCCGACGGCACTTGCGTCCGCGACTACATCCACATTGTAGACCTGGCCAACGCCCACATTCTAGCCCTGCACGACCTGCACAACGGCAGCCGCAAATATAATCTGGGCAACGGACGCGGCTACAGCATCCAGCAAGTCATCGAAACCGCCCGCAAAGTCACCGGCCACCCCATCCCCGCCGAAATCGGCCCACGCCGTCCTGGCGATCCCGCCGTCCTCATCGCCAGCAGCGAGACCATTAACCACGACCTCAACTGGCAGCCCCGCTACCCTTCGCTGGAAAGTATCATCGAAACAGCCTGGAAATGGCACCTGGCAAACCCCCAGGGGTATGCAGAGTAACGGCAAAGCTATTTCATCCGTAATCGGTGGTTATTTCACCGATTACGGATCAGTTCATTTCATTCAAAGCGAAACCGCCAGACCGCCAGCAGCCACAAAGCCAGGGCATAGAGCAAGAGAACGGCCGTTGCCACCAGCACCGACTCCAACCCCAAACCCCGCACAATAATGTCCTTAAACCCATCCATCATCCACGCCAGAGGCGTTAAATAGGCAATGCGCTGCACCGATTCCGGCGTAAACTCCAGCGGCATCCACGCCCCGCCCAAACCCGCCAACAAAAACATCGGCAACAGGGAAAAAATAATGGCCTGCTCCTCACTGCGCGACAGCGTGCCAATAAGCAAACCCATACTGGCGGCAAAGGCCGCACTGGCCACCACCAGCAGCAGCGTCGCCACCGGCTCCTGAAAATAGGGCAGTTTGAGCAAAAGCTGCCCAAACAAAATGAGAATAAGAAGCTGAACGATGATAAGCATAAACATCGCCAGATAATGCCCCACCAAAATATTAAAGCGAGATAGATTGGTGGTCAGCAGGCGGCGTAAAGCACCGCTTTTGCGCTCGCTCACCAAAATCTGAGCGGCCGTTATCAGGCCAGCCATCGTGAATTGGGCCATCATGCCGGGGGAAGTGTGGGCAAAAGCATTGTCACTGTAAACGGCCGTCTCCTGCCCCCCACCTTCAACTGCCGCACTGGCACCCTGGCTGTGCACTTGCAGCGGCGGCGTAGACCAGGCCGCCACAGCCTGCGCCAGAGCTTGCTCAAAATAAGCATCTTCGTCCGTGAGTATGGTTTGAGCAGCGGCCGTTTCCGTGCTGATTCGGGCCGTTTGCAGCGCATTCGCCAGGCGCGTCGCCGCCGCCTCAATCTCCCCCTGAACAGTGAAGCCCGTTGTGTCGGCAGGGTTCACGATGAGGCTGAAGGGAACGGCCGTTTCCCTGCCCATTTGCGCACTAAAATCAGGCGGCACCACCACCGCCGCCGCCCATTCCCCCTCCGCCACCTGCTGCGCCAACTCGGCTTCATCCACCGCCACCGCCTCCAAACGCACCAGTTCCGACTGCGCCAGCAGCGCCACCAGATGCTGCGCCGCCACTCCCTCATCCCCATTCAAAAAGCCAACCGGCAAACGCGGGTCATCCTCATCCCCGCCGCTGCTAAACCCACCAAAAGCAAAGCCAAACAGCAAAGTAAACACAATCGGCATAATCAACAGAAAAAAGGCCGACTGCTTTTCCCGCAAAATCTGGCGCAAATCCTTGAGCGCTAAATCGAGTATTCGCATCTTCTCATCCTCAAGCAAAACGGCGCTTTAGACGATAGTGACCAACGGCCGTAAACAGCACAATCCACACCAACAACCCCGCCACAGTGGGCAAGAGATCAACAATGCTGCCGCCGTTAACGGCCGTTTGCAAACCCCTCACCGCCCATCCCTGCGGCACCACCAGCGTAATCATCTCCAGCGTGGGCGAAGAAAGCCCCACCGTAAACGTACTCATCATGCCCACCATCCCCGTCAGCGTCAGCACCCCGCCATACACAGCCCCACTCTGCCGCGTACTCGTCACTACCGAGGCCAGCAGCAGCCCCGTCGCCGCCGCCGTCAACACAATGCCCACCGCCGCCACCACCAGGCTGGGCAAGCTGCCCCACTGGATGCCAAAAACGAGCCAGCCAAAAAACAGCAGCACCGTCACCTGCACCACCAGCGTCACCACCGCTCCCAAAACCTTGCCGCCCAAAATAACGGGAACGGGCGTAGGGGTCGTGAAAAGGCGCGACAAGGTACCTTTCTCCTCTTCCACAAGAATTGTTTGCAGCATACCTGCGCCTGTAGAAAAGGCGAAGAAGATCATCATCCCCCCCATAATCTGCCCCACTATTTGGGGCAGCACTTCCTCTTCACTGGCCGCACCTGGCGGCACTTGCACCGCCAGCAGTGGCTCATCACGCTGCCCCTGGGCCAGAGCCGCACTGGCAAATTCGGTAATGACGCGCTGCATCAGAGCTTCGTCCACAGGCACGCCCGTCTCGGCCAGTTGCGACATCGTAACGCTGGTGCCAATTTTGGTGGCAGCAAAGCTGTCGGCAAACTGGCGGATGAGGGATTCAACAATGGCGGGGCCAATGGTCAGGGTAGGATCGTGGTAGAGTTCGATAACGGCCGTTACCCCCGGCAGCATCAACGCATCCGTAAAATTGGCCGGGATAATGATGGCCACATTGGCTTCTTGCTCGTCAACGGCCGTTCGCGCCACTCCCACATCCGCCGCCACCGCCACCACCAGCAAATCCGCCAGTGACTCCTGCTGCAAAATCTGCACCAACAAATCACCCATCGAAGCCACCTGCGCCAAAGATAACTCCCCCTCGACCAAAGCCGCATTTGGCGGCAGCTCCCCCTCATCCAAATTCACCAGCACCACCGACGTTTGCGGCAAAGCAAAGCTGTTCGACTCCCCCGCCCCGCCAAACAAAAACCAAAACAGCGCCGTCACCAAAATAGGGACGACAAACATAAACATAATCCCCGTCAAACTGCGGAACGATTGGCGCATATCCTTCCAGGCCACATCCCATAGCTTCATCTCAATCTCGCAATGCCCGTCCGGTGAGGTGCAAAAACACCGTCTCCAGATTTGGCTCCTGAATATCAATAGACGTAATCCGCACCCCCGCTGCCGCCGCCAACTCAAACAGGCGGGGCAGCACCACATTGCTATCCTGCGCCAACAGCGTAATCAGGCCATCTTCGGCCGTAATTTGCGAAATACCCGCCACCTGCCGCCACTGTGCCAGCAGCCCCTCTCTAGCCTCACTCAGGTGCAAGTCAATTCGATCCTGCTCACCCACAATATGCACCAATTCTTCATGCGTGCCACAGCCAATAATCTCCCCCTGGTCCATAATGGCAATATGGTCCGACAATTCCTGAGCCTCTTCCATGTAGTGGGTGGTGTAAAGGACAGTCATGCCCTGCTCGTTCAAATCCTTCACGCCCTCCAAGATGTGGCGGCGGCTTTGCGGGTCAATGCCCACCGTCGGCTCATCCATAATCACAATGTCCGGCTTGTGCAGCAGGGCCACCCCAATATTGATGCGCCGTTTCATGCCCCCAGAGAACTTCTCCAACCGCCCTTTCTGCCGATCCGTCAGGCCGATAAGCGCCAGCACTTCATCCACCCGCTGCGCCAGGGCTGCTCCGCGCAGCCCATACATCTTGCCCCAAAAATCCAGGTTCTCCCGCGCCGAGAGATCGTCATACAGGGCAATCTCCTGGGGCACAACGCCCAATCGCGCCTTCACCGCGCTGGGATGCGTGAGAATGGAGTTGCCCAAAATGGTGGCCTGGCCCTGTGTGGGTTTGAGCAGGCAAGTGAGCATGGAGATGGTCGTGCTTTTGCCCGCGCCATTTGGCCCCAACAGGCTGAACACCTCGCCGCGCTGCACGATGAAGGAAACGCCTTTGACGGCGTATACTTCACCAAAGTCTTTGTGTAAATTCTCAACTTGAATGGCTATTTCACTCATGGTAATGCCTTTCGCTCCTGTTTAGCCCACATCCGCTTGTTGTAGTATCAGTAGATCGAAACGGTTTACAAGTTTTGATGTAGGACGATTTTGTAAATCGTCTGGCGATTTGCAAAATCGCCCTACAAAGATTTCGATCTACTGATTTTGTAAATCGTCTGGCGATTTGCAAAATCGCCCTACAAAGATTTCGATCTACTGAGTATCAGAGCCGCCTGAAGGGAAACCCAGCGGTCTGTCTCGGTGCGGTCGCCGAGGCAGGCCCAGGTGCGGGAACGGTAGGGACTGCTGCCTCGCCAACGGCCGTTCCGCCCCCGCCTCGCCACCAACCAGGCCAACGCCGGGGCCGCGCCCGGCTCATTCAACGCTCCCAGTTCCGCCAAAACGCGCAAGACAAAAAGAATATCTGTCTGGTAAAACAGAGGGAAGTTGAGCTTGAACCAAAGCGGGTGAATTTTGCCGCCTTCGGGCGCGGGATAATCAGCAGCGGCCAGAGAAAAGCGGTTTAGCAAAAAATCTACGCCCTGCGCCAAAGCCTCGTTCACCGCGTGGGAGCGGTCAGCCACAGGTATGGCCGCCAGCCCCCACAAGGCGCGGGCCACGCCCCAGGCACAGCCCAGGCCACTGTTATACACGCATTGGCAGCCGCCATTTTGCACGCTTTGCGCCAGATAGGTGATGATGGCCTGGGTGCGGGGGTCGTGCAAACGGCCCGCGTGCAGGGCGTAACGCAAGATGTTGCCCCATAGGCAAGCCAGGTCGAGGTTGGTGGCGTTGGTGAAGCGGTTGGCGATAGAAACGGCCGTTTCCGCCAACATAAAATCCACACCGCGCCCAAAACCAGCATCCTGCCCATCTACGCCCCACTCCGTCAGCAGCAGCAGCGACCAGTGGGTGCTGCTGTATTTGGGTGTGTAGTAGCTGGATTCGTCGGGCCAGGGGCCAACGGCCGTTTGCGCCGCCAACATTATCGGCACAGGCCCTTCACTCATAACAGCCTGCTGCGCCGCCTGCACCTGCACATCATCCGGCGGCAGCGCCAGCAGCCGACTCAACGTTTGGTAACGAATGGCCGGCGTACTCGCCGCCAACAACCAATCCCTAAAATCTGTGTCTACTATCATGCGGCACCTCTTTACGGCCCATTTAGAAGGTCAACTTCTAAGGTTGGTGGGGACTGGAGACTAGATAGTCTCCAGCCTCCAGTCCCCAATCCCCCCTAAACAATGAAGTTATTTGTAACCCCTCACTTAACCCCATTCACCGCCACCCGACCCCGCGCCTTTTCTGGAACACGCATCTGCATCAGCGGCATACCAATGCCATAAGTAACAAAATCCTTCTCCGGCGTTACCTCAATCAGGCAGGTATCAGCCATCGCGGCCTCATCATGAGCCACCCCGCGAAACACAGCCTCCAAGATCACTCGCGGTGTCTCCTGTGCCCTTAAAATGCGGGCCGCACCCGAGAAAGTAATGGTAGCTGCCGGAATCTTAAACCAGGGCATAAGGGGAATGCGCTTGGCAATGGGGATAGTGACAGAAACATGGGGATTGGCAGCAATATGGCGCACCTTCCAGGCATCTTTGCTTGAGCCAATATACAGTTTACGGTCACGCACAACATAAACAATACCTACTGTGCGGGCTTCATGCTGGGCTGTCACCATGCCGATAACAGCAAACAGCTCCTTTTCAATCGCTTGCCAAACTTGTTCAGATGAAAGTTGTGTGGTCATTTATAAACTCCCAGTGTTTGAGTGCATTTGATCCCAGCAAAGATCAAAATCTGGATTCGGCTTTGTGCATTTCTAATGTAAGCCAACTGTTATCTTAAATTGAGAGTCTCACCTTTGGAAGTGACGAACATCACCAGCCAGGAATGACACTTATTACTAGGGGCAAGCAAGCTGAAATTTTCGACAAGCAGGTGGTCTATGGAAATGCTCGGCTAAGGGTGAAACAGGCTATTGGGTGCTGCCAGAAAAGGTTTATTCGGTTCTTTAGAAATTCATGGGTTGACACAAGATGTAGGGTCGAGGCGCGCCTCGACCCTACCACACATGCCGATTACCCCTTCAAATCCCAAAGAGCCGTTTATTCTTGATGAAGCCTATCATTTATCTCTATAATAATTGCATCTACACAGACCCAAAGGGTTTCATCTGCTAGTAATTGCCATTTCGCAGCCTAAAACCCTTCAGGTCTCTAGGCAAACCTGTATAGTCAGCAGATCGAAACAGATCATGCGTGTGCGGTAGAGCGATTTTGCCAATCGCTCTGCCAAGATTCCGATCTGCTGATATGAATCATTTGCAAAATCCGATTGAAAAAAGAGGTATAAAATGGAAAAAAGAATCGTTCTCGTAGGCGCTGGCAGTGCCCAATTTGGCTATGGCACTATTGGCGATATTTTACAAAGCAAAGTACTAGAAGGCAGCCACATTGTCTTGCACGACATCAACCCCCACACGATGGCCGTCGTTGAAAAGACAGGCCAAGCCTTCATCCAAGAGCAAAACCTGCCCTTCACCCTGTCAGCTACCACCAATCGGCAAGAGGCCCTGCAAAATGCCGATTATGTCATCATTTCCATCGAAGTGGGCGACCGTTTTGAGTTGTGGGAGCAAGATTGGCGCATCCCGCAGCAGTATGGCATCAACCAGGTCTATGGCGAGAATGGCGGCCCCGGCGGCTTATTCCACTCCCTGCGGATTACGCCCCCCATCCTGGACATCTGTGCCGATGTGATGGCGATTTGCCCGGAGGCTGTCGTCTTCAACTTCAGCAACCCCATGAGCCGCATCTGCACCACCGTTACCCGCGCCTTCCCCGACTTGCAGTTCATTGGCCTGTGCCATGAAATCAGCTCCCTAGACATGTTCCTACCTATCATCCTCGGCACACCCATGTCCCAACTAAAAGTCAGAGCCGCTGGGCTAAACCATTTTAGCTGTGTCATCAGTGCCGCCTATGCCGAAACAGGGGCTGATGCCTACCCCGACATCCGCGCCAATGCTCCCAATCTCTTTGGCAACATGCCCGCCCTGGACACCGTTTACAAATATTTCAAAGAAACGGGCCAATGGCCGGAAAAGCCCGAAGATTTCATCGTCCTGGAAAAAGAAGCCTGGCCGGAACGGCGCGTTTTCCAGGTCATTCTGGAAAAGTTTGGCCTGATGCCCATCACCAGCGACAGCCATTTTGGCGAATACATCCAGTGGGCCTATGATGTGACCGACCACAAGGGGATTCTCGATTTTTACCGCTTTTACAAAGGCTACTTGTCGAATGTGCAGCCCAAAATCGAGTTACAGCTTAAAGAGAGAATTGTGCCTATTATCGAGGGTATTCTGACGGATTCAGGTTATGAAGAGCCGGCCGTTAACATCCCCAACAACGGCTTGTTGGCCGAACTGCCCGATTGGATTGTGGTGGAAGTACCGGCAACGGTGGATAAAAACGGCGTGCATGGTGTGCCGATGGGGCGTTTGCCCAGCGGCTTTCTCGGTTTGCTGCGCAACCAGGTGGCGGTGCATGACCTGACGGCCGAAGCGATACTGAACAAATCACGAACGGCCGCTTTACAAGCCCTTCTCGTAGACCCCATCGTCACCCGCTATCAGGGCATGGACGACATGCTCGACACGATGATCCATTACCAGGAGAAATGGTTGGGGTATTTGCGGTAAGGGGAGTTTGAGGACTGGAGACTGGAGGCTGGAGACCGTTTAGTCCCCAATCTCCAGTCTCCAGCTTAATTAACCGGGTTACGTTCGCGCCAGGCAGCCACAGCCTGGGCACAGGTGGCAAACACCACCCCCTCGTGCCCCCGCATAAACTGAATTAGCTGCTCCAACATGCGAATACGTGGAAAACGGCCGATCACCTGCGGGTGCATCGTCAGGCAAAAAACACCCTGCTCCGCATACGCCCCCTCAAACTCACCCGCCCATATCTCATACACCTTCGACGGCGCCGCCAGCCCCGCCCCATTGTCCACAATCTCAAAATGAACAAAATCATCCAGCAGCCAGGAAATAGGAATCTCCACCAGCCCCGCCCGGCCATCCTCATCACCAATGCGATAAAAATGGAAATCATCGCCCATCAAACTGCTCTCATATGCAAAGCCAAACTCCTTGAACAGCTCAATTGAGTGATTGCTTAAATCCCAGGCAGGCGAGCGATAGCCCGTAGGCCGCACCCCCGCCACCTGCTGCAAAGCCGCCAACCCCTTCTCCAACTGCGCCCGCTCCTCCTCATAGCTCAACTTGAGCGGGCTGATGTGGGTGTAACCATGATGCCCAATCTCATGTCCATCGGCCAGAATCTGCTGGACTAAGTGGGGGTAGCGTTCGGCCGTTACGCCCGGCACAAAAAAAGTAGATGGGATGTTATAACGAGCCAACAGAGCCAGAATACGCGGCAAACCAACCCGTGCCCCATATTGCCCCTGCGAAATAGGCGTAGGCGATGTCAGCCCCCGCGCCTCCTTACCCGACTCGGCATCAAAATCAAACGTGAGTAAAACAGTGCAGCGATTGGTTGCAGATGTCATATGATAAGTCCTTTTATTGTAGATACTCAGATGCTTGCGCTGTGTAAGCATTGCGCTAAAGTTGCTATTGTGGACGATGATGGGCAAATGAGCAATGAAGGGTTGATGGTTTATCTGCCCCTTGCCACATACATATTGAAGATGAAAACACACTTTTTGCTGTAGACTCCACCTAGAAAATAGGGTTTCAGGGATAACACCATTTGTAGGGGCGTGGCTTTATGCCCGCCCTTTGGGGCGACCACAAGGGTACGCTCCTACATTCAGGCCCACCCATGAACTCCCAAAAGCCAAAAAGGATTCACACCCATGCTTGACACAGCCATCCACGATTTACTAACGCTTCTGCCCATTCCCGGCCCGCCGGCGCAAGAAAAAGCGGTGGCCGACTTTTTGCAGCAAACGCTGGTGGCGATGGGCATCCCCCATAACCAAATCTGTTATGATCGCGCCCAAGACCAGAGCGAATATGGCGGCAATGTGGGCAATCTGATTGTGAAGATAGCGGGCAAACAAACTGGGCCGACGCTTATGTTCAGCACGCATATGGACACTGTGCCCGACTGTGTCGGCTGTCAGCCACGCCTGGACCGAGAAGGCAGTCGCATCATCAATGACGCGCCGGGCACGGCTTTGGGAGGCGATAACCGGGCGGGGTGTGCCATTTTGCTGACTTTGGCACGAAGGCTGATGACCCTGGCGGGGGAACACCCGCCCATTGTGTTGGTCTTTTTTGTGCAGGAAGAGGTGGGGCTGGTGGGCGCACGGGGGCTGGATGTGACGCTGTTAGGGGAAGATTTACCAGCGATGTGTGTGAATTTGGATGGGGGACGAGTGGCGGAGGTGGTAACGGCCGTTATTGGCAGCCAACGCTTCACCATAGACATTACCGGCGTAGCCGCCCACGCCGGTTCACGAGTAGCCGAAGGAGTCTCCGCGGCCATCATTGCCAGCCAGGCTATTGCCGAACTGGCCCAGGCCGGTTGGCACGGCCGCATCCAAAAGCCAGAGGGGCGCGGCACAGCCAATGTGGGCATCCTCGAAGGCGGCAAAGGCAGCAACGTCGTCATGCCCGCCCTGCACATTCTGGCCGAAGCCCGTTCCCACAATCCCCACTTCCGCCGCCTGATCATTGACACCTGGCAAACTGCCTTTCGCCGCGCCGCCCAAAACGTCACCAACATACACGGGGAGCAGGGAGCAGTGGTCTTTGGCCCCGGCCCCACCTACGAAGCCTACTCCCTGCCCGACGATGCACCCGTCGTGCGCCAGGTGCAGCAGGCCGCCGCGTTGATTGGGCTGCCCATCAAACTGGTCAGCGACGATGGCGGCATGGACGCGAATTGGGTGGTGGCGCATGGGATTCCATGTGTCACCCTCAACATCGGCCAGCGCGACATCCACACGCCCCACGAGTGGATTGATTTACACGATTTTGAGCGAGCCTGCCAACTGGTCATCGCCATCGCCACCACCCAAAAAGTTGCGGGCTAATCCGGGGACTGGAGACTCTGTAGTCCCTAGTCTCCAGTCTCCACCAACCTGTGAAGTTGTTTTTACGCGAACTCTAAGGAGAAAACAATGAATCAAGCACAAGTTGCAGCCTTTGTGGCTGGTCTGGAGAAGGTGCAGCAAACAGAGAATTTTGGTTACACCTTCTTCTTCATCGGCGACGATCAGATGGTTCCCTTCGTGACCATTGCCCATACCGACAATGAGTACGAAACGGTCTCCAACCTCAACCGCGAGGGCGTGTTCCGCATTAATATTGGTGTCAGCCGCCAGACGTTTAACAACCTTCTCGGCGAAGCCACAGATGAACCAATTGACTATACCGTACTGAACACCATCTTGCCTCACCCTGACTATGCCAAACAAAACTTCATCTGCATTCTCAATCCCGCTGGCGAAAACATCGCCCAAACAAAACAGTTGATCGCAGAGGCTCATGGCCTGGCGTTGGCGCGTTTCCAACGCAAAACGAAGCCTAAGCCTGAATAACTAAATATTTTCTCTTATGTCAACTTAAAGGGGTGGGAAGGGGAACGGCCGTTTACACCACACCCACACCAAACAAAAGGTCTCACAAATGCTCAGTTTACTTTACGCCCTGATTACCATAATCGGTTGGGGAACCTGGCTGACTCCTTCCCAAAACGTCAGGTTTCCCAACCAGCAGATCAAAACCCTCTACGTTGTCGCCGCCAATCTGGTCATTGCGGTGGCAGTTGGCTTGGGGCAAGGGGATGTGTGGGGGTTAACGGCCGTTACCTTCTGGCCCACCCTCCTCGGCGGCATCATCTGGTCCCTCGGCGGCTTCAGCGCCTTCACCAGCACCGACAAACTCGGCATCGCCAAAGCCTTTGGCATCTGGGCACCCCTCAACATCATCACCAGCCTGACCTGGGGCGCACTCCTGTTCAACGAATTCGTCAGCTTCACCACCAGCACCACCCTCCTCTTCATCGCCGCCCTGCTCATCATTCTGGCAGGTGTCCTCCTCATCATCTTCGCCAAAGGTGCCGCTGAAAGTGGGCAAACCCCACGCAACTTCCGGCTGGGTCTGTTAGGAGCCGTCGGCGCAGGCGTGTTATGGGGCAGTTACTTCATCCCCATCAAATATTCCGGCGTCTCCATGTGGGCTGGCGCACTGCCTATGGCCATCGGCATGGCCGCTGGCAGCACCATCCTGGCCCTGTTCACCCGCCAATCCTGGCAGCTTGCCACCCCCGGCGATTATATGCGGGCTACCCTAACCGGTGCGTTGTGGAGTCTGGGCAATTATGGGATGCTGTTGTTGGTTGGCGTTTTAGGTGCAGGCAAAGGCTTCACCATCTCCCAAATCTCCATCGTCATCAACGCTCTGTTAGGCATCTATTGGCTGCACGAACCTGCCCCGCGCACCCGTGCCGCCCGCCTCACCTTCATCGGCTGTCTTCTGGCAACAGTTGGCGGCATCGTCCTGGGCAATCTCCAATAAAGTCGCTAAATCCCTCCAGGCATTGAACAATAAGGTTTAACAAATCGTGCCAATGAGATGGGAGACTAGAGATCGGTGGCAAATCTAAATCATTTAGCAAAGAGTTCTTAACTTTCCTCAACATTCCCCAGCTAAAGTACAAACTATCAAGCAACGGTACAAAGACCTATCAGGTTTTCTTTTACTGAGAGTCTCCAACCAGAGGAAACCTGACAAGTCACTGCTCCGCTACCGCACCGACACCATGCCCACCCGCGAAATGACCTACCTGTTTGTCATCATCGCCCTGCCCGTCTTGAACTCCATCCTCATTACCAACGCGGCCTGGCCGGCACTGCTGCTGGCAAATGGGGCCATCATTGCCACCTTTTTTGTATTGGAGCATGAATGGGGCTTCCATTATGAACTGTCGCAGCGCGTCACCTACGAGCGCATTGAACTGATTTAGCCCGAAAATTATGACCTGCTTTTGGACGATTTGCGGGAACGCACAAGACTGCCGCTAAAGCGCTGTGAAGTCGGCAATATCAACTTTTTAGGCGACACGGCCGTTATCCGATTGACGATTGACGATTAAGGGAACGGCCGTATGCCCTATATTGCACTGGATACGGCCGTTTCCAACCCCCGCCACACAGCCTCCCGCAACGCCGCTATCCGCTCCTCATCCGGCGGCACAATGGGCGTGTTGCCATCTTGTTTGCCAATATAGAGGGCACGGTTAATTTCCACCATCAGCCAGGGCTGCGTTTGCGGCAAACGGCCGTGTAACCACAAATCCGCGCCACCCCAAAACGGCCGATTCAACGCCCAATCCTCCCCCGTCTCCGCCCACGCCGCCAACCGCCCCACCCCCTGCCCCAGCACGGCCGCCAACTTCTGCGCCAACGCCGCCGGTGCCGAAATCGCCCCTCGCTCCTCACTCATCTCCCCTCGTTCGTCCCCCAAATTCGCCACATCCACACACGGCCGCAGCACCCCCGGATCGCCATACAAACTAGGCCCCACCGCCGCCATCGAATGGGCATCAATCACCAGCTTCACCCGCTCATCAGCCGCAATCGCCGCCAACTGCTCGTGCCACGCCTGCCAATAACGGCCGATCAACATCCGCTCCTCCACCTCATCCGGCTGCTGCCCAGGCAAATACACCGGATCACCATAACTCGTCTGCCACTTCACAATGCCATCCCCTGGCCGCGTCCGCGCCGGATCATCCAGCCGATTCATATCCAACACCGCCCGCGCATAAGGGAAGTTGACCCAGTGCAGCACCTGCT
>JACKBT010000023.1 GCA_020634415.1 Ardenticatenaceae bacterium
TCGACCCAAATACGGCCGTCATGCGCCTGAACAATTGATTTGGCAACATAAAGTTCAATGCCCAAACCAGGTACATTCAATGTCAGCTCATTCTGTGCGCGATAAAAACGGGTAAAAATATAGGGTTGATCCACTTCACTAATGCCCACACCCGTATCCACAATCTGCAAACAAGCCAGGTCATCTTTCTGGAACAGACAAACCGTTACCTTGCCCCCTTCCAGCGTATAAACATGGGCATTTCGCAGAATATTATCAATGGCCCAATCTAAACGCGCCCGATCAGCCATAATCCACAAGTCTGGTGCCAATGTCACTTCAAAGTTAAGTCCCTTGTTTTGCATCTGACTACGCCATTCGTTGGCCCGACTATTGACAATTTCTGTGAAAGAGTGATGTTTTTTCTTAAGCCGCAGCGAACCTTCTTGAATAGAGGTGATATCTATGAGTTTGTTGACGTGATTGACGATTAACTCGGTGCTGTTTTGCAGGATTTCGACAAATTGTTTTTGCTGCGTTGTCAAATTATCCGCATTTTTGGAGTTAAGCAGGTGAATATAACCCTTCATAGAAGTTAGCGGCGTGCGCAGTTCATGGGAAATACTGGTGATGAAGCCGTCTTTCAACTGCTCGGATTCCACCTGGCGGGTTTCATCACGCAACACAACCACTCGGCCTAGTTCGCTGCCTTCGGGCGACTTGAAGGGAGATGCCGAAATGCCAAATACTCTACTGCCAACGCGGAAGCGGGTAGGGCGTGGTGCATCTGTGTCTATGGACATCAAGGTATTGACGTTTAGGTCCGATTGAATGATGGCTTTGGACGATTGGAGGTAGGTCGCCGTATTGCTTCCATTTTGGCTGGAGTTTATATGATTTAACAATTTATCGGCCGCAGGATTGGAAGCAACGATTTCGTTGTCATTGTCAATGACGATAACGGCATCGGCGATGCTGTTCAGAATGGCTTCAAGCTCACTCTTTTGTTCCACCAATTGACGGTTGCGTTGGGCCAGGTTTTGGGTCATGGTGTCGAAGGAGGTGGCTAAAACGCCGATTTCGTCTTGTTGTGAAATGTTGGTGCGCTGTTCCAGGTCGCCCTGGGAAACGGCCGTTGACACCACCACCAACCGCTTCAACGGCTCCGTAATCCGCCGCGCCAACAGCAAGCCAATAATAAACACGGCAAACGTCAGCACCACAAACATCACAAAAAATAGATTGCGGCTGGTTGTCGTGCGGGTGGTAATAAAATCGGCCGATAAACCCATGCTAAAAAGGCCAAACGACTGCGCCCGCAAGCGCCAATCACCAAAAGCCACCAGATAAACCTGACTTAAAACCTCCACCTGGCTCAAAAAAGCCTGGTCATTTTCATTGGCCAGAACCACACTTTCCACTTCCTCTGCGGCTTGCAGGCGTTCCAGAACAGCCCCATACTGCTCCGCCGTGCCCGCTAAAGCAGGCAACGTAACATCCGGTTCACCCGCCATTGAAGTTGCCAGGGCGACCCCCTGTTGGTTATAAAAGGTGACATGCGCCAGAGAGATAGCGGCTAGATTGAGGGCTAATTCACGCAAACTGGTGCCAACCAGGGCCGCTCCGACAACCTCGCCATTAGCAATCACGGGGGCAACTGTGAACAGCAAATAGTCGGGCGACTCATCAACAAGGAAAATACGCTTGTTCCCATATTCGTCAATATTGCCCTCCAATACCCACATGACATCTGGCTGACTGGAAAAGTCTACATTGGTGAGAGGTTCGTTTTCTGACTGTTCATCATCCCGCCAACTGACGACGGCCACACCTTGTTGGTTTAGCATGTAAACGGCCGTTGCCCGCTCACTCATCGCCACTGACGACACCAACTCCTGTAACGTATCAAACTCCCCATTCACCAACGCCTCAGGAATCCCCTCACCCGCCGCCAGCAGGCGCAGCACACCCAGCCGCCTGTCTTCATCAGCCACAATCTGCTGCGCCACCGAACGACCCGCATCCAACAGCTGATTCTCTACACGTTCTTGAACCGAACCAACCACTAGCTGGGTAACAATATAAGCGCCAACAGCCGCGACAACCAATGATAGGACAACATAAGGCAAAATGATCTTGGCTCCGATGCTGGCTAAAGTTTGTTTGAGATTGCGAATCATAGCCTATATAACGATATATCCTGATTATTGAAGCATATCAGACTTAAGATGTTTCTGACGACTATCTAGACTCTCAGGCAATAGTAAACAACGTACAGCATATGGTCAAAAAATACCACCACTATTTGCGCTCTTTTCACATTGTTTTGCTCATTGGCCCCACCATAAACGCCGCCACTTTAATCGCCTCAATCATATTCGTCGCATCAGCCATGCCCTGTCCAGCAATATCAAAAGCCGTACCATGATCCACAGAGGTGCGGATGATGGGCAGACCGGTGGTCACACTCACCGTGCGGTTAAAGTCATAAGTTTTGGCGGCAATATGGCCTTGGTCATGGTAAAGGGAGATGACGGCATCGTAACGGCCGTTCAACGCCTGGTGAAAAATCGAATCAGCCCCCACAGGGCCAAGCACATCCCAGCCCCGTGCCTGTGCAGTGGCAATAGCCGGCTGCAGCACCTCAATCTCCTCATTGCCAAACAGCCCACCATCCCCCGCATGGGGATTCAGACCAGCCACGCCAATCACTGGCCGCTCAATCCCCATCCTCGCCAAAACCTCCCGTGCATGAGCCAATAAATGCAGCAGTCCTTCCTGGCTAATCGCGTCAATGGCCTTTTTCAGCGACAGATGGCGCGTGAGGAAAAAGATACGCATCTTGTCCACCACAAACATCGTCTCCACCTGCGACTTAAAAGCCGCGCCCAAAATCTCGGTGTGGCCGGGGTACTTTACCCCGGCGGCCCGCATTGCTTCTTTATTAATGGGGGCAGTCACAATCGCGTCAATCGTGCCTTGATTGCCCAGCGCAGCGGCCGTTTCCACATAAGCCACACTATCCCGCCCCGTATGCGCCGCAATCTCACCCCAGGCAAAATCGGCCGTTGTCAGCGACCCTACCTGATAAACAGGCACATAGTGGGGCGATGAAGCCCATTCACCCAGATCAGTAAACAAAGGCAACGCCATATCTAACTTTAATTGCGCAGCCATGCCGGCCAATATGGCCTGCGAGCCAACAATCATCAGCCTTGCCTGGTCGTGCAGTTCTGGCAAAGCAAGTGCCTTCAAGGTAATCTCCGGCCCAATGCCCGCCGGATCGCCCATTGTGATTGCCAAAATTGGTTTCATCATTTTCTCCTTTCGACTTTCTACCCAGGTTGCTCTAGTATATCATTGGCACGGCAACCAACCGAACTGGAGACAATGGATGGCAGGACAACAAGCGAGGCGGCCATGACAAGCACAATCGCTCATCAGGCAGATGGGATGATGGCGCAGTTATTGGCTTTGGAAACGGCCGTTTCCCCCATCCAACCGCCTCCGCCCAACGAACCCTGCTTCACCCACGTTCCTGGCTCTACCCCCATTCTGCTGTCGGCCCCCCACAGTGCCTCCCATTGGCGCAACGGCCGTCTCAAAAAAGAAGAAGGCTTCACCGCCGCCATCGTCCGTTACGTGGCCGCCCGCACCGGCGCACACGCCTTCTACACCCACTACCAATCCGCCCGTGACCCCAATTGGCACAAAGAAGCCCCCTACAAACAAGCCCTAAAACAAATTCTCAACCAGCACCCCATCCACTTCGTTCTCGACATTCATGGCATGTCCAACCGCCACAAAATTGGGCTGGCGTTGGGGACGATAAACGGCCGTAGCTGCCCCCCAGACCACGAACGGCACATCGTCCACACCCTCGTTAGCAGCGGGTTTGCCCCCACCACCTCCGCCCAAGCCCGCCAGCTAACCGAACTCGATTGGCTGCGTTTCGTCGTCAACCACCCCCGTTTTACCGGCGGCGTAACCAGCCACACCGTCACCCGCTTTGTCTCTCAAGACGTGGGCATCCCCGCCGCCCAATTAGAACTCTGTACGCTGCTGCGCGTCGTGCCAGCCGCTTACCAGGATTATGAAGGTTTATGGGGAGGAGTGACAACGGCCGTTACCACCCTCATCACCCTCGTCCAAACCCTGCCCCACTGTTAACACATTTCTAGCAAACCTCATACATTTTTCTAACACAGCCTGCACAAAATAGAAACTGTATGGCACTTAAGAGTGCCCTTGTAATGGAGAAAAATTTAGCAAATTGGAGGTATAAAATGAACAGATTATTGCGTTGGAACCCTACACGAGAAATGATGACCTTTCGGAACGAATTTGACCGCTTATTTGAAAACTTCCTGGATTTACCCCAACTCCAAGAAAATCGCGGTCTCGACTGGGGCCTCGCCCTGGATGTAGCCGAAAACGACCAAGCCTACACCATCAAGGCTTCCGTCCCCGGTGTCAACCCCGACGATATTGACATCACCCTCTCCGACAACGTCCTCACCATCAAAGGCGAATTCAAAGAGGAAAAGAACGTTGAAGAGGAAAAATACCATCTGCGCGAGCGTCGCTTCGGCAGCTTTGGCCGCAGCCTCACCCTCCCCGTCGCCGTCAATGCCGAGGCCGTAGAAGCCAACTACGACAATGGGGTACTCACCCTCACTGTCCCCAAGGCCGAAGAAGTAAAACCCAAGCGCATCACCATCAAAGCCAACCAACCTGTCCTCGAAGGATAATGTAAGTCACCAACACCCAGACCTCTGAGGTCTTCAAGACCTCAGAGGTCTTTTTGCTTCCCTAGCTCGCCCAATCCGGCACAACATACCCATCCGTCCCCCAAATCAATCCTGCCTCCGTCGCCACATCGGACAGCAGCGGCCACAAATGCACACCCGGGCACACCGTCGCCTCTGGCTGAAAGCCGCGATGCCCCGCCAAATGCATAATCCCCACCGTGTCCCGCAAATAGACAGCCACCTGGTGCAAGCTGTTCAACTGCGCCATTACCGGCTGGACAATTTCAAAATTGCCCAACAAGCAGATGCCGACTGTGCCGGTGTTATAGCCGCCCGTATGAGCACCGCGCTCGTTTAACGGCCGTCCCTCATACACCTGCCCCAGCCCATCCACCAAAAAGTGATAACCCACATCGCCAAAACCATTCTCCAAAATGTGCAGCCGCTGAATCTCACGCGGCCCCGCTAAATAATCCAGCGCCGAATGGTGTACCACCAATGTGTTTAACCAATCAGACAGCGGCTCAGGGTAAATCAGGTGTCCGATGGGATTGGTTTCCGCGTCAAATGCACCCGCCTCATCACTCGTCTGCCAATTGGCCGCCCCCGCACCCCAACCTGCCCGCGTGATGAGGTCAAACTGGCCCAACGGCCGTTTCTCTCCCGTCACCTCACCTTGCACCCAACCATCCGGTATCTCCTCCGTCGCCGAAAAGGGTGGCAGCTTTTGTACGGCCGTTACCTGCTCACCCTCCACCCAAATCACCACCGAGTCATCCACTGCCACTTGTATCTCCACCGCCAACTCAAACTGGCGGGTGCCCACTGGTGCGGCCAACATCACAGAACGCTCATCAATCGCCGCCACCACCCCGCCAAAATGGGGCATCTCTTGCCGCACAATGGTTGGTTCTAGCAATGGGGTAACGGCCGTTCGCAAAGTCGGCGTGGGCACAAAGGTTGGTGTAAGCATGGGAGAGATGGGTGGGGGAACGGCCGTTGCCCCACCACCTTCATTCACACCACAAGCTGCCAGTAAAACGGCCGTTCCCCCCGCCACCAAAAACCGTCGCCGCGAATATCCACACAAATCACACATAAACGCTCCAATCACTTATAATGGAGCGCATGATACCACAAATCAAATAGAGCTAACTTGTTGCATCATGTTTTCAGTTGAATACAAAAATGTCTAAAACAAGAGGCTAAAGACCAAGATGAATTTTTTGTTAGTTATAATCATAATTTCCGGTATTGGAGGAGGGTATAATCTGTTCAAGATCGGGAAAACTTTTCAATTAGAGAATAAAAAAAAGCCAAAAGATTTGCAAAAGATCAGGAAATTGTACTTTCGTTTGATACTTAATAGTCTCGTGTTTGGTGTGCCATTAGGAGCTTTATTTGTTAATAGTTGGAGCCAGATCAATGGTTCATGGATAGCTCTCCCCTGTTTTAGCACAGTGTTCATGTTAGGTTCAATAAGGTACCTAAAGGCTCTATAAATTAGATGAAAGCACGCTACAAAAAACTTGGTTTGCTACTAGCACTAACCCTCCTCCTCATTGCCTGCACGGCCGTTTCCCCCACTACCTCTCCCCCCACCTACCTCCCCTACATCATCCGCCTCGCCACCGTCTGGCAGCCCGCACCAGGCACAAGCTGGCAGTGGCAGCTTAGCGGCACCATAGACACCAGCTACGACGTAGCCATGTACGACATAGACCTCTTCGACGCGCCTCAAGCCACCATAGATCAACTGCATCAAGACGGCCGTATCGTCATCTGCTACTTCAGCGCGGGCAGTTGGGAAGATTGGCGCGACGATGCTGGTGATTTCCCAACGGCCGTTCTCGGCAATCCCCTCGATGGCTGGCCCGGCGAAAAATGGCTCGACATCCGCCAAATAGACAGCCTCCGCCCCATCATGCAAGCCCGCCTGGACTTAGCCGTCGCCAAACAGTGCGATGGCATCGAACCCGACAACGTAGACGGCTACACAAACCACAGTGGCTTCCCCCTCACCGCCGCCCACCAACTCACCTACAACATCTGGCTAGCCGACCAAGCCCACAGCCGCAGCCTCTCCATCGGCCTCAAAAACGACCTCGACCAAATCCCTGCTCTCCAGCCCCATTTCGACTGGGCACTCAACGAACAATGCTTCCAATACGACGAATGTGACCTGCTCCTGCCCTTCATCCAGGCCAACAAAGCCGTCTTCGGCGTGGAATACGAAGAAGAAAACGCCGACCCCGCCGACTTCTGCCCCCAAGCCAACGCCCTCAACCTCGACTGGCTCCTCAAGCGCTACGACCTGGACAGCTTTCGTGTCGCTTGTCGGTAATCGGTTAGCCGTAATTCGTTATCGGTTAGCCGTAATCCGATCACCGTTCACCGTTCACCGATTACCGTTCACCGATCACCAATGTTATACTTCCCCCATGAACAGCCCACGCTTCCAGGGAACCCTCAACTACCTCTACGCCCACTGGCCGGAGTACGCCGCCGTTTACGGCAGCCTCATTTTAGCCCTGGTTTTTATGGGCATCAGCGCCCAGCGCGGCTGGTTCGGCTACATCCCCCTCACCTTTGCCCTCATCCTCATCCTGCTCTACTTCCTGCTGGCCTCCCTCTGGGCCGCCCATTGGCAGTTCGACCGTGACGGCCTGCGCCCCCATCAAGTTCTGTTCGAGATGGCTCGCCTGCGCCCCACCGACCACTTTGTCTATATTGATGTGGGGTTGAGGAGACGGCCGTTATCCCTCGCCAATCAACTCACCACCGGCCACCTCACCATCATAGACATCTACAACCCCCAATGGACACCCAGCCGCGCCCTCGCCCGCTGGCGCAGCCGCATGAGACCCCCCACCGCCGACCCCCGCCTCACCTGGCACGTCGGCAACTTCAACCTCCTGCCCCTGCCCGACAGCAGCACCTCCGTCATCATCCTCTGCCAGATCGCCAGCGAACTGTGGCAAGATGGCGACCGCGTTACCCTACTCAGTGAAATCAAGCGCGTCTTAACCCCAGACGGCCGTCTCTACATCGCCGAAAAAGTCCGCAGCCAAACCACCTGGCTCACCACCGGCCCCGCCGCCCTCACCACCCCCACCGCCGACTACTGGCGGCAAATCCTCCGCGAAAGCGGCTTCCACGTCCGCCAAGAAAAAAACCTCGGCGGCGGCCTCATCCGCTGCTTCACCAACGCCAAACAAACCGCCAGCCAAATCCAGCAGCTCGCCTTCAACCTGGATTTAGGGGAGTAATAGTGAAAGCTATTGACACTACGGGGAGACTAGAGACTAGAGACTGGGGACTATGGGGCTTTCAGTCTCCAGTCTCCAGTCTCCAGTCCCCAATTTAACATGGACTACGGCCGTTCCCTCACCACCGCCTGGCACATCACCTGGCAGCACAAATCCCTCTGGTTCTTCGGCTTCCTGGCAGGCATCAACGCCCTCAGCAGCAGCCTGCTGCGCCTCACCTTCGGCCCCAACCTATTCCGCGCCGCCAGCCTCGACCCCGAACAACTGCTCAACAACCCCGATCTGCTCTATGGCGAAATTGACCAACTCCTGCGCCTCGTCGCTCCCTGGCTCGTTGGCGGTACTATCCTGCTCGTCGCCCTCAGCCTGGCCGCCTGGCTCATCATCCTGCTAGCCCACGGAGCCATCATCGGTACGGCCGTTCACCACCAAACCACCCACCCCCTCACCTTCCGCCACGCCCTGCGGCAGGGCTGGCATCTGCTCGGCCGCTTCATCGCCATAGACACCCTCGTCTACTTCCCCCTCTTCCTCATCCTCCTCTTCATCCTGCTCATCTTCGGCGGCACCCTCATCAGCACCATCCTCTCCGCCACCCAGCCCAACGCCACCACCGCCAGCTTCACCACCCCCCTGCTCCTCGGCTGCCTCTGCCTGCTGCCCCTATTCTGCCTCACCCTGCCTGTGGGCATACTCACCGCCGCCTACCGCGCCCTGGCCTTTCGGGACACGGCCGTTTTCCATCACGGTGTGCGCCAAACAGTACGCCACACCTGGGCCATCCTCAAAGCCAACATCGCCGACATCCTCATTTTGGGACTGCTGCTGTGGGGCTTGCAATACATCATCGAATGGGGACTGCGCCTCCTCACTCTCCCCGTCTACGCCCTCACCACCGCCCCGGGCCTCCTCGCCCTCCTGCGCCACACCACACCCCTCACCGCCACCACCTTCTTGTCCCAATTCATTAGCGTATTCATCGAAGCCATCATCCTGCTCATCCGGGCCGTCATTTATACCTTTACGGCCGTTACCTGGACCATAGCCTATAAAGAGATCAGTAATCGGTAATCGGTTATCCGTCAACCGAATACCGTTCACCGATTACCGATAACCGACCCATGAACCAACCCCTCACCCTCGGCGTAGACACCGGCGGCACCTTCACCGATTTTGTTTGGCTCGATGCCAACGGCCGTCTACAAATCCACAAACAACTTTCCACCCCCCACGACCCCTCCCAGGCCATTCTCACTGGCGTAGAGCAGTTGGCAATTCCCCAAACGGCCGTCGTCGTCCACGGCAGCACCGTCGCCACCAACGCCCTGCTAGAGCGCAAAGGCGCTCGCACCGCCCTCATCACCACCAAAGGCTTCGCCGATGTGTTAGCCATCGGCCGTCAGCACCGCCCCGACATCTACGCCCTCGTCCCCCAAAAACCCGACCCCCTCGTCCCCCGCCACTGGCGCTTCGAGGTAGACGAGCGCGTCACCGCCCAGGGCGACATCCTCACCCCCCTCAACCCCGCCACCCTTCAACCCATCCTCAACCAAATCGCCGCCGACAACATCGAATCCATCGCCATCTGCCTCCTCTTCTCCTTTTTAAGGCCAGAACATGAGGAGCTTATACAAAAGGAGATTAGAGATTGGAGATTGGAGATTGAAAGCAGTCCCCAATCCCCAATCTCCAATCTCCACCTCTCCCTCTCCTCCACCATCCTCCCCGAATACCGCGAATTCGAGCGCACGGCCACCACCGTCATCAACGCCTATGTCGCTCCGCTCATGAGCCGCTATCTGGCGCGATTGGCCGAAGGATTGCAGCCGCGCCGCCTGACCGTCATGCAAAGTAACGGCGGCGTGATCAACAGCGAAACGGCCGCTGCCCAAGCCGCCCGCACCGCCCTCTCCGGCCCCGCCGGTGGGGTTGTTGGCGCACAGTACGTCGCCCAACTGGCCGGTTACGACCATATCATCACCTTCGACATGGGTGGCACCAGTACCGATGTAGCCTTGTGCCCAGGTAAACTGCCCACAACGGCCGTTGGCGAAATCGCCGATCTGCCCCTGCGTCTGCCCATCATAGACATCCACACCGTCGGTGCCGGTGGCGGCAGCCTGGCCCACGTAGACGCTGGCGGCGCCCTCCACGTCGGCCCCCAAAGCGCCGGCGCCGACCCCGGCCCAGCCTGTTACGGACGAGGGAAGAAGAGCGAAGAGCGAAGGGAGAGGAGCGACCAGATCGCCCCTCTCCCCTCACCCTTCGCCCTGCGGGCAACCACCACCGATGCCAACCTCATCCTCGGCCGTTTAGATGCCGCTCACTTCTTAGGGGGGACGATGACATTGGATGTGGCCGCCGCCCAAGAGGCATTGGATGAGTTAGCCCAACAAATGGGCGCGAGTTCAGCCGAAACGGCCGCTTGGGGGGTCATCCAGGTTGCCAATGCCAACATGGAACGCGCCATCCGCCGCATCTCCGTCGAGCGCGGCTTCGATCCGCGCCGCTTCACCCTCGTCCCCTTCGGCGGCGCTGGCCCCCTCCACGCCTGCGAAATGGCCGCCGATTTACAAATTCCCCGCGTCCTCATTCCCGCCATTCCTGGCGTGCTTTCGGCGTTGGGAATGCTGGTGGCTGCCCCGACGAAGGATTATTCGAGAACAGTGATGGCGAAAACGGGAGATTGGGGACTAGAGACTGGGGATTGGCTGGCAGAGCAATTTGCGCCGTTGGCAGAACGCGCTTTGGCCGAAATGGCCGCCGAAGGGCATGAGCCAGATACAATTGAACTGCACCACAGCCTCGACATGCGCTACGTCGGCCAATCCCACGAACTCACCATCCCCCTCCCCCCTCTTTCCTCTCCCCTCTCTCCTCTTCCCTCTCTCCTCCACGCGGCCCACGAAGCCCGCTACGGCTACCAACAGCCCCACGCCGAGGTAGAAATTGTGAATGTACGGCTAACAGTAGTTGCCCCCATCACCCCGCCCCAATTGCCACACTACCCACCAACTGCAACTCAAGCAGACACCGCCCTTATCGGTGAAAAATCCGTCTGGTTCAACCAGCAGCCCATGACGACAAAGTTGTATGACAGGGCTAAATTACAAAGTGGACATCGCTTTACCGGCCCCGCGATTGTGTTTCAATATGACACGACGACTGTGATACCGCCAGAATGGGAAACGGCCGTTGACCCCTTCGGCAACCTTATTTTAACAAATAACCATCCGTAGAGACGTTGCAGTGCAACGTCTCTACACCTCTTCAATACGATAAGTCGTATTCACCACCGTTCCCGCCCGCTTAAACATAATACTGGCCGAGCAGTAAGTCTCCTGCGACAATGCAATCGCCCGCTCCACCGCATGAGGATCAACATCCTTCCCGCGCACAACGTAAACCAAATCTGCTTCGGTATACACCTTCGGATCCGTCTCAGCGCGTACCGCACTAATCTCCACATCCACATGGGCAATGTCCTGGCGCATCTTGCGCAGCACATGCACCACATCAATAGCCGTGCAGCCCGCCACCCCCGCCAGCAAAAACTCCATCGGGCTGCCACCGTTTTCCGCGCTGGCCTGCCCACTCAGGTCAAATTCATAACCGGAACCCAACGTGCCGGTAAAATGCAACTGTGATCCCTTCCAGGAAACATGCGCTGTCTTTCTATCGCTCATACTCATCCTCTCACGATGCCTTGTTGATTAAATCAAGCAGCTCATCCACCAACTGTTCTCGCTCAACGGCCGTTCCCACCTCTCCTTGCAGCAAACATTCTTTAGCGTAAGTGTGGACAAAAAGCGTCGTCGCATTTTGCAAAGCCGAGCGAATGGCATTCAACTGCTGAATGATTTCGCGGCAGTCCCGCTCCTCATCCAACATACGCTGCACCCCCCGCGTCTGCCCCTCAATGCGGCGCAACCGCACCTGTAAATCTTCTTTAACGGCCATTGATTGTACCTTCACGTGTAACTACTTAGCCCCTCTGGAGCGATCCTCCGGGAGGTTCGTCCCAGAGGTAACATCTCGTTTGAAACCTCCCGGAGGGTTAGTAGCTACCTTCACGTTATGAAAAGAGACTGGAGACTAGAGACTAACCAGTCTCCAATCTCCAATCCCCAATTACCACCTTGTTTGCAGACAAACTGCCTGCCTTAACAGTCGCCCATTCAAGAGAAGCGGGGACGCGGCGCAGCCGCAGGCATCGCCGCCATTGCCGATTGGCCACCACCAATCGCGGCCACCGCGCCAATGCGTTTCCGGGTTTCCTGGCTGCCACACGATGGGCAGCTTTGCGTCTCACCCGATTGAGACATCCGCAGTCGTTTTTCAAAGCCATGCCCACATTCACTACAGGCATATTGATAGGTTGGCATAAAATTCTCCTTCGAGTTGTATACTGGGGGGGAGTATATAATCAGAATGATGGTGCGTCAAGAAGCGCAGACTGTTCTTATGCAAATTTAACGACCGTTCCCCGCAACCAAATTATTGACTAGACTAGCGTATCCGAATTTCCCAGAGTAGGGCGATTTTGAAAATCGCCCCACATACCAGATCGCCAGACCTGAATTATTGAGTATTTTCCCAAATTGAGAGAGACTTAGAAAAGCAATGTAAACTTACACAAGCATCAAGAGGAAACATGACGATTGAAGTCCGACCTGTCACGACGGTGGCAGAGTGCAAACTAATTGAAGAGATAACCTGCGCCGCCTGGGAAGGCGACATCAGCATTGCCATTCCCGACCATATGACAATCACAGTGGCGCGGGAAAAGGGCGTGGTGCTGTTGGCCTGGGATGGAGCAACGGCCGTTGGCTTCTGCCTCGGTTTTCTCTCCTACACAGAACCCGGCAAGCGGCTCAAACACCACTCCCACGTCACCGGCATCCTGCCCACCTATCGCGGCCAGCACGTCGGCGAAAGCATCAAATGGGCGCAGCGCGATGCTGTTCTAGCCCAAGAACTTGACCACATCACCTGGACCTATGACCCTCTGGAAACGCGCAACGGCAACCTAAACCTGCACAAACTAGGCGCAGTCTGCAACACCTACAAGCGCGATGTCTACGGCTCCATCCAGGATGGCCTGAACCAGGGCGCACCCACAGACCGCTTCTATGTAGATTGGTGGTTAACCTCATCCTGGGTACAGACACACAAAAACAAGCAGCACCACGCCCCCACTCTGGCCGAATGGCTGGCGGCGGGCGCCGTGTTGGTGAACCCACCCGAACAGCACACATCGGGCTGGCTGCCAGACGGCTTTATGCAAACCACTGCCCGCCACCTGCTGGTGGCTGTGCCCAAAGATTATCAGGCGGTGAAGCGGGCCTACCCCGAAGCAGGTATGACTTGGCGGCTGCATACCCGCGAAATTTTTGAGTGGGCCTTTGCGGCCGGGTATACGGCCGTTGATCTCCTGGTAGAAAAAGAGCTTTGTTATTATCTGTTAGTAAAAGATTGGGTAATTACGTCATGACGTAATTACCTCTCCAATATCATGAAAATCGAACGCATTGAATTACATTACATTAAACTGCCATTGGTGCACCCCTTCCGCACCAGTTTTGGCGAAGAGACAGAGAAGGGCGCGGTGTTAACGGCCGTCTACGCCAACGGCCTCATCGGGTGGGGCGAATGTGTGGCCGGCAGCGACGGCCCCCTCTACTCCTCCGAAACCGTCGAGACCGCCTGGTACGTCATGACCAACTTCCTCATCCCCCGGCTGTTAGGGCAAGACATCAGCGATCCCCAGACAGTTCCCGGCCTGTTCAAAGCCATACGCGGCCATAACATGGCCAAAGCTGGCCTGGAAATGGCCGTGTGGGATCTGCTGGCGAAGGCCCAAAACAAGCCGCTCTCAGCCCTGTGGGGCGGAGTACGCGACCGCGTAGAAGTGGGTGTGAGCATTGGCATTCAGCCCACCATCGAGGCCTTGCTGGCGCGGGTGGATAAGTTTGTGGCAGCAGGATACGGCCGTATTAAAATCAAAATCGAACCAGGCTGGGAAGTAGAACCCGCCCGCCGCATCCGCGAGCGCCATCCCCACATCCGCCTCATGGCCGATGCCAACTCCGCCTTCACCCTGGCCGATGTGGACATGCTCAAACAACTCGATCCGTTGGGGTTGATCATGATTGAGCAGCCCCTGAGCTATGACGACATTGCCGACCATGCACGGCTGCAAGCGCAGTTGCAAACGCCCCTTTGCCTGGATGAAAGCATTCACGGCGTGGCCGATGCCCAGGCCATGATTGATTTACAGGCGGGGCGCATCATCAACATGAAGACAGGGCGCGTGGGCGGCTTCACCAACGCCCTCAAAATCCATGACATGGCCCAGGCGGCGGGCATTGCCATGTGGTGCGGCGGCATGTTGGAGACGGGCATTGGCCGCGCCGCCAATGTGCATACGGCCACCCTGCCCAATTTCATCCTGCCCGGTGATATTTCGGCGACGGATCGCTATTTCCATGAGGACATTGCCGACCCGCCTTTTGTGCTGAATGTGGAGGATAGCACGATGAGTGTACCCACCGGCGCAGGGCTTGGCGTGGACGTGCGCCCAGAGAGGATTGCAAAGGCGCGGGTGCGCCATCACGTGGCCTGACGTAAGGAAATACCATGATCTCTATTATTTTGGCATTTATCGGTTTTGTGGCCTTGGGGCTGTCCACTGGCATGTTGGGTGTGGCCTGGCCTTCGATTCAAGAAACGTTTAATTTGCCCTTGTCGGCAGCGGGCATTTTGCTGTTGGCCGTTACCGGCGGCGGGGTGTTTGCTGGTTCGGTAAGCGGCCGTTTAATTGTGCGGCTAGAAACGGGCTGGCTGTTGGTACTGAGCAGTCTTTGCCTGGGACTGGGGCTGTTGGGGCAGGCATTGGCCCCCAGTTGGGTGCTCATGATCGGCATTGCCGTTTTAGCCGGCATTGGCAATGGCCTGATTGATTCGGGCCTGAACATTTACATCGCCCAGCACCACAGTGGCCGAGTGATGAATTGGCTGCACGCCTGTTTTGGGCTGGGGGCTACATTGGGGCCTTTGCTGATGACGGCCGTTCTCGACCGTGAACTCAGTTGGCGACTTGGCTACGGGGTCGCCGCCGCCATCCAGGCTGTCATGATGCTGGGTTTCCTGCTCACCGTCAAAAAATGGCGATCCATTACCGTCGAGACGGAAACGGTAGAAACCACAACGGTGACGAAGGGCAACGGCCGTATCCTCCTCATGTGGATGAGCATCACCCTTTTTTTCCTCTACGCCGGGGTTGAAGTCACCGCGGGGCAGTGGAGCTTCCCCTTCTACACCGAAACCAGAGGTGTAGACTTGGCTGTGGCTGGCTATTGGGTGAGCATCTATTGGGGCAGTCTGACAATCGGCCGTCTGCTCTTCGGTTTCGTCGTCAACTCTATGGGAGCCATCACCACTTTACGCGCCTGCATGATCGGCATCATCATTGGCACTATTGGTTTCATGATGCCCGTCACTGGCCTCAGTTTCGCCGGTCTGGCCCTCATCGGCTTCGCCCAGGCCCCCATCTTCCCCCTGCTCGTCTCCGAAACGCCCAAACGCCTCGGCCCTTCTCTGGCTACCCGTGCTATTGGCTACCAGGTAGCCGCTGCTGGTTTTGGCATCGCCATCCTGCCTGGTCTGGCTGGGGTCATTGCTGATAATTGGGGCTTGCAGCAGATAGGGCCTTTCATGTTAATCGCCTCACTGGCTATGCTGGGGCTGCATGAATGGATTCTGCTACGCGCCTCAACTCAACGCCAGACAGAAGTTCCTGTCGCTTAACGGCCGTTCACCAAACGCTTCATTAAGGAGAGTGAAGAGTGGAGACGGGATAGTCTCCACTCTTCACTCTCCAGTCCCCACCAACCATCACCCGCTTGGCCGCCAAGATTCTTCACGAAATTGTTACAGGTCAAAATCCAGAAACTGAGTATAATCCCCCCTGACAGTAAATTCTCTTAGAAACCGTCCGCAAATAACTTTCTTCTTAAGCAAGAAACTAGAGACTGATTAGTCTCCAATCTCCAATCTCCAATGGTAAAAAGCTGTTCACGGACAAATACTTAATATATTGACGCATATACAAACTCTCGCATAAAGTCACACCTTTCTGGCTAACTGACAAGTAGTGAAGGAGCATCATGAAAAATAATCGCCCCGTCTTCTTTTGGCTGTTCTTTGTTTCACTCTTGTTCGCAGCCGCCTTATCTTTACCCTCGGCACACACGGCCGCTTCTGGCTTCCCTCCCCGCCCCACGCTCATTCCCACAGAAACGGCCGTTCCCACCGCCACCTCCCTTCCTGTTCCCACCGCCACCTCCCTTCCTGTTCCCACCGCCACCCCCTCTTCATCCACAAACACACCCCAAACCGACAGCGGCGGTGCCCTCATCTACCTACACGTACCCACACCACCTTCCGATCTGCAAACAGTGGTGCAGTGGCAAGATGGCCTGGGCAACTGGCACGACATTGAAGGCTGGCGCGGCACACTCAACCAGGCCAACTTCATCGTCTGGTGGGTTGCCCCCCATGATTTAGGTGCAGTTTGGTATCGCTGGCAGGTGTACACCGCAGACGGCCGTATCACCACCCACAGCGATGCCTTCAGCCTCCCCACCCAACCCAACCAAAACCTACACATCCTGGTCACACTCACCCCCTAACCAGGCCATGCACTCAAACACACACAGGAGTTACAGCGTAAGTCCTAACACAACCTCAGCCCACAAACAGGTGGCTTTCAATTCATAGTCGAAGGAGATCTCTCGTGAAACAACAAACTGCCCCCAAATCATTCTTAGCCAGCTTTGCTTCACTCATCCTGGCCTTCATCGCCATCAGCCTCACCTTATGGCTGCTCATACCCCCAGCCGCCGTGCAAGGGCAAGCAGACAGCGGCCAAAAAGACGAAAAGCCCAACCAACCACCACCCGATCTGCCCCAAATCCTCATCCCCAAACCCCCGGCCGCCACCAGCTCTTTGCTGCCCCCGCCACCCGTCGGGCTAACCGAAACCCCCTACTGGCTGGGCATTGACGTAGATGACTCCTACGATGCCGCCTGGGGCGATGTAGACGGCGATGGCGATCTAGACCTGGCCATCGCCAACGATGCCTATGGCGGCAATGGGGCCAGCAAACTCTACAAAAACGAGGGCGGCATCCTACAAGACAACCCCATCTGGGAATCAAGCGACACCGAAGAGTGGGGCACCAGCGTCGCCTGGGGCGATGTCAATGGCGATGGTGCTTTAGACCTGGCTATCGGCGACTATTTCAGCTACAACAAAGTCTACCTCAATGATCGCGGCTCCTTACAAACCACCCCCATCTGGCAAGCCGATGCAGCCACCCCCACCACCAGTGTCGCCTGGGGCGATGTTAACGGCGACGGTGCTTTGGATTTGGTCGTGGGCAATGAAGGCGCACCCGACCTCATCTACTTAAACACAGGCACGGGTCTAGACACAACCCCCGCCTGGACATCAGGCAACAGCGACAACACCAAAAGCGTGGCTCTGGCCGATGTCAACGGCGATGATCGGCTGGACTTGGCCGTCGGCCATGATAACCAGGCCAACATCTTGTATTTGAATGACGGCACAGGCGATTTTTACAACGGCGCCGTCGCCTGTTTAGGCCTATGGGAGTGGGGGCCACCCACTAGCGGCCCAGAAAAAGCCCATTCTGGCAGTTATGTCTGGGGCACCAACTTATCTGGCAATTATGGGCCAAGTGAGGATGAATATCTCACCACTCCGCCCATTGACTTGACCAGTGTCCCCCCTGGCATCGTTGCTGTGTCCTGGTGGCACTGGATTGAAACAGAAGCAAATTTTGATTTTGCCAGTGTGGAAGTTAGCAACAATGGTGGAACCAGTTGGCAAGTCGTTTACGTTGTCAGTGGCACAGTTTCTGGCCCGACCAATGCCTATTTGAACGAGACGGTGCTGTTGGGGCCGGGGTTTGCCGTCAACGACTTCCAAATGCGCTTCCGTTTGCAGTCAGACAATGTATTTCAATTCGCTGGCTTTTACGTAGACGATCTGAGCATTTCGGTAGGCGGCAGTGAGGTCTACTCAGCTAATTTTGAAACGACAGGTGGCGGCTATAGTGCGCCGCCCGCAGGAGTGCGCTGCCTGGGAGCAGCCACCGATAACACCGAAAGCATCGCTTTTGGCGATGCCGATGGCGATGGCGATCCTGATCTGGCCGTGGGCAACTGGAATCAGCCCAATAAGATTTATGCCAACAATGTAGACGGCACGCAGTGGGCTTTGGTCTGGCAGTCGGCCGAAACAGATTTGACGGCCGATGTGAGTTGGGGCGATGTGGATGGGGACGGGGATTTGGATTTAGCCGCTGCCGACTTTTTGGTAGGGAATAAGGTCTACTTGAATGAAGAGGGGGTGTTTGGAGATACGGCCGTTTGGCAGTCCGACGACGAAGACCAAAACCGCAGCGTCGCCTGGGGCGACATGAACGGCGACGGCACCCTCGACCTGGCCGTCGCCAACAGCATCGGCCCCAACAAAGTCTACCTCAACAACGCCACCCTGCTGCAAACAACGGCCGCTGACGGCTGGCTCTCCGCCAACACCAGCAGCAGTTGGGCCGCCGCCTGGGGCGACATGAACGGCGATGGCCTGCTCGACCTGGCCATCGGCAACGACGGCTTCAACCAGGTCTACCTCAACATCAGCGGCACCCTCGACATTGACCCCATTTGGACCTCCAACGAAAGCGATTGGACCGTCAGCGTGGCCTGGGGCGATGTCAACGGTGATGGCCTGCTCGACCTGGCTGTCGGCAACATCGGCCCCAATCGCGTTTACCTCAACAACAACGGCCTCCTCGAACCCACCGCCTCATGGGTCAGCAGCGAACCCAATTCCAGCTACACCGTCGCCTGGGGCGACATCAACGGCGATGGCCTGCTCGATCTGGCCGCGGGCAACTACAACACCCAAAACCACATCTACCAAAACAGCGGCGGCAGCCTGCCCACCAGCGCCACCTGGGTGTCCAGCGAAAGCGCAGGCACAGTCGGGCTGGCCTTTGGCGATATTGACGGCGATGGCGATCTGGACATGGCCGCTGGCAACTGGTTTGAACCCAATCAATATTACCTCAACAACGGCGATGGCTTGCAGGATACCGCCTCCTGGGAATCGGCCGATGCCGACCGCACCTGGAGCGTAGCCTGGGCCGATGTCAACGGCGATGGTCGGCTCGACCTGGCCGCTGGCAACGACGGCGGCCCCAACCGCGTCTACCTCAATCAAGGCAGCACCTTAAACCCCGTAGCTGGCTGGCAGTCCGGCGACACCGACGTGACGGTTAGCATCGCCTGGGGCGATGTCAATGGCGATGGCTGGCCTGATTTGGCCGCAGGCAACGTCGGCGATCCCAACCGTGTCTATCTCAATCGGCAGGGTGTGTTGCAAACGGCCGCTGACAATCCCTGGGTCTCCGCCGACAACGACTCGACTTTTGCCATCGCCTGGGGCGACATGAACCGCGACGGGCACCTCGACCTGGCCGCCGCCAACGACGGCGAAACCAATAAGGTTTATTTAGGCTTCCGCCCCGCCCACCCCTTCTATGGCGGGCAAGCTGTGGCTATCGCCTTCGACTACACCCTTACCCCCGCCGATCTATTCGCCCTGGCGGCAATTCAAAGCAATGGCACAGTGCCCATCTCCTACACCCTCTTCCACCCTGCCAGCGAACCGATCCGCGAAGTCCGCGCCACTTACTCGCTGGACGGCGGCCAAAGTTGGCAGCCCGCCGTCGCCGCCGCTGGAACCATCACCAACAACTTAGCCTCCAGCCCTTACCCCACCGCCCCCACCTTTTGCAGCAACCCCAATTGGGCCATCCCTGACAGTGACCCCTCCGGTCTCGTGGTGACGATGCCCGTTTCCTTCCCCGGCAATGTGTCTGATTTACAGGTGTCTATGGAAGCCGACCATACCTGGGTAGGGGATCTCAGTTTTATATTGGAGCATGTGGACACAGGAACGGCCGTTACCATTTTCGACCGCCCCGGTGTACCCAACACCACCTTCGGCTGCAGCAGCAACAACATAGATGCCATCCTCGACGATGAGGCCCTCCTCCCCGTCGAAGACGAATGCCGCCTGCTGCCCCCCGCCATCCAGGGCACCTTCACCCCCAACAACCCCCTCTCTGCCTTTGATGGCGAAAGCTTCAATGGAACCTGGCAGTTAACGGCCGTTGACCACGCCAGCCCCGACACCGGCACCCTCATCGAATGGTGTCTCCTCTCCGACTCCTTCGCCCCCGCCGCCCCCCTCGGCACCAGCACCAACACCCACACCTTCCTGTGGGATGTCTTCGGCAGCGGTTTCTTCGGCCAAAGCGATAACGTCATGTTCCGCCTCGAAGCCCTGCCCGATCTGTCTACCCAGGCCAACCACGTACCCGGCCCCTTCCAACGGCCGATCATCGCCGCCCAAACCTACCCCTTCCGAGTACGCGGCACCCAAATCCAGGTCATCTCCAACACCCTGCCCGCCGCCAACGCCATCGTCTACCGCGTGCCAGCCGGGCAAGTGGCGGATGGCGATCCCATCGCCAACAACGGTGGCATTCCCTTCCGCACCAACGCCCAGGGCCTCCTCCAGGGGCGCGGCAGCTTAACCAGCGGCGACAGCCTCGTGGCCCTGTTGCCTCAGACTGGCATTGCCACCAACACCACCTGCAGCACCCCCAACCTCGCCATCCCCGACAACGACCCCAACGGCCTCAGCGACAACCTCGTCATCAACAGCAGCGGTGCTATCCAAGACCTGAACGTCTCCATCAGCACCACCCACACCTGGGTTGGCGATCTCACCTTCACGCTGGAACATGCTGAATCCGGCAGCAGCATCACCCTCATCAACCGGCCTGGCGACCAAACCAACCCGCCCTATGGTTGCAGTGGCGACAACATCAACGTCACCTTAGACGACGATGCGGATGCACCCGTGGAAAACCAATGCGACAGCAACCCACCCGCCATTCACGGCAATTTCCAACCCGATGAGGCGCTCAGTACCTTCAACGGCGAAGATGTCAGCGGCACCTGGACACTCACCGTCTCCGATCAGGCCAGCCCTGATACAGGCACATTGGTCGAGTGGTGCCTGATTTCGGAAAGCAAGGAGGAAAGTTACACCCTCTACCACACCAGTGCTGCCCCCACCGAGACAGGGCTAGACATGTACACCTTCAACGGCGGCGGCTTGCAAACGTTGACCGTCGCTCCCGATAATCCCCTGCTTCTCTTTGACCTCGATATTTCGCTGGAATGGGATGCTCGCAACGACGGCCTATTCCTGGCCGACCTGCAAGATGCCGTGCGCGAAGCCTCAACCGTTCTGTACGATGTCAGCAACGGCCAGATCGCCATCGGCGAAGTGCGGCTGCACCAAAACCGCGCCAACTGGCTCACCTCTGATGTGGTCGTCTACGCCAGCAGCAACATTCGGCCCCGTGCGGCCATGGGCGGCATCGTTCTCACAGGCACAAATGACATCAACGCCAACGGCGTAATCACCAACGCCTATCTGCCTGGTCAGGTGACAATGGGGCCGATTTGGGACCCATTTGGCGAAAACCAGTTCGATTTAGGCCAGGAGTGGTGGCGGGCTTTGGCCCACGAACTGGCCCATTATCTACTCTTCTTGCCCGATAATTACGTGGGCGTCAGCGACAATGGCGGCCTTATTGGCATTGACTGCCAGGGCAGCTTCATGACCAACACGTCGGATGATTCGTACAGCGAATTCTTGACGGCGGCGGGCTGGACGGGGATCTGTTTGCAGAGCATTGCCGAACGGGTGACGGGCCGGTATGACTGGGAAACGATTACCCAGTTCTACCCCATGTTGAGCGGCGCGGGTGGCAATATTGGCCCCTCCGTGCTGCCCATTAATGTGACCAAAGTGACGGCGAACAGTCCGGTGGGGGTGGCAACGGCCGTTCCCGTCCGTAACTTCGACCTTCGCAACGCCCAAACCAACGCCCTCATCTCCCTGCCCCAAGCCCAGGGTTACATCCTGCGCGAAAACGGCACACCCAGCGACATCAGCGATGACAGCATCGTAGATTTGGGAGCCACCCGCGGCGGCGGCGACCGCATCAAAGTGCGCGGGGCCACCCCCGGCGACCGCGTTTGTGTCAGTGGCTTGTATCAGGGCGACCTGTGGCAAGGCTGCGAAGCAGTCACCGAAAACAGTGCCAGCATCCTGGTAGCCCCAATCACGGGCTGGAATCCCAACATCATCGTCACCCCCGTCAACACCCGCACCATCCGCATCACCGTCACCCAGGCCGCCGCCAGCGGCCTACTCAACGCCCAACTCATTCCCGCTTACGGCTCACAGGCCGACCAGACAGTTGTGAATTCGCCCTGGTCAGCCATGACGGCTTTGGGCAATGACCGTTACGCCACCGTCCTAACGGTGGATTACCCCACCTTCCAGGGCACTGTCCGCGTTTGGGAACCAGGCACAGCCCATGAATCCATCAGCCGCTATGTGTTGGACACCACCACCTGGGGCGGCAGTTTGCGCGGCTGGAATGGCGGCAGCCTGCGCGGCTGGAATGGTGGCAGCTTGCGCGGCTGGAACGGCGCACCCTCTGTCTCTGGCGATGGGCAGTTGACTGTTTTCAATGTCAATGATCCCTATGGCGAAACGGGGGTTTCGGCCTTGCAATCATTGTCAGTTGTGCCTGCGCTGCCCTCCTGGCTGACGCTGGTGGGGCAGGGGTATGTGGTGGTGGAAACGGCCGCTTACACCGACAACACCCCCCGCACCCTGGCCTACGATTACCTGCAACGAGACGTGCCTGATGGCTATGAATACGCCCTAAACATCTACTTCCTGGCCGAGGGCAGCAGCCAGTGGCAGCGGCTCATCACCACTGTAGATGACGATGAGAATCGGGCCATTGCCGACATGCCCCTCGACGGCGGCGGCATCTACGTCCTGGTTACAACCATCGAAATGCCCGGTTTGGAACAGGGCTGGAACCTGCTGGCTTACCCTGTGCCGGCCACACGCACGGTTGGCCTGGCCCTGGCCTCCATTGAGGAGGATTACACTACCATCGTCGAGCCTGACGGGCAAGGCAGTTGGCTGGTACATGACCAGACGGTGCAGCGCGATCACCCTGAGTTTGCGGCTTACGTCAATACCCTGTCGCACCTGACGTTTGGACACAGCTATTGGATTTACGCCATTACCGATACGATTCCCTTCATTGGCGTGCCGGATGGCGCAAGACCTGAGGCCAACGCGGTTGATTTGCCGCCGGGTACTTTCTATGGCTGGATTTCGCCGTCGGGTGACGTGACGGTGGCGGCGGGGGATGTGGTAACGGCCGTTATTGATGGTCACGTCTGCGGCACCGGCACTGTCACCGATACGGTCGGCAGCCAATTAGCCTACAAACTGTTCGTCAAGGCAGATGCAGGTGATGGTTGTGGCACAAACGGCCGTGTCATCAGCTTCGTCGTCAACGGCTACGTCTTCCCCGATCTATTCAGCCGCTCGGCCGATATTGGCTGGAACAGCCAGGCATGGTTCCACCCCCTGGGCTTAGGTCAGCGTGCTTACCTGCCCTTCATCGGCAAAAACGTGCAGCACGTCGCCCCCGACCTCGTGGTGGAGAGCATCACCATCCAAAATGAGGATGTGGAGGTCGTCATCGGCAATCAAGGCAGCAAACCCGTGCCGGCAGAGGCCGCCTACTGGGTTGACCTCTATGTCAATCCCGCCAATGTGCCCCAACTCAACCAATCCTGGCAAAACATCAGCAGTGCGGGCATTGTCTGGGGAGTTACGGGCATCACCCTGGAACCAGGGCAAACGCTCACCCTCAGCCTGAACGACAGTTACTACGTCCCCGAATACAGCAGCTATGCCGGGCCGCCCGCCCCAGGTTCAGCCATCTACGTTCAGGTAGATTCGGCCAATCCCAACACAACTTACGGGGCCGTCTTGGAAACACACGAGATAAATGGCGAGACGTATAATAATGTAATGGGGATTATTTATATACCGGAGTAGGTGGAGAAACGTGAGACGTAAACCGTAAAACGTAAGGAATTACGTTTTACGGTTTACGCTTTTACCGCACTTTTTGCAGCGCACCGCCACTGCGCCCCGCACTGGATGTTACAGGCACAAAGGTGTAATCGGAGAGCCAGGGGGTGTCGGGAGCCATTGTCAGCCGTGCCAGAGCCACCAGCAAACTGTCATAATTGACGCGCCAGCCAGCGAAGTTCTGCCAGGCATCGTCCCGATCGGGGTGCAGGGCAATGCCCTGGCTTTGCAGGCGATCATAGGCTTCGTCGAATTCGACCCGCGTGACGCTGATGGGGTCGGCGGGGAAATGGGGGTCGGGGTTGTAGGCCACTTGGAAGAAGTCGGCGATGTGGCGCAGGGCCACTGTGCCGGAGCGCAAAACGAGGTTGGGGTAGGCGGAATACGGCCGTTCCACTGTAGATTGAAACAACGCCGCCGCATCCAAAACGGCCGCTGCTGCCGTCACCCACGACTGCTGCGGCTGCGGCGAGCGAAAAAAGACCAACGCCGCCAACGACGTGTGATTCTCATCAATCTCTGTAAACCACTCCTCCCACTTCTCCCAAAAACCCTGCAAACCAGACTCATCGGTCAAGGCACTCAGCCGCCAGATCAATTCCGGTGCCGTCGGCGGCGAACCAGCCCGCACCTCCAACAAAGAGACCGCCTTTTCCCGCGTGGCAAAGGCACTGTACATCGTCGGCAGATAAGAAATAAGCATTGCCACCAGAATTAGCCCCACCGTCGCTTCGCTAAAAGCCAAAAGCGTGTGCGCCAACGTATCACCGGTAGCAAACCCCAATGTCAGAATGGAGGAACCACTCAGCACAAACGCATCCAGCAAGGGGGTGATGCCCAACGCCCAAAACATGAAGGTGTAGCCAATGGTGGTGAAGAGCAGCCAGGCCGGCACCATAAACAGCAAACTCAAGGGCGCATACATCGCCATTAAGGCATCGCGCTGTTCATAAGTGGGCAAAAATTTGGTAATTTTGCTAAATAACTTCAGCACCACCCTAAAGACAAAACTGGTCAACCACACGCGGGCACTGCGTGGCATAACAAAGGTGCGTGTGGCCGAAATGAAGGTATAGACCACGATGAGAAAACCGAGGAAAAAAGCCAGAATAGACATTTAACCCACCAAGAGAGCGGCTTTGGAAAGCCAGTTTAAGAGAGATTGTAGTTCTTGAGCCATTTGGTGTTGGATAACGGCCGTATCCACCCCCGCCGCCTCATCCACCTTCACCTGAATCGTGCCCTCGGCCACCAGGTTCAGCAACAAAGCCAGCAGATCATCTGGCGTGCGCGTGCCATCCAAAAAAGGCAGCAAATAAAGGCTGATTTTGTCCAGGTTTACACGCTCGTGGCGTTGATTGACAACCCGCAAATTGTTTTGCACCTGGTAGCGGGACAATGGTGAGGCCAACGGCCGTTCACTCACCCCCTCCACAAACGGCAGCACCATCTTATGCAGTTCCACCAGCTTAAAGCTGTAACTAAACCCACGCAGCAAATTCACGGCCAGCACCTGCACATCCTGCTCGCCAATGGCCTGCCCCAAAAAGGCTTGCGCCCCCACCACCAACTCATCAAAAGCAACGGCCGTTGGCTGCAGCCGACCCAAAAGCAGCAAAGCCGCTTTCGTCAGCGGATGGTCCGTCGTAAACATGGCCCCGTCTGAAGCTTGGAAGGATACGGCCGTTTTCCCCGCCACATCCACCTCCTGCGCCATCGGCCTGGCCCACGAAGCCACATAAAACTGGCGCATCAACTCCGGCGACGGCTGCAAACGGCGGTTCACCGTCACCGCCTCATGGCACAACAACGTCTGGCGCAGCGTCCGATTCCGCAAAAAATCCATATACTGCTCCAACTCCACCGTACTCTTCGCCAGCTTCATCAACTGCTGCACCACCCCTGGCTCAAAACCATTGGGCATCACCATCGCAAAATCCGCCTCAGCCACATATTGCAGCCCATACTGCCCCGCCTGAGCCATAAATTCGTGAAAATAAACCGGCTGATTAAACAGCTCTAGCTCATCATGCAGCAGCAGTTCATCCCCCGCCTTCGCCTCCTGCCGCTGCTCATCCACAAACTTGCCATAGGCCTTAATAAGCGTGCCATAAGCCCCCAAAAATGTCTCATCACTGCTGGGCACAGCCTCGCCCAAAAAGTGCAGCAGTTCCCGCGCCGCCGTCACCTTCTCCGGCCCCTCCGCCAGATGGCGCGTATGAAACAGCATCATCTCGCGCAAGGCCCCCATCATGTGCCAGCCAGGGTAGGTGTTGTAACTGATGTAAGCCAGGCCCTGCGGCGACAGATTTTGCTGGCAAAGTTGCAGCAATTTCTCCCGCACTTCGGGCGGAACCCAGGAGTAAATACCATGGGCGATGATGTAGTCGAATGGGCCGAAATCGGCCGTTATTTGCAAAATATCCTGCACCAACAGCCGCACATTCGTCAGCCCCAACCCTGTTATCACCTCCTGCCCCGCCTCAATCTGCCGCGCCGAAAAATCAATGCCCACAAACTCACTGCGGGGCAGCGTCGTCGCCATCGGAATCAGATTGCCGCCGCTGGCACAGCCAATCTCCAACACCCGGCACTGCTCAATAGGCGGCGGTGTCAGCCCCAAAATAGCCGCAATCGTCGCCAGCCGATCCGGGTGCGTTTGCGTATAAGAAAAACTAGGATAAGGAGTATTCTCGTAAGTTTGTTGTAGGTCGCTCAAATTTGCATCTCGCTGCGGTTTTAACCGCCGTTGCGCTGCCAGGCAGCCATAATCGCCCGATTGTAGGGAATGTGCAGCAAAAACTGCATCCGCTGCTCGGCATCTTTAATCGCTTCTGCCTGACTTTCCAAATGTTTATGCGCCGTTGCCAACACCGCTTGGGCACGAGCCAACATGGCTGGCTCCTCTTTAGCCAACTCGTGTAAAACCTGGTAACAGGTCAGATAAACCTGCATGGGATACTCAACGCCTTCCACCCCATGCGCCTCAATCCAGGCCAGAACGGCCGTTACCTGATCCAACGCCGCCTCCCCTTCACCCATCGCCAACGCCACCCGCGCCAGACCCGCCAGATCATCAATCACCAGGCTGTCCTCACCCAACTCCTGGCGAATAGCCCGCGCCTGCTCATAGGCGGCAGCGGCCTCATCCAGGCGGGCCAAAGCCGCCAGCGCATGACCCTTGTAAGTGAGCGTATAAGCCTCATTGCGCCGATCATGAATGGTCTGCTGCAAAGCCAGGGCCTGTTCACACGTCGCCAGCACCTGTTCGTTCTCATCCAGCATGTGATAAATCAGAGACAGGTTGACATAAGCAAAACTCTGCCCCTCCAGATCGCCAATCTCCTGCGAGATGGTGAGCGCCTGCTGCTGGCAGTCGCGGGCTTCTTCATAACCACCCAAATAAGCATAGTTCACACCCAAGTTGCCCAAAATAATAGACTCGCCCATACGGTGGCCGATCATGCGGCTCAAATTGAGTGCCTGGTTGTAATTGGTCTGGCTGGCAAGATAGTTACCCTGGTCGGTGTTGATATTGCCCAGCATCATCAGGCAACCAGACTCACCGCGCCGGTCGTTTTTGGCCTGGTAAATGGTGCGGGCCTGTTCCATGTAGCGCACGGCCGTTTCCGACTGGCTCATATAAAAATTCGTCACCCCCAATTGTAACAAGCCATCCGCCTCCACCGCCTGGTTCTGGCTGTGCTGGGCCAATTCCACCGCCCGCTGCAACTTGTCCAGAGCATCCTCATACTTGCCCTGCTGGCGCAAGCTGTTGCCCCAAATATAGTAGCCCTCAGATTCAATATGGGGTGATTGAGCTTCAGTGGCAAATTGGATGCCATTTTGCACGGCCGTTAACGCCCCCGCCTGGTCCCCCATCACCCGCGCATAATGAGCCTGCCGCAAAGCCACCTGCGCCTTCTTCAACTCATCATCCATCGCCACCGCCACCTCCGCCAACGCTTGCAAATCCTGCGCCTGTTCCTCGCGCCTGCCTTCCAAATCATACAGAGCTTCGCGGGCAAAATAGAGCTGATAACGGCCGTTCACATCCCCCTTCTCCGTCAGCTCCAGCGCCCGGTCAAAATAACGCAGTGCCTCCTCATTGGCATACTGCCGCGCCGCCTGCTCCCCCGCCAGCCGCGCAAAATGGCGCTCCTGCGGCCACGCCTCCGCGTGATGATAATGATGCACCAACAGCGGCAGCACAAACGCCGCCGACGGCGGAATCACCGCCTGCCCCTGCCCATCCATCTCGCCATAGGTATCCATATACCAGGCCGCCACCTTCTGGTGCATCTCCTTGCGCTGCCCAAACAAAAGCGTCTGGTAAGCCACCTCCTGGGTAATGATGTGCTTAAAAATGTAGACAATATCCGGCGGGCCAACGCTGTCCAGTTCCGTCAGATCACGCGCATTCAACTGCTGCAATTCTGCTTGCAGCTTGGTCTGCACGGCACTCGCATAGTGGCCGTACAAATGCTGCAAAGGAATGAGGGCAAAGGTACGGCCGATCACCGCCGCCACCTTCAACATCAACTGCTGCGCCAGCGTAAGTTGGTCAATACGCGCCAAAATCAGCCCTTGAATCGTATCCGGCAAAGCCGTCGCCACCTGCTCCAAATCACCCTTCACCAGGCAGCGGTTAAACTCACCCGCTTCATCTGGCTCAATCACCAAAAAATCCTGGTCGCGCAGGGTAAAGACAACTTCTTGGGCAAAAAAGGGATTGCCATCGGCACGGGTGCGCACCAAATCGGCAACGGCCGTTGGCAGCCCACCCGCCCGCAAATTCAGGCGCGTCGTCACCAGCGTCACCGTCTCCTCCGGCGACAGATTGCCCAGCACAATCTTCCGTGTCATGGGCATCGCCGCCAGCGTAGCCATGTGCTGCCCCGCCGTGCTGTGGGCATCCACTGGCCGGTTCACAATCAGCAGCAGCATGGGGTCGTGCGAGGTCTGCATGGCCCGCACCATCTGCACCGTAAACTCCCAGGAAAGGCTGTCCAGCCAGTGGGCATCTTCCAGCATCAGGATTAACGGCCGTTCCCGCGCCCACGCCCGCAGCAAATTAATCAACAGCACCACCAGGCTCTCCTGACGCAGTTCCGGCGGCATGGCTAACGTCAACTCCGTCTCCGGCAAATCGAGACCCAAAATATCATTCAACAGCGGCAGCCGATAAACCTGCTCCGGCACAGATGCCTGCATTACAGCCTCCACCAACGCCCGCCGCTCGGCCCTATCAGCCACATTATCCAGGCCAAAATAGGAGGTAAATATTTCGCGCCACACACGATAGGGCGTGTGCTGCTCAATGCTCTGCCCCTCGCCCCAAAAACCAGCAATCCCCCGCTCCCGAATCACCTGCACCAGTTCCAGGGCCAGCCGCGATTTGCCAATGCCGCCTTCACCTTCCACAATGAGGACTTGGGTTTCGCCGCCAACGGCCGTTGCCAACGCCGCCAACATCTGGTCAAACTCCGCCTCACGACCAATCATCTTACTCTCTACCCGTGTGCGGGTAACGGCTGGCTCACCCGTTGGCCGATACACCTGAATCAGGCCCGTCTTGCCCTTCACCTTCGTCGGCTCTAACTCATCAAACTGCCAACGGCTTTGGGCGCGGCGATACACCTCCAAATCTGTGCGCACATCGCCAATGGGCGCAATGCCCATCAGCCGCGCCGACAAATTGACCTTATCGCCAATCACGCCATAGGTCTGCCGCTTGGGGCTGCCATAAGCCCCGGCCCGCATCTGCCCCTGGGCCACACCCACGCGAATGTTGCGAATAAAACCTAAATGGGCAGGCACGGTGCGCAAGGCCAAAGCCGCCGCCACCGCCCGCGCCGGATCATCATCATGGGCCACCGGCGCACCAAAGGCCGCATACAAATAGCTGCCCTTGTCGCCAATGGTCAACTGCAACAGAGCGCCCTCGTATTGGGCAATGATGCCCTGCACCCAGGCAATGTAGGCACTCAGCTTTTTGCCAGCTTTATCGTCGGCGTCGTAATCCAGGCCGGTGAACTGCCAGAAAACGGCCGTTGCCAGCCGCATCTCCGCCAAAAACTGCCCCTGCGCACTCTGCACCCGATCATAAATCGTCGGCCACAACCACTGCTGCGCCTGCTTTTCCGACAAAGATTGGCTCATCTCCGGCCAGGGACTGGCCGCCACCTCAGCCGTCAAACCCGTCACAATGGCGAATCGCTGCCCTGTGTCATGGTCTTCGCGCCACTCGCTAATCGCCAACTGCTCGGCAAACTTCTCGGCAATATCGGCCGAGACAATCACATCGCCGCGCTCGGCTTGGTGTTCGGCCGCCGCCACATGATCCAGTGTGCCGCCAGCCAGGGCATCCATTAACTGAATGTGGGGATCGCCAATGACGAAACGGCGCACGGGGCCAGTGACAACGGCCGTTTTAATCCCCAACGACACCTCTGTGCCACCAGGCGTTTCAAAGCTGGTAAACCGCTGCATCACGGCCTGCATATTCAAGGCACAGGCCGTGCCACGCAGCCCCTCATCTTTATCCAGCCAACAGGTAATGGCATCGCCGCTAAAACTCAGCACACTGCCATGATAAGTATGCACCTGCGTCACCAGGGCTGTATACACCTCATTCAAAATGCGTGTCAGCTCTTCCGCCCCGCGCTGCTGCCCCAACTCCAACCCCAACGCCTCGGTCAGCGGCGTAAAACCAGAAATATCGGCAAACAGCACAGAGCCGTGTGTGCGGTCTGGCAATGATTCGTTTTTAATAAGCGCCTGACGGCGATCCATCGGAATGTAGGCTTCGGCTAATTGCATAGGTAGTATCCCAATACTATGTTGGGCCTAGTATACGGTGATGTGAAACGGCCGTCCATTGCCTGACCGCATTTTTAGGGGGAATTTTACAAGAAGGGGACAGGTGGCAGGTGGCAGGTGGGTAGGGCGGGTGGTGTCCCACCGAGTCGCCCCATTTGCCCACCACTGCCCTCGTTTTGTCAGAAAATGGCAAGATAAAAGACCGACCACAGCCTCTAGGCCGTTGCAGACAGGGATAAACCGCTTAATCCAACTAACACAGGTTTGTTCTGTTGAATCAGCCAAGCCAACCATTCCGGTTCTGTTGCGTATACTTCACAGAAATTTACTCATCATATAATGGCAGCCTTGCCAAAAGAACATATAATTTCCTCAGATTATTCAGTTTTTTGTGGATAGAAAATGTTAGCATCATAAAAACACATTGAGGAGGAATAATTATGCCAGAAGGACAGAAAAAACATCCATTAGAAGAATATTCTGAAAATGAACAAGTCGCTTATTTGAGTATTTTGTCTGCCATCTGTTATGCAGATAAAGAATTTGGAGATAAGGAAAAACATCAGCTGGATAGCTTGTTGGCGAAACTTAAGATTTCGGATGCACAGAAAGCTAAAATTTATTCTTCAGTATTCAGCCTTCCACACGAAGATAAACTGGCGAATCTTGAGGCCATTCAAAATCTTGGTAATACAGAATTAAAGTACACCTTGATCTCAGACTTGTGTCTTTTTTCTTTAGTTGATACGAAGTTCGCCGATGAAGAATATCAATACATACTTGGTATCAGGGAACTCTTGGGGATTACCCAAGAGCAAGTTGATGCCATCAAGTCTATCCAGGAGGAGCTTGCCAGAATCAAGAATATTCCTTCAAATTCTGAAAGAGTTAAACAAGTCATAAAAGATGGGGCAGCAAACCTTGCCGGGGTCGGTGTTCCTATCGGAGCTATTGCAGCAAGTGGTTCAGTTTTTGGGCTTAGTGCCGCGGGGATGACTTCAGGTTTAGCCGCACTTGGTGCATTAGTTGGCGGTGGCATGTTGGCTGGGGCAGTCATTGTAGTTCCTGCAATTGCAGCCGGGGCTGCTTATGGTGTTAAAAAGCTATTTGATGTCGTGTGGAGAGATAAAGAGATTTCCGATGATGAGAAATCCTCGCAAGAAAAAGGTCGAAAACGGACATGGACGAAAAAAGCATAAACAATGAATTACAACCAGTGTCAGCTAAACTTGTACTTGTACAAGGAGTGGTTCAGAATCTGCCCGAAATTGTTGGGGTAATCAAGGAAATCTACACCCTCAACAAGAAAGAACAATTATTTGGTAAAGTTCTGCAATCCCGGCTCGACGAATTGAATGTTAACAAAGAGAACTTCAAAGCCCTGGTTGAAGGCTTGACCGAATTATCAAAATCAGAAAATACTGATTCCGAGACCAAAGCGATGTATCGAGATATGATAAAAACATTGTTTGAAATCTTCACAACAAATCTGCGTAGTTCACAGGGTGTTTCCAACTATCTGAAAGAGCTTTAGTAAATGTATGGGATAAATTTATTGGTAGTTGCCAAAATATTGGGAACGACTACGGCTAGCAATGTCTTATTTAACAAGAACGGGGCAATTCGTTCAATTCATCAGGAAATTATAAAGTATTCTGCTCAACAAAATATTGCAATGGTTAAGGTAATGATGCGAAACCTTGCCCAACAAAACGAGCAGGCGTATAAAGATGTTGTCAAAATTCTTAGAGAACATTTTACCGAAGAAGAATTGCAAGAAATCCTACCTCAATGAGTGAAAAGGGGTGCTAGCCCCAGGTGCACCGGACGTGCTCTAGCTTGCCATTCATAACGGCCGTCCATCCCCCACCATCTCCCGCAACCCAACCAACAACGACCGTCCCGCCTGCCACCCAATAAGCCGCTGCGTTCGCGCCACATCCGCCACCTGCACCGCCTCCTCACCCGGGCGGCTGGGCAACACACCAATTAACGGCCGTCCCGCCCCCCCCACTAACCCATAAATCTGCCGCACCACCTCCGCCACACTCGTCAACACCCCCGTTCCCAAATCTACGGTTTGCCCTGGCTGCAAGCCACTGCCTATTATCGCCGCCAAACCTTCAGCCACATCCGCCGCATAAATCCAATCCCGCTGCTGCGTTCCCGCCGTCATCGGGAAATCCTCACCGGCTTGCGCCGCCGCCAACGCCGCTGGCAGTAAATTCCGCGCCGGCTGCCCCGGCCCATACGCCTGGAAGATCATGCCGCCGTGAATCGGCCAGCCCTGCGTGCGGGCATACATCTGGCAAAACTGCCAGGCCGCCGCTTTGCTGGCCGCATACACATTCATGCTGCTCAACTCACCCGGTGTCCGTGCCACAATCAACTGCTCCGTGTTAAAACGCTTCTCAAAACAGGCCCGAATCAGGTTCAGGCTGGCGGTAAGGTTGTGGCGAACGGCCGTCTCCACCCCCAAAAACGGCTCCGTCACCCCCGCCGCCGCCAGATGAATCACCACATCCGGCTCGGCCTCCTCCACCGCCCGCACCGTCAACTGCAAATTGCGTAAATCGGCATAAACCAGCTCCACTTGCGAGCGCACAGCCGCCAGATAGGGCGGCAACTTAGCCAGATTGTAATTATCGCGGAGGAGGGCAATAACGGCCGTATCCCCCCGCCCCACCAAATGCTCGATGAGAAAACGGCCGATAAACCCCGTCGCCCCTGTGACTAAAATACGTTGAGACATTTACATAATGATGTAATTACGTTATTACGTAATTACATGCTATCATCCGCCAATCTTATTCTATTTTAAGGTGGGAGGCACTCAATCCCCTATGTCTAAATCCATTCAACTGGTCATTACCGACCTGGACGGCACCTTATTAAACAGCCACGGCGAAGTTTCCGCCGCGAATGAACAAGCCCTGCGCCAATGCCTGGCTCAAGGCATCCCTGTTACCATTGCTACCGGCAAAACACGCCACTCCGCCCTCAAAATCATCAACAAACTAAATTTGCCCACGCCCGGTGTCTTCATTCAAGGCTTAATCATCTGCGCCGCCGATGGCACCGTGCTGGCCCAGCAGCAGTTGGGGATGGACATCGTAGAGCAAGTTGTCCCCTTTGTGCAGGAGCATGGCGTAGATGTTTTTGCTTACTGCCACGAGCGGCTGCTAACCCTGCAAGATTCGGCACTGCGCTACAAACTGAACGGCCGTTACGCAGAACCCCTGGCCGACATCGTACCCAATCTGGCCGATTGGGCCGAGATGGGCGTTTGCAAACTACTCGTGCAGCAAGATGCCCCCGCCTTTTCCGCCTCCTTGCGCCAGCAACTGCGCGATCTCATTGGCGAACGGGCCACATTAACCCAGGCTTTAACCAATTCCGTCGAGATTTTGCCTCACGGAGCCTCGAAGGGGGCCGGGGTAGCCCAACTTTTGCACTATTTGAACGTTGATCCACATCACGTCTTAGCCATTGGCGATGCCGAAAATGATGTAGAGATGCTGCAACTGGTGGGCACGGGCGTGGCTATGGGCAATGCCGTGCCTCGCTTAAAAGCAGTGGCCGATTATGTAGTTGGCAGTAATGATGACGATGGTGTGGCCGAGGCAATCGGCCGTTTTGCCTTACAGCCATAACCTCCATCATTCATTCCCCAATTGCTACCCTCCCAGGCGCATGTTATAATCCGAAGTGGATATTATTGTAAACTTTTAGCGTTAATGGAAGCCAATTGTACATAGTTTTTAATTGTACAAGTGCAGTAATAGCAGGAAGATAGAATGCCGTTTACTGATTTGTGGGGAGTAAATTTGCCAGGAGGTTTGGGGATTCCAGATCAGTTTCTGGCTTATTTTCTTTTGCTGGTTTACGGTGCGGCCTTTGCCTACTTTGTGTACGTGAACCGGGCGTATTTCACCAGCACAACTCGGCAGCAGTGGCAGTATACGGCCGTTCTCACCCTCACCGCCCTCCTCTTCAGCCAACTCCTGCCCATCCGCCTCTCCTTCAACAACCAACTAGCCCCCCTCTTCGCCGTCCAAAACCCCATCACCGTTTTCATCCCCTTTGCCACCGTCTCCTTCCTCTTAGCCGCCGCCATCCTCAACCCCTTGGCCGCCCTCATCGTCGGCACAGCCAGCGGCCTGGGCCACGCCTGGGGACAAACCCACCAACTATTCGACATCTTCCACTACGCCTTCGCGGGCGTGCTTGCGGCGGCCAGCTTCCAGCAACATTATCGCAGCCGTTTGGCGCAGTGGTTACGTCATCCCGTGAGCGGCGGGGCAGCGGTAACGGCCGTTCTCATCATCCCCCTCGCCCTCGCCACCTATGTCACCACTGATGCCAATGCCGGCAGCCTCGTCGCCGTAGATTTAGCCCTTTCCACCGCCAGCGCCAACTTCTGGCCCCTGGTCATCGAAGGTGCTTTTGGTGGCTTCATCGTCTGGCTCATCCTGCGCGGTATGCCCCACTTGCGCCCCACCCACTCCCTCATCCCCTCCCCCTTTGATGTCAACCTGCGCAAACGGTTATTAAGCAACTTTGTCCGCTTCGCCATCGTCCTCACCATCTTGTTAGTCACCGTCGTCTTCAACCTCTCCGCCTACCTCGCCACCCGGCTCGTCGTCAACCAGATGGCCCACGACGCCCAAACGGTTCTCGCCGAACTCCCCACCTTCCAATCCAATTTGCAGGGCCTTATTGAACAATATGAAGCCAACGAAGCCTTAGCCAATGGCCTGGAAAACGACAAACGATCCCTACTGCGCCAAATGTACCGCAGCAATCCACCCTTCTATCGCGGCCTCATTTTGGTCGAAGCCAATCAAACCGTCTCCGCCGTTGTTCCCGACGATTTACAAAATGCTACCCTTTCCGAACAGGAGTTAACGGCCGTTGCCGAAGCCATCCGCACCAACACCCCCCAGGTCAGCGCCGCCGCCACCCCCACCCCCGAACACGTCCTCAGCCTCATCGTCCCCATCATAGACAACAACGGCGAAGCCAGCGCCGCCCTCGTCGGCCGCGTCCCCGAACTCTCCCTAGAAAGCCTCATCGTCGGCCTGCAAGGCACAGTCGGCAAAGGCACCGGCTTCATCGTAGACGACAAAAACCGCATCATCGCCCACACCGATTCATCCCGCCTGCTCAGCGAATGGGAACGGCCGTTCAACGACTCCCAACGCACCATCAACACCGACAGCACCGCCGCTGGCCGCGACAATGGCCGCGACAACGGTCGCGCCTACCAAAGCCGCCAGGAAAGCAGCAACGCCCGCGAACTCGTCTACGAAATCACCGGCAGCAACCCCGCCTGGACCGTCGTCATCACCGTCCCCTACGAAGTCGTCCTGCGCCTCGCCTGGAGCATCGGCTGGCCCCTCGGCCTCGTCCTCATCATCTTCGCCGGCCTCTTCTACTTCAATTTAGACAAAATCGGCCGTGAAATCACCGAACCCATCACCGAACTGGTACAAGCCTCCAAAACCATCGCCGCTGGCGGCAGCCTCACCAACCCCATCCCCACCGACCGCGACGACGAATTGGGCCAATTAGGGCAGGCATTCGCCCAAATGCAGCGCTCCCTCAAACAGCGGCTCGACGAACTCTCCCTCCTGCTCAGCGTCAGCCACGATGTCTCCTCCAGCATAGATTTGAACCAGAGTATGCCCGTCATTTTACAGGGAACCCTGCGCGGCACAGGCGCCGCCGGGGCGCGGGCCGTCCTCGTCAACCCCAGCGGCGGCCACCCCCTCACCTTCGGCGAAGGGCCAGCCGCCCCCGCCATGGCCGAGTTAGATCGGCCGATCATGTTCCAACTCCGCGACAAACCAGAGATGCTGCTGGCCTCCCCCAACCAAATCGTCTCCACCCTCTTTTTAGAACGGGCCGACCCCCTGCCCGTTCGCGCCATTTTTGCCATCCCCCTCCACGCCCATGATCGCTTCCAGGGCATTGTCTGGCTTGGCTATCGCCAGCCGCGCAACTTCACAATGGACGAGCGCAACCTGCTGCACACCCTCGTGGGCCAAACCTCGGTGGTGGTGGAAAATGCTCGCCTATTTGCCACCGCTGAAGGGGGACGACGGCGCTTAGCGGCCGTTCTCGCCAGCACCTCCGATGCCGTCATCGTTACCGACCAGACAGAACGAGTACTGCTCGCCAACCCCGCCTTTGAGAAGATTTTTGGCCTGAGTGCCAACGAAATCACCGGACGGGCCGTGGTGGATGTGATTCCCTCGCCAGAACTCATACACACCTTAACAGGCGCGGAGGCTGTGGGCATGGAGGTAAACGGGGAAAACGGCCGTACTTACTACACCAACGCCTCCACCATCATCCGCAACGACGGCCAAGTCTTAGGCCGCGTCGCCGTTTTGCACGACATCACCCACTTCAAAGAGCTAGACGAACTCAAATCCGAATTCGTCTCCACCGTCTCCCACGACCTGCGCAGCCCCCTCACCTACATGCGCGGCTACGGCAACATGCTCTCCATGGTCGGCGAACTCAACGAAAAACAGAAAGAGTACGTCGAGAAAATCCTCAGCGGCATCACCCAAATGTCTAATCTCGTAGACGATTTGCTGGAATTGGCACGAGCCGATGCGGGTGTGGACATGAAACAAGACGATATTCAGATGGGGCCGCTCATCAACGACATTGCCAACGAATATTGGCAGCATGCCCATTACAACGGCATCAACATCGAACTGGATATTGCCCCCAACCTGCCCATCATTCGCGGCAGCGAGATGGTGCTGCGCCGCGCCATCACCAACTACGTCACCAACGCCATCAAATACGCCCCCAACAGCGGCCCCATGACCATCAAGGCCGAGCAGGTCAATGGCGAAATCATCGTCAGCGTGCGGGACAATGGCCCTGGCATCCCCCCAGAGGACGTGGTGCGTGTGTTTGAACGGTTTGTGCGCTTGAAGCAGCGTGGACAAGAACAGATTAAAGGCTCAGGCTTGGGTCTGGCGATTGTCCGCTCTTACATTGAGCAGCATGGGGGCCGCACCTGGTGCCAAAGCCAGGTGGGCAAGGGCAGCACCTTCGGCCTTTCCCTCCCCGCCAAAAAGCAAGAAAGCGGTCATCCGTAATCGGCAGTACCGCATTCTTGCCACGTTCCCCGAAGCGCGAAAGGGATTTCGCGGCTACAAATTGGCAAACTGCTAGGCTTCGAGTTGATTGAGGAAGGCTTTTAGTTCTGGGGGGAGTTCGGCTTTGACGGTGAGGGGTTCGTTATCAGACGGCCGTTCAAACGTAATTTCCGCCGCGTGCAAAAAATGGCGGCCCAGCGGCGTGCGCCGTGTGCGCCGCGAGCCATACACATTATCACCCACAATCGGATAACCAATATAGGCCAGATGCACCCGAATCTGGTGCGTGCGCCCCGTTTTGGGGCGGCATTCCACCAACGTATAATCGCCATACGCCACCAGAGCCTGATAATAAGTTTGGGCCGGTTTGGCTGTGTATGAACTGTTGAGGGGAATCACTTCCATACGCTTGCGCTTTTCCACGTGACGGCCGATAGGCGCGTCAATGAGCGCGGTTGGGGGCTGCAAATCGCCCTCCACCAGCGCCAGGTACACCTTCTCCACCGTGCGCTCGCGGAACTGCCGCTGCAAATGCCACAGGGCGCGGTCATGTTTGGCGATGAGGATGAGGCCAGAGGTATATTTGTCCAGCCGATGCACAATGCCGGGGCGCATTTCGTAACCCACGCCAAACACATCGGGGCAGTAGTGCAGCACGGCGTTAACCAGGGTGCCGCTGTCATGCCCGGAACCAGGGTGCACGACCATGCCTGCGGGTTTGTTGATGATGAGCATGTCGTCATCTTCGTAACAAATATCCAGGGAGATGTCCTCGGCTACCAGGTCTGTCTCCACGATTTCGGGGAGAACGGCCGTTATCACCTCACCGCCTGCCAACTTAAAACTGGCCTTCACACGACGGCCGTTCACCAACACCGCCCCATCCTTAATCAGCTTCTGCCACTGCATCCGCGACAAATCCGTCACCGCATCCGAGATAGCCTTATCCAGCCGCTCACCCGGCACATTCAGCGTAATTTCCAAATTTTGTTCACTCATGGGAAAAAGGCTGTTGCTCGGCAGAGTTGGGACCAACAGCTTCCATGTCGAGGCTCTTTTTTTGGGCCAGCGCCATCTCCTGCTGCTGCTCCTTAAACATCAACCAGGCCAAAATCACCACCCCGGCCACCACCGACGTATCGGCCAGATTAAAGATGGGCCAGGGGCCAAAATCCAAGAAATCGGTAACATGCCCCAGCCGAAAGCGATCTATCACATTGCCCAAAGCCCCACCCAACTGCAAACCCAGGGCCAGCCGCAAGACCATCTGCCCGGCAGGCAGGGTGTAGTTGTAATAAAGAATCACCGTCCCCACGATGATGGCGACAATGGTGAAAAATTGACCGCCAGCGGGAAAGATGCCAAACGCCGCGCCTGTGTTGGTGGCATGGGTAAACCGGAAAAAGGCGGCAATTTCGGGAATTGGCGCGTAGGATTGGTAGATGGGTAGGCTGATTTCGACAAAGTATTTGCTAATCTGATCAAGGAGGATGACAACGGCCGTTACCACAAACAAAAACATCTGCTGTTTCGCCGTTGCCTGCTCCAGCACCGGTTCTGGTGGAGCAACTGCTTCTTCTGTTTCCAGGGGGGAAATCGTTTCAAGTTCATTCATCATGCGTTCATTGTACCAAGTGACGGCCGTTTGGCGAAAAGTTCCTATGCCTTCCTCAGAGTTGAATGGGAGGGGGATTAGAGATTGGCGACGAGAGACTAATCAATCTTCACGCCCCAATCTCCAGTCTCCCGCCACCGCTTTCGTCGCCACGACCACAGTGGCGGCACTGCCTTCCATCTGGATGGTGTGTATTTCGACGGTGAAGCCAATTTCCCGAAACGGCCGTGTAAACATCCCCCACAACTCATCTTCACTAAAATCAAAGGCCCCACTGCGCTGCCCCGTAATGGCAAACAGCCCATCAATCAGACGATGCACCAGTCCATCACCAGTTAAATGGCCTTCGGGGACGATGACGAGACGGCCGTTTGCCCGCAGCACCCGCCACAACGCCGCCACCGTCTCTGGCGCCACAATGTATTCGGTAGGGAATGTGGAGAGGATGGTGTCAAAAACGGCCGATTCATACGGCAGCTGCTGCACCAGCCCCCGCACCAATGGCACCTCAGCCCCCAACCGCCGCCGCGCCAGCCGCCCCATAAACGGCGACAAATCCAACCCCATCACCCACACCCCCCGCGCCCGTAATTCCACCAACAGATGCCCCGGCCCATGCCCAATCTCCAGCACCCGCTGCCCCGCCACAAACGGCAAAGCCGCCCGCTGCCACGCCCGCCAATGCCCCAGCGACACCAGCCAGCTCACCACATCATACGTCCAGGCCATCTCGTTATACAACAGCCGAAAGCCAAAACGCACCAACCGTATCCAAGCTTCTTGCCACATAGTGCCAAAATATTAGAGACTGGAGATTGGAGATTAACCAATCTCCAGTCTCCAATCTCTACTCCTCACTCTCCCAACCCCTCACATACGGCACATCATTCTCAATCCGTTCCTTGCGCCCCTGCATAAACCGCCCCACCCAAGAATCGTTCAAATTATCCAAATCAAAACTGCGATGGATCACCGCATACAAATCAATCTCCCGCAGCTTCAAAAAGTGGGGGATTTCCTTATACCAAACAGGATCGAGATAATTCTCCTGCTCATAACCTCGCCGAAACTGTTGGAAGAACCGCCGCGCCAACGCATCGGCTTCCGGCTCATTGGTGATGGCATAAAAAATCACCATGGCTATGTCATAGGCAAACCAACTATAGTAACAATCATCAAAATCAAAGAGGGTAATCTTACCAGCCTCGTCTACAAAAAAGTTACCGCGATGCGCGTCCTGATGCACCAGCCCGTAACTCTCCCGGCCTCGCGGCAGTGCCGTCAGATAAGCCAGCAGGGCTTCATACCTTTGCCGCACAAGCTCCTCCGACTCTGGCAGCCACCCGATTTCCAGGAAAATCGGGTCATTCCACTCAGGCCGCCGCCATTCGGGTTGGCTGGGCGTGTAATTTTTAGTCAGGGCGTGGAGATTGCCGATGAAACGGCCGTATTCCACCCAAAACGCCTCATTCCACATCTCCCGCCGCACATGTCCACCTTTAGCCCGCACAAACGCCGTCGCCAGAAAATCATCCCCTTGCCCATCCGGCAGCACCTCCACCAACTCACCATTGGGCGAAGGCACCGCCCGCGCTACCCCCGCACCACCCGCCGCCAAATAATTAATCCAATCCACCTCCCCCCGAATCATATTCACCGACCGCCGCCGACTGTGCCCAATCCGCAAAATATACTCCCCGCCCTCTTGAGCAAAGCCATACATAAAACTCTCAAAGCCACCCAACTCCTGCAAAGCATCCTCCGCCAGCCCATACCGCCGCCGCGCCACCGCCAAAATTTCCTCATTAAAGCGTTCTCGAATCGTTTTTTCCATAAAGCTAACCCGTAAACCATCCTTAGCGTACCCACTGCACACTTTTCAAAATAATACGCATCGGGAAAACATATTGTTCAACAGACTGATCCCTCAAATTAATCGTGTAAATGCGGGGCGGATCATCGGCTCCTTGGTGGATTTCCGTTACCAGGCTCAGCCATGTACTATCAGGCGACCAAATAAAATAATCAAAGCGGTCATTCTCCGGCAGTGTCGCCAGTTCCGTCAGGTTAGCAAACTCATTCTCCGCCAAAACCAGCACCTGCTCACACTCATTCGCACAGTCCTCAAACAGCAACACAGCCTTCTGGCTATCGGGCGACCAACTGAAACGGCCGTTTCGCTCCCACCCAGCCCACGCACCATCCACCGCCCCAAAATCCACCAGATCATCCCCCTGCCGATCCACAATCCGCGTCACCCCCGCTGCCCCATCATACACATAAAAAGCCTGCCCATCTGGCCTTACTTGCAGCGAATTCGCCGCCAAAATCGGGAAACCCGTCCCCAAATCCACAATATCAACCAACGTCCCCTCATCCGCCACCGCCACCAATTTATTCGATACAACCCGCAAGCCATTCGTGAGGCCAAAACGCTCACTCACAATAAAATCCGCCTCAGCCAGATACGGATTCCACACAGGCACAACAGTGTACCAGGGCGTCTCAGCATCCACATAACGGGGCAAACAGAGCAACGGCGGCCCCGTAAAACGATCCAGCGGCGTAATCAGATAGCTGTGCCCGTTTTCATCCGGCCCACACGCCCGAAAACGCAAAACTTGCTCACCATTTTGCGCCAACTGCCCCACATACCCAAATTCAGTAATCTGTTGCTGCGACCCATCCGTCGCCAACTCCCAAAACCCCGTCAGCCGATGCCCATACACCAACTCTGAACCCGTCCAGCGCACCATATCCCTCTCCGGCAGCCAGATATAGCTTTCCGCGTCGGTAAACTGCGCCTCCGCCTGTGGCCGTGCCGCCAAATAGAGCCGATGATTATCCAAATCCAGCCAATAAATACCCTCATCACTCGCATTCGCGGCCACAAATACCAAAACCCGCTCACTATCTACCAAAGCATCCAACGCTGTTTCCTCTTTGACTAAGGTCATATTGCCCATCTTCTCCCCAGAAATCAGTGAGCTGCAAGCCACCAATATCACCAGCCCCCCAACAATCAACAACCATAAAAAGGGACTTGCTTCAACTCTCATCAGTTTTCCTTTCCACGAAGGGCAGCATCATCTTCAACATCATTTCCCAATTTTACCACGCCCCGCTTCCCGTCCACCCGCACCCACTCACCATCTACAATCAATCGGGTCGCCCGCCGACAACTAATCACCGCCGGAATGCCATACTCCCGCGCCGTCGCCGCCGCGTGCTGCCCCAACGACCCCTCCTCCAAAACCAGCCCCGCCAACTGCGGAAAATACGGTGTCCACAACGGCCCCGCATTTTGCGCCACCAAAATCGTGCCCGGTGCCAATTCCGGCAGCGGCTCTCCTAGCCCCACCACACAAGCCCGCCCCACCGCCACCCCCGCACTCGCCCCCAGGCCAACGAGACGGCCGTTTTCCTCCCCAGCCTCTCCTACATTCACCTCATCCACCAACGGCGGACGCAGCGGCAAACCCGCCTCCGGCAGCCCCAAAATCGGCGGCGGCACCATCTGCGCCCACCGCCGCCATGCTGCCTTGCGTGTGGCAATAACTTGTTGCAGTGGCACCTCCCCCCGCAGTGCCGCCTCAATCTCAGCAAACTCCAGCCAAAACACATCTGCCATATCCGGCAAAAAGCCCTGCGCCACCAGCCACCGCGCCGCCGCCATCACCGCCAGCCGCAGCTGCCCCTGCGCCACCTGCTCAATCCAATGATTGTGATCCTCCAGCCCCACCACCATCTGACGAGCATAGGCCAATTGATGCTGGAATTGGGTGACGGCCGTTTCATCCCCACACGCCGCACACAACTCAGCCACCTGCTCGTCCCGCGCCCGCCGCCGCCGCGCCCGCACCACCGCTGGTGCCTCCGCCGCCCCCAAATAAGAGCGCACCAAAGCCAGCACCCGCTCCGGCTCCTCCTGCCACGTCGGCGTCATAATCGTCATCTCCGAGCCGTAGCCATGCCCCATGCGCTCGCCATATTCGGCCAGCAAATCGGCCAGCTTCGCCCGAAACGCCGCCGCCGCCGGCAAAGCCGCCAGCCGCGCCATCACATCCTCAGGCATCTCCAGCAGCAGTTGGGCAACAGCCCGCCCTGAGCTTGTGGAAGCGGCCGTTGGCCCCTGCGCCACCTGCGCCAATTCATACAAACCATCAATCAACCGCGTCAGCTGACTCTCCTCCCCATCCAGTAGTTGATACGCGGCCGTTTGCGCCGCCACCCCCGTCAGCCCCGAAACGGCCGTAAACGCCTCAAAAAAAGCCTGCCCCGGCCGGAACACAATACGCGGATGAATCGCCAGGCCATACCGCGCCACCGCCTGCGCCCGCGCCAGATGGTCGGCCAAAGCCGGGCCATCGGCCGTTTCCCCCGCCCACGAACGAAGCTGCACCGCCTGCCGCACCATCTCCGGCCCCCAATAGTCCCACGAAGTCCAGCCCACCGTTTGCAGCCGCTCCTGCAAATCGGCAAACACCTGCTGCCGCAAAGCCATATCAGCCGCCGTCAGGCCCAACGAAGCCCGCCGCCAGTAGGTACGGCCGTTCCACATCCGCCACACCTCATGCCGATCCGCCCCCAAGTAGCGGCACGTCTCCTCGCGGATGCTCTCCCGCAAGGCCATAAAATCATGTGCCAACGGCAGCGGCGGCTCGGCCCCGGCGCAATGCTCTGTGAGCTGCCAAAAATAGCGCCGCTCGGCCTCATCCTGCCATGTTACCGGGAAAGGCGGGGCCGCCCCCATCCCCACTGGCAGCCCCGTCAACGGCCGACTTTGCAGCAGCCAAAAACGGCCGTCCGCCACCGCCCATTCCACATCTTGAGGACGGCCATACACCTGCTCCACCGCCAGCCCAAACGCCGCCACCCGCCTCACCCACCCCTCCGGCAAACAAGCCGCCCGCCGCTTATCGGCATTGGCGAGAGGGAAGAGGGAAGTGACGCCCCTCCCCTCTCGCCTCTCGCCTCTCACCCATCCCACCCTCTCCCCCTTCTCCACAATCCGCTGCTTTTCCAGGCCAAGATTGCGCCGCTGCACCCAGTAGGAATCAGTCGCAACCGACCCCTCCACCACACCCACGCCCAGCCCCCAGGCAGCGTTAATAACCATCACCTCATCCCGCGCCTGAATGGGGTCAACCGTCAAACAGACACCGGCGCACTCAGCCTCAATCATGGGCTGAATAAGAACCGCCATGCCCTCGTCCCCGCTCAACGCGCCGTGCTGGGCGCGATCAAACAGGGCGTGGGGGCTAAAAAAGGAGAGCCAGCAGGTGCGGATGGCCTCAGCAACGGCCGTTTTCCCCCGCACCCCCAACAGCGTGGCATACTGCCCGGCAAAGCTGGCATCCCCCCGATCCTCAGCAGTGGCGGAGGAGCGAACGGCGAGCGGAGATTGGCGATTGGAGACTGGAGATTGGAGATTGGTGGCGAATAATCTCCAGTCCCCAATCTCTAATTCTGGCAGCGGGACATCTTGCAAAAGCGTGAGGATATTTTCACTGGCAGTAACGGCCGTTGCCACCACCTGCGCCTCAATCAGTTGACATAAGCGTTCAATTTCACTCTGGTAAGGGGCGATGGCGGCGTGGAAAACGGCCGTTGTCACACAAACCCCCGGCGGCACAGGAAAACCCGCCGCCAAAAGCTCCCCCAACGCCGCCGCCTTGCCCCCCACCAGAGCCGCATCCTCCTGCCTCACCTCAGCCAACGGTACAAGCCATTCATCCATAACATCCCTTCACCAAACTACACTGACCTCTGAATCCAAGTGCTGTGGCCGGCCTCCTGGCCGAGCCACCCGTCTGGCTCGGTGTGACACCGACCAGAGCAACTGCGTAAGTCTTACTTAAATTCTAAATCCTGCTCACTGCTTACTAATGGCTGCCCTCTCCGCCTGCGTCCGAATGGTCATGATCTGGCCGCGATGTTCCGTTTCATGCTGGATGAGGTGATGCAGCACCCACTCTGGCGTGCAGCTGTAGTTCTCAAAGTGGCGCACACGGCGGAAATCGGCCAGGTCCATCTGGCGAAAGGTTTGCAACAGGTAATGGCGGGCGCGATCCAAAACGTGGAGATGCTCCTCGAGGGAACGGCCGTTCACCACCGTCAACCGTCCACTCCCATCCCGCACATCCCAACAGATCAACTCCGCCAATTCTGGCGCAAACGGGCTAGACTCCAACACCTCGGTATACAACCAATCCACCTCAATCGCCGCAATATGATACAGCAGCGTGCCAATACTGTTCTCATGCGGCATGGCAAAATCAATCACCCCCTGCTCCAGCCCCGCCAGCCTCTCCTGCAAACGCTGGCGGGCCACTTCCAGCAGCCACACCATACGGCCGATTTCCGGTACACACCCCTCCACCACCTCCACTGCCAACGGCTTGTTATCCCAATCCTCACGCATTGTGGTCTCCCTATCAACCTGGCGGAGATTGGGCCAATCTTGTTGGAGATTAAAAATTACATCGGTAATAAATTCCGGCGGTTGAAACCACAGCAACGACTACCAAGTCGGCCTACGCCGACTGAGACTCAGCCCGCGTAGGCGGGCTTCGTAGTCGTTGCTGCGAATTCATTCGCCCAGTTTTATTGCCGGATTATTTTCTTAAAAACCAAGAAGCTTGGGCCAATCTGCAAACCGCCATCTTATCTACGAACTAAAAGTCGTCTGTTCCTGCCACAACTGCTGGAACAGACCCGGCTCCTTAACCAGGGTGGCAAAGCAGCCGCGCTGGGCGATACGGCCGTTCGCCACCACCAAAATCTCATCGGCCGTTTGCACCGTTTGCAGGCGATGGGCAATCACAATCACCGTTCTGCCCTGCAAAAAGCGGCGCATATTGTCCGTCACAAACCGCTCCGTCACGCTGTCCAAAGCGGCCGTTGGCTCATCCAAAATGATAATCTGCGGCTGATGCAGCAGCACACGGGCAAAGGCCAGCCGCTGCCGCTCGCCGCCCGACAGCTTGAGACCGCGCTCGCCAACGGCCGTTTCCAACCCATCCGGCAATCTATCCACCAACGCCAGCAAATCCACCTGCTGCAAAGCCTGCCGAACCACCTCCTCCGCCAGCACCGCCTCAAACAGCAAATTCTCGCGGATCGTGCCATCAAACACGGGCGGCTCTTGGGGGATATAGGCCACCTGCTGATAAAAAGAGCGCAAATCTACGGCGGCTAAATCCTGGCCGTCTATGAGAATACGGCCGTTATCCGGCTTAAACAGATGCAGCAGCAGGCGCACCAGCGTAGATTTGCCACTGCCGCTCGTGCCTACCAGTGCTGTCGTCTTTCCGCCCGCTAACCTCAGATTCAAATCAGACAATACAGCTACCTCATCGAAAGCGAAATCCACCTGTTGGAACTCAATTGTGCCCGATGACAATTGCAAGGGAGATGTGCGCGTCAACCCCTCATCCTCCGGCTGGGCCAGAAAGGACTCAAAGCGGCGAAAGGCAACGACATCCATCTTATAGTTGACATAAGCCATGCTGAAGGTGGAAATGGGATACCCCACCTCGCGGATAAATGTGACCAGCGCCACCAGCGTGCCTACCGTCGAAAGCCCCAAAATTATCTGGTTCACCTGCCGCACAATGACGATGATTTCCAAAATAAAAATGAGGAAGGCGAAACCGGTGAAAAACAGCTCCTGCACCAGTTGGATTTTGGCCTGAGAGCGCACAATTTTGTCAGAGATGGCTTTAACGCGGTTGTATTCGTGGTGGAAACGGCCGTTTACCCGAAACACCACCAACTCCATAAAACCACGCACAGAGAACTTAGAAAAATCCTCCTGCTGGCTCAACATCTTGTCCATCTCCCGCTGCAAAGTCACCATGAGGTAGTAAGAAAGGAAAAAGAGGATGATGTACAGGCCCAAAATAATCAGCAGCAGCGTCTGGTCATAGTAGCCGATGAAGCCGAAGGTGATGACGATGCTGGGGATGATGGAGCGGACGATTTGCAGATAGAAGCCGTTGAGGATGTTTTTGGCCCCCGTCGCCCCATTTTCAATGACCTGAATGAGATTGCCCGTGCCTAAGGTCTGGTAGGCCAGGTAATCTATGTGCATGATCTTTTTCATGGCGCGGAGTTTGGTCCACAGATACGCGCCGTTGTTGAGGATGCTGCGCGGGTAGCCTTCCAGGTAGATGAGCAGGTAGTTAACGGCCGTTAACCCCACAAACCAGCCCAACGGCCACCACAACGGGGCCAACGTCCGCACCGCCACCACCTCATCCAGCAAACGCTGAAAAAAGACAATCGTATACAGCCCCACAAACGTCTGCGAGATGCCGACGATCAGAAAAATGACCAGCGGGCGCCAATAGCGGCGGCAAATTCCCAGCAAATGCTGCTTCACACGGCTTATTCGTTCGCCTCACGCTCCCAAAAATAGGGATACGTATAGGTCAACAGTTGAAAGCCCCGCTTCATCAAAATCGGGCGGCTCATATCACTGGCATCCACCGTCAAAAAGCGGTAGCCGCGCTGAATTGCCTCTTGGGCACGCACCGCCACCACCTGCGAGTACAAGCCCTTCTGGCGATATTTTGCCAGCGTCGCCCCACCCCACAAGCCCGCAAAACTGCTCTCTTGGGGAAAAGAAATCCAGGCCCCACAAACCGGTTTTCCCTCCACATAAGCGGCATAAATGCTCCAATAATCCGGCTGCGCCACCAGATTCTCCTCCAACTGCGCTTGCAGCCAGCTAAAATCCTCGTCATACACCTGCTCCTGCACCTTCACCACATGGCTGATCTCTTCAGGCGTATAGAGGCGGCGAATATCGGCCGTTATCGGCCGTTGATACACCTCCGGCAGATTCGCCAAATCTAGCATCAGAAACGCTTCCTGCTCCTCCGGCACAAAACCATGCGCGATCAACCGTTCGCCCAAATCGGCTGGCTCATCATGTTCATACAACTTCCATTCCAGCCCCGCCCCGCCCGTGCTGCGGTAATAATCCAACTCTCGTTGGATGATGGCATCGGCGTTGTCTTCATTCAACTTGCTGTAAATAACAAAGCTGTACCGCTCTGGCCGATGGGCCATCGCCCGCACCGTCTCCGCTGTGACCTCACGCCGATAAGAGGGATGCTCGGCGTGAATCCGCTCCTGCTGATCGTACAATGCCAAAATTTCTTCTGTGTTCATGAACCTTACCTTATTAAAGATTAGAGATTGGGGATTGGAGATTGGAGATTGATAGTCTCCAATCTCCAGTCTCCAATCTCCCATTATGCCCGCAACGGCCGTATCAACTCCCCACTCGCCAAATACCGTTCAAACAGCGCGGTGTAAAAGGGAACGGCCGTTTCCCCCCACCACTGCCGATGATGCCGCGCCAAATGGTTATTCAACCACAACAGCCGCCCCAATTGCAACACCGTCATATCCCCCGCCGGCCAATCCAGATGGGCCGTGTAGCCTTGTTGGAAGGCAGCAAACAGCACCTCATACTGCTCGGCCGTTGTCTCCTCCATCAAATCCAGCAGGGCCATTGCCATATCATGCAGCCGATAGCCCCACACCGTATCCTCAAAATCAAAGGGACAAAGCTGGCCGTGATGAATTTTGATATTGTCGTGCCACAAATCGCAATGAATCACCCGCAAATCGGCTGGATCAAGCCGCGCATATTCGGCCTCCACCCGCGCCCGAATCTCCTGAAAAACGGCCAACTGCGGCGGCGTATACACCGCCAACTGCGCCTCAGCCAACAGCACATCCGGTTCGCCGCGAGACAGAAAACGGGTGAATTTGCGCTTGGTAAACCCCGCTGGCGGCTGCCAGCTTGCCCCGTGCTGGTGCATTTTGGCAAACAGTTCACCCATCTGGTAAAGATTGGCGGTCGTCAGCCGCTTGCCCAGCAGCGTCCCTGGCAGCCAGCGCATAAGGGTGGCGTAATGGGGCTGGTCAATGCCCGGCACAGTGGTGGTGATGACGGCCGTTCCTTCTCGGCTCACCTCCACTACCGGCACACAAATATCCGTATCCCGCGCCAATGCCGCCAGCCACATCGCCTCCGCCTGCAAATCGGTCAATGTGCGCCAGCCAGGGTAGGCGAGGCGAAGGGCAAATTGGTGGTGATCGGCCGTTTCCACCCGATAAATCAGATTCGTCGCCGTGCCCACCAAAGTCAAACCACACACATCCAGCTCATACTGCGCCAGCGCATTCACCGCCAGCCCCCGCAGCCGCCGCAAGCGGCCCAATCGTGTTAACTGCTCATATGTTTTCATGCCACTTCCAACAAATTCCCTGGTCTTCCATCTTTTACGGTTCCGGCAGCCACACATACACATACGTATGCGTCAACGACCGAAAACCACGTTTTAGCAAAATTGGCCGACTCATGTCACCCGCATACACCAGCAAAAAACGATAGCCACGCGCCAGCGCCATCAGCGCCCGCGTCGCCACCATCTGCAAGTAGAGACCACGCTGCCGATACGCCTTGAGGGTGGCGCCACCTGACAGGGTAGCAAAGCTGCTTTTAGGTGGAAAGGAAATCCACGCACCACACACCAACTGACCTTCCGCATACGCCCCGTAAATCGCCCAGCCATCTGGTTCTAGCATCAGGTTCTCCTCTAGCTCCGTTTGCAACTGGCTAAAATCCTGGCCATAGACCTGGGCTTGCAACTGCACAAGCTGGCCTATTTCTTCCGATGTAACCAGACGACGAATTTGGTAATCAGCATCGGCCGTTATAGGTTGCTGATAAACCTCTGACCATTCCTGTAAATCGGCCACCAGCAGCCCTTCCTGCGCACCCGGCACAAAACCATGTTGGCGCAAACGCTCACCCAAATCGGCTGGCTCATCATGTTCATACAACATCCATTCCAACCCTGCCCCGCCCATGTTCGGGTAATAGGCTTTTTCGCGCTGGATAATCTCATCAGCGTTCGACTCATTTAATTGGCTATACATAACAAAATGAGGCTGGCTGGGGTCTTGGGAAATTAAACGCACCACTTCTGCTGTCATCTCCCGCTGGTACAAAGGCCGTTCTTTTCTTATTCGTTCCTGCTCATCATACAATGCCAAAATTTCTACTATTTTCATCACATTGTTTCCCCTTGCAGCCTCTTATCTCTTGCTCAAAGTTAGCCCATTTGCAGATATTCTCCACCTGCGTGCGGATGTTGGCCGCAAGGTTCCATACTTTCCCAATAACAGCTCATAATGCCCATAAACCTACTGTTTCTTGGCCCGCTCAGTCTCCAGTCTCTCGTTTCCCATCTCCCAATCACCACTCAACAACCCATAAATTGCACTATCATGAAACGTGCCATCATCCTCCCACGAATGATTCCGCCGCGTGCCTTCACGCATAAAGCCCAACCGCTCCAACAGCCGTACCGAGCGGTGATTGTCGGCAATGGTGTAAGCCTCCACTCGATTGAGATTCATTTGGGTAAAGGCGAAGTTGAGAACGGCCGTTATCCCCTCCGTCGCGTACCCCTTGCCCCAATACACCCGCGCCAAATCATAACCCAATATCACCCGCCGGTTACGACGGCTCCAACGCCACAACCCAATCATCCCCATCACCCTATCCTCCCCACCTCGCGTTATCCCCCAGACCAGACTCTCCTTATTCTCATACCCTGCCCGAATCTCATTGGCGATCAAGTCATGAACCCCATCTAAATCCAACACCGGCCCGTTGTACTTTTGCACCTCAAAATCCCCAAACGAGACCAATACATCTGCCGCATCTGAATGCCCCACCTGCCGCAGCACCAGCCGCTCCGTCGTCAGCGTGGGAAACAGTGTAAAATCAAAAATCGCTCCACTCATCTTCAACCTCATACTTGGATATTAGACACGGGAAATTGGAGACTAATAATCTCCAATCTCTAGTCTCCACTCTCCACCCCCTCATACCACACAAACTCAAACACCCTCTCCTGCCCAAAACCCAGCTTCCGCGCCACCGCCGCCGAGGCCAAATTACGGGTGGAACAGTTCCAAAACGGCCGTTCCCCCACCATCTCCATCTCCCGAATCAACCGTGCACACATCAGCGTCGCGTACCCCCGCCCACGATACGGCTCGTAGGTCAACACTCCCAACTCCCGCACCCCGTCAATCAACGGCCCCGCCGCCGCCTCACCCAAAATCTCCTCCCCTTGCAGCAGATAAAACGCCCGCGCCGTCGCCAGATACGCTTCGGCACTGCCCGCCAGCCGCACATTGTCATCCCGCCAAAACGTCCGCTCAAACAAAGCCAAATCCGCCGCCCGAATCGTCAACCCCTCTGGCAGTTGCGCCAGGATTTCGTCAAGGTCAACGGCCGTATCCCGCACCATAAAATCCATCGCCGCCCCTTCAAAATCCGGCTCAGGCGGCAAAATTGCCACAATCGGATCGTCCCGCGTCCAAAAGGGAATCAGCACCTCATTGCCCTGCCGCAGCCGCGCCACCACCGCTGCCAATATCTCCGCCGTCAACGTCCCACCCCAATACACTGTGCCATCCCCCGCCTCCCAAATCACTACCCAACTCGGCCGTTGCGGATCGTCGGTCAGGATTTTGCCAGGGAGTTTGTTGGCGAGAACGGCCGTTCGCCGTATGCCAACTGGCACCCCCACCGGCGCACCCTCCGCCAACAAAGCCAACATCGCTCCCGTCACCTCATTTATCTCAACTCGTTCCATACATTTAATTTCCCAAGCATCTAAACAGATTGGAGATTAGATTGATCAATCTCCAATCTCCAATTTCTAATCTTCCTCCACCAGCTTGGTATACAAATTGGTGTAATTCGTATACCGCCACTCGGCAATACGGCCGTTTTCCACCGCCTCCTTTACCGCACAACCCGGCTCATGGTCATGCGTACAATCCGCAAACCGGCAGTGTCCAAACACCGCCTCCAGTTCCGGGTAATACAAAATCAAATCCTCCGGGTACAGCCCCGTCAACCCCATATCCTTAATCCCCGGCGTATCTATCACATAGCCCCCCATCGCCAGCGGCAGCATATTCACCTTCGTCGTCGTATGTCGCCCCTCACGGCTCTTCAACTGGCTCACCTCGCCCGTGCGCAGTTGCAAACCTGGCTGAATCGCATTCATCAGCGACGATTTGCCCACGCCGGACAAGCCCGCCAACATCGTCGTCTTGCCCTTCAGCAGCCGCGCCACCTCATCCACCCCCTGCCCCGTCACTGTGCTGGTGAGAATGACCTGATAACCCAATTGGCGGTAGGGCTGAACGGCCGTTGTCACCTCCAGCCAACTCTCCGCCAAATCAATCTTATTAATCACAATCACCGCCTCCAACTCATTCCGCGCTGCCCCAATCAGATACTCATCAATCATCTGGAACCAGATTTGCGGCTCCAACCAGGCCGCAATAATCAACAGCTGATCCACATTCGCCGCCATCATCTGCCGCAAATGCGCCTTATGCACATCCGCCCGCGCCAGCCCACTGCGGCGCGGCAGCACCTCCTCCACCAGCCCGCGCCCATCATAATGCAGCCGCACCAGCACCCTATCCCCCACCGCCACCACATTGGTAAACCCCGTCCCCTCGGCAATCAACGTGCCGCGAATATCACACACCAGCACCTCGCCATTCACCTCCGCCCGGCACAAACCCCGCCCCACCTCAATCACCACCCCCAACTCAAACTCCGACCGATCGGCCAGCGTCTGCCACATCGTCTCGGCAAAATCCTCCTGAAACTCCAACCGCTTCGTCAGCAGCAGCCCCTCCCGCCGATCCGCCTCATCCATCGGCATAATCCGCCGATCCGCCACCACCCCTTCCTCATCCGGCTGCAGCGGCTGCCAATCCACCCGATGCTTAGCCTGATTCGCCGCCGTATTATGCCGAATCGTCCGCTTCCCCGGCTTATTCTCAAATTGCCGCTCCTTCTGCCTCTGCTGCGTCCGCTCTTTCTTCTTGTTCTTTTTAGCCATAATCCTTTTCATTCGTAGACGCGGTATCCCTACCGCGCCGCTTAACTCAAAAAGCGCGATAAGAAATCGCGGCTACATATTGTTTTCAACCCCTAAAGGTAGTATATTCGTGGTATGAAAGTCAAAACCTCCATCACCTTGTCTGAAGAACTCCTGATTTCTATTGACCAATTTTCCCACTCCTTCAAAAATCGCTCCGACTTCATCGAAACGGCCGTTCGCACCTTCATCGCCCAACTCACCCGCGCCGAGCAAAACGCCCGTGACCTGGAAATCATCAACCGCTATGCCGACGAACTCAACGCCGAAGCCGAAGACGTTCTCAGCTACCAAGTCATTCCATGAATCGAGGTGATCTCTATCGCGTCGAAAACCCATCAGCCAGAGACCCTCGGCACTATCGCACATTTGTAGTCGTCAGCCGCCAAGCTCTAATCACCTCTCGCTTTTCTAGCGTCATCTGTGCACCCATTTACTCTGCTCATCATGGTTTAGCCTCACAAGTTCCGGTCGGCATTGAAGAAGGGCTACAACATGATAGCAGCATCCACTGCGACGAATTGGTCAGTTTACCCAAATCCATGCTCACCAACTATATCGGTACACTTTCGCCATACCTCATTGACCAACTCAACCAGGCTCTCAAAATCGCCCTCGACATCCCCGACTAACCCTGGCTGCGGCCGGTCTCCGACCGTGCCGCTTAGCTGGCTCAGTGAGATGCCAACCAGACTAAAAACACCAATCTCCAATCTCCAATCTCCCAATCTCTCAATCTCCCTTTTCCATACACCAGCCAATCAACCGCCGCACAAAATCATTCGTCGGGAAATGATTCATATCATGCTTCCAGCGCGGCACGGCCACAATCTTCGCCCCTGGCTGGCGCGGAAACTGCTCCCCCTCCACCCGCAGTTCGGCATGGGGATCGCCCTCCTGCGGCAGCCGATAATGCACAATAAACTTCTTATTGGTGGCGATGATGTGCAAATACCGCTCCTCGCCCTGCGTCACCAGACCACCTTCCTCCGGCACATGCTCATCCTTGCTTTCCACATACCAGATAAACGGCCGTCCCTTATGCGTCACCTTTCGCTTCCCCTTCGTACTAACCGCCATACACAACCTCCAAAAAATCCAAAACAATCTTGTTAAACACCTCTGGCCGTTCCACATTCGGCAAATGCGCCGCATCCCGCATCATCCGCATCTCGGCTAACGGCAGCTTCGCCTCCAACAACTCCCCAATCGCCCGAATATCCTCAACATCCTCCTGCCCCACAATCACCAGCGTCGGCATCTCCAGTTCCGCCAACCGCTCCACCGCCGGCGGCTCCAACTCCATCCGCTTACTCCCCACCGGCTCCGGCTTCCGGTGCAAAGCCAGCACCATCTCATACACCTTCGCCCGTGCCGCCTGATCCACCTGCTGCGGCAAGCGATTCGGCCCATCAAACCAAATCTGCGTCTCCAACTCCGCCGACAGTTCCCGCTCGCCGCGCTCATAGGCCGCTTCCATGGCCGCATCCTTCTCACCAAAATCGGCCGTTTGCCACTCAAAACCACCCACCGCCGCCCCCACCAACACCAGCGCCCTCACCATCTCCGGGTGCGTCAGAGCAAAATCAATCGCCGTCTTGCCCCCAAACGAGCAGCCCACAAGCACCGCCTGTTCCACATCCAAATGGCGCAGCAGCCCAGCCAAATCAGCCACATCACTAAACTCGCCCAACGGCCGTTCCGTCTCTCCCCACCCCCGCATATCATACCGAATCACCCGATACTTCTCCGCAAATACCGCCATTTGCTCATCCCACATCCGCAAATCCACAATCCCCGCATGAATAAACACAACGGCCGTTCCCGTTCCACGCACCTCAAAATGAACCTTCGTCCCATTAATCTCAACGAATTGATAACTCATAAATCTTTTTTGACGCAAAGGCGCAAAGGCGCAAAGAAAAAGAAGAAAAACCTTTGCGTATCTTTGCGTCTTTGCCTCTTTGCGTCAAATCCTTAATATCTCCCCATCCACATACCGAATAAACTCCACCGTCTCCGCCAAATTATCCACATCCTCCCCCTGCCAGCGAACGGCCGTCTCCACCAACCCCCGCCACCTCTCCGGCAAATGCGCCATCGCCCACCGCGCCGCCGCCGGTTTAGAAGCAACCTCACCCCGCCGCAGCGTATACAAAATCCGGCACATCGTCATAATCGCATACACCCGATACCCCGTCGAGTCCAAATAGGGAGACTCCATCCCCATAGGCCGCCACCAAAAATTGAACAAATCACGAGTCGCCGCCTGCATCATTGGCGGTGTCACCGGGTCAATCAAATTCGTAAGCGGCTCACCCGCTATCGCCAGGCCATATTCCCGCAAAATATAACCATGCAGCACCCAATCCATATGATGCTCTCGCAGCGTTAACGTCTCCCCCCGCTCAATGCGCGGCAGCACAAAGACTTTTTCGCGGCGTGGCAGTTGGTTCAGCACCGCCTGCGGCACATACGACACTTCCATTTCATAGCCCCATTTCGTACCGCTTTCACCCAGGCGGGCGTGCATCGCCGCCAATTCCGCCACCATCTCATCGGGCAGGAAATCGGCCGTTAACACCAACACATCCAAATCACTCGTCGCCTCATCAAAATCCCCCAACGCCAACGAGCCATCCAAATACATCCCCACAAACTGCTCGCCCAAAATGCCCTGCACCTCAGCCAACAACCGCCGCAGCATTTCATTCACATCATTGTATTGTGTAAGCTGTTTTATCATCTTGACTAATCACCCAATAGAGAATATTAGAAGCAAGAATTTCTCATGCAAAGGCGCAAAGCCGCTAAGACTTTATTCTTTGCGCCTTTGCGCCTTTGCGTGCTATAAATCATCCTAAATCCTCGCCTGCATGTTATACAAATTCGCATACGCCCCACCCAACGCCAGCAGCGACTCATGCGTCCCCTCCTCCTCAATCCCCTTCTCCGTCAGCACCACAATTCGCTGCGCATTACGCACCGTAGACAAGCGATGGGCAATCACAATTGTCGTGCGATTGTTCGCCAACTGTTCGAGGGAATCACGCACGGCCGTTTCACTCTCATTATCCAACGCACTCGTCGCCTCATCAAAAATCAGAATCGGCGGGTCCTTCAAAAACACACGAGCAATACTCAACCGCTGCTTCTGCCCGCCAGACAACTTCACCCCCCGCTGCCCAATATCCGTCTCATACCCATCCGGCAGCCCCATAATAAACTCATGGGCGTTGGCCTGCTTTGCCGCCGCGACCACCTCAGCCATCGTCGCCCCCGCCTTGCCATACCGAATATTCGCCAAAACCGTCCCCGGAAACAGATAAACATCCTGCTGCACCACCCCCATCTGCCGCCGCAGCGAAGCCAGCCGCACATCCTGAATATTCAGCCCATCCAGCAAAATCTCCCCTCCCTGCACCTCATAAAAGCGCGGAATCAGCGAACACAGCGTCGTTTTGCCCACACCCGAAGCCCCCACCAAAGCCACAAACTCGCCCACACCTATCTCCAGCGACACATTTTTCAGCACATCGTCTTGTCTATCGTGATAACGAAACGTGACATCCTTAAATTGGATGTGCCCATCAACCCCATCCAACTCAATCGCGTCCGCTTTATCCTCAATATCCGGCGCAATCTCCAACATCTCCATGAACCGCTCAAAGCCCGTCATCCCCTCTTGATACAGCCGTGTAAAATTGCCAAACCGCTTAATCGGCTCAATCAGGATGCCAATATAAAGCAAAAAGGTGATCAAATCGGCCAGGTCCAGACTATTACGCGCAATGGCAATGCCGCCAAAAACAACCACACCAACCGTCATTAACTGGATAAAACCAACCAACCCTTCATAGAAATAGGTTTCCCCCTCGATGCTTTGACGACGGCTTTCCACGAGACGGCCGTTTTCCCACCCAAACTTCTCTCGTTCCACCACCTCATTCGTAAACGACTGCACCACCCGAATCCCCGCCAGCGAATCCTCCACCTGCGCATTCACATCCCCAATCCGATCCTTACTCTGGCGCAAGGCTATCTTCATCTTTTTGTTAAAGTGAACCGCATACCACGTCATCACGGGCAAAAACAGCAGCACAATCAGCGTCAGCGGCACATTGATATTGATCAAAATGAAAAACGCCCCCACAAAATTGAGCAGCGCAATCACCACATCCTCCGGGCCATGATGAAACAGCTCCCCCAGCGCAAACGAATCATTGGTAATCCGCGTCATCAACTGCCCCGTCTTATGCTCATCATAAAAACGAAACGACAGCTTCTGATAATGATCAAACAGCTCCCGCCGCATATCCCCCTCCATCCGCGCCCCCATCACATGCCCCTGATAGGCCACAAACATACTGCAAGCCGTATGCACAATGACCAGCAGCAGCATCACCGCCCCCATCCCATAAATCTGAGCCAGCATATCCGGTGCATTACCCGCCAACACATTTTTGGTGATGTAGCGAATACACAACGGCAGCGCCAACGTAATCGCCGACACCAGCAGCGCCGCTGCCAAATCAGCCACAAACAGCCGCCCATACGGCTTATAGTAGGACAAGAATTTGCGGCCTCGTCCATTGATAAATTTGAATGGGAAACGGCCGTTTCCTTCACCAAACGGCCGTTCCACCGCCATCTCATAATCCATAACTCAATCGTATATGGGTATATTGGCATATTGGTGTAGTAGTAATACACCAATACACCAATACACCTATTCCACTTCCCCCTGCCACAACCGCCGCATCTCCGCCGACGTCTCCAACAGCTCATCCAACGTACCCACCGCCTCAATACGGCCGTCCTTCAACACCACAATCCTATCCGCCCGCCGCAAAACTGGCCGCCGATGAGAGACAACAAGAAATGTGGGGCGAGAGGCGAGAGGCGAGAGGCGAGAAGCCCTCTCACTCTCCACTCCCCACTCTCCACTCTCCAATCTTCCCCACAACTTCTTCTCCGTCTCCACATCCAACGCACTAGACAAATCATCAAAGACCAGCAGTTCCGCATTACGCACAAACATACGCGCCGCCGCCGTGCGCTGCACCTGCCCACCCGACAAACGCACCCCACGCGGGCCAACCACCGTCTCCAACCCCTTCTCCAGCGTGGCGATGTCTTCTTCGAGAACGGCCGATCGCACCGCCCCCGCCAACCCCTCATCCGGCAGCCCCATCAAAACATTGTCCCGCAGCGTCTCGCTAAACAGACGCGGCACTTGCGGCGTATACGCCGAACGCGGCGGCACAAAAAAAGTAGAAGCATCTGCAATCGTGCCATTATTCCAGCAGATGTCACCACTCTCCTTCGGCAGCAGCCCCAGCAGCACCCGCAGCAGCGTCGTCTTCCCCGAACCAATCCGCCCCGTCACCACCGTAAACGACCCCCGCTCCAGGCGCAAGTCAATATCGCAGATACCATTCTCACTGTCAGGATAGGTGTAACTCAATCCATGAACATCCAACACCTCCAACTGAGCAGCCCGATCCCCCTCCCTTTGGGAGGGGTTAGGGGAGGGAAACTCCCCCGTCAAATACGTCGGCTGATGCGCCACCAAACTCTTCGGCTCCGCTTGCGGCGCAATCTCGTGCATCCGCCGCAGCCCCACCTTCTGCTGAATAATCTCCGACAAATAGCTGCCCACCTGCGCCGGGAAGCGGGCCACAAAGAACAGGTATGTGGCAAACAACGAAAAATCACCCACCGTGAAATCGCCACCCGCCATCGCCCGCCCCGCCATGAGTACCATAATGCCCACTGCCACATCCCCCAGATTGTCCGAAATCGTCATAAACATCGTCCACAGCACCTGAAAGCGTACATTGGCCTCGCGCCGTTTATCGTTGATTATGCGAAAATAACCCATCACATTGGCTTCCGCATCGGCCACCTTCACTGCCTGCACCGAGTCGAAAAGATCACCCAAAAAGGCCGTCACAGCACTATCTGTCTGGCGGCTGACGCGATTGTAATGAAGAAAGTATTTCCACACGACCCGATTCAGAGCAATCACCGCCAGCAACGGCAGCACAGCCACCAGCGTAATCATCAGATTGATCCGCGCCATGATGATGACCGCAACCAAAGAGAAGACAAACTGGGCCAGAACATCGGGAATCCAGGTGGGGAAATCGGCAAAATCGGCCACATCATCATCCAGCCGCGTCACCGCATCACCCGGCTGAACAGGCAAGGTTTCCGCGCCAGGGCGCTGCAGCAAATTGGCGATGATGTTGCGGCGCAGCAAAGCGCCGTTGGTGTTACGCACACTGGCACTGCTCCAGGCTTCCCCAGCATTGGCAATCATGCGCGTGGCCTCCACCGCCAGATACAAGGCCAAAAGCGTCCACAGATTGAAAGCGGCGGGCGCATCTCCCGTCAGCGTATCGAAGAAGCGTTGGGTGATGAGGCCCGGAATAAGCCGTGTAGCCACAAAGTAGATGCTAAAAAACAAGTTAGCTGCGAAAAAGGCCGGCCGATAGCGAATGAGCGACCAGGTGGCCTGCCACACGGGAATGACCTCTTCTTCCTGAACATCTAATATTGTGGTCATAGCCTTCCCTCTTGGCTGCGGCCGGTGTCCCACCGTGCCGCTCTTGCTGGCTCGGTCAGAGACCGGCCAGAGCTAGCATAATTTGATATGGTGATCATACAAGTACTTCCTCCAAACCCGTTTGCAGCAGTTGGTAGAAACGGGAATTGGGGTCACTGGCTAATTGGTCACGACGGCCGTTTTCCACCACACCGCCATTCTCCAAAATCAAAATATCATCCGCCCGCTGCACCGTGCCCAACCGATGAGCAATCACAATCGCCGTGCGCTCAGCCAGCAGGCGATCAATCGCCCGTTCCAGCAACTGCTCCGTCGCCGGGTCCAGCCGCGCCGAAGCCTCATCCAGAATAATCAGCTTAGGATCGCGCAAAAAGACCCGCGTAAAGGCAAACAACTGCGCCTCCCCCGCCGACAGCCCCTGGCTGCCTTGCAGCACCGTGTCCAGACCCGCAGGCAAAGCGTGGAACCAATCACTTAGCCCCAACCGCTCCAGCGCGGCAATGATCTGGCTGTCAGGAATGGGTTCAGCCGCCGGATTGTAATTCTGAAACAGCGTCAAATTGTCGCGCACCGTAGCCGTAAACAACTGCACATCCTGCGTCACAATACCCACATGCCGCCGCAAATCCGACAGCCCCATCGCCCGCACATCCTGCCCATCCAGGCAAATCGCGCCCCCATCCACATCGTACAGCCGGAACAGCAGCCGCGTCATCGTGGTCTTGCCGCTGCCCGTGCGCCCCAGCAGGCCCAGAACTTTGCCGGCTTCTAGCTGGAAGGAAACGCTTTGTAAGACGTTTGGGGATTGGAGACTGGAGACTGGAGACTGAGTCGCTTCACTTAAGCCGTTTACCGCTAACCGTTCACCGTTCACCGATAACCCATCTTTATAAGCAAAAGACACACCTTCAAACCGAATTGTCGGTGCGGTGCGGGGCGCGGTGGCCGTAATTTGCTCATGCACGTGTGGCTGAATTTGGAACAGTTCGGCGATGCGGCCCACGCTGGCGTAGGCCCGTTGTAAATCGGAAATGTGGCGGCGGATGGCATCAAACGGCCGTTCCAACTGCCCCATGTAATACGTCAGCAGATAAAGCGTACCAATCGTAATCAACCCCTGCTGAAAACGCATCGCACCCAAGGCCAACGTCGCCAGCAAGCTCAACACATAGATAAAAAAGCCAATCACAAAACTGACACTGCCCGACACCTCCGCCCGAATCCGGGCACGGTAAGTAGAGCGCAGCAGCGGATAAAGCCGCGCCATCACATAAGCTTCGCCGCCATTGGCGCGAATATCCTCCAGTCCACCCATGCGCTCCTCCAAAAAGCCAAACATCTCGGCGAAACTCTGCCGCACCTCACCCCAAAAGCGCACCACATACTTCTCGGCCAGGCGCAGCAGCAAAAAGACAAACAGGCCATAACCCATGCCAATCAGCCCCACGCGCCAATCCTCGCGGAAAAGCAAGATGATAATGCCCACCGCCAGCAAAATATTACCGATGACCTGAACGGTAATTTGCGAGAAATATTCAGTCAGATTGCCAATATCGCCATCCACCCGCTCGATTAGCTCGCCCGGTGTATGGGTTTTGTGGAAGCCCATGTCCAGCTTGATAACGTGTTCGGCCAAATCAGCCCGCAGGTTGTTGGTCGCCGTCCAGCCCAGATTTTCGCTGGCGTAAGCCGTGAGCAGCACAATGATTTTTTGCCCAGTGACGGTGAGGAAGAAGAGAACGGCTAAGGCAGGCAATGACTGCCCCCACACCAACACACTTCCCGTCTCCCCACTTTGCGCCAAATCCAAAAAGTGGCGCACCACCTGCGGCGCAATCAACTGCAAGCCAATGCTGCCCAACAGCAGCACGGCCAAACCCAAAACCCTCATCTTGAGCGGCTTCAAGTAATGCCAGAGTAACGTCCTGGCAGAATAGATTTTTTGATTCATAGTTCTTTTAGGACTACAGCGGATTGGGGAAATGAACGGATTTTATCCGCTTATCTCTTTATCCGTTGTAGTCACGTTCCAACCTCCACAAAGCGAGAGGCTTCTGCCAGACGGTCACTCCCATCATCCAGCACATAACGCTCCCACAAATCGTTGGTGATGAAAGCGGCATCGCAAGGCACACCTTGTCGCGCAAAGTAGTCGCAGACGCGCCGCACATCCCGCTCGAAGATGGTGAAGGCATCAGGGTTGCTGTCGCAATCCACTACCTGCGGGAAGTCAATCAGCACCGGCTGTTCGTTCCAGTAGAGGATGTTGTAAGCGGAGAGATCGCCGTGAATACGGCCGTTTGCCAACATCAGTTCCACATTGCGCATCACCTCACGAAAGGCCAAAATCGCCTCATCCCGATCCAGCGAAAGCTGGCTCAACGGTGGCGCCGCCATCTGCGCATCCCCCACATAGCCCATGAGAATAGCATTGTCGCTGCTGGCAATGGGTTTGGGCACGGACGCGCCCGCTGCGTACAGCATCTCCATCGTGGTGTACTCATACATCAGCCAGGAGGTATGGGCCACTTGTTGGCCGAAAGCTGTCTTTTTGCCCATCGCCCGCATCATGCGCGTGTCGGTGGCTTTGACGGGACGGCCGTTGGCCTTCAACACCGCCCGCCCCTGCCGATACATCTTGTCATTGCTCAAACTGCGGAACATGCGCGGCCGATACACCTTCGCCGCCACCCACTCCACCCCCAGCGCCGGATGCGCCACACAGCGGTACACATTGGCCTCTTTGCCCCCCTTCACCTGGTCAGCAATGTCGCTGATCAGCTCTTGTTCGTAGAAAGATTGCAGCGATACCAACAGCCACCCCGCTTCGTGGCGCGAAGTCTGGTAGCTAGTTTCAAAATTTGTTTCTAAAGCAGTGGTTTCGGCGATAGTGGAGCCTGCGCCGAGGCCCGGCGAGGTGGCCGTCTCCCGCCCATCCTTCGCCATATTCGGGTCCACACGCGGCTTCCGCTTGCGCCGCGCCTGCCGATCCACCCGCACAGGGTCAAACATCTCTTCATAATCATCAAATTGGTCCAAATAATCGTTCATCAAATTTTCCATTTAATTGGGTAGGGGCGAGGCATGTTGGCATCACCTCGTGAAAATGCAACACCTCGTCCCCAACATGCCTCGCCCTCTGGTGGCATAAGAAGGGCAAGGCAATCGGGAGAGATAGATGTTGGTAAACCCACCAACTTGGTCCCGATTGCCTCGCCCCTACCAAACATACTATTTTTCATCAATCCACCCGTCCCATATACGGCTGCCACAAATCAACTGTCAATTGCTGAGCATCTGCGGCCACACCAAACCGAGTGAAATAATCACACACGCGCTGGATGTCACGTCGCAGCAGTTCAAAAGCATGGGGATTGTGCCGCGCCTCCACCAGTTGGGGAAAATCAATAATCGTAATTTTGCCCCCCCAGTAAAGAATGTTGTAAGCCGACAAATCACCATGCACATAATGATTGTCCAGCATCAAAGCCACATTCTGCATCACCCGCTCAAACAACATCTGCGCCTCGTCACGGGGCAGCGACACCTCGCTCAACGTCGGCGCTGGCCCATAGGCATCACCGACGTATTCCATCAAAATCGTATTGCCTTGATGGCCGATGGGGCGCGGCACATCAGCACCAGCTTCATACAGCGCCGTTTGCGTGCGGTACTCATTGCCAATCCACCACTGAATGTCTACTTCCTTGCCAAACTTCGTCTTTTTGCGCAATGCCAGCTTCTCCCGCCGCCCTTTCATCTGCTTGCCTTCCGCATCGCGCAGTTGTCGTCCGGCCTTGTACACAGCATCATTTTTAAGATGGCGCAGCATACGTGGCCGGTACAGTTTAGCCGCAATCAGGGCCAAACCTGTGTCAGGATGCGCCTCACAGGCATACACATTGGCCTCTTTGCCCCCCTTCACCAGCCGCGTCACATCGGTGACGATTTCGTCGCGGTAGAAGGGGCCAATGGAATCAATGACCCACTGCCGTTCGTGGTGTTGCGGGTCTAAAGGCGCGGCATAACTCGGCACCCATTCGCTAATGTCGTCGCTGAAGTCGCTGAGATCGGCCGTTATCTGCTTTTTGCTTATTTTCTTTTGTTGTTTCGGTTTGTTGCGGGGACGTTGGCGGCGGGCCGCTCGATCCCCATTCACATAAAAACCTTCATCCGCGAAGGCATGTTCATAATCGTCAAGAATCGTACTCATTTTGTTAATTTTTTGGGGGATAACTCTGTGGCACAAAAAAGCCACAGGCCGATACGGAACCTGTGGCACAAAATAATTACGCAATCACGTAATTAAACAAAAAAGCCACAGGTTGGTACACCTGTGGCTGGGGGATTCTCACGAAAAGGGGGGAATTACCAGAGGGCAGGCGTACTCGAACAACGCGCAACAGCTTCAACTTGGTTGGTGTTTATCAAAATGGTTTGCATTGTTGAGTACCTCCTTAGGTAAAATTTCTTGATACGAGCGACAGTCTAGCATACCTTCCTTGAATCCGTCAAGGGGCATTTTTTTGATTCTGTTTGTTCGGTATTGACCGAACAAACAGAATTTACTAAAATGCCGACATTGTTTTGAGCAAAGGAAGGTGCTTATTTGAGTACGAAGGAAGAGCAGTTACGGTACATTGAAGAGTTAGCGTTAAGTTATGAGCAAGCCGGGCAGCCGCGTGCTTCTGGCCGCGTGTTGGGCTGGCTGCTCCTTTGCGATCCACCTCACCAAACCATGGACGATTTGGTGCAGGCCTTACAAATCAGCAAAAGCTCGGTGAGCACAGCTACGCGCCAATTGATCCAGGTGGGTTTGATTGAGCGCATCAGTTTACCCGGCGAACGGCGCGATTTTTACGGCGTTGGTGCGGGCATTTGGACAAAAATCATGCAGGGGGGCCTGATCCAGATAACCGCTTTGCGCCAACTGGCGGAAAAAGGGCTGGCACTGCTGGCAGATGAAATGCCGGAGCGCCGAGCACGTTTGCAGGAGATGCGGGATATGTATGCTTTCTTCGAGCGTGAGATGCCGATCTTATTGGCACGGTGGGAGGCGGAACGCAAACAAGGACAGTTAGATGAGTAATCATGTGATCGAGACGAGCGGCCTGACGATGTATTACGGCCGTTATCGAGGCATCGTGGATGTGAATTTGGCGGTGCAGCAAGGGGAAGTGTTTGGCTTTTTGGGGCCAAATGGCGCGGGCAAGACGACCACCCAGCGCATTTTGCTGGATGTGATTCGGCCAACGCGGGGCAAGGCCACCGTTTTTGGCATGGACTGCCAGAAAGATGGTGTGGCTATTCGCCAGCGGGTGGGCTATCTGCCCGGCGAGTTGAGTTTGTATCCGACGATGCGCGGCAAGCAGTTTTTGGATTTGATGAATGCGCTGCATGGCAATAATGGCGATATGGCTTACCGGCAGGCGTTGTGTGAGCGGCTGAATTTGGACACGAACCGCCGCATCCGGGAGTATTCACGGGGCAACAAGCAGAAGATTGGCATTGTGGCTGCGTTTATGAATAAGGCGGATTTGATTATTTTGGATGAGCCAACAGGCGGTTTGGACCCATTGGTGCAGCAGACGGTGTTGGCTTTGGTGCGTGAGGCGAAGGCCGACGGCCGTTCCGTTTTCTTCTCCTCGCACATCTTGCCCGAAGTGCAGGCCGTGTGCGACCGCGTGGGCATTATCCGCGAAGGGCAGTTGGTGGCTACCGAGCGGGTGGAGAGCCTGACCAAGCAGCAGTTTAAGCGGCTGCGTCTGCACTTTGCCCAAATGCCGCCCGAAAATGCTTTTGCGCTGGATGGGGTGACAGAAACGGCACGGGAAGAGGGGATGGTGCTGTTGGAGGTGCGGGATAATTTGAATAAGGTGCTGGAAACGGCCGTATCCTACCACGTCACCGATTTAGAAACTGAGCCAGTGACTTTGGAAGAAGTTTTCCTGGCCTATTATGGAGATTAGAGACTGGTAAACTGGAGACTGATAGTCTCTAGTCCCTAGTCTCCAGTCTCATCTGAGAAAAATCATGTTTAACCTACTCCTTCACGAACTGCGCGTCCGACGGAGCGCGATATTAGGCTGGGGCATCGGCCTCTTCTTCTTTGTGCTGATCTACCTCCCCGTTTACCCCTCCATGCAGGAGCAATTGCAAAGTTTCGATATTGAAAGCATCGCCATTTATCAGGCGATGGGCATTGGTTCGATGAGTACCCTGGAAGGGTACGCCAGTTCCACCATCGTCCAATTTATTCCCATTTTGCTGGGCATCTATGCCATCATCAATGGCACGGCTACCCTGGCGGGCGAGGAAGACAGCGGCACGTTGGAACTCATGGTCGCCATGCCGCTGGCCCGCTGGCAAATCGTCGCTATCAAGGCTGTCGCCATGATCATTGCCACGCTGATTATCGCGCTCCTGGCCGCACTGGGCGCGGTGGCTGTCTTCCTGGCGATTGAAGGGCAGATAGAGACGACGATGACGGCCGCTCAACTATTCTGGGCGACGATGAGCGGCTGGCCGCTGGCCCTGGCCTTGATGATGATTAGCTTCTTTTTGGGAGCTTATCTGCCCAGCCGCCGCATCGCTTCGTCTGCCGCCGCCCTTGTTTTCATCGCCAGCTACTTTGGCAACAGCGTCGCCAACCTGACGGACAAACTGGAGCCGCTGCGCCCCATCTTTTTGTTTTCTTACTTGAATACGTCGCCGCAGGTGTTTAGCGAGGGGGTGAATGGCGGGGATATGGCTGTGCTGCTGGGTGTGTCTGTTGTCTTTTTCATCCTGGCGCTGCTGAGCTTCCAACGGCGCGACATCACGGTGGGGGCCTGGCCCTGGCAGCGGGCGCAGGTGTCTGGCTGATAGTTGTTTTGGCCTTTATGACTACAACGGAGAGGGAAATTAACGGATATTACCTCGAAAAAATCCGTTTTTTTCTGAATCCGTTGTAGTCTGCCAAGTAACTAAAATATTTTCTTAAAGCCCAACGGTTTCTCTCTCTTTTTTCTTCTGAGCAAGCGGTGGGCAGTTGGGTAACTGTTTTTGAGGAGGGGAGGGGGTGTGGAAACGGCCGTTATTTCCACTTAACAGCTAAGTTATCAATTTTATGACTTGGGAACAAAATCAGTTCGTCCTGCCCATTCGCCATATTCCCCAATTGGTTTAAACCGGAGCGTGGTAAATTCAAAATGAAAATCTTTGCGGTTGCGTTCAATCATGGCCTCTGCATGGCGCTTTGGTTGGGGAACTGAACTATGACCACGAACCATATCCACCATTTCTTGCTGCGATTTCCAAATAGAAAAAGTAGAAACCGTTCGCGGGGGTCTCATAGCTGCTGCGGCCAAAGTGGTTCCCGGATGGTCACGCACAAGTTTTTCGACTGGTTTTCCCCAATGGATGAAACGTGGCACTTGGGGCAGTTTCATTCTGGCTAAAGTGACGGCCACAACTGGCGCTGATGGATTTTGTTCACCAACACTTTCAGCCAGCCCATCAAATTCGCTGATGTGCCCCCAACGACGCATGAATTCCATTCTCACATGCCAACCACGAGCCAAGGCATAACCAAGTTTTGCGTTTTCCAGAAAATCATCAACAGCGGCCTGGTTTTCCCAGGCGGCAAACATGGCTAAGGTTTGTAGTTGCATCCGGGCTGGTGACACAATTGGCACACCCAGTTCCATTTTTATCATGCATTCTGCGTGTTTTAAGCCAGGAATTGTATTCTTGTCAGGGGGGAGTAACAGAGCCTTAACTGTTGTGAAAATGCCGACTTTTGCCAAATGGAAAGTAAAAAGTGTCATACGTATCAGTTACCTTTCGGATAAAGTGAGGCGGGGTGCGACACCTGGCTGGCATGGTCAAGAATGGTGTCCACAACACTGGAGAGGGGTGCTGTGGCATCAATTGTGATGGCGTTCTGGGGAAGGTATTCTTTGGTCGCCTGTTGTAATCGGGCAAAGGCTTCCCCTTCCTCGGCCGTTCCACCCCATTCGTCTTCAGGCCGGGCGGCCAGCCGCCGGTTCAGCGTATCCAGATCGATCTCCAGCACAAAAACTTCATCGAACAGACCGATGAAGCGGTCGGAATTCCTGGAACCACCGCAAAAGAAGGTTGCCGCATGGGTTTGATCGGCCACCAAAGCTCGGACCTTCTTAACGTCCCATAGCCAGGCCCGATGCTCGCTGGCGTCGCCAGTTATGGGCTTCCCCGTTCTTAGATCGCCAAAATAGGCCAACTCTCTGTCGCCGTGGATGGTGTGGTAGCCGCGCCTTTGCAGTTCGTCGCAGACTGTGGTTTTACCAGCGCAGGAAACGCCGTCAATTAAGTAGTTTTTAATACCCATGTTTTGTTTCTAATAAGAGAGGAGATGATGCTTAACGGCCGTTTCTCCCCGCCATTCTCCCTCTTCTTAGCTAGCAGTGGGGCAATCTCATCGATAAAGGTTTGGTGGGAATACGGCCGTTATTCGGGCAATAAGCTGTTGATAAAATTCTAGAGTGTTATTCCCCAGTAAATTTCAACTCAATATCTACTGGCTCAGTCTCTTTCACAAGCATCTCGCGCATCAGATTGTGAATATTTGATCCGCCAAACACTGATTGCATTTGAGCATCAAAGAAGAATAACAAGAGAAAAGCTATTACGATTCCACTACTCTTACTTTTGCAAGCTCGAATTTCAAATGAGTTTTCTCCTCCTCCTAATTCTGTCCCAGGCCAACGATGTATTATCACACCTTCATCTAGTAGCAGAATGGCAATTGGTGCGTTTCTTGCTGAGAATTTACTTGAAAACTCCCTCAGATTCTTAATAGTAGTTTCAAGACGAGGTGACTGAAAAGCGAATATTATTCCATTAAGCGTATAATTCATTTGTTTGGCAATACAAATATTGCTTAATGCCCCATGCAATTCTCTTTTTGAAAGCCCCGTCTTCACTTCAACCACCATTCTTACTGCTTGGGGAAAAACAACCTTTATCTCCCCTTCTGAATAAACTAATGGATAGCTATTATGGTCATGAACGACAATATCACATTGCTTACTAACTAAATCAGAGTTAGTTGGATCGCAGATGAATCCTTGACAAACATTAAAACGCCCGGCACTTCGCTGTGCAAGAAAATTCCTAAGAATGACTTCATTAGCCGTTCCTGATGTTAGATTGTGGTTGGGAACAAAACTTCTTATTCGATTCAAACGCCCTTCAAACTCGAGAGCTATTCCCGTACAATATTCAATTAATCGTTTAATACTCGATTCCATAAGAATTTTTGGTTTCAGTATCCTATGCAAGCTAATATTTTTAATGGCAAAAATCTGAATAGTCTTATTAATACCTTCGCCACACAAATGAGCTAAAAAGTACAAAAGAGTTGGAAACGCGGTAAAGTTTTTTTAACCAAAAAGAAACAACCGGGAAACCAACTCATGACTGAAATCCTAGCACTTTTACAAATAATCAACCAATCTGTTTTGGATACGACGACGCGGAGACGCTTGGCTATCATCATCTTAGCCATGTTAGCAATGGCTGGGCGCATAACGATGTTAGGCATCTGGCGCTGGACAGAAGAAGGAGGCAGTTACCGTACCATCCAACGATTTTTCAACACAGAAATCAACTGGTCGCAACTGATGGTCACATGTACAGCCATTTGGTTTGCCGATATAGAAGATATATTCCTGTTGGCTGGCGATGAAACAGTTGTCACCAAAGCGGGTAAAGTGACACACGGTCTCGACCGCTTCTTTTCATCGATATATGGTAGACCCGTCAAAGGATTGGCCTTCTTGGCATTTACATTAGTCAGCGTCAAACGACACGAAGCCTATCCCGTACGCATGGAGCAATTGAGCAAAGAAAAAGCCCTGTGCGGCCAGAGGAAAAAGAAAGCCCAAAAGAAAAAGAAGTCCCCCCAAAAGGGGAAGCGCGGTCGTCCCCAGGGGAGCAAAAACAAAAATCGGCAGGATGTTGAATTGCCAGAACACCTGCAACAAATGCAAATATGGCTAAAAAGCACATTGCGTTTGCTGGCAATAGTGGGCATCCCCATCATCTACTTCATGTTTGACGGTGCTTTTGGCAACAACAACAGTTTGCAGATGGTACGGCAATGCGGGTTGCATCTCATTTCCAAATTGCGACGCGATTCGGCTTTGTATTTTCCCTATACAGGCGCACAAAAGAAGTACGGAGCCAGACGTAAATATGGAAGCAAGTTAGATTACGATCAGATTCCTGGTAAATATTTGGTCTCTACAGAAACAGTTGACAAGATACGCACCCAGATTTACCAAATGCAGATGTGGCACAAGCTGTTTCCTGACAAGCTCAATATCGTTATTGTCAGAAAGATAAATCTTGAGACCAACAAATGGGCGCATGTGGTCTTGTTTTCCAGTGATTTAACGCTTGCGGCTGACAAACTGGTGAATTACTATCGGCTACGTTTCCAAATAGAGTTCAACTTCAGAGATGCGAAACAATTCTGGGGGCTGGAAGATTTTATGAATGTTGAGCAACAACCGGTTCACAATTTTGCGAACCTGTCTATGTTCATGGTAACTGTGACCCAACATCTAATTCAGCAACGACGCGGCAACATACCTAACTTTGGCATCAACGACCTCAAAGCGGAATTTCGGGGACGCAAATACGCCTCTGAACTATTAAAATTGTTGCCAGAAACGCTAAACGAATTATTAATTGACGACTTTTTCGCTAACATCGGGGTTCTCGGCAGGATTAACTCTCCTTCACCGCCCTAATCTGGCGAAGGTATTGTCTTATGAAAGTATATATTAATTTGACTCCTCTACCATGTTTGCAGTTACAAAAATAAATCACCCATGTCAGCGATCTAACTATTTTTGACATACCATCAACCGGGTGCTGCACGCTGCTCATCCCTTTACTGGAGGCTGCGTTATGAACATGCAAACGAAAAACGGAAACAACACCATCACTCTCGCCTGATTCGATTGCCTGTTCACGCTTGATTTAAGTACCCCAAGCCATGGGCAATCTGCTGCTCGTGGCTTTTTTCTTGCCTGTTGGCCGACCCCATGCGTCGGCCCCCACGCCACGAGATGGCTGTCACTCGTGGCGTTTTGTTTTTCTGCAAATGTTGTGGCCGTCTCTCAGTCAGTCCCGAAGGGCTGCTCTCCCGACCGTGCCAGTTGAGTGGCTCGGTGAGACACCGACCACAGCGGGGGGCGGGTGAGGCAGAGGGTGTGTTGTTGAATACGGCCGTATCGCCGACAGCGGCACGTTGGATGAACTGCTGGCCCGTTATGAGGACAGGCGTTATGTGTGGCACGGTGAAAATCTTACGCAACGCTAACACCTGAGTAATGCCTGTGTAAGAAACGGCCGTTACAATACCTAAACAAAGAAGAAATCCAAGTGAACAACTTCATATTAGGGAGAGACTAGCAGTTTGTCGGAGAACCCCAACTTGTAGCCGCGAAATCCCTTTCGCGCCTCTGGGAACGCGGTAAGGATACCGCGGCTACAACCACTTTTCCGACAGCCTGCTAGAGACCAGAGACTAGAGATTAATTAGTCTCCAGTCTCTAGTCTCCAGTCTCCCACCAAAACCTAAAACAGGAGAAAGATCATGCTAAACAAAGTATTACGCCGGAAGCAGTTAGAGCAAGAAGTCGAGTCCATGAATCGGCTGCCACCAGGCCAATCACTCACCAACAAATTCCCGGTGCTGCATTATGGCCCCACCCCACACACCGATCTCAAGACGTGGGACTTCCGCGTCTTTGGGCTGGTGGAGGAGGAAAAGGTGTGGAATTGGGAAGCGTTCAACCAACTGCCCCGCACCAACATCATGATGGATTTGCACTGCGTCACGCGCTGGTCGAAGTTCGATACCAAGTGGGAAGGTGTGTCGGTGAAGACGCTGATTGACGAGGGCTTCATCAAGCCCAAGCCGGAAGCTGAATTTGTAGTCCAGCACTGCGAATATGGCTACACCACCAACACGCCATTGGAACTGATTTTGCAGGACAATTTCTTGCTGGCGACGCATTATGAAGGGCAGCCCATTCCCGTAGAACATGGCTGGCCGCTGCGGGGCTTGATTGGCTCGTTTGCTGACCGCAGTGAGGCCAAGACGGCCTACTTATGGAAGGGCGGCAAGTGGCTGCGCGGCCTGGAGTTTCGGGCGACGGATAAGCTGGGCTTTTGGGAGAATGCGGGCTATCACAACGAGGCTGATCCCTGGCAGGAGCAGCGCTTTAGTCGGGGTGGCTGGTTTTAATCGGTAATCGGTGAACGGTGAACCGTCATCCGATTACCGATGACGGTTCACCAATTACCGATTACTGATTACGGTTCACCGATTACGGTTCACCGTTCGCCAATCGTTACATCCAGCGTTTGCACTTTACCGCCGCGCAGGATTTTGATGGGAACGGCCGTTCCCACTCTGTCCCCCGTAAGCTGGCTGAGGAGGTCTTCGTGATGGTGAACGGCCGTATCCGCCACCGCCAAAATCGTATCCCCCATCGTCAAACCACCATTCTCCGCCGGACTATCCGCCTCCACCGAAACAATCATCAAACCTGATTTTTGGCCCAGTTCGCCGCGCAGGTTTTCGGGCAAGCGGGCGCGTTGGGTGCTGACACCCAGGTAGCCGCGCTTGACCCGGCCGTGCGCCAACAGCGAATCGGCCACACGCGCCAGGGTGCTGGTGGGGATGGTTAAGCTTACGCCCTGCGCCAGGTGCGAGGTGTTGAGGCCCACCAGATGACCGCTGGCATTAACCAGTGGCCCGCCTGAAAAACCAGGGTACATCACCACATCTGTCTGCAAATAGCGGTCAATTTGGCCGCCGCGCATTGTACGCCAGCCATCACCGAGGGCACTGATGATGCCCAGCGTGGCCTGCACTGTTTTGCCCGGCCGGCCCAACGCCAGCACGAAGTGGCCTACAGCTACATCTTGTTTGTTGGCTTCGGTAAAGGGGGTGAGGTCGGCAGCCTCAGCTTTGAGGACGGCTAAATCGGTAGAGGGGTCGCGGCCCACGAGGGTGGCGGCGACGCTGCGGCCATCGGGCAGGCCAATCTGGATGCCCTCGTCGCGGCTGACGACGTGGTGGGCGGTGAGGATGGTGCCATCGGCCGACCAGACGATGCCGGTGGCGGGAATGCGGCGGCGGCCTTCGACGCGCACCACGCCAGCGCCAGCATCAGCAACGGTCTGGGCAAGGGCAGCGGATAAGTCAGTTAGTACGTTGGACATGGGGGGGTCTCCTTGTTAGATTGGGTCAATCTTGAAGATTGACCCAATCTCCAGTTCGTGTGATAGTGCGGCGTGATGTGTGGCAGGGTACGCATCACGCCGCACGGGTCACTTGTATGGTGGGTATTGTAGGGGAATGGAGGGGGCGGGGAATCGGCCGTTTTGGGGGGCACAACCTGGAAGAATGGGTAGGCGTCGGTTATCGGTAATCGGTGAACCGTCATCCGATTACCGATAACGGATTACAGCAAGATGAGGCCGAGGCGGGTGGCGCGGACGACGGCTTCGGTGCGGCTTTGGGCGTGAAGTTTGCCCATGATGGCGTTGACGTGGAATTTGATGGTGTGTTCGCTGATGCCTAGTTCGATGGCGATGGCTTTGTTGGTCAGGCCTTCGGCCAGACGTTGCAGCACTTCTAGCTCGCGGGGGGTAAGGGGTTCGTCGAGGGTAAGATCGTCATCGTCGGTGTTGGTGGCGGGGAGGAGGGCCTTAGCGAGGCGGGGTTCGATGGCGAGGAGGCCGTTGGCGACGGCGCGGGCGGCGGCAATGAGTTTGTCGGTGTCCATGTCACGCAGAAGGATGCCGCGCAGGTTGTGATGGTAAACGGCCGTTGCCTGCTCCTCATCGGCTAATAACACCACAACCGGGGCGGGCAAATCGGGCCAATCCAGCACCACATCGGCCGGGTCCCAGCCCATGTCCCAGATAATGACATCGGGCAGGGCGAGGAGGTCGGGGGAGAAATCGGCCGTTAAGGCCACACTGCTCATCTGCCCCACCACTTCACAATCGGGCACGTCGGCCAGCAGCGCGGCCAACCCCGCCCTGGCTAGCGGATCATCGGCGATGAGCAGAAGGTGTAAGGGAGTCATGGAGGGAGAGTATAACGGTTGTCTATGAATCTGGTTAGATTGGATGTAAGTGGTGTAAGTTCTTGTAAGGTGCAAGGCACGGCCCAGTAAGACTGGCTTGGGTAAGTCATGATGAGCAGTGCCACGCACCGGACAAATTTTCGTTTTACGTTTCACGCTTTCCTGGCTATCATTCCCCTCCATTCTGTCTACAAAAAGGTACCAACTATGAACACCCCCATTATTTCCGAATCGGCCCGCCAACGTATTACGATGACGCTGTTTGCCTCGCAAAGCTTGTACTCGGCGGCGACGATTATGACGTTTACACTGCTGCCGATTGTGGCCTCTGATTTAGGCGGCAGTGACAGTCTGGCTGGGTTTCCCTCGACGGCGACGCTGATTGGCAAGGCGGCTTCGGCCTATTTTGTGGGCTGGCTGATGGATAAGGTGGGGCGGCGTATTGGGCTGTCGCTGGGCAGTGGCTTGGGGCTGTTGGGGGCTTTGTTAGCGGCCGTTTCCATCATCTATGGCTCATTTATTGGGCTGATTTTGAGTATGCTGCTGTTGGGTATGGGGCGTGGGGCGATTGATCTGGGCCGTTTTGCGGCGGCGGAGGTGTATACGGAGGATCGGCGGGCGCAGGTGATTGGGTTGGTGGTGTTTGGCGGCACGGTGGGGGCCATTGGCGGGCCGCTGCTGGTTCCCTACACGGGCAATCTGGTCGAGCAGATGGGCCTGAGCCGTTTTACCGGCCCTTATTTTATGGCGGCGATTTTTCTGCTGATGGGGTTGGTGCTTTTGTTTGCTTTTTTGCGCCCCGACCCGCTGCAAATCGGCCGTTTGTTGATGGCGCAGCAGGAAGCAGAGGGCAAGGTGGAGAAGGCGCGGCCGCAACGGCCGTTACGCGAGATTTTTGCTAACGGCCGTGTGCAGGTGGCCGTGGCTTCCATGACCATCGGCCAGTTGGTGATGACCATGCTCATGACCATCACGCCCCTCTACATGAACCATCATGATCATGGCGAGGGGGCTATATCGGGGGTCATCATGGCCCATACCATCGGCATGTTTGGCTTGTCGGGGGTGACGGGTTGGCTGGCCGACCGCTTTGGCCGTATGGCCGTTATCGTGGGCGGCGGGGTTATTTTGCTCATCTCCAGTGTGATGGCTCCGGCCGTAACAGGCGCAGTCCCGCTGGGTATTGCCCTGTTTTTGCTTGGTTTAGGCTGGAATTTCTGCTTTGTGGGCGGGTCGTCGCTGTTGACGGATGCCTTACGCGCCAATGAGCGCAGCCAGATTCAGGGGGCCAGCGATACGATGGTTTCGTTGGCCTCTGGTCTGGGCAATGTCAGCACCGGCTTTCTTTTTGCGCAGTGGGGCATCATTGCCAATGGCAGTGTGGGGTTGGTTTTGGCGCTGCTGCTGTTAACGGCCGTTGTCTGGCAGCGCAAAGGGGCCACTGTGGCTTATGAAAATTTGAAAAGCGGCGATTGATTACAAACAAGAATCGCTTTCTTCAAGCCGCAGTTCATAATTGGCTGCATTGCCATCCACTTCCCAGATATAGATGGAATAGAGTCCTGTCGCGGGCAGTGGGTAGGTGATGGTGCGGGGTTGGCCGGGGGTTGTGCCAATGGAATTGGCGACCTCGTTGGCGTTCACATCATACAGCCGCAGCCTAAAGTTGGCGGTGGGGGAGAGGGGCAGCACACAGATGCGGGCCAGGTTGCCACTGCTGCCGGAGAAGTGCCAGAAGTGGCTGGTATCTTCCGCCAAGAATACATTACGAGCCGTGCCATATCCAATGATGTCTTGAAAATCTATATTGTCGGCATTGCTGTCTAACACCATCATGGCGTAGTCGGCATCAGCCTGGTTGGCGGTGAACAGGTAGATGCTGTATGTGCCAGCAGCCAGATTAAGGCCAACGATTTCCTCGATGTCTCCGGCGGCGTGGTTGTTTTGTTCGGAAACCACATTGCCATTGCTGTTACGCACGGAGATGACCATATCGGCAGCGGCTTCGGCCCCCACTTGAATGTCTATGAAATCATTCTGGGGCAGGACGAAGGTCCAACTGTGGATTTGGTTGTTGGGCACGGAGGCGGCCACCAATGTTTGGGTGATGACTGTGCCCTGGAGGATGACGGGAATAGCGGTGGCGGTGGGGGTGCTGGTGCTGGTGGCGGTGGGTGTGCTGGTGGGCGTGCTGGTACTGGTGGCGGTGGGTGTGCTGGTGGGCGTGGCGGTGTTGGTGGGGGTTGGTGTCAGGGTGGGTTGTTTGATGATGAGGGGAAAGAAGTTGGGGGTGAGGATGGGTTCACCGCCAGCTTCGGTGTTTTGTTGTTGCAGGAGGAGCAGGGTGGCAGCGATGATGGCTAAGAGGGTGGTTAGTTTTACGGCCGTTTTCCAATTCATAACAAGCTTGCGCCACATGGTACACATCCTTTTGACTAACTCTCAATCAATGTCAGTTCATAACTCCCCGCTCCAAAATCCCACTCGCCTACCCGAATGGAGTATAAACCATCTTCGGGCAATGTAAATTCGAGTACTTCGGTGACACCATCACCCCCACTGCTAATGAAGGGATTGCTAATGCGATTCGCATCGGGGCCGTAGAGTTCCAGGAAAACGTTGGTGGTGTCGTCGGGATCAACAGTTATGGTAATCTGATCACCAGTATTGCCAGCAAAATGCCAGAAATGCTCACTGACCGGAGGCAGATTGACCACTTCGTCCGCGCCATAGGCAATGACGGGTTGGAAAATGAAGTTGAGCGAATCGGCGTACAGCAGCATAAGGGCATAGTCGGCGGGGCTGCCGTCTTGTGTTTGCACGTAGATGAGGTAAGGGCCAGCCGTGTTTAGCTCAAATTGGCCGATGACGGCGGGGGAGTTGGGGCCGGTATTGTCTTCGGCGAGGATGGTTCTTTCTTCATCCACAATGGAGATGAGGAGATCGGTGCTGCTGGCGGTGGTAACGGCCGTTATCGTCACCACCTCACTGCCATCTATGATAAACGGCCAGGCATGAATCTCATTTTGGCCCAAAACATTTTTAGACAGCGACATCGCCTCAATCTCTTCCTGAATCGTTATCCGGGCATCGCCGCCGGGTGTAGGGGTCGGTGTCGCCGTCATATTCGGATCGGGTGTGATTGTTGGTGTGGGTGTATTCGTCGGCACAGCGGGGTCTAGCGTGGCTGTCGGTTCACTCGTGCCATTCTCTGTCCCCCCCGGCGTGATCGTCACCGTGGCGGTAATATCTCCGCCTGGGGTTAGCGTCGCTGTCACCACCTTCGTTGGCTCCAACTGCGGCGTTGCCGAGGGCAGGGCGATAGTCAGCGTTGGGGTTGGCTGCGTTTCTTCGCCAGGTGTGGGCTGCGTCGTGGGCGTGATGATTGGCTCTTCTACAGCCACCGTCGCCGGGGGTATGGTGATGGTGATCGTTTCGGTGGGTGTCATCACAACTCCCGGCGTGGCCTCACTCGTCACAGTCGGTATGCCTCCGGTGGTAGTCACAGGCGTACCGACGGCAGCCACTTCAATCCCCGCTAAGAAAGGTGTCAGCGTCACCTGGGTAATGGGGCTGGGGCTGACAATGCGGTTCACTTGCAGATACCAGATGTCCTCGACAACGGCGCGTTTGCCGCAGCCAACGGGGCCGCGCCACAACAGCCAATGACCTTCGACGGTCATGGTCAGGCCATCGGGCAGCAGGCGGCGCAGTTCGGCATCAAAGCCGCCCGCCAGCACCACATCTTCACCGGAAGCCAGTTCCCAGGTGGCCGGTAAGGGGTGGGGATCGGATTCGCAAATGAGTTTGGGCCGCCGATAATATTGCCCGGTTAGCTGGATGAGGGCGTTTTGGCTGGCTTCGGGGGTGGCTAACAAATCAGCAATTTCCAGGGGTGTAGGCTGGCTGCTGGTGAGGGGTAAGGGGGTAACGGCCGCTTCTGTGGGAAAGGGCGTGGGGGTTCCGGGAATGGCCGTTTCACAAGCCACCAGCACCAGAACCAGAAAAATCCAAAAAATCCGCAACCGCTGCATGATGTGTATTATCCCACTAAGCCAGTTAGAATACCAAATGAGGCGCGATGGAATGAGGGGGGAATGAGATTGGGAGATTGGAGACTAGAGATTGGAGACTAGAGATTGTTTAGTCTCCAGCCCCTAGTCTCCAGTCTCTCGCCAAGAATGATGAATTACCAAGATAAAGTTTACGGCTCCGTCACGATTGATGAGCCGATTTTGTGGAAAGTGATGGAATCGGGGGCGATGGAGCGGCTGAAGGGGGTGCTGCAGCACGGCATCACCGGACTCATCGGCATTACAGCACCGGTGAGCCGCTTTGAACATTCGGTGGGGGCGATGCTGCTAGTGCGCCGTCTGGGGGCATCGCTGGCAGAGCAAATTGCCGCGCTGCTGCATGATGTGAGCCACACGGCGTTTAGCCATGTGATTGATTATGTCTTTGATGGGCATGACAGCCAGAGCTATCACGATGAGCAAAAAGAAGCCTATATCGCCCGCACCGACCTGCCCCTGCTCTTGTCGCGTTATGGTTATAGCTGGCCGCAGTTGGTGCAGGAGGAGCATTTTCCGCTGCTGGAACAGCCTGCGCCGCGCCTGTGTGCCGACCGATTGGACTATTTTTTGCGGGATAGTCTGGATTTGGGGCTGGCGACGGCGGTGGAGGTTGCTTTTGCCCTTGAGCATTTGGTGGTGGCAAACGGCCGTATCGCCACCAACTCCCTGCAAGCCGCCCAATGGCTGGCCTACACCTACATCCAGGCCGATGATGCCAGTTGGGCCAACTTCCGCGAAGTGGGACTGTATGAGTTGACGGCCCAGGCCATCAAGCGCGGGCTGGCGGTGGGCGCGATGCGCCAGGCCGACATCTGGCGCACCGACCAGCCCGTGTGGGACAAGCTAAACGCCCATCCCGATGCGGAATTGCAAGCTCTGCTGCGGCAGGTTTCGCCCCAAACAGAGTTTGTGTGGGATGAAGCGAATCCGACGTTTTGGGTCAGCACCAAGATTCGTTCGATTGATCCCGATGTGGTGGTGGGGGGAGAGTTACGGCCGTTATCCAGCCTTGACCCCGACTTTGCCCAGCACCGCGCCGACTACCACCAGCGCAAAGCTGGCAAATGGCCGATACGGGTGATGTAGGCGCGGTATCCTTACCGCGTCTTCCAGAACGCGGTAAGAAACCGCGCCTACGACAAAAATTGGGGAGCGCGGCGGGCTTGCGTGGCCTGCTCAAAGGCATAGGCCAGGCGGATGAGGGTTGGTTCGCTGTAGGCGCGGCCCATGAAGGTGAGACCGACGGGCAGTGCACCCACAAAGCCCGCAGGGACGGTAATGAGCGGGTAGCCAACTCTGGCGGCTGGCGAAGAGCTGCCAATGTGGCCTTTGTCACCCGTCTCGTAATTGGTCTGCCAAGCGGGGCCGCCAGTGGGGGCAATCAGTGCATCCAATTGATAGGCATCCATCACAGCATCAATCCCATCACGCCCGCCCAGCCGTTGGCTGGTGGCTAAGGCCGTGAGATAGGCTTCTTCGGTGAGGGGGCCTTTGGCCTGGGCCAGTTCAAAGATTTCCTGGCCGAAGTGGGGCATTTCGGCCTCGGCATTGGCCAGGTTGTAGGCGATGAGATCGGCCAGGGTGCGGGGGATGGTGCGCTCTTGTTCATATCGTTCGTCAGCCACTCGTGTAGCCAGATAGTCGGCAATATCGGCTTTGAACTCGTACAGCAGCACCTCGAATTCGCTTTCGCGGTCATCGCGCATGGCTTGCATGGTGGGGATGTCGGCGGGGTCTACGATGATGGCTCCGGCTTGCTGCATGGCGGCGATGCTGGTCTCGATGACGTGTGCCAGTTCCGCTTCTAATTCGGTGTAACCATCGCGCACGATGCCGATGCGGGCGCCTTTGAGGCCGTTGGGGTCGAGGTATGGGGTGTAGTCGGTGAGGGCGTGGGGGGTAGAGACGGCCGTTGCCCCATCACGTGCATCCACCCCTGTTAAAAAGCCCAACAGCAGAGCCGCATCGGCCACGGTGCGTGTCATCGGCCCCACTGTGTCTTGCGAATGGGCGATGGGGATCACGCCGGCGCGGCTGGTTAAGCCGACCGTTGGTTTGAGGCCCACTATGCCATTCTGGTGCGCGGGGCAGACAATCGAGCCGTCCGTCTCGGTGCCAAGCGCAGCAGCGGCCAAATTGGCGGCGATGGCTACGCCGGAGCCGGAGCTAGAGCCGCACGGATTGCGATCCAGCACGTAGGGGTTGCGTGTTTGCCCGCCGCGCCCGCTCCAACCGCTGGCGGAGCGTATGGAGCGGAAGTTGGCCCATTCGCTGAGGTTGGTTTTGCCCAGAATAATCGCGCCAGCTTCGCGCAGTTTTTGGGCTACGGTGGCATCTTGGGTGGGGCGTGAGCCGATGAGGGCGAGGGAGCCAGCGGTGGTATGGAGGGTGTCAGCCGTGTCAATGTTGTCTTTGAGCAGGATGGGAATGCCGTGCAACGGGCTGCGCGGGCCGGACTGGGCGCGTTCTTCGTCCAGGGCTTGGGCAATGCTCATGGCATCGAGGTTGATTTCGATGACGGAGTTGAGGGTGGGGCCATTGCGATCAATGGCTTCAATTTGGGCCAGATAGTGGGCCACGACTTCCCGTGCTGAGATGTGGCCGGCGCTCATGGCGTTTTGCAGATCGTGTAGGGTGATTTCGTGTAAGTTGGTCATGGTTTTGTCTCCTCTGGTGCAGGCGGATAGGGCTGTGGTGAGGGTAACGGCCGTTGCCTGTTGCAAAAAAGCCCGCCTGTTCATGTTACGAACTAGACAGTGGCGTTTTTTGAGTTTTCCAGAGTAGGGCGATTTTCAAAATCGCCCCACATGCCAGAGAGAACCATAAAATTCGCCAGATTCCAGTTACGAATTGTAACGGGGATTTGTAGGGGGGCGAATGAATTCGCGGCAACGACTACGAAGTCGGCCTACGCCGACTCTGATTATGATTTGAGACCATTTCTACTGCCTGATACAATCTCACTATTGAGCGATAACAATAGATGACAGGCACAGACCTCCGAGGTTTTGAAAACCTCGGAGGTCTCTCACGAGGTAATTTAGATGAATATTGCAGGTAAAACGTTTTTGGTGACGGGTGGCAGCTCCGGGTTGGGGGCGGCTTGTGTGCGGCGGCTGGCGGCGGCTGGCGGGCAGGTGGTGATTGCGGATTTGAATGAGGCGGGCGGCATGGCGCTAACGGCCGATCTGCCCCACACCCGCTTTGCCCAGACCAATGTGACGGATGAGGCCAGTGTGCAAGGGGCGATAGAGACGGCCGTTAACGAATTTGGCGGCTTGCATGGCGTGGTCAACTGCGCGGGCATCGGCCCGCCCGCCAAAGTCATCAGCAGCAGTCGCGGGCCGCATGATTTGGGGCTGTTCAGCAAAGTGATCCAGGTCAACCTGATTGGCACGTTTAACGTGATTCGGCTGGCGGCACAGTTGATGAGCCAGAGCGAAGCGGCCGAGAATGGCGAACGCGGCGTGATTGTGAACACCGCGTCGGTGGCGGCGTTTGATGGGCAGATTGGGCAGGCCGCCTACTCGGCCTCCAAAGGTGGCATTGTGGGCATGACCCTGCCTATTGCGCGGGAATTAGCGGCGGTGGGCATTCGCGTGATGACGATTGCGCCGGGTATTTTTGACACGCCTATGCTGGCGGGTTTGCCGGAACCGGCCCGCGTTTCGCTGGGCAAGCAAGTGCCCTTCCCCTCACGCCTGGGCCAGCCGGAAGAGTTTGCGGCTTTGGTGCAGCACATCATGGAAAATGAGATGTTGAATGGGGAAGTGATTCGGTTGGATGGCGCGATTCGGATGGCACCGAGGTAAGAGGCGGAGGAGCAGAGGAGCAGGGGAGCGGGGGAGAAATTCTCCCTCTGTTTGTAATCCGTTTTGGCATGGTTCAAGTTTGCTTTACAAATTGTAGAACGATTTTGCAAATCGTTCTCTGGGCGATTTACAAAATCGCCCTACAAAGTGTTAAGCTGATTGTCGGGATTTCTGAACCATGCCTCCGTTTTCAAATTTGCGTGTCATTCCGAGGTCTGCCGAGGAATCCCGACGAAACAATACCGTCGGGATTCCTCGCCGAAGATGGCTCGGAATGACATATGGATGGTAGCGATGAGTGATTATTCATTGGAAGCACACAAGCTGGCGGCGAATACGATTCGGGGGCTGGCGATGGATGCGGTGCAGAAGGCGGGGAATGGGCATCCGGGGATGCCGATGGGTATGGCGGATGTGGCGGTGGTGTTGTGGTCCCATTTTTTGCGGCATAATCCGCAAGACCCGCAGTGGCCGAACCGGGATCGCTTTGTGCTGTCGGCGGGGCATGGCTCGATTTTGCTGTATAGTTTGCTGCACCTGTCGGGTTATGATTTGCCCATGAGTGAGCTGCAAAGTTTGCGGCAGTGGGGCAGCAAAACGCCGGGACACCCCGAGGTAGGCCATACGCCAGGGGTGGAGACGACGACGGGGCCGTTGGGGCAGGGCGTTGCCAATGCGGTGGGGATGGCGCTGGCGGAACGGTGGCTGGCGGCGCGGTTTAATCGGCCGAATTTCCCGGTGGTGGATCATTTTACGTATGCGATTGCCAGTGATGGCGATTTGATGGAGGGGGTGGCGCAGGAGGCGAGTTCGCTGGCGGGCCATTTGGGGCTGAGTAAGCTGATTGTTTTGTATGATGACAACCATATTACGATTGATGGGACAACGGCCGTTTCTTTCACCGAAGATGTGATGGCGCGGTATGCGGCTTATGGCTGGCACACGCAGCGGGTGGATGGGCATGATGCGCTGGCCGTTCGGGCGGCAATTGAGGCGGCACGGGCGGAGGGGGAACGGCCGTCTATCATTGCCTGCCGCACGCATATTGGCTTTGGCAGCCCCAACAAACAGGATTCGCCCAAGTCGCATGGTTCGGCCTTGGGTGTGGAGGAGGTGCGGCTGACGAAGGAGGCGTTGGGCTGGCCGCTGGAGCCTGCTTTTTATGTGCCTGACGAAGCGCGGGCGTTTTTGGCGGGTGACGATGCGGCCCAAGCGGCCTGGCGGGCGTTGTGGGCGGCGTATGCTGCGGCCCATCCTGACCTGGCGGCGACGCTGCTGAGGATGTGGGAGCGGCGTGATTTGCCGGAGGATTGGGAGGCTGTTTTGCCCCCGTTTGCGGCGGGCAAGGCGGTGGCGACGCGCAGTGCCTCTGGTGAGGTGCTGAATGCGCTGGCGGAGCATGTGCCTTCGCTGCTGGGTGGATCGGGTGATTTGACTGGCTCGAATAACACGGATTTGGCGGGAGAGGGGGATTTGACGGCGGCGGATTTTAACGGCCGTTACATCCGCTTTGGTGTGCGCGAACATGCGATGGCGGGGTTGATGAATGGGATGGCGCTGCATGGGGCTGTACGGCCGTATGGCGGCACGTTCCTTGTCTTTTCGGACTATATGCGGCCTTCGATTCGGCTGGCGGCGTTGATGGGCCAGCCGGTGATTTATGTGTTTACGCATGACAGCATTGGCCTGGGTGAGGATGGCCCGACGCACCAGCCCGTGGAGCATTTGATGGCGCTGCGGGCGATGCCTAATTTGACTGTGATTCGACCGGCAGATGCGGCGGAAACGGCCGTTGCCTGGCGAGCGGCTCTGGAAAACAGACACGGCCCGACGGCCCTCATCCTCACGCGGCAGGGCGTGCCTACTTTTGATCGGCAGACGCATGGCGCGGCGGATGGCCTGTTAAAAGGGGCGTATGTGCTGAGTGATGCCGATGAGCCACAGGTGATTTTGATAGGCACGGGGTCAGAGGTGCAGTTGGCAGTGGCGGCGCAGCAGCAGTTGGCCCAGAAAGGGGTGCGGGCGCGGGTGGTTTCTATGCCTTCGTGGGAGTTGTTTGCGGCGCAAACGGCCGATTATCAACAAAGCGTTTTGCCACCCCACATCAAAGCGCGTGTCTCCATTGAAGCGGGCACAACTTTTGGCTGGGAACGGCATATCGGCGATGGCGGTGTGGCTATTGGCCTCAATCACTTCGGCGCGTCGGCTCCGTATGAACGAATTTATGAGGAGTTTGGTATTACGGCGGAGAGGATGGCGGCGGCGGCGATGGCTATTCTTTAAGATAGTCGGAGTGGAGGCTTT
>JACKBT010000024.1 GCA_020634415.1 Ardenticatenaceae bacterium
ACGGGTAGCAAAACCAGTGTGCCGATGAAAATTTGGCTGCTGGTAATGTCGAAGGAGCTGAGATCGCGGGCGTATTTGCGGGTGTAGACAGTGGAGGCACTGACACTGACGAGGCCGATGAGGACGAGGATGTAGCCGAGGGGATTGGCCTGCTCAACGGCCGTTAACCCACTCTCCCCCCGCAGCGCTAACAAAACCGCGCCCGCAAAAGCCAGGGCCACGCCCACGCTTTTGCGCGGCGTCAGCGATTCATCGGGCAAAAAGAAGTGCGCCAGAATGATGGTGAGGGCCGGCCCCGTTGTATTTAGCACAGAGGTAACACCACTGGAAAGGTACTGCAAAGCCATAACAAAAGCGAGCATGGGAACGGCCGTTGACATCACCCCCAACACCACGCCATGCTTCCACAAACGGGAACCACGCGGCCAGGGCCGCCGCCGCCAATCCAGCCCATACAGCAGCAAAAAGCAGACAGTTGCCACCAGCAGCCGCAAATTCACAAACGTAATGGGGCTAAATTGACCAATAGCAAAACGGGAAGCAATGAGACTGGAGCCAAAAAAGAAGCCAGTCAGGAGGATATAGGGGAGGGCCTGGATGTTCATGGGGTGAATGGTAATCCGTAATTCGTAATCGGACTACCGTTCACCCCTCACGGATTACTGTTTTCCGCGTGACAGGCTAAAAATGAAGGCCAAAAAGGCGGCGGTAAGACCAACGGCCGTTGCCAACGCCCCCACCGGAAAACGCGGCTGAGAACCATTCACGGCCGGATGCGCCTCCGGTTCATCCGTTTTCTCGGGCTGCAAGGCTTCTACAATCGGCTGCAAACGCTGTTTGGGCGTTACACCAAAGGCCAGGTGCATAATGGCTGTGCCTAATTTGTAATGCCCCGGCTGGCGCAAAATCGTCGCCAAATCAAACGGCAGCGGCGGCACACCCACCGCATAGGCACGGGTTTGGGCAAATTGCAGCACCTCTTCCTCGCCGTGCGCCCGGCCAATGCCCGACTGCTTCACCCCGCCAAAAGGCAAATTGGGGATGGCAAAATGGGTAATGGTATCGTTGATATTAACCGAACCGACCTGCAGCTGATGCGCCACACCCTGCGCCCGGCGCACATTTTGGCTCCACACCGAGGCACTCAGGCCAAAATCGGAGTGATTGGCGAGTTGAATGGCGTGGGTTTCGTCGGTCACTTTCATAATGGGCATGATGGGGCCAAAGGTCTCTTCCTGCATGATTTTCATGCTGTGATCCACATCCACCATCACCATCGGCTGCATAAACATGCCCTCGCGCTCGCCGCCCCAAAGGATTTTTGCGCCCTTAGCCAGCGCATCTTGCACATGATCCTCGATTATTTGAATCTGGCGCTGGAAGGTCAGGGGGCCAATGTGATAAGGGCTGTCAATTTTTGATGAGTAGCCAACTTTTAATTGTTTCGTCTCCTCTAAAACGGCCGTTAAAAACGCCTCATAAACCGACTCCACCACATACACCCGCTCCACCGCCATACACGTTTGCCCCGTGTTGTAGAACGCACCCCAGGCTCCCCAGCGGGCAGCAGCGGCAATATCGGCATCTTCCAGGACGATCATCGGGTCTTTGCCACCCAATTCACAAATAACAGGAATCAGGTGTTCGGCAGCGGCTTGCATAATGAGGCGGCCGGTGCGGGTGGAGCCGGTGACGTAGATGAGATCGGGTTTGGCGGCCACGAGGGCGGCCCCAATTTGGCCATCGCCATGCAAAAAGCGCACATAGGGCGCCAAAGCGGGAATGCGCTGGAACCAACCCGCCATCATCACGCCCACAGCGGGGGTCACTTCGGAGGGCTTGACCAAGGCTGTGTTGCCGGCCAACAGGGCGGCAAACAGCGGCGGCAAGGTCTCTACCAGCGGGTAATTCCAGGGGCTAATGATGGCGGCCACGCCATACGGCCGTTTCTCCGTGTAACAACGCTTAAATAGCTGCAAACCAGACGAAATACGGCGGCGGCGCAGCCATTTGGGGGCCTGTTGGCAATATTGATTGAGCAAATCTACGGTGATGAACAGCTCGGCCATCGCATCTTGCCGACTTTTGCCGCCGTCCTGGTTCATAACGGCCGTAATCTCATCCACCTCATCAATCAACAACTGCTGCAACTGGCGCAGCGCTTGCACCCGTTCCTTCACCGATTTTTGTGACCAGGTAACGGCCGTTGCCGCCATTTCACGCCGTGCCGCCTGCACCTCCGCCACAGTGGCTGCGGCCACTTCGCCAAAATTTTCACCCGTAGCTGGGTTTATGAAAGGAATTGTTTGTGTATTCATGGGGTGTACTGGTTTAGTGGTGTATTGGTCGGCGACCAATACACCACCATCCTACTCCTTATGCCAGGTTCGTTTGAGCAATTTTACCACAATCAGGGCCAGGGGAACGGCCGTTAACAGCCAATAGGGAAAACGACTGGGGCGCGGCTGAATGGTCACACCAGCAGGCACTTCATTGCGCCGTTCCGGGGCTTCGGGAATAAAACTCATAGCCCGTTCGGCCATCGCCGTAATCGTCAGGCTGGGGTTCACACCCAAATTGGCCGGAATAGACGAGCCATCCACCACATAGAGGCCGGGATAGTTAAACACCTCATGCTGGCTGTCAATCACCCCCTGCGCCGCATCCTTGCCTATGACCGCGCCGCCCAAAATATGGGCCGTCGAAGGCTTGTCCAGCAGCACTTCATGAATGGTAGATTGGGGAATGCCATCAATCAACTCGGCAAAACGTTCCGTCACTTTGCGCCCCGCTTCAATCACGGGAATAGGTGCTTTTTCGTTCGGTTCACTGACCAGCCCTTTGCGGAACAGGGTAAAAATGCTGCGTCCCCGCTTCAACTGCATCCGGTTATCCACCGTCTGCATGATGAGCAAAATGGTGGAGTCTTCAGCCCATCTGGGCAAAAAGCGGACTTTGAGCAGATCATACGGCCGTTTCACCGCCACCTCCAAAAAGCGCAAAAAGCGTTTGCCCGGTGATTCTCCCATATCCACCAAAGGCACCGCCAGGTTCCGCATGAGCGACGAGCCAGACGAATAACGCACCGGCTCCACGCTGGTCACATCATCCGCCCAAAAGTGGGATGTAATGGCTACCCCTTGCGAAAAATCTTCCTTGCTCTCCCGCGCCGTGACCCCCATGAGGGCTTCGCTGTTGCTGCGCACCATACGCCCCAAACGCGGCGACAAGTCGGGCAAGCTTTGGGTCTCATCGCGGCAGCGCAGCAGCAAATCCACCGTGCCCAGCACACCGGCGGCGAGAATGACATTGTGGGCGGTAACGGCCGTTTTCCGCCGCACCACCCAATCTGTCGTCTTCTCAAAGACAACCTCATAGCGTGGAGAGTTGTCATAATGTTTCCCGTGTAACATTTTTATGTCCACCACATTGGCCTCTGGCAGCACCTCCGCGCCCCACTTCTCGGCAAAATACAAATAGTTCTTGTCCAGCGTATTCTTGGCATTATGCTTGCAGCCCACCATGCAGCCACCACAGTGGATACAGCCTGTGCGCTCCGGGCCATCCCCACCAAAAAAGGGATCAGGCACCGTTTTGCCCGGTTCCCCAAAATAGATAGCCACCGGCGTTGGTTTGAAGGTGTGTTCCTGGCCTAACTCCGTGGCAATTTTGTGAAGGGCATGATCGGCCGCCCAAAATTTGGGATTCTCGTTTACACCCAGCATAAATTCGGCCGTGTCATAATGGGGTGTCAACTCCGCTTCCCAATCGGCCAGCCCTTGCCATTCAGGTGCCTCAAAAAAGGCTTTGCCCGGACGAATGTGGGTTGAGGCATACACCAAACTGCCTCCCCCCACCCCGCTGCCATTGAGAATCATCATGTCATTCAAAAAATTAATGCCCATGATGCCAAAGCAGCGCAAAGCCGGCATCCACAAAAATTTACCAATATTCCAATTTGTCTGGGGAAAATCTTCCGCACGATACCGTTTGCCGCGCTCTAAAACAAGGACTCGGTAGCCCTTTTGCGCCAGGCGCATGGCGGACACACTGCCGCCAAAGCCGGAGCCAACAATGATGAAGTCGTAACTCTCTCTCATGTCAACCTGGATGGTGTACTGTGAACGGCCGTTTGCCCTCACAATACGACACACTGCGTCAATATCATAACACACTGCGTCAAAAGTCGCCAGATGCAATTTGTCATACATAAACTGTCAACTCCGGTTGACACTTTGTTGACGCACACCCGGCTTCATGCTATCGTTCTCACAAACTAATTGTAGCACAATCGTTCTGGACTATTGGAGATATTTATGACCCAAATTATTGCTGTAGCCATGCAAAAAGGCGGGGTGGGCAAAACCACCACCACCATCAACCTGGCCGCCGCCCTCGGCGAATTAGGGCAGCGTGTCCTCGCTATAGATTTAGACCCACAGGGTAATCTCACCCAACATGCAGGGTTTGACCCCGATCAAATTGCTCCAACCATTTACGAGCCATTTAAGGCCGAAATAGATGGCTTCCAGAGCGACATTGCCTCCTCCATTTACGAAACCGACGAAGCCTTCCATCTGCTCCCTTCCCAACCAGAATTAAGCCTCATCGAACTGAGCCTCATCAACACCCTCAGCCGCGAACGGGTCTTGGCCACCATGTTGGAAGATGTAAAGGATGATTACGATTACATTTTGATTGATTGTAACCCTTCACTCGGTCTGCTGGTGATCAATGCGTTAACGGCCGCTACCCAAGTCGTCATCCCCATCCAAACCGAATATCTGGCCGCACGCGGCGCTCTGATGATTTTGTCCAGCATCGAAACAGTGCGCCGCAAACGGCTCAACGCCGATTTGAAAATTGGCGGCATCCTGCTGACAATGGCCGATACCCGCACCACCCTCACGCGAGACATTTTAGAAGCTGTGAACCAGCAGTATGGGGACAATATTCATATCTTCAAAGCTATCGTCAAACGTTCCGTCCGTTTTGCCGAAAGCGCAGTGGCCGGACAAAGCATTTTGGCTTACGACACAAAAAGTCAGGGGGCTAAAGCCTATCGTCAGGTTGCCCGCGAATTGGTGAAGGGAGGTTAGGATGGCTCGCAAGAAGCCAAAAGTAAATCTGGCACAACCAGCCCGTGCCCGCACAGGTGATTTAGAGAAGTTATTTGCTACGGAAAAAGATGCGGAGCAGGCATCTGGTTTACAACTGTTAGCGATACGGGTAGAGAGTATATCGCCTGACCCTTCGCAACCACGACGTGTTTTCCCGGAAGAAAGCCTGCAAGAGCTAAGTGAAAGCATTCGCCAGGACGGCGTAATTCAACCGATTGAAGTCACGCAAACAGGTACCGACCGCTACATGATTGTGCATGGCGAACGGCGCTGGCGTGCTTCACAAATGGCTGGTTTGGAGACGATTCCGGCCATTGTGCGCCGCCGCGATTATGATGAAGTGACCCGTTTTGTGCGCCAATTGGTTGAAAACATCCAGCGCGAAGATTTGAATGATGTGGATCGGGCGGCTGGTTTACTGCGTTTGCGGGAGCTTTTGCAAGAAGAACTGGATAAGGCGCAGGCGGAAGGGGTGAAAACGGATGAACCCTGGGGGAGTAAGTTTACCTGGGCCAAAGTAGCCAAGCGGTTGGGCTATTCGCGGCAGCGGGTGCATCAACTGATTCAATTGTTGAAGCTGCCCGATGAAATTAAGGGAGCGGTGCAAGATGGCACGCTTTCAGAGCGGGAAACGCGCATCTATCAGGGTTTGACGATGCCGCAGCAGCGGGCGCTGCACCGGGCACGGATGGAAGGGGATGTGGAAGCGTTTGAGTTGAAGAAGCTGGCGCGGCAGTTGAAGGCGGATCCGCAGCAAAGTGTGCCGGATGCGTTGGGGGTGATTCGGCAGATGCCTACACAGGCGATGTCGCTGCCGGCTGAGGAAACGGCCGATCCCCCACGCCCTCTGCACTCTGGCATCCCCTGGTCAGACAGCACCATCATTCCACCCCGCAGCGGTGCCCCGACGGATGTGGATCGGTTGGGTTATATTCGCTCACATTTGTCACGAATTAAGCGGGAGGGATTAACGGCCGTTGAACGCCAAGAGATGGTGCGCCTGTTACAACTCATTCAGCAAGATGTCAGCTCACTCCTAGAAGCTTTATCCTATGGAGGTAGAGAGTAGAAGAATTGGGTGGTTAAAAGGGGTAACGATTTGTTACCATCTTAGTCGTTGTTGTGATATGCAGTTCTTCTTCCAAACATATATTTTAGGAGCTAAAGGATGAGCAAAGCATTGGTTCCAGTAGAACAGAAAACTGTCGTTTTCTATGATGATGAGCTAACGGCCGTTCGCTCTGATGATGGGCAGATTTATGTTGGCATTACCGAAATGTGTAAATCATTGGGCATTGACGCTCAGGCACAGCGACGACGTATGGAGCGTCATGCGGTTTTGGCTGACGGTTATAAAGGGGTAGCTAATTTGGCTACCCCTGGCGGGGTGCAATCTGGATATGTATTGCGGGTAGATTTAGTGCCTTTGTGGCTATCTGGTATTCGTACCAGTGCCGTTAGCGAAGAAATAAGGCCTAAATTAGAGCGGTTTCAACGAGAAGCAGCTGCCATACTTTGGGAAGCCTTTCAAGAGGGAAGGTTAACGGCCGATTCCAATTTTGATGAGTTGTTAAAAACGGCCGATGAAGGACTTGTGCAAGCCTATCAAATGGCACAAGCCATCGTGCAGTTAGCTCGTAATCAAATTTTACTCGACAGCCGCATGACCCAAGCGGAGCAACGTTTGGACATGCTCGAAGCCACATTGGGGAATCCTGAAAAGCAAGTGACGCCTGATCAAGCCAGCCAGATTAGCCAGGCAGTGAAAGCGGTAGCCCTGGCTTTGGGCAAGAAGACCAATCACAATGAGTTTGGGGCCTGTTATGGCGAGCTTTACCGTCGTTATGGCATCACTTCTTACAAAGCCCTGCCCGCCCACAAGTTTGAAGATGCACTCCAGTTCCTCACGGAGTGGCATCAAGACATCACCACGAACACGCCCTTTTAAGATGCAAACAGGCAAAGTGTCTACCGCGGTGGACAGTTAAGGCGGATGGGGGATGGTCTTTTGCCCCATTTCTCTGTAAAAAAGTAAAATCGTTATCTCAATCAATTTTAAGGAGTAAATCAAGATGGATGAATTAGTAAAAACAGTAGCAGCGCAAACAGGTTTGCCGGAGGCCCAGGCAAAAAAAGCAGCTGAGGCCGTTATCTCTTTTTTGAAGGACAAACTGCCCGCGCCCCTGGCCAGCCAAATTGATACGGCCGTTAACAACCCCCAGGTGGCTGATACGGCCGAAGATTTGTTGAAGAAAGGAATGAATTTATTTGGCGGAAAGAAGTAATTCTTGATTGGTGAGGCGTGATCGTTCCTTCACGCCTCACCCCTTAGGGGAATAGTTCCTGGTAGAGATACCAGTTGCCAGTCCGAAGATCGCTGCCTTTGGGGGCGCGGTCGTAGTAAATGTCGAAGAGACGGCCATTTGCCACCTGCACCCGAAAAAAATACCGTCCCACACCCCATGAACCTTTTTGCCTGGCCCGTGCCGCGTGTTCGGGACGCATGTTTTGGGCCATACGCCCGCGCCGCTCATAATCGCGCCACTCTGCCAATAGGCTCACAATCGGCCAAGTCTCTTCGCTCCAAACAATGCGGTTAGGGCAGTGTGGTTTTTTGGAGTAGGTAGGCGGCTCGTCAAATTCAACAGCTATCGGTTCGCCAATAAAGCGAGTGTCTTGATTCATATCAGGGTACCCAGGAAAGGCCATTTAGAGCAGTGGTTTCTAAAAGCTGCTGCCGATTTGTACCGTCGGGATTCATCACATAGACACCGGTGCTGCTAATGTAGGCCAGGAAACGGCCGTCTGGACTAAACGCCCCGTGCAAGCCCACATCATCAATATCGGCAATCAGTTCTGGTTCGCTGCCTGTCACCGGCACACGCCACCAATCGGAAGGCAGATTGTGCGCAGCGGCCGTTTTTACACCCAATAAACGGTCCCACCAGGACAATTGGCTGGTGGCAAGCATCACCCCACTAAAATAAACCATCGTGCCGTCGGGCGAGAAGATAGGCACATCTACGGCTTCAAATAGGCCAGAGGGGAGGAGGGAAGTGGGATTACGGCCGTCTGCCTCGGTCACAATCAGTTCATTCACCAGTGTCTCGGGATGAATGAACACATAGGCCAACTGTGTGCCATCCGGGGAAAGGCGCGGCCAAATGGCATCATTGGCGAGAATGTCTATCTCGCCCGTGTCCTGATGTAGTCGTTCCAATTGGCTGACATAGCCCCGGCTGTTGTCGGCAGGAAAAACATGGGCGTAGATGAGAAAACGGCCGTCGGGCGACCACACCGGGTCAAAAAATGTCTCGCCCTCACCAGAGGCCAAATCCACCAGACGCGGCACAGCTTCCGGTTCGCGCAGCATCAGATAGAGATCGGTATAGCCAAATTGGATTTCGCCTTCGGGCGGGGCAGGGGCGTAGGCCACCACAAGCTGATGGCCATCGGCAGAAGCATGAGCATAGGATAACCAGGCGCGATCCGGCACGGTGAGGAGGGTGACGGTTTGCTTGGTGGTCAGATTGTACTCTACCAGGTTAAGTTCGTTGTCTTCTAACTGGGTGAAGATAAGGCTGCCAGTGGGGGAATGAGGGTCAGGAACGGCCGTTTCCGGCTTCTCTGTGTTACAAGCAGTCAGCCAGATAAGGAGGGGAATAAGCCAGCAGGTACGCATGGCTCAAATTGTACTAGAAGAGGCGTAATTGGCGTAACGGCCGTTTGCCATCCACCAACACAAACGGCTCCATACGTTTCGTCTGCACCCCAATAGCCCGCAAATCCTGCAAATCGCGCACTTTCGTGTGCCGCCGTTCCTGCACAATGACTTGGGCACTTTTGGGGCCAATGCCTGGCACACGCAGCAGCTCATCGCGGCTGGCGCGGTTCACTTCTAGGGGATTTTCCAGCAGTTCAGCCTGCGCCCAGGCCAGTTTGGGGTCTTCAAGCAGCGGCAAATTGCCCCACTGGTCAAAAGGCATCTCCTCTAAATCGAAGCCGTAATCGCGGAAGAGGAATGAAGCCTGGTAGAGGCGGTGCTGGCGCAGGGGGTTTTCGGCGGGCAGGTTTTCCAGGGGGGTGTTGAGGATGGGGCTAAAGGCGGAAAAGTAGGTGCGACGCAGCCGCAGCTCTTGGTAGAGGTATTCGGCCGTTTGCAGCAGTTCCAAATCACTTTCACCGGCCGCACCCACCACAAATTGGGTGACGGTTGAGGGCCAACGGCCGTTCCAACCCTTCCGTCCCTCCTGCGAACGCCGAATCTGCTCCACCCATTGCAGCGGCTTGAGCAGTTCCGCAAAAAACTCCTTTTTAGGAGCCAGTGCTGCCAGCCGCTTCTCGTTGGGGGCTTCCAGGTTGATAGAGAGGCGATCCACCAACTGCATGGCCCGTTCTACCTGTGCTTCCTCGGCCCCGGGCATGATTTTGAGGTGCAGGTAGCCCTTGAACTGGTGTTTTTGGCGCAGGATTTCGGCCGTTTCAATCAACTTGTCCTGGGTACGCAACCCGCCTTTAATGATGCCCGAACTAAGGAACAGGCCATTAATCAGGCCAGCGCGGTTCATATCGGACACGGTTTGGGCCATCTCTTCGGGTTTGAAGGTGGTGCGGCGATAACTGCGGCCAGCACGGAAGGGGCAGTAGTAACAGTCTCGCTCACACGCGGAGGTGAGCATAGTTTTGAGAATCGGCACGGTTTTGCCGCCCATAGCCGCATTGAAAATGCCTAAAGAGCTTTTCTTGGCTGGTAAGTCGTCTTTGGGCAGCACTTGCCCACAGGGGGCGATCTGTGAGCCAACTTCTTCGGCTGGTTCCAGGTGCATTTGGGTGGCGGTGAGTTTGAGTTTATCGGCCGTTTCCATGCCCTAATTATAGAACATTCGTCCTAATAATCAACAAACTCGCAGCTATATTTCGATCACTATGAGGTCTTCGCCGATGTAGATGGGGCCGGGAAAGGTGGCGCGGACATCGTGGGCGAGGGAGGTCATCATATCGGCCGTTTTCGGGCGAAAATGGGTCAAGATAAGGCTTTGGGTATTGGCTTGCGCCGCCATGTGGCCGACTTGCCCAGAGGTGGCAATGATATGCCGAGCCATTTCTTCAAACTGCAAAGCGGCTACTTCAGCCTCGGCCAGGTAGCAGGACAAAACCAGGGCATCGGCATTTTGAGCCAGTTCGTGCAAGCCTGCACAGGCCACCGTGTCACCACCAATCGCCAACACTTTGCCCGCCGCTTCCAGCCGATAGCCTAAACAAAGCCACTGCGCTGTGGACAAGCCTAAATTGTCACCATGACTCATCTTCTCGGCGGAGATGCGCCATTGGTCTGTGTTTAATGACCAGCCGGGCGTAATGTCGGTGGCTTGGATAATTTCTTGTATGTTGGGGACATCTGGTTCAAGGTGCTGGGTGAAGGCGATGTCACGATTGAAAACGTGGTTGAGCAGGGCGGCGATGATGGCAGATGTACCGGTTGGGCCGTAGATGGGGAGGGGGTGGGAACGGCCGTTGTGCCAAATCCCCATAATCAACTCCCCCAAATCACAAATATGATCGTAATGATGGTGCGTAACAAAAATGGCATCCAGTTCAACAGGGTTTTTGCCCTGCTTGAGCAGTTGCATCGTCACGCCGCGTCCGGCATCAAAAAGTAAATTGGCTCCAGCCAACTCGACCAGCATCGCTGTACTGGCGGGCCGAGTCGCATCCAGAATAGGTGTGCCAGTGCCTAATAAATGAAGTTTCACATTGAAGTTACTTGCGGCTTTCCACCAAAGCTTTCAGGTCTTCCAGGCTCTTTTCCAGGTTTTGCACGTTCATGCGCTCGACCACCAGTTTGTTAACAGCCTGGCCGATGCTGCCACCGGGCATTTCATACTCAAAGCGGCAGCTTACACGGGTGTCATCACCTTCTGGTGTATAAAACCAGCGGCTTTTGCCGGTGATCATGCCATCTAATTTGAGCAGCAGGCTTTCGCCCTTGACCAGACGCAGGGATGTCATGCTCATCTTGAAATTGATGCCTGCCGAGCGGTAGACCATTTTAACCGCCCCGCCGGGATCGGGATATGCGCCTTCTAATTCGACTGATTGCACGCCAGCATACCATTGGGGCAGCAGATTGCCATCTAAGGTAACAGCATCTACTTCGTCAGGTGTGGCCTTCACTACAATGGATTTCTCTACTACAGTTGTCATGATGATCCTCCTATCATGGCAAAAAATGGGGAATAATTGGGCAGAGTGTAGCAGAATTGGTACGGTCTGCCAGCCCGTTTTTAGGTTATCGTTGGAATTGGTATATTGGTACTATGTGGGGAGATTAGTAATCTCCAATCTCTAATCTCCCCGGTTTTCCTGGAGGTAATGATGAAAGGATATGGGCCTGTAGATGCAATGATGTTTCCCCGTTTTAGCGGCTTGCGCACGTTTATGCGGCTGCCGCATGTGACGGATTTGGCGGGGGTAGATTTTGCGATTGTGGGAATTCCGTTTGATACGGGAGCCACGTATCGGGTGGGGGCACGGTTTGGGCCAGAGGGAATTCGGTCGGCATCGGTGTTGTTACGGCCGTTTCATCCCGAACTCAACGTCAATATCTTCGAGCATCTGTCTGGCGTGGACTATGGTGATTTGTCTACCGTACCAGGGTATTTGCCCGAAAGCCACGCCAAAATCACGGAGCAGTTATTGCCCATTTTGGCAGCCGGTGTCACCACCATTGGTTTAGGTGGCGATCATTCCATTACACTGCCAGAGTTACGGGCAGTGGCACAGAAGCACGGGCCGGTGGGATTGGTTCATTTTGATTCGCATGGGGATGTGTGGCACAGCTATTTTGAGGGCAAGGATACACATGGCACACCCATTCGCCGCGCTGTGGAGGAGGGGCTGATTGATGTGACGCGCTCCAGCCAGATTGGGCTGCGCGGCTCCACCTACGATGCCGATGATATTCAGATGTCGCGGGATTTGGGGTTTCAGGTGTTTACAGCCAGTGAGGTGCGGCAGGTGGGGTTGGCTGGGGTGATAACGGCCGTTAAGCAGCGTGCCGGTGCCGGGCCATGCTTCCTCACGTTCGACATTGATTTCGTGGATCCGACATTTGCTCCGGCCACCGGCACGCCTGAGGTGGGTGGGTTTAATAGTTGGGAGTCACAATATTTGTTAAGGGGCCTGCAAGGCGTGAACTTCGTCGCCTTTGATTTGGTCGAAGTGTCGCCGCCTTACGACACCCCAGGGGCCACCACCGCCTTGTTAGCCGCCACCTTGGTATATGAATTTTTAGGGCTGCTGGCAAAATCGCGGTCTGGTGACATGGCCGGGTAAACCAGCGTTACCCCGTTTTGGCCCATCTTGTAGATGCGCTCTAGTTCCATCAGCCGCTGCATATCGCCTTCGGAGAATTGGCTGATCACTTGCTGCATCCGCGCCAAACCTTTGGCTTCCGTTTCCATTTGCAGATGGTGCTCGTGTGCCGCTTCTAGGGCCTTTTTCACATGGGGCGGCAGTTCGATGGCCCCAATCATTACACTGGCAATCTCAAAGCCAAGTACAGCCAATCTTTGCGCCACTAACTCTTTTACCTGGCGTTCCAGTCGTTTGTGTGTACCCGGCTGCGTCAGATGCTCGATGGTGTATTCGCCGATGATGTGCTGCAAGCTGTTGTTCATGAAGTTTTGGGCGATAACGGCCGCTTTCGTCGGCAAACTTCGTGCTAATTTGGGCCAACTTGCCGGATCCGTCTTAAACGGATTCAAACTGTAGGTGAGTGACCAATCTACACTGAGTGAAATGCCGCCAATGGTTTGCAAGCCCTGGCTGCAGCCTTTCACCGAGGTGGGCGCAGTTGAAATAGTTTCTACCACTTCCTCCAAAAAGGGCGTGAGGCGGTGATGGCCTGTGGGTAAGAAGCGGCTGAAAGCACGGCGTTCCGCATGATAAACGACAGCGATTTCCATTTCGGGAACGCGAATGTAAGACCATTGATAAAGATACCAGATGAGAAAGAGGGAGGTGAGGAGAACGGCCGTTACCCCCATGCCCGTTAATCCCCACAAAATGCCTGCTACTAGCGTTGCTCCCGCAATTGCTACCGTAAACTTAAACATGATTCAACTCCTGTGACCATCTTTGATGATTATCAAAGAACCTAATTGATGCCAATACGATTAGTGTATTTATCACACTTATACGAGGCATTATAGTGTCATAATCACACTTTGTCAACCACCAACTTCACTGGCCCCATATTCCCATCTTTCCGATTCAACCCTCACCGTTTATAATCAAATCAACCTCGGCTTATCAGACATAATAAAAGGAGTAAACTCATGTTGAAAAATGGCTCATTTACGGAAGGTTGGATAGACGTGCAGGCCCCTTATGGCTACTTAATCAACCAGGAACCGAATGGGTGGCACTTGCGTTGGCTGGATGTAGGCGAAGACCTTTTTGGGTCTGGTGATAAGGCGACGGGGGTGCCTGAATGTGTCCACAAATTGGCACGTCAGTTGCCCGGCAACGAGCAGTTGGGGGCCAAAGATGCCCTTATTTTGGAAGGAGACACAACCTACAAAATATTCAACTCGGGAGCAGCCTTTGGGGCCGAGCTTTCGCAAACGGTGACGGGTTTGCAGCCAGGCAGCCAGGCCACGTTGACAACCCCTGTGTTGGTAGTGCTGTATAAAGACACAGACCCCTACGCGGCCGAATCGGGTGTGTGGATCAATGGTGAAGGGCATTGGGTGAACAGCCATGATATGGGTGGCAGCCGCCAATGGCATTACCACAAAACTGAGGTGACTGTACCTGCTGATGGCACAATTGAGATTATGATTCGGGTGAAAAGCAAGTGGCAAGCACCCAAAGATTTCTTCATTGATGGCATCAAATTGGAAGCTACGCCCGCTGGTTCGGTACCCGCCACCACAACACCAACAACTGCCAGCATACTGCGCGTCAGTGTACCCGCAGGCGTACAAGTGATCACCACCGCGAGCAATGACCCTAATGTGGTTACAATTTCGCTGCCAGAGGGTATGCAGATTGAGTATGTTTAGTGAGCATGCCCAGATGCTTTTATGAAGCAGGGTGATTATCGCATTTTTGTGGAGGCGTTTCCGGTGGGGGAGGGGGCCGACCGGATTCAGGCGGTACGTGAACGGTACGATTGGAAGACATCGCAAATTACCGCGCCGCATGTGACGTTGGCGGGTACATATTGGCGCACGGGGCCGCCAACGGCCGTTCACGAAGCCAATCTTATCGCCAAATTGCATGAAATTTCGTGTAGTAGCGCGTTTGATCTGACGCTGGGTGGCATCAAAACGTTCGGGCAGCGTGTGGTGTACCTGGATGTGGCGATTACGCCGGCTTTAACGGCCGTTCGTCAGCACCTGCTGCATCTCATGGGGCCAGATAAGCACCACCATTGGACACCCCATCTCACATTAGCCATGCGGCTAAAACCGGAGGGTGTAAAGCAGATGGTCGAGGAATTGAAGGCAGAGGAGTGGGAAAACGGGCGTTTTACCTTCCCCATTCATGAACTGCACCTGATGCAGCGGGGGGGTAATGACCCCGCCTGGCGCTCTATTGCCCAATATCAATTAATTGTGAGTAACTCATAAAATAATGGTTTTTCGCCGAACTATACGCAAATTTTGTGTCAACCGAGGTTGACAATTGCGCGGGATTTGCGGTTGATGAGGGCAATTCCGGCAATGATCAGGCCGACACCGATGAGCATGACGGCCGTTATCTGTTCATCCAACAGCAGCCAGCCGCCAAAACCAGTTACAATGGGCATCACGTAGGAGGTCATGGCGGCGGCCGTCGCCCCAAAACGCTTGATATTGTAGAAAGAGAGCATCATGCCCAAAAATGTGCCTATAAAAGCGGCATAAGCTAAGGCCAAATAGCCGGTTGTGGTTACAGGGGTTAAATCGAAGCCGAAGAAGAGGATGGACAAGGGCATAACGACCAATGAGGCTACAAACATACGGATGCTGGCGACATCAAAAGCGTCCATCGCCTGCATATGTTTGCGGGCGTAAATGGTCATGCTGCTGCCACAGAGCATGGAGATGGCGATAAGTAGGTAGCCCATCCAGGCACTTTGGCCCACATCGGACAGCCCAGTTTCACCGCGCACGGCTAACAGAGCCGCGCCGCTTAAGGCCAGGAAGACTCCGATGGCTTTGCGCCGGGTCAACAGCTCGTCTGACAAGAAGAAATGGGCAAAGATGATGGTGAGGGCGGGGTTGGTGGTGAGCAGGATGGAGGTGATGCCGCTGGATAGATATTGCAGGGAGGAGACGATGGCGGTCATGGGAACGGCCGTTCCCAACACCCCCAACAAAATCGCATGCCGCCAAACCTGCCTATCTCGCGGCCACTGGCGCTGCCGCGACAGGGCGTATACAGACAAATGCGCCAGGCTGGCTAAACTGAGACGCAGACCAATGTAGGTGGTGGGGTGAAATTGACCGACGCTGAAACGAGAGGCGATGAGTGTGGACCCCCAAAAAAAGCCAAGAATAATGATATAGGGCAGGGCTTGTACAGTCACAAAATGCTCCGTTATAAATAGATTGGAGATTAGAGATGGGCGATTAACAGTCTCTAATCGCTCATCTCTAATCTCCTTTGCAGAATGACGGGGATTATAGAGTGACTGGAAGAAGGAGCCAATTTTAGGGCATGGCGCAGAGGAACCAATTCGGCCGTTTTTGCACCACATATTGCCAGCCGCTGTGCCAATTAGCGGACGAGGGCAGTTGGTTGTTACCGGCGTATAGGTAGCCGGTTGTCTGGGAGGTGGTACGGCTGGTGAAGAAGATGTAGGTGGCTTCGGCTTGGCGGCTTATGTGGATACGGCCGTTTACCGACAAATAGCCATACGTATCGGGCAACTGCGCTTCGCCCATCGCCCCCGCCGAAATCTGCCCCGCTTCCACCAGGCGCACCACTTCATTGTAATCATCCCAACGCCATTGAAAGCGTAGGTCTTGCCATATTTCAGCAAAAGGCACCAAATACACAACCAGCAAGGTGCTGATATTGATGAACAGGGGAATAGCCGCCAGTTTGAGATTGATGGGGCCGCTGTAACGCACGTAGAGGGCCGAGGCCAGCGTGAGGGCAATGACGCTGGCGGTAATGATGCTCAGGAGCGGGTCGGCCCATTGGCTGGTGGGGTCAATGACGATGATGCGGCGAACGGCCGTTGCCACCACCGCTCCAAACCCTAACCAGGCCGACACCACACCCAACACCGGAAACTCCTGTCTCTCTTCAGGATAGTAAGGATAACTGCTCATACGATCCTCCCAAGCAAGTAATGGGGGAATTGCGAAGTGACTCCAATTCCTCCATTACCCAATTACCAATTACTCTCGCGCCAATTCCAACGACAAACGCGGCATAGAAACCATAATCACGTAAGCAAAAATAGAGATGAGGCTCAACAAAGCTGTGACGACAAAGGCTTTGAGGAAAAGTTCTGGATTCAACAGACTGTGTAATACGGTTAATGGATTGGTGAAAACATCCCAACTATTCCAACGTAGAAAACGGCCGATATACACTCCCAATCCACTCAACCCCAATATCATCACCACAAACAGCCAGCCCACACGCCAGCCAAAACGCCGCACCACCAAAGCCTGCATCAAATAGAGCGACAAAAAGCCCAACAGCAAACCAGTCAGGGCAAAAGAAAAGATCATGATCGCGTCATACCAAACAGGGACAAGCTTAGAGATGTGCAAGTGCATCAAATCAGTAATCATATAAGGAGCATTGGGCAAAAAGAGCAGCCACAAACTGCCCAACGGCAGCAGCAGCCAGAGCCGCTGGCGCAGTTCATAGGCCATCAGCGCCAATAAAAACGGCAGCCAGGCCAAAAACAGATTCCACACCAGAAAAATATAGGTCGGATAGCCAGCATATGAAATGCGCACGGCCAGCATACTGACAGACAAACCAGAGGCCAGCAGCAAAGCGGCCGTTATCCGTGCTTTGTGATTGGTTAGTAGTTGTTTGGATAACATAGAACTCAACTCTCCTTTTGTGATTGTTTCTGACTGAACACTTTCCAGGCTGCAAACGCCAATCCAGCCGCCACCAAATCCACACCTAAATCAAAAAACTCATTGGTGCTAAAAAAGTGATGTTTGAAGGAAAGCAGTTGCAGAGCTTCTTGGATAAGGCCAATACTCAATAGGAAGCCGAAGTAGTGATACGGCCGTTCCCCCAACCGCGGCACAATGAGGAGAACGGCCGTTCCCAACACCATATACAGTCCCAAATGGCCCACAACGTGCATCCCCTCCGTCGCAAACAGCCAATTCATAAACTGACCAAATCCTTGCCACTCATTCGCCAGCCAGCCATAAGGAAACAGCACCGCACCTATCAACAAGCCTGCTATCAAGATCAACTTAAAATTCCGATTCTGATACAGTTCCATCAACGCCATCATCTTTCAGTACCTCCAATTGGGGAAGATCATTCACCCTTTGTTTTGTCACTGATTAGCTTACGCGATGCCTCAAACCGAAGCGATGCCTCAAACCCGGCAGCCCACGCACCTGAGTGCTTGACCTATGGGATTGGTTTAGGCGATGGTAGAATAATCAGACAAAACGTAAAACGTAAAACATAAGCTGACCCCTTACACTTTACGCTTTACTCCTTACCACCCATGCTAAACATTTTAATTGTTGAAGATAATCCTAAACTGCGGCCAGCCCTTAAAGCCGGTCTGGAAGGCACAGGTGATGTGCAAATTGTGTACGACTGCGACACAGGTGAGGCCGCTTTGGAATATTGCCTGGAGCAGCCCCCCGAAGCCATTTTGATGGATGTGCAGTTGGCGGGGCAGATGAATGGCGTAGAAACGGCCGTTGCCATCCGCCGCGAATTCCCCCGCTTACCCGTCGTCTTTTACTCCATCCAGGATGATGATGCCTACTACCGCGCCTTTCGCCGCTCCGGCATCCTCAGCCACTACGCCTACGTGCGCAAATCCAACTACCTGCTGCCCCAAATGATTGTGCCCCTGCTGCGCGATGCTGTTGGCGGCCGTTCCTTCATAGACCCCGACATCGAATCCCGTGTGCAAGAAGTGCGCCACAAAGACGAACACGCCCCCATGGACCTGCTCGAACCCAACGAGCAGCAAGTAGCCCACATGGTCGCCATCGGCATGAGCAACGAACAAATCGCCACCCGCATGGGCTTCCGCGACAAACGCACCATCAGCCGCATCAACGGCCAAATCTACACCGCCTGGGGCCTCAACACCACCACCACCGACGAAAAAGTAGCCCGCACCCGCGCCGCCATCATCGTCAACAACGGCCGTCTCCTCACCTGGGACGACGACGGCATTCCCCATATGATGGATGAGCGCGGTCAGTGGGTGGAATTAGTCGAGTAAAATGACCCAAAACCTCCTCCTCGACTGGCCCATCTTAGCCATCTCCCTCTTCAACGCCATCCTGCTTTCCTGGCTGGGCCTCGTCGTCTTACTCAGTGCCGAGCGGCGGCGAGCCTGGGGCATTTGGTTGTCTACCGCCGGTCTGCTCATGGGCGGCGGCTTCTTCATCAGCCACACCGTCATCTTAAACGTGGGCCTATTCGCCATTGGCCGCAGCATGATTTTGTGGTGGACGGGCGGCCTGTTTCCCGCCATCCTCCTCCCCTTTGCCTGGTACATGATCATCCTCTGGTACAATGGCTATTGGGAAAATCGGCCGTCACCCCTCTACCACCGTCACCGCCTCTGGGTTTGGCTCATCATCGCCGCCCTCATGGTCGGGTTAATTACCATCACCATCGGCATATTTCTCCTCAACACCCCTCGCAGCGATTTTGTCCAACTTCGCCTCTTCGTGCGCTGGTCTGTGGCCGGCATCCCCTTGCTGGCCGTCGGCTACTCCATCTATGTGGTGATGTGCATTGTGTTATCGCTGGACGCGCTGGGGCGGCCCGGCCCCTCGGTACGCATCATGGGTGATCTGGCACGGCAGCGGGCACGGCCCTGGTTAGCGGCCGTTTCCGTCATTTTGCTCTTTGTCAGCCTGTTTGTGGCTGGATTCATGCTGTGGATTGTGCAAGATTCGCGCCAGCGCACCTTTTGGGACATTTACCGCGAATCGCTCACCCGGATTGCCGCGTTCGATCTGCTCATTACCATTTTAACGGCCGTTGCCATCCTCCTCCTCGGTCAAGCCATCATCTCCTACGAAGTGTTTACCGGTAAAACCCTGCCCAGCCGCGGCCTGTGGCGGCACTGGCGGCGCGTCGTTCTTTTGGCGGTTGGTTATGGCTTCATTGTCGGCGGCAGTTTGGCCATGAATGTGCCTCAACTTTACAGCCTCCTCCTCACCACACTGCTCATGACCCTCTTCGCCGCCCTCTTTAGCTGGCGTTCCTTTGTGGATCGGGAGCGGTATATTGACAATTTACGGCCGTTTGTCACCAGCCAACGCCTCTACGACCAACTCCTCACCCCCACCGACCCCGTCAGTGTGGACATCGCCACGCCCTTCCACGTGCTGTGCGCCAGAGTGCTGGATGCCCAAGTCGCCTATCTGGCCGCACTGGGGCCATTAGCCCCATTGGTTGGCTCTCCCCTGTCATACGGCCGTTCCGCCACCGAACTGCCCGCCCTCACCCCCCTCATCAACAGCGATCCCATAGACTCCCACCAAAGCAGCCCCATCGCCATAGACCCGGAGCAGTATGGCGGGGCTGTGTGGGCCTTGCCGCTGTGGAGCGAACGCGGCCTGATTGGTCTATTTTTGTTGGGCAAAAAAAGCAGCGGTGGTCTCTACACCCAAGAGGAGATCGAAATTGCTCGCGTCAGTGGGGAACGATTGATTGATACGCAAGCCAGTGCCGAAATGGCGCGACGGCTGATGGGTTTGCAGCGGCAGCGCCTGGCCCAAACCCAAATCATTGACCAACGCACCCGCCGCACCCTCCACGACGACATCCTACCCTCACTCCAAGCCGCCATGATCACCCTGAGCGGCTCAACCGATAATCCACAAGTTTCCGAATCCCTGAACATGCTCACCGATGCTCACCGGCAAATCTCCGACCTCCTGCACGCCATGCCCACCACCAGTGCCCCCGAAGTGGCTCGTTTGGGTCTGGTGAATGCTCTGCAACGCACCATCGCGGATGATTTTGGCCACGCTTTTGATGCGGTGGAGTGGCAGATTGCACCCGCTGTTGCTCATCAGATTGCCGCCATTCCCTCGCTTACAGCTGAGGTTGTTTTTTATGCCGCACGGGAAGCGGTGCGTAATGCGGCTAAGTATGGGCGGGATGGCGAACGGCCGTTTCACCTCTCCATCGCCATAAACTGGGAAGATGGGCTGGTGGTGTGTGTGGAGGATAGTGGTGTGGGGCTAACGGCCGTTTCTCCCACCAACGGCAGCGGCCAGGGTTTAGCCATCCACAGCACCATGATGGCCGTCATCGGCGGTGTGCTGACAACAGACAGTGTGCCAGGGCAATTTACCCGTGTGACGCTGACGCTGCCAACTATATCTCAACTGTCATGAAATTATTGGAGATTGGAGACTAGAGACCGGTGAGTCTCCAGTCTCCAATCTCCAGTCTCCCAATTATGAAACGTCTTTTTCAATGGATTTTTGTACTGGGCTTAACGGCCGTTCCCCCCATCATCGCCCTGCAAACCTACAGCCAATCACCCCATCTGCCCGCTGAGATTGTACCTGTGTGGCAGCAATTTTTGCCCGTCATTTTCCTGTCGGCGGGTGTGGCCGTGAGTGCTTTCTGTGTGCTCAAAGTTCCTGCTTACCTGAAGTGGCCGCAAGAACTTAAGCTCATTTTCCTGACGATTTTAGCCTTTTTGACGCTGATCATTTTGTGGCTGGCCGTGTTGCTGGCCCATTATTCACTGGCGGGACTGGTGCTGGAAACGGCCGTTGCCCCTCCCTACGTCCTCATCCCCGGCGGCATCGCCACCCTCCTTCTCATCCTCGGCACCTTCTACTGGGCCGATCAGCTTTACCTGCAAAACAGTTCGCAGGGGTAAGGCATCGGCGGCACTACGGTACAAATTTCTCAACATCTTATTTCGCCGATGCCTTACCTTCTTGCCTCTTCCGCCAATAACGCATCACTCCCTGCACACTCATATACCAGGGATTAGCCGTCTCATACTGGCTAATTGTCTCCGCATCAATACCCAACTGTCGTGCCCGTTCCCGATTCCAATGTTCGTAATTGGTGATGATTTGCGCCTGTTCCAGCCCCGCTTCCATTTGTTGGTGAATGAAAACGGCCGTTTCCCCCACCAACGCCTTCATCGCCAACAAATGCTCCCGAACTTGTGTCACCTCCCCAAAATGCACCAAATAAATTCTCCGCAAATCCTCCGCCAATATACGATCTAAAGACTCCAACCACTTCTCCATATGAAACTCAGGTGGCGGAGCGGGCAAATCTATCATCTTCGAGCCAGGCAAATGAATCCCGCCCAAATCACCCATAATGGCAATGTCCTCCACCCGATAAACATGGTGATGATAAGCGTGACCGGGGGTTTCAACGGCCGTAAACGTCAACCCCGCCACCCGAATTTGGTCGTTATCTTGCACAATCGTTACCCGCTCCGCCGGGGCTGCCACCGTTTCCCCCCACAACATATCCATTTTATCCCCATAAATTCGGCCCGCACTGGCCAACAACTTCGAAGGATCAATCAAATGCGGTGCGCCTAACGGATGCACATAAACCTGCGCCCCTTGCTGCGCCCACCAACCCGCCGCCCCCGCATGGTCAAGATGAATATGCGTCACCAAAACATGCTTCACATCCATTGGCCGAATCCCATAGCTAGCCAACCGTGCCAGCAAATTGGCTAACGTCGAACCAGGCCCCGTTTCCACTAAAACTGGCTCATCTCCCATAACTAGATAGGCTGCAATAGTCTGGGGAATATTTTGGTAATTGAGATCAAGTGTGTGTATTTTCATGCTTTAATCGTAACAAATAGCCTAATCCCTGAAAAGGCAGGTAACTTTGTTCCAGAAGCGAAGTGACGTAATCTCCAATCTCTAGTCTCCAGTTTCCGATTCCCCCAACCAAAACCACTGCCCGGCCCGCCCCCGCCAAAAAATTCCCGTCTCACCGCGATTAAACGCCTTTGCCGCCAACTGCCCCTCGCCATAATAACGTTTAGCTGCCACTTTTCGGCCGTTCCCCGCTGTCCCTTTTTCTTGCAGGTCTGCCAATTCTTGGTTCAAACGTTTTTGAAGGCCACATGATTGTTGTCTGTGTGGCCCATCATAGCTGTTGGGCAACTGCCAGGCTAAATAGCTCATTCCCGGCTTGCCAAGCTGTCCCTGGTAATCTGTCAATTCAAAACACGCGCTCCCCTGCTGCCAGGCCACATTCTCCGCCTGTGCTGAGGCGGCTTTCGGGCCAATGGCAAAATTGCGCTGCTTTTTCACCTGAGCGCGTTTTTCATATTCTCGTTGGGTATGGGGACAAATGCCCCCTAATTTTTGTAATGTTTGGCGGGCAATCGGTGAACGCGGGCCTTCGCCCCGTTTCCCATCTCGTCCACTATGAAAACTGGCATAAAAATGTGCCCGCACCGTTCCCATCGTCGCCGTCAAAATAGAAACGGGCAGCGCGATGGGCTTACCCTCTAAACGGCCGATTTGCAACGCCGCCCCCACTTTCCCCACCGACCGCAGCCACAGCCGATTCCGCTCCCGCTGCCAAAAAATCCCCTCACCCGCCGCCATCAGCTTGCGCAGTTGCCGCCAGCCACAAATCCGCAGCGCCGACTGCTTATCACAAAACATGGCTCTGGCCTGCTCCACATCCACCCAGCCACGTCCCCACTCATCCACATAGCGCAGCAGCAGCCATAAACGGCCGGCGGCCACCTGCCCTAGACGCAGCATCGCCAGCGCCAAAGAAGGATGCAGAGTAAGGGTTGCTTGTGCTGCGGGAGCAGGGGGATTTGACTGTTGGTGTGGCGGCACAACGGCCGTTTCCACCCGTTCCACCACCAAATTTCGCCACCAAGAACTGTCCGCGCTTTCGTCATTATGTGAACTTTTTGGACGACATACGGCCGTTACGCGGACACTTTCCCACCCCAAATGTTCTGGCAAATTGCCAACTAGCTCCCCAAAATTCCCCCCAATTTCCCGAAGCTTCTCCGAGTTTCCTTCTGTCGAACGGCCGTCATCCACCCTGGCGACACTTTTCTCACCCTGTCGCTCCTTCCGCAGCTCTAAAAGTCGTTGCTGCGCCGCCCACAAAGCAGGCGACACAACTGAAGTGGCAGCTTCCGACCGAGACAAACCCAAATCCTCGGTCAAGTAAAAGAGACAACACCAACACACCCTCCTGCCGAGAACCGATCAAACGTTTCATTGACAGTGGTTTAGCCCTGTGCTATTCTTTTACTTGGCTAGAGAGCTACTCTAGGAGACAAAAACATCCCCTCCCCACTTAAGGGGCGCTGAAAAATGGTGTTGGCGGCATCTGAACAGCGAACAGGTAGCTCTGATCCAAACCCGAGACCAAGTGTGGCAGCACTTGGTCTTTTCTTTTGGGGCGCAAAAGTCTCCTTCTGCACCACACTTCATCATGTTATTAGGTCATGGGTATCCTTGCTCATCCGCCGAAGGTACAAGAGAAGGCGATCCATTCGCAAAATCAATCTTCGGGGGGATGAATGAAAAACGGCCGTATCACCTCCAAAAGCATGATAAACGACCGCGTAAATGAATGTTTTAAGCCAAATAGACTGCTTTGCAGCACAGTCTAACAAAATAGAAATGGCGTGTCAACAATCTATAGTATATAGATTTCAATAATTCGCAAATTATATACACGTAATGGCCTAAAAACGCATTGTTTACCCTTGTTTATCCCTTGACAACAACCTGTTACCTATGTACGATCATAATATGGATGATAATAAGCTTTTAGTGCGTGAATTTGAAAGATATAAACCAGATTGGGGCAAGTTGGGTGTTGTTGTCCCCCCATTTACCATCGAAGCCGACCCGCGCTTCATGTATTTGTCCACCGAAACCCGCCGCGCCCTGGCCCGCGTCAGCTACATGGTGGATGCCGGGCAGGGCGCTTCTATCGTTGTCGGCGAGATTGGCACAGGCAAAACCACCCTGGCCTCCTGGTTCCACAGCCGTTATGACCGCCGCCCCGATTTCGTGGCCGCCAAAGTAGATGAGCCACCCAAGAAAAGCGGCCTCCTCCTCCTGCGCCGCATCGCGGCCGAATTCGGGCTGCGCGGCCGCCGCGCCACCGAAGATCAACTCAACGAATTCCGCGCCTTCCTCATTGAGCAAAGCCAGAAAAACGTACTCCCCCTCATCATCATAGACGAAGCCCATGAACTCGGCACAGAGCAGTTCATAGAGCTGCGCCGCCTCCTCAACTTCCGTGATCCACGCGGGGGCAAAGCCTACCAAATCATTCTCCTCGGCCGGCCCGATCTAGACATTAATCTGCGCGAAGCCCCCGACTTCAATGATCGCGTGGCGACCCGCTCCTCCCTGGACCCCCTCACCCCAGACGATACCAAAGCCCTCATCGAATACCGCCTGTTGGCTGCCGGACGCGATCCCAAAGACCTATCCCTGTTCACAGATGAAGCCATCCTCCCCATCTGGCGCGAAACACGAGGCTATCCACGCAGCATCTGCCTTCTCTGTCTGCACCTTTGCCTGGAACTTCTCACAACGGATGGCGACCAAATTACCCCCGACTTTGTAGCTACCTTTCTCGATAATCATCAAGGTTACCGTCAAGCTGAAGTTGTCAAATGAGCAAGCAAAACAAAAATAAAGCCAGCACAATGTCGGCTCTTCTCGAAGAAAAGCCGAAGCGCGGTCGTCCTATCAGGGCTGTAAGCCGCCAAAATGTCTATGTCGCCCTTTCCCAGGCACAAAAAGACGAAATCAAACGTCTGGCTTCTTTCCTGCCCGAAAAAGTAAAACGCGCCGATGTGCCCGACCTGGCTATCTCCATCCTCACCGCTCGTTTGGAAGCCCTGCGCCGTGCCCTGGCCGACCGCAACCGCGAAATCCCAGAGGGCGTAACCGATTTAGTCTCGCTCTATCTGTTATGGGATTTATCCCTTCCCAAGCAGAGCGAGGAAGAAAAGTGGACATCCATTCGCGTCTCACCACAGCAAAATATTGAACTGGGGCGGGCGCACGGAACACTGAATGCTGCCTTTGGGGCGAATCGCAGTGAGACCTTCGTATTGGGTTTGGCTTTGCTGGCTGCCTTTGTGGAAGAAGCTGAATTACAGAAAACTTCACTCACTTTAAGCCAGTTGCGACAGAAAATACTGGATATTTATTTGTGAGTAACTCATAATTAAATACAGGCGAAACTATCATATAAGAACAAAAACCCGGCACAAAGCCGGGTTTTTCTGTGATAATGACTCTCCTCCGGGAGGTTTAGCTGAGGGCGAAGGCCCTGACTGAACCCTCCCGGAGGGTTAGGAGTGTTTAGAACAAGCCAATAACTTTGCCTGTCTCCAAATCCAAATCCACTTCAAAATAGGCAGGTCGTGTGGGCAGACCAGGCATCGTGCTCATGGTTCCCAACAAGGGGTAGAGGAAGCCAGCACCAACGCTGGCCCGAATATCCCGCACGGGAACGGTGAAACCCGATGGTGCGCCCTTCAAGTTAGGGTCATGGCTCAGGCTGAGATGTGTTTTCGCCATACACATGGGCAGTTTGTCAAAACCAACCCGCGTATAGAGGGCAATCTTCTTTTCGGCCTCTTCCGAATACTCAACGCCATCAGCCCCATACATCACCTTGGCAATCGTCTCAATTTTCTCTTTAATGGATTGCTCCAATGGATAGAGGAATTTGAAGTCGCTGGGTTTTTCGCAGGCGGCGATGACGGCTTTGCCTAATTCCACAGCGCCAGCACCACCTTCGGCCCAATGATTGGACATGGCGGCATCAGAAGCGCCTGCTTCCATCGCTTTGCGCTTTACTAATTCCACTTCAGCATCGGTGTCATCTTTGAAGCGGTTAATGCAGACGACTACAGGCACACCGAAACGGGTTGCATTTTGCACATGTTTCATCAAATTGCTGCAACCGGCCTCTAGCAGCTCCAGATTTTCCTCTGTGTAGGCTGGATCGAGTGGGGTGCCAGCGATGACTTTTGGCCCGCCGCCGTGCATCTTCAAGGCGCGAATGGTGGCAACGAGTACGACGCAGTTGGGGATGAGGCCACTGTAGCGGCATTTGATGTTGAAAAGCTTTTCCATACCAATGTCGGCACCAAAGCCAGCTTCGGTGATGACGTAGCCATCTTCGCCTACCAATTTGAGGGCCAGTTGGTCGGCAACGATGGAGGAGTTGCCGTGAGCGATGTTGGCGAAGGGGCCAGCATGGACAAAGGCGGGTGTGCCTTCGAGTGTTTGCATCAGGTTGGGCATGATGGCATCTTTCATAAGTACGGTGAGGGCACCACCACAGCCGAGATCATCGGCCGTTATGGGATCCCCCGCCTTGTTTGTGCCAATCACCATCCGGCCCAGGCGCTCGCGCATATCTTCCAGGCTGGTGGTAAGGGCCAAAATTGCCATGATTTCGCTGGCGACGGTAATGTCGAAACCGGTTTCGCGTTGGAATTTTTCAGCCGGCCCCTGGCCGATGGTAATGTTTCGCAGATAGCGGTCACTGGTGTCTAAAACCCGCCGCCAGGTGATGCTGTCGGGGTCAATGTCCAGACGTGCAAAGCGGCTGCGCTCTTCTTCGGTCAGTTCGTTGGGGTCTGTTTTGTCAATGCCCAGTTTGGCCAGACGGCGCAGCATGACGGGTGAGAAGCGGCGATTGCCTTGTTTATCGGCCGGGCAGAGCCGGTCAAACAGCCGTTCATCGGATTGGTAGGATTCATGGTGCATCCGAATGTCAATGGCCGCTGCTAACAGGTTGTTGGCAGCGGTAATGGCGTGGATGTCGCCGGTGAGATGCAGGTTGAAATCTTCCATCGGGATGATTTGGCTGTAGCCACCGCCAGCCGCACCGCCCTTGATGCCAAAGGTTGGCCCCTGGCTGGGCTGTCGGACGCAGGTAAAAATCTTTTTGTCGAGGTGAGCGCCCAATGCCTGGCTTAACCCGACTGTCGTTGTCGTCTTACCCTCACCGAGGGGGGTGGGGGTGATGGCGGTGACGACGATGTATTTGCCGTTGGGCTGATCGGCCAGACGATCACGGACAGAAAGCTGGACTTTGGCTTTGACTTTGCCGTAAAGCTCGAGTTCTTCGGGCAAAATACCAGCTTCTTCGGCTATTTGGGCAATGGGCAGCGGGGTGGCTGCCTGGGCAATATCAATATCGCTGGGAACATCAGCCAAGATGTTCGTAAGTTTGTGGGCCATAAGGGAATAACCTCCTAGAGATGATTGAATTAGGAATTATGAGGGACGAATTATGAATGAAGGTGTTGGCATGATAATTCTCCCTATAACCCATAATTCAAGTTTTTAATTAAAGATGGAATAATTGTACCTGTCCTGAAATAAACCCGCCAACGCTTGCTTTAGGCCAGAACACCCCCCATTTAGCTGGCTCGTTCGGCTAAAAATAGCTGCCATGCCCGTTCGGCGTCTTCATAGGTGGTGAAGTGATCTCCGGTGACGTTGAAGAGCCAACTGCGGTAGGTGATGTCGCCAAGTTCGCGCTGTAAGGGGTGGGTGGAGATGCCGATTTCGACGGTGAGGAATTCGATGAGGGCGTAGATGATTTGCCGCTGCATGGGTTGGGCGATGGCATAGGGTCTGTCCCATAAATCACTGGCTGCGTCTAATTGGCTGGCTTCTTCTTGTATTTGGTTGTAGGGCAGCGGTGGCAATGTTTGCAGGCCAAGCTGCTGCAACTGGATGTCTACGATGGCCTGGAAAAATAGTTCATGGTCGCAGCAGAGCCAACCGGCGAGGTTGCTGATAACGGCCGTTACCACCCACTCTGCATACCCTCTTTGCAAGGCGCGATAGCTGGCTTCATCTTGGGGCAGCCCGATGAGGGTGGGGGTGGGCAAGCGCAAGCTGCGGTCGCTGGGCAAACGGCCGTTCTGCACATCTAACAACACACGAGGATCCGTCGTCAACTGCAAGCCAAAATGCAGATCTGTGGGGCAGTTAATGCCCGCCAACTGTTCACACATTTCAATTAGTTTGCGGTCTAAATCGGCAGCGAGGCGACGGCCGATTTCGGCATCTCGTTCGGGGTAGGTGGTGGTGAGATAACGGCCGTTGCTCGTCAGCGTCTCACCCCAGAATTCAGGTTCCGGCGGGGCCAACAGCCAGCGATTGGGGCCGAGGCGGTAGACGGCCGTTTGCTGTAGCTGCACCGTTTGGCTCAGGCCGTTGCCAATGTCCACGCCATACGTTTGGGTGATGGTCATTTCAGCAGCCGTTAGATCGGGGGCAAAGGTGATAACGGCCGTTTCCGTTGTCACTGTGTTCAATCGCTGCAAGCCTAAGCCATCCCGATCCAGAAACGCGCCCTCGCGCACCACCTCTTCCTGCGCTGCCGACCAATGGGCATCTTTGCCCGACAGGAAACCGACGAATAATTCAGAGTCCTGGTCGGCGGCGGCCTGCTGGATGACGTTGTAGCTGGAGATGACGGCCAACCGCGCTTCGGCTTCCGCGTCCTCGACGCGCTGGTTTAATTCACGGATGGTGATGAAAACGGCCGTTGCCGCCCCCACTACAACCATCAACAGCACATAGGGCCACAAACGCCGTCGCGGTCGCGGCGCACGCGGCTCCTCCGGCAGCGGCGGCGGCTCATCCCAATTAATTTCTTCTTGTGTTTGCCAATCGAAGGACATGAGATAATTACGTCATTACGTCATTACGTAATTACGATCCATTGTACAAATAATCATAAACCACAAAACCAATGTAAATGCGCTCAATATAGAGGCGGGTTTCGCCGAAATCTACGGTTTCGTGATAGCTGTCTAAATCGCCCCCGGCCTCGGCGTACCAGCGGGCGGCGTTGCCGGGGCCAGCATTGTAGGCGGAAAGGGCAGCGTGGACTTGATCGTCGAAGGTGTTTAGCTGTTGGGCGATGTAAAACGCGCCAAAGTTTAGCCCTACGTAGGGCAAAAAGAGGTCGGCGTTTTCAAAGTCGGGCCAGTTTATCTGCGCCGCAATATAGGCTCCGGTGTCGGGGATGACCTGGCTGAGGCCCTGGGCGACGGCGGTGGATTGGGCGAAGCTTTCGAAGAGGCTTTCTTGCCGCACCAGGGCAAATTGCAGGCGGGGGTCATAGCCGTAATGATCGGCCAACGGCACAATCAGATCGTTGTAGTAGACGGGGTAGGCCAAACGGCCGATAAACTTTGGCCCCGCAAACACACTCTGCCCCGCCAGCGACAACACGGTGCTGGCAGCAATAATCGAGGAGCGATAGAGGCCCAAATCGCGGAAGTAAAGGGCTAGTTGGTAACTGGCAAGCGCGTCTTCGGCGTAATCGCTGCGCAGGGATTCCAATTCCCATTTGGCTTCTTCCCACAAGCCCAACTGCCACAACTGTGTGCCTACCAGCAGGCGCGGGTCGGCGGCCAGCGCGGGCGAGAGGGTGCGCACATCGGTGTCGGCGGCGAGGCCGAGCCAGTCGCGCAGCCACTGTTCGGCGGTTTGTTGATCGGCCGTTTCATCCTGTGGAATCACAAATTCATGCGCCGCCACAAAGGGCGGAGCGCCAGCGATCATGGCCCGCGCCCGCACGGCGTAATAGTCGGCATTGGCCGAGTTTTGCACCAGGGATTCAACGCGGCTGAAAACGGCCGTATAATCCACCCGCGCCGTGTCTGTTATGTCAACAAAAAGGGTAATGGGGATGGCGGTGGAGATAACGGCCGTTGGCGAAACAGGCGGCGTAACGGTCGGTTCGGGTGGGTTGGCCTGCTGGTCAATCAAATCGGGCAGTGAGCGCAGCAGCCACACCCGTGCCGCCGAGGCAAATTCGCTTTGCGGATAGGTTTCGGCCAATTGCAGCCAAAGGGCAACAGCTTGCGCCGAGCCGGCCGCGGCGGCAGCTGCCTCACCCCCTGCCAGTTGGGACAGCCAACCAGCGCGAAAGATGGCTTCCGGCGCATCCTCATGCTGCGGGTAATTGGCGGCCATCGCCTGGTAATAGCTGATGGCGCGGGCGGTGTCGCCGCTGCGCTCAGTGAGGGCGGCCAGCCACCAGGCGGCAAAGGCTGCTTCCGGGCCGTCGGGATAGTCGCGCAGGTACGTGCCATAGAGGGCAATGGCGGTGGCGGTATCGTCAGTGCGGGCGGCCATTTTGGCTTGCTCAATTGTGGCTCGTGCCCCATCGGCCCGGCCAAATTTTTCCAACTCGGTGTAGGCCGAGGCCACATCGCCCAGGGCTTCGTAGCAGTAGGCCAGGTAGAGGTGCGCCTCGGGTTTGTAGGTGGCCGGATCGTTGGCGATGTAGCGGTTGAAGGCGGCGATGGCTGGCTCGTAGGCATCGGCGTAGTAATCTACCAGGCCGCGCTGATACTCATCCACAAAAATGCCCGCCTCGACGAGGGCGACCAGCCCTAAATAGCTTTCGTAGGCGCGGGGATAGGTGTTTACGCCGGTGCGATACCGCTCGTAGCCCTGGTCCGCATTGCCGGCCAGCAGCAGGGCGCTGCCCGCCAGATAGGTCATCTCGCCCCGTGTGTTTTCTGTTTGGGCCAGGTTGTGGATGGCATCGTACTGGGTGACGGCGGCCTGGTAATTGCCAGCGTCCAGGTAAAACTGGGCCAGTTGCCGATGGATGCGAATGCGTTCCAGCCGGTGTGCTTGCCCGCTGAGGGCTGCTTCATAGGCGGCAATGGCCGCGTCGCCTTCTAGCATCTGGGCGATGCGGGGCTGGACGTAGGCGGCCATAATCGGTTCGCGGCTGAGGTAGGCTTCGTAGGCGTTGATGGCGGCGGCGTTGTTGCCGGCTGCTTGCTGGGCCTGGCCGAGGAGGAAGTAGGCGGCGGTGGGTCTTTCGCCAGCGGTGACGGCGAGGAGGTCGTTGAGGGTGTTGGTGGCGGCGGTGTAACGGCCGTCCCACACATAAGCCCGACCCAAGGTGTATAGTACCTCCTCCACCTGTTCCTGGCTTAGGCTGCTGCGCTGCGGCAAAACCGCCTCTAGCTGCTCAATTACGGCACCGTAATTGCCGTTGTGGAACAATGTCTGGGCCTGCTCGATGCGGGCTTCGGGTGGGGGTGTGGCGGTGGGGGATGGTGTGGGGCTGGGGGTGGGTGAGGGAATGGGGGTGTCGGTGGGGATGATTTGGGCGATGGCTTCATCTACCATAGCGGCGACGAAGGAAACGGCCGTTGGTGTGGCGGTTGGCTCGACGGCGGCCAGGGCGGGCACCAGGGTGGGGGTGGGCATGAGGGTGGCGGGAGGATTGGTGAGGGGGAGGGGGGCAACGGCCGTTTCGTTCTCAGCACAGCCGATGAGGAGGAAGAGCAGCAGGCAGCAGGTGGCAAGGGGCAAGGGCCACCTGCCCCTTGCCCATTGCCCCTTGCCCCTTGCTACCTGTTCTTTACTACCAGTCATCCACAATCTACGCATTTTTCTCCGTACCACGCTTGCCTGTGAGCAGTTCATAACCCAAATATAGCGGCGCGATCTGGGTGAGGATAAACCAGATCATGATGATATTGATAGTGTCTTGGATGCCTTCTAATTGGGTACTCATGCCCGCTTTAACGAGGCGTGTCTGGTCATTGAGTTCAGTTACAAGGCGGATGTACTCGTCTAAAAGCGGGTCTAGTTCGGCGATGCGCTGGTTTACTGTGCCTAAATCCTCGCCAATGGTGGTGACATTTTCGCTGATGCTGGCCAGGTTTTGACTGCTGGTATCAATGTGTGTGGCTAAGCCACGCAGTTCTGCGGGCAGTCCTTCGGTGCTGGCTCCCAGTTGGCGCACCGTTTCGTCGAAGGGTACGCTGGGGTCGTAGTCAATGCCCAGGTCGAAATCGAGATCGAAGGTGTATAGGGGTTGGCTGCTGAAGGGGTTGGGAATGTCGAAGGATTCGTCAATTTTGAAGCGGTTGAGGGTGGTGAGGGTGCTGTCAATGGCGCCGGCTACTTCGGCCATGTTGGGAATGGCGGCTTGTACGGCTTCGATGCTTTGGGGGACATCGCTGCTGGCGATGTCGCTGACTTGTTCCAACAGGGGTTGGGTGTCGTCGAGGGCCTGGCTGAGGCCATCGGCCGTTTCTTCGACAGTATTGAGGCTGCTGCCGACATCGGTGACGGTTTGTTTGGCGAGGGCCAGCGACTCGATGACGGTGTCGAGGCTTTGGGTGAGTAGTTCGAGGTTGGTTTGCAGGCTGGCGGCGATGTTGTCAACGGCCGTTTGTGCCGCCTGCGCACTGCGCCATCCCACCCAAATGCCCGATAAACCGATGATGATCATGAGGAGACCTAGAAATCGTTTGAACATGATTTCTCCGTTGAGTTGGTGTATTGGTGTATGGGTATATTGGTTTAGTGGTAAATACACCAATACACGATTACACCAGTACACCCATTACCTATTACCGATATAACTCCCGCAGCCGCTGGTGCAGCCACAAATTTTCGCGCATGTCGGTGTTGTCGCTAAACTGGTCAATGCTGCCGATGGCAAACTTGATTTGGCGCACGGTTTCGTCGGTGATGGCGTGGTAGAGGGGTGTGGCAAAGCGTCCGGCGTTAATGACTTGGAACGGCCGTCCAAAAAAGTTCCTTACCGTTGGCTCCACCCACTCTGTCAGCCCCAATTCATTATGCTTTTGCGCCACAAATTCATAGGCCGCACGGAGATGTTTTTCCCGCTGCTGCCAATGTTCGGCCAGCAGAACCTGGCGCAGTGTGGGCTGCAAGGCTTCGTAACAGGTCAGTTCCTTAAACGCAGTTCCAAACCACTTGGGGTAGGGTGCAAAACGCTTTTCCATTAAAAAGCAGAGCAGCATCACGTCATGAACCAATCGTCCGGCCAATAATTGCGAGCCAAGATCATCATCTACGTAGCCTGTGCGCCCCAAAAAATGCTCTTCTTGTCCGATGCGTGACCACTGGGCCATGAGCAGATAGAGCCAGATATCATGAGGATACCAGGCGAGTTTTTGGCGAACGGCCGTTAACTCTCCCCAATCATCCACAAAAACCTGGCCCCGCGTCACTTCCAGCAGCTTTTGCTGTGGTGTCACCAGCCAATCGGCGGCAGTTATCTCGCCCAGGGGGTCGAAGGGGAGTTGGTTGGCTAGAAAACGGCCGATTGTCGTCACCTCCACCCGATGATTGATCGCACCAGCATTAGCCTCTGCTAACAGCCGCGTTCCCTCCTCATCCGGCTCGCCAAAATGGACAGAGTAGCCCTGATAGGTTGGCGGGAAGCGTTGGCGAAATAGTTCGTGGATGGCCGTGCCGTGCTGCTCAAAATCAGCCTCGCGCAAAAAGAGCTGCTGCCGAATGCCCCAATCATGGTCGGTAGACATGGGTGTGTCGTAGCCCAACACATCGGAACCGGAGCCGATGCGAGCGGCGCAGTAAGTGAGATGGGGATAGTGGTGGTGGAGTAACGGCCGTATCACTTCCCCGAAGAATTGTTCGTTTAGGCGTAAGCCAGGAATAAAGTCATTCATAGAGACTTGAGACCGGAGACTGAAGACTGATGATTTTAGTCTCCAGTCTCTAGTCTCCAATAAACCCGCCCCGTTATTCCCTCATATTCTAAACCGTCTAGCCCCTTCATCACACTTTGGCGGGTGAGACGGCCGTTTTCCATTTCCATTCCCCGCGCCATCCCCAACCACACCAACTGCAAGGCATCATAGGTCACGCCGGCATAGTCGCTCGCCACCTCGTCAAACGGGGTGACGGCTTCATAGGCGGTGCGGAAAGCGGCAGGCAGTTGGGCCGGGTTATGGGGCAGGAAGGGTGGCTGGTTCATGGCGATGAAGGAGATGCCCGCCTCAGCGTAAATGGGGGCGGCAACGGCCGTTGTTGCCGTCAGCCAATGCCCCATCACCACCACCACGGCGGGGTCTAAGGTGAGTGATTCGGCCGTGGCCTGTGCCAATTCCACATTGCCGCCATCATCCAAAGCCACCAACGCCACCCGATAACCGCTAATGCCGCCTGCTTGATTGATCTCCCGTACCGCCAACCGCGCACTATAAATCACGTCATAGCCAATCTCTCGATAACGCCCTTCAAACGGAGCCACCAGCCCGATTTTGACAACGGGCGGGACGTGGGTGCAGGCGGTGAGCAATAAGATTAATAAGATAAAGGGGACTAGAGACTGGAGACTAGAGACTAATAGACCAGTCTCCAGTCTCCAGCCCCCAGTCTCTCTACTGACATTGTGCCACATATGCCTGATGCTCCTCAAAAGTGACGCTGAAAAGGTGACGGCCTTCTTGGCCTGGTGTGCAATCGGCTACGAAAAAGAGGAAATCGGCCGTTTCGGGTTGGGCCACCGCTTGTAGGGAAGACAAACTGGGGTTGGCAATGGGGCCGGGCGGCAAGCCTTCGGCAAAATAGGTGTTGTAAGGCGATTGAAACTGCAAATCATCTAACGTCAGCCCCGATTTCCACCAACTGTCGGTGGTAATCTGATAGCCCAGCGCATACTGGGTGGTGGGGTCGGCTTGCAGCTTCATGCCGATGGCGATGCGGTTGAGAAAGACGCGGGCGATGAGCGGCCGTTCTTCCGCCACCACTGCCTCTCGTTCCACAATCGAAGCCAGTGTTACCGCCTCGTGCAGCGACAAGCCCTGTGCGGCAAACCCCTGCCGCATGGCCGGTGTCACTCGTTCGCTAAAATTGCGCAGCATCGCCGCCACCAGATAGTCTGTGTCTGCATCCAGCGGCACACGGTAGCTGTCGGGGAACAGGTAGCCTTCCAGCTTCACATCATCGGGCAAATCCAGGTTGTAGGGGGATAAGTCGAAGTCCAGATCGCGGTAGGTAATAGACAGAAATTGGTCGGCATCAATTTGGGCCGGGGTGGTTACGGCCAGATAGTTTGCCATTTCCTCTACCCGCCAGCCTTCTAAGAAGCGCAGGGTAATGTCACGGGCAACGGCCGTTGTCAGGGTGGTGGCGATTTCGGGGATGGTCACTTGCCCGTTGAATTGGAATTCGCCAGCTTGCAACTGGTTGTCTAGCCCGTAGTTGTGGACGTAGTTCACAAACAACTGGGGGTCGGTTAACATGCCTCTGGCTTGCAGGTTGGCGGCAATGAGATCGGCCGTTTCGCCTGGCAAGATGGTGAAAAAGGTGACGGCATCAAACTGCCCGTGTGCTGTTTGCAACTCGCCCGCATTCTGCGCCAGATAGGCTTGCAGATACAGCCGCTCGGCTGTACTCAAATTGGGATTGCCCTCACCAACGGCCACGCCACCCTGAAAGGCGGCTTGAAAACGGCCGAATAACAACCATCCCGCCGTACCCACCGCTACCACCACAATAAACAAAACCGCCAACCGCGCCAGCCACACTGACCGCCGATTGGCCGATTGAGCATAAGGATTCTTACGAACTGGTTCCCGACTGATGATGACCTCCAAAAGGGGTGTATTTGTATATTGGTTTAATGGTGTACACCAATACACTAATAGACCAATACACCATTATCCACTCCCCTGTGCTTCCAAATAATCTTGCAAGATAAACGCTGCTGCCACCGCATCCACCCGCTCTTTGATTTTTTTGAGTTTGCGGCCTTGAGCGCGGAGGCTTTCTGCGGCGCGTTGGGTGGTGAAGGCTTCGTCCCAAAGGACAACGGGGATGGTGAGATGGGTTTGTAATTCGGCGGCATAACTGCGTGCCCAGGCGGCTTTGTCTCCCTCGATGCCGCTTAAGGGCACGGGCAAGCCGACGACCACCAGGGTAATCTCTTGTTCAGCAATGATCTGCTGATAGCGGGCAAAATCTTCGCGGCGGGATTTGCGTTTGATGACGCTGTGGCCTTTGGCCGCCATGCGCAGTGCGTCGCTAAGGGCAATGCCGATCCGTTTTTCGCCTAAGTCTATGGCCATGATACGGCCGTTTTGTTCTATCATTACTCGTTTATACTGAACACGGGCATAAAGTTACATTACGCTAAAGGAGATTGGAGACTAGAGACTAGAGACTGACCAGTCTCCCATCTCTAGTCTCTAGTCTCCAAGAAAATGCCAGATTATGCCCTTGCCCACTATAGATGGAGTCAATCTTCTTGGTCTTTAAATAATGATCGGGTAACAAAGTAGAGCGATTTTGCAAATCGCTCGGACGATTTACAAAATCGTCCTACACTGATTACCCGATTCATTTTTTAATCTGCAACAAGTTTGACCCTATCGTCACCCTTAAGCATCTCAAAAAACGGCCGTTTTTGCCAGCGCGATTGCCCTACGCTAACCTGACAGATGCCGCATTATTCAGTTGTTGTAATATCCATCTGAATACGGGCGGGCAAATAAGGCACACGATCAAACCAGATAGGCCAGACCTGGATGACAGGCACATCGCGTAGGGGCAGGCTTTGGTAAAGGTAGGCGGCGGCGATGTCAGGGGGTTGGCCGTTAATGGCAGCCAGGGGGGCGGCCAGGGCTAAATCGGCGGCAACCTGGGCTGTGCCCAACATCTCGAAGGTGATACGGCCGTCTTCGGCCACACCCAACACCTCGCCATTTTCAAACTGGATGCTGTTGGGGACGAGGGTGAAGCTATCGGGCACTTGCTCGGCTAAGGCATCGAAGATTAGGCCAGAAGCGTCGGTGGTGTTAACGGCCGTTCCCGCCATCTCCACCCGCATTTCCAACGACAACAGCGTCGTCTGTTCGCCCACAAAATGGGAATAGGTTTCGTTAAACACTTGCCCCACCCGCAGCGAATCCACTGCCAAAAACTCACCGGCCGTTAACTGCGCCTCCATCTCCGATTGCGCCACCGCCTGGATAAACTGCAGCACCTGCGCCCGCAGCCGCACCTGATCCTCCGCCGCCACGACTTGCGCTTCACGCACCGCGCCGCCCTCCATATCTGCTAAATTTATCACCTCTAACTGGAAAGCCAACGCCCCTTCAATCTGGTTCACCAAATTGGCGGGCACATTGCCCTGCACTCCTGGCTCAATGGCGATGACCTCCACGTCGGCCGTGCCGCCCACCACATCGGGCACAGTTACCGCGCCAGTGGTCTGAAAAATCACGTTGCTGCCATCCGAAGTGCGGACTCGTGTGCCGACAGGCACTTCCACCTCTTGCGCCACCTGATTGATGAAGGTGACTGTGCCTCGCGCTGGGGAATTGGGTACAGTGGCCGCGCCTGTCGTCGCCACATCGGCCTGCCATGTCTCCACCACCACCAACACCCGCCCTGGCACGGAGGCCCCACTGGCTTCTGTTAGTGAGGGGTCGGCGACGATTTGCCGCGCTACTTGCAGGGTTTGTACGTTGGGGTGGAGGGTGATGGTTGCGCCGGGGACGGCGTAGGTGAAGCCGACGAAGAGGAGGGCAAGGGTGAGGAAGAAGATGAGGATGGCGGCATAACGCAGCAGCCAGCGCCGCCATTGTGCGGCCGGGGTGAGGCGGCGGTGCATCTCCTGGCGGTCGCCCAGATCTAATTGGCGGGGTGGTTTGCGCCAGCCGCCCACGGTGGGCAGCCCGACGGTTTCGCGCCGTCGTTTGCCGCGCCACCAGCCGAGGCGGCTGTTGGCAGCGGATTCGGCGCTGGCGAAGGTGGGGAAGCCCAATGCTTTGGCCTGATCGCTGAGGTCGGGATCGGCCGTTACTAAGCCCACTTCTAAACGCAAACCATCGGCATGACGACGCAGCCGCACCAAGTCTAGCCCCTCGCGCAAGACGCTGCCCCGCTCTGGCAGCACCAGCAATAGCTGTTGTTCCTCGTGCCAGTCCAAGCGGTCGTTAATGGAGACAATGTCGTCTTCGGGGCTTAGGTGGATGATTTGCATAGAGAGCCAATTATCAACGGCTGGATGGCGATATGCAAACGATCATGTTCTGGACGGCGGATGGTGTAACTATAAACAGCAGGTCGCCAATGAGCTGTTACCAGGACTGGCAGTTCTGAGGCAGGCATGATGGCAATTTCTAATAGATGCGGGTTGCCAGTGCGTGGCATCTAGTCGGGTTAGTTATCGGATGTGGCTTTTTCACGGCCGCGTTGGAGATGCTCCAGCAGTTTTTCTTCCGCTTCTTCCAGCGTCATACCCATACAAATGGCCCATTCACCCACAAAACGGTTGGTGATGCGGCGCATGGCATCGGTTTCTGTTTGGGAAAGGGCGCCGCGTTCTTTTTGCCGTGCCCACAAATCGCGCAGAAGCCGGGCCAGTTCGATGGGTGAATTTTGGGCACGCACGTCGGCAATGCGCTTGCTGCGTTGGTTGAGATGGTCGGCCATGGGGTGGGGTGGGCGTTCTAAAATGGCGAGTGCTTTTTGGAACTCTTCGGGGGAGGTGAGGGAACGGGCATCGTCGGCTAGTTTGTCTGTGGGTATCCAGATGTGGCTGTTGGTGGCTTTGATGATTAAGTGGTAATAGGGTGTTTCTTCCCCGCTGATGGTTCTGGTCTCTATGCCTTGAATTTGGCCTACGCCGTATGATTGGTGTACGACCCATGCTCCTGTGGCGAAAGTATTTGTTTGTTTTTGCATAATCACCTGTCTCACGTAGATATCGGCCGTATTCTCCCCCATACAGCCACCGTTGCCTGTACCCATCATAAGGGAAGTCAGCCAGGTTTTCAACTTATGCTTTTTTTTAGGGGAAACGAAGCGGAACGGCCGTCTGCGGGCAGCTCCAACGAATGGGTGATGGACAACGAAGCCTGACTACACTCTGGACACACAAACGCTCGCGCCATAACCAATCTCTAGCTCACAATATCGTCCAGGCTGACGTTGAGAGCGGTGGCGATGGCTTTGAGGATTTCGGCCGTTCCCGTGCGCTTGCCCGATTCGATTTGGGAGAGGTAGGCTGGGCTGAGATCGGCCGTTTCCGCCAACTGCTGCTGGGTTAAACTGCGATACTCGCGCCACACTTTAATTGGATTTTCGCCATCCAAAATAGCGTAAACAACGGCAGAAGGAATTAACTCTTCACCTGCTTCAACGGCCGCTTTAGCCAAATCATAATCACGAATATCTTGCAGCATCATCTTTTCGTCAGGCTGTGGCGGACATCCCGCCGTGTCACTTTTTTGGGTCATTTACAACCATCCTCCAACTTGTTATGTTGCCAATACAGCCTCCCCATGGTTGCTCATTATGAAGGGGGGAGGTTTTGTTGGGTAACGGCCGTTGCCAGTTGAGCCTGTAGCGCGATACGGTGAGGACGCCGACCGCACCTCTAAATTTGGAGGACCTGTCCATAGCAGGGTGGAGAATTTATATGTGCTCTTGAAACGCACCCATTAACATGCCTACAATCGAGCCCACGATGAAGCTAATCATGATGAAAGACGAATAGGTCTCTGTGTTTATATTATCTTGGATCAGAGGATACAAAGATGAAATAACAAATAGCCCAACAATTGCGCCGAACATTCCTCCTCTTACTGTGCGTACCGGCCAAGTCTTTTTGGGTTTATTTGTATTGTTTTTCATTGGTGTCTCCATACTTACCTGCTCCGCGCAGGTCTTCCTCCCACGAAAAACCTCGCTGGGCTGTGGTCGGCGTCACGCCGCACTGCCCTGTTCCCTGTTTTGATAACGGCCGCTTCCCCACAACCAATTGACTACCAGACTATCAGACTACGTGACTACCCAGCCACCCGCCACGTCGGGAAGTCCCCATCCTGGCGGAATTGGAGCGAACGGCCGTAACTCACCTCCAGCCCCTCCCCAATCACCCGCGCCCACTCCGCAATCTCCGTCAGCGTGGCAAAGCGATGGACTTTGTGGTCATACGTCGTAATCTGCAAGAGGCGGCGGTGCTTGGTAAAGCGCAGCCGCTCTTCGGCTATTTGGGCGATGGAGACGAGAGGAATATCCAGTTGGTAGGCCAACATGGGCGACGTGTAAATCTGGTAAAGGCGATGCACGGCATAAATAGTCATGCCAATGGCCGCCGCCCAGCTAAAGGTTAAAACGGAAGGGCTGTCGAGGGGCAGGCTCCCGCTCAACGCCCGCACCACAAAGCCAATCGCCAGCCCAATAACCACGATGCTGGGAATGGCCTGCGCAATTTTGTTGTGCTTCTGCACAAAAGAAAGATTCCGCGCCGTCAACGTCAACACCCCATCCCGCATCTCCTGCTTGTGATCTTTCAACTCAGGTGGTGTCAGGGTGACGATTGTTTGGAAGAGGATGGGGTCAGACATGGAGTAATTGTCAATTGACAATTGTCAATTGTCAATTGTCAATTATTTGAGTGCTTTCTCCACCAACCCCGGCACCACCGCCAACGCCTCGCCCAACTTGCTGGCATCCTTGCCGCCTGCTTGGGCCATGTCGGGGCGACCGCCGCCGCCGCCGCCCACGATTTTGGCGACTTCACGCACGAGATCACCGGCCTTCATGCCGCGCTGGATAAGGTCTGGGGTGACGACGGCGATGATGATCGGTTTGTCGTTGTTGACGGTGGCGAGAACGGCCGTTCCCGACCCCACCTTATCCCGAAACCAGTCCGCCATCTCGCGCAAGCCATTCACATCGGCCACAACCACCTGTGCCGCCAACACATTCACACCATTCACCTGCTGCATCTGCGCCAGCAGATCATCAAACTGCCCCTTCGCCAACTGCCGCTGCGCCTGTTCCAACTCCTTCTGCAACTGGCGGTTTTCATTAAGCAGCGATTCCAGGCGGTTTTCCACCTCGGGCAGAGGCGCATTCAGCTTGTGCGCCAACCGCTCCAGCGTATGCAGCCGCTCCGTTACCAACGCCTGCGCCCCGCGTCCTGTCACCGCCTCCACCCGGCGCACCCCCGCCGAAACCGCGCCTTCGCTGAGAAAATGGAACAGGCCAATTTCGCCCGTCTCGCTCACATGCAGCCCACCGCATAACTCAAAGCTGTAGGCATCATCTTCGCAAGTTTCGTCAATGCAAATCGTGCGCACCACCTCGCCATATTTCTCGCCAAAAAGGGCCATCGCGCCGCGCCCAATGGCCTCATCCTTGCCCATGTAGGTGACGCGGATGGGCATGTTGCTGAGGATGGTCTCGTTGATGGCCCGTTCGATGTCGCCGAGGGTTTGTTTGTCAACGGCCGTTCCATGCGCAAAATCAAAACGCAGCCTATCCGGCGCCACCAGCGAACCCGCCTGGGTGACATGCTTGCCCAAATGTACCCGCAGTTCGCGGTGCAAAATGTGGGTGGCCGTGTGATTGCGCCGAATGTCATTGCGGCGCACCTCATTCACCTGCAACTGCGCCATTTGCCCCACGCGCATCTCGCCCTGCACCAGTTCGCCCACGTGCAAAATCAGCCCAGGCACATTTTTGGGCCGGATGGCCTCATCCACGCGGAAAAGGCAGCCGTTGGCCTCAATCGTCATCACGCCCGTGTCGCTGACTTCACCGCCCGATTCCACGTAAAAGGGTGTGGCCGCTGTTACCACTTCGGCCTTATCCCCCGCCCGAATGGTGTCTACCATGACACCGTTGTGCAGGATGCCCAAAACCTGCGATTCCATTTCCGCGCCGCTGTAGGGGTCGTGATCTACGCCGGTGTGGTCGAGACGGCCGTTCTTCACCAGCATCTCCAGCAAATCGCCATACACACTTGTACCCGTCTGGTAGCCCTCAAACGCGCCCGCGCCACTCGCCAGCGCATGGGCCTCTTTGGCTGCCTGGAAGCCTTTTTCATCAACGGTAAAATCCCGTTCCTTCGCCACATCCCGCGTAATTTCCAGCGCCAGGCCATGTGTGGCATGTAAATTGAAGGCATCTTCGCCGGGAATCACCGTTTCGCCGTGCTGGTGCAAGTTGTCCATCAAATTGTCTAAATAATCCAGCGCCCGATCCAACGTCCGCGCAAAACGTTCTTCCTCTTGGGTCAGCGTGTGCAGCACATGCTCGCGCCGTTGGCGCAGTTCGGGGTAAGCCCCGCCCATCTGGTTAATATAGACCTGCGCCACTTCGGCCAAAAAGGGGTGGTTGAAGCCAATTTTACGGCCGTATCGCGCCGCCCGCCGAATGACCATGCGCAGCACATACCCCGCGCCCACGTTGCCCGGCATCACCCCATCGGCAATCAAAAACGCCGCCGCCCGCCCATGATCGGCAATCACACGGTAGCCCACATACTTTTCCGCCCGCTCTTCGTCAGAATCGCCCAATAACGCCTGCACCCGATCCATTGCTGGCGAGAACAGGTCGTTGTCATAATTGACTGGCGTGCCTTGTACAGCGCTGGTGATGCGCTCCAGGCCCATGCCGGTGTCTACGCCCGGTTTGGGTAAGGGGGTGCGTGTGCCATCTTCGGCCTGGTTAAACTGCATGAAGACGAGGTTCCACACTTCCAGCCAGCGGTCACAATCATTGTCTAGCAGCACACTGCAATTGGGCTGGCCGCAGGTGCAGGCATCCGCGCCCCAATCCCAATGGATTTCGCTGGTGGGGCCGCAGGGGCCAACATCGCCCATCATCCAGAAGTTGGTTTTGTCGCCCATGCGCAGCACACGCTCTGGCTCCACGCCGATGTCGTTGACCCAGATGTTAAAGGCGTGGTCGTCGCTGTTGTGGACGGTGTACCAGAGGCGGTCGGCGGGCAGGCCGCAAACAACGGTCATAAAGTCATAAGCGAAGCGAATCGCGCCTTCCTTAAAGTAGTCGCCAAAGGAAAAGTTGCCCAGCATCTCGAAGAAGGTGTGGTGGCGCGGTGAGGGGCCGACGTTTTCCAGATCGTTGTGTTTGCCCTGCACGCGCATACATTTTTGGGAAGTAGTGGCGCGGAGGTACGGCCGTTTCTCCTTGCCCAAAAACACATCCACAAACTGGTTCATCCCGGCGTTGGTAAACAACAAGGTGGGATTGTCATACTGGGGCAGGGGCGCACTGGACACAATTTCATGCCCCACCTCATGGAAAAATTCTAAAAACGCTTGCCGAATCTCGTTACTGCTTTTTGGTTGTGACATTTTTACTCCTATTTGAGACCGGGGACTGGAGACTGGAGACAGCCCTTTGCTTACTCAGTCTCCAGTCTCCAATCTCCAGTCCCCCATTTTACCTTGCCAACAAAAAACCGCCAGACGGTTGAACCAGTCTGGCGGTTGTGGCTTGTGTGATTTTGCTGTGTGAATCAGGCAACACGGAGCCGCACCAAACTGGTGACAGTGGTAGCGGCGGCGGCGGCTCGTGTTGAAGGTTGATTCATCATGGGGGGATGTTAACAAAGGGGAGGGGGATTGTCAACGGCCGTCCGAAATTGGGTGCGCTTATTTTTTGTGTATGGACTCGAAAGACTGGAGCAGTTTTCAAAACTGCTCCAGTCTAGCCTTACACTAAATCCTGTCACACCCATTCTGTTCATCCTGCTTGCATTTATGTCTATCTGTTATTATAGTACCGAAGTACATACATGATAATAAGTCAGGTAAAACCATGTCCGCAGAAAGTAAGAATATCGTTGAACTCATCCGCCTTGCCTTTGATGAAGAAGAACTAAAAGAGTTGGTCTATGACCTGGAATTTGATTTTGAAGATTTGCCTGCTTCTTTAGGCAAATCAGGTAAAGTGTTGGAACTGGTTCGGATTTTTGAGCAAAACGGCCGTCTGCCCCAACTCGTCACAGCCGCCCGTGAACATCGTCCTCACCTGGAGTGGCCCGACACCAGCCACCCCTTCTCCCCCGCCGAACTGTACGGCGAATCCACCAAACCCTTCCTCGATCATGAACCTGCCAGAGAGAATATGCTCCTCATCCCGGCTGGCCCCTTCCTCATGGGCAGCCAGCCCGGTGAAAACATACCCAGCTATGAACAGCCGCAGCACGAAGTAGACTTGCCCGCCTACTATCTGTGCCAATACCCCGTCACCAATGCCCAATATGCAGAATTTATCAAAGCCACCAAACACCCCAAGCCAGAAAAAGTAGGCTGGTTTGGCCTCAAACCACCGGCCAAAAAGATGGATCATCCGGTGGTGGGGGTAAGCTGGAATGACGCGCAGGCTTACTGTAAATGGCTGAGTGAACAGACAGGACGGCCGTATCGCCTGCCCACCGAAGCGGAATGGGAAAAAGCCGCACGGGGTACAGACGGCCGTCTCTATCCCTGGGGCAATGAATGGGAAGCCAGTCGGTGTAACAGCGAGGGGAGTGAGACAACGGCCGTTACCGCCCATCCCACCGGAGCCAGCCCCTACGGCTGCCTCGACATGGCCGGCAACGCCAGCGAATGGACAACCACCCTATGGGGCGACAACATCTCCGATTGCACCTACCTCTACCCCTATCGGGCCAAAGACGGCCGCGAAAACCTCGAAGCCGAAGGCACCGTCTACCGCATCTTTCGCGGCGGCTCCTACGAAAGCAGCCCCGCTGAACTGCGCTGCGCGGCTCGCAACTGGTACGTTCCCGACAACAAAGATCGGCGACGCAGCTTCAGGTTAGCCCTCTCCCACTTTTAGCATCACATTTTGAGGAGTAAGCTGTATCTGCTCCATCAGTCAACAAATTAGGAACTCCTATCATGGCAAGAAATCAAACAGATTGGCGTACTCTTATTCGGCGTATCAAAAGTGGCAAATTCGTCCCCATCATCAGCGATAGAGTCTACTTCCCCGGCCCCAACTCCCTCATTCAAGATTGGGCCAAACAGATAAACTACCCCTATCCAGTCAGCCAAAACACATCCCTGCCCCAACTGGCCCAATTCCTCAGCGCCACCAGCCGCGATGACCTCACCGCCAAAGAAGACTTCCTCGACTTTTCCAAGCAATACATGCTCGACACCTTGCGCGACGAAGCCACCCCCGAACAAGAAAACATCCTCGACATCCTCGAAGACGAAATTTATGACATTACCTTTTCTCAAGCCTGTGCCCGCGCTGGTTATCCCAAATATAACGATGAATTTGAAAACCCCCTCCGTATTTTGGCCGAACTACCCATCTCCATATACATCACCACCAGCTACTACGACTTCTTAGAAGTAGCCTTGCGCCAGGCCGGCAAAGAACCCTACTCCGAAATATGTTACTGGTACGACGAACTAGACGACATCCCCTCCATCTTTGAAGACGATCCCGATTTTGATCCGACCCCCGAAACGCCCTTAGTCTACCATCTGCACGGTACAGATGAGCATCCCTCCTCTCTCGTCCTCACCGAAGATGATTATCTCGACTTCCTCGTCAAAGTCTCCGAAGACACCGAAGCCATCCCCCGCCGCGTGGCCCAGGCCCTGGTAGACTCTTCCCTCATGCTCACCGGCTTTCGCCTGGAAGATTGGAACTTCAAAGTGATTTTTCGCGGCTTAGTCAAAAGCAAGCGCGACAGCCGCCGCCGCCTAAGCATGTCCGTTCAGTTTGACCCCAAAAAATACAAACTGGAAGACGTAGACATCCGCGATGTACAAGAATATTTGGAACGCTACTTTGGCAAAGCCAACTTTGATATTTATTGGGGAGATACCCTGAGCTTCTTGCAAGAACTTTGGGAAAATTGGGAAAGCTAAGCATGGCCGATCATACCATTAATCCTTACGTTGGCCCCCGCACCTTTGAAGAAGACGATGCCCAGTTCTTCTTTGGTCGTGATCGGGAAGCCCGTGAACTGCTCTCATTAGTTATCTCTGAACCGCTCGTTCTATTCTATGCCCAGTCCGGTGCTGGCAAAAGCTCCCTCATCAACACCAAGCTCATCCCCGGCCTGCGGCAAGAGGGGTTTGTGGTCCTGCCTGTTTCTCGAGTGGGCGGAGAACTGCCGGCGGGCATTGGTGATGTCGAAAATGTATTTGCTTTCAATTTGCTGCTAAGCCTGAATCGTGATGCCGGTGTGGATGTAGGCACCTTGACCCAAACCACAATCTCTGATTATTTACAAGCACGCAAAGAACGAGATTTAGCTAATTATCAGCCAGTTAAACTGGATGACGACGATGATGATTGGGAAGACGATGAAGAGCCAGCACGGGTCTTGATTATTGATCAGTTTGAGGAAATTGTAACAACTCACTTGTCGCGTTGGACAGAGCGGAAGGCTTTTTTTGAGCAGTTGAGTGATGCCATGCGGGATGACCCGCTGCTGTGGGTGGTGTTATCCTTGCGTGAGGATTTTGTCGCTGCCTTAGATCCTTTTGCCCGGTTGCTGCCCAATCGTTTGCGGCAGCGTTTTCATATGGAACGGATGGGGGCCTCGGCCGCACGCCAGGCAGTGGAACAACCAGCCAAGCAAAACGGCCGTCCCTTTGCCTCTGGTGTCGCTAAATCCCTGGTAGACAACCTGCGCCAACTGCGCACCCAAGAACAGCAAGAAGAAATCCTCATCGGTCAATACATCGAACCAGTCCAGTTGCAAGTTGTCTGCTACCAACTGTGGCAAAACCTCAAAGACCGCCCCCCCGCACCCATCACCCAGGAAGATGTCAACGAACTAGGCAATGTGGATGCGGCCCTTTCCCAATTTTACGAACAGGCCATTGCCAACGTCCTCCAAGAAACAGGTGTCTCTGAACTAAGCCTACGCAACTGGTTTGATCGGCAGCTTATTACCGAAGCCGAGACACGCGGCACAGTGTACCAGGGCAAAGAAGAAACGGCCGGTTTAGATAACCGCGTCGTTCAACGTCTTGCCAACCAGTTTTTGCTCCGCGCCGAAATTCGTGCCGGTGGCACCTGGTTTGAACTGGTGCATGATCGTTTTGTCTCCCCCATCTTGCAAGCCAATCAAACCTGGCGCTTAAAACAAAGCCCCCTCATTCGCGCCGCCGAAGAGTGGGATCGCGCCGGACGGCCGCGCAACATGCTCTATCAGGGCGAGCAGCTTGAAGCCGCTTTAGCCAGTGCCCACCGCGACTCCCTAGAGCCAATCGTCCAACGCTTCCTCACCACCAGTGAAGATGCCCAAAGCCAACGTGATCTAGAAAAGACACGCGGTCAAATGGAAGAACAGCGCCAACGCGCCGAAGCCGAAGCCCGCACCGCCCAACGCCTGCGTCGTTTAACGGCCGCTTTGGTCGTCGTCTTTTTATTGGCCGTAGCAGCGGCCGTTTACGCCACCTATGAAGCAGGGCGAGCCAGCACCAACGAAGAAATAGCCAGACAAAACGCCGCCGAAGCCCAGCAAAACGCCGCCCTGGCCGCCACCCGCGAATACGAAGCCCACATCCACGCCGAAGCTGAGGCCACCAGTGCCGCCGAAGCTGCCGCCAATGCCGAATTGGCTCAAGAAAACGCCAATCTGGCCGCTACCAGAGAGGCCGAGGCTGTTGCCAATGCCCAACTCGCTGCCCAAAACGAAGCGGATGCCCTGGCCGCTCGTGCCGAAGCCGAAGCCAACGCCGCCGAAGCCGAAGAAAATGCCGCCCTGGCCGCCGAAAACGCCGCCCGCGCCCAGCAATTAAGCCGACTTTCCCTGGCCCAATCACTCAGCTCCACCGCCCCCCGCCTCATTGACCGCACCAACAATACAGAACTGGCAACGCTGCTGGCAGTAGAAGCCTATCATGTCAACCGTTCGCTGCAAATTGAACTGCTTGAGTCCGTGGATGATTCACTGCGCGAAATATTGGCCGAATCCTATTTTAATATCGTTTTGGAAGGTCATGAAGAGTTTGTGCATAGTGCTGCGTTTAGCTACGATGGGGCCTGGCTGGCTACCGCCGATACGCAGGGCACGGTCCTCCTATGGAACTTAACTGAGCCAGACGTGCCATCAATAGCGTTAGAAGGCCATAACACAATGGTCAGTGCAGTGGCTTTTAGCCACGACGGCCGTTGGCTGGCCACCGCCGACATCAGCGGCCTGATTCTACTTTGGAATATCGCCTCACGAAACGCCATCCCCCTGGAACAACACGCCAATAGGGTCGAATATCTGGCCTTTACCCTCGACAACGAACTGGTTTCGGCCGAAGCCACCCAAATCGTATACCGCTGGCCCCTGGCCAACCTGGAAACTGACGACGAATTCGTTCCCGAACGAATTCTCGGCCTCAATCCCGTCCATCAAATTGTTGGTTTTAGCCCCGATGGCACCCTGTTGGTTACCGCCAATGGCTTCCACACGCTCAGTTTGTGGGATATTACCCTGCCCGGTGTCGCCCAAATTGACCTCTATTTTGAAGGTAACGAGGCCCCCATTACCTCGGTGGCCTTTAGTGCCGATATGCTGACGCTGGCTTCAGCGAACGAAGATGGCACGATTCGGGTATGGGATCTCAGAACAAGAAGTACCGTTCCGGCACGTATTGAGACACGAGATGGATCGAGTGACATTGCCCTTTCGCCAGACGGCCGTCTCCTAAGCACCATCAGCGGCCAAGTGTCCGATCTGGCCGTTGTTCTGTGGGATTTGTCCTTTTTCAAAGATGAGCGGCGCATTGCCCCGCGTGATGGCGATGCTGTGCAATTAGGCGGCCATACCTCCAACATTCGCACCGTCGCCATCAGCCCCGATGGGCTGCACATGGTCACGGGCGGTGATGATATGACCGTCCGCTTGTGGGATTTGGGGCCAGCACCCGCCGCCCCCCTAAGCCTGGATGCCAATGGCACAGGGGCAACGGCCGTTGCCGTCACCCCCGACGACAGCCTGTTCCTGGTTGGCAATGAAATGGGCGAAATACTCGTCTGGAACATGGCCGACGTCTCCCAAAAGCCCGAAAACCCCTTAGCCATTCTAAAGGGCCACGAAGGCCGTATCTGGGAACTTCTCGTAACGGCCGATGGCGAAAAACTCATCTCCACCGGTGATGATGGCCTCATCCAAATTTGGAGCCTGGCACCTGTGGATGACAGACCGCTGTTCACCTTCAGCAGCGGCGACAGCCCCATATATGGATTAGCCCTTAGCCTCGACAGTTCAACCCTGGCCACAGGCGACGGCGACGGCCTCATCCACTTCTGGCCCTTTGCCGACATATTAGCCGGTGAAGAAGCTGAACCCATCGTCCTGACCGGGCACGAAGGCTGGGTGGATGATCTGGCCTACAGCCCCGATGGGCAATGGTTGGCCTCTGGCGGTTTTGATTCCTCCGTATTCCTCTGGGACATCAGCCAGGTACAGGAATTCGACGATCTCGCCAACCTCATCCCCACACGCCTGGCTGGTCACAGTGATAACGTGTCCGCCGTAGCCTTCAGCCCGGCTGGACATTATTTGGCTTCTGGCAGCTACGACAACACCGTCCTGCTGCACGATCTAGAACATCTTGATGCGCCCGCCATAATGCTCTTAGGGCATAACGATTATGTGTATGATGTAGCTTTTAGTCCCGATGGCGACTTTCTGGCATCCTCCAGTTGGGATCGCACCATAGATGTTTGGGATATGCAAGCCATCACAAGTAGCAATGCTTCGCCAGCACCGACTGGTTTGCGCGGCCATCAAGGGCAGGTTGTGGGCATCACCTTCAACAGCGACGGTCAATTACTGTTTTCTGCCAGTTTGGATGGCACAGCCCGGGTCTGGAGCGCCCAGGTGGATGGCTTCGTAACGCTGGCCTGCCGTGAAGTGCATCGCAATCTCACCTGGCAAGAGTGGCAGCGTTATCTCGAAGGGGATGACTATCGCCTGACCTGCCCCGACCTGCCTGTCCATCCCTCCTACATTGAATCGGCGCGGGAAATGGCGCGGCGGCAGGAGGTGGAGCAGGCGATTGCCCGTTTTGAACATGCCATCGCGCTGGGGGCCGAGCTAGATTTTGATCCGGAGGCGGAAGCCCATTTTGAAGCAGCCCAAGGTATCGTCATGAATGGTTTACGGCAGGCTGAATTGGGTAATATTGAAGCGGCCGTTAATGCGTTTGCCGACGCGCAAACCCTGGGTGAGGCTGTAGAAATTAGCAGCGAAGAATGGCAGCAATTATGTCAACTAGGCAGCGAGTGGCACCAAACGGCCGTTGTCCTTGAGGCGTGTGCAACGGCCGTTACCCTGGCCGCCAGCAGCGAGGATGTCACCTTAAACCAGGAACTTTGCCGGTTAGCCGCCGATCCGGAACTCACCACCACCATGCTGCCCGCCTGCCAATATGTTGCCCAATCAGTCACCGACAGCGGTGATGTTTACCAATCCTACCAGCTATGCCAATTACAAAATGACATTAGCCAGCTAAGCACCATCGTCACCCCCGCCTGTGATCTAGTCGCCAGCCAAACCCACACCATCACCGTGCGCACAAGCAGCGTTGGATATATTGCCTCCGGGCAGGGTGAATTGTGGTCATTTGAAGGCACAGAAGGTCAATCAGTGACCATCAATCTGGCCGCCAGCGTGGACTCTTTGGATACCTACCTCATCCTCATCGGCCCCGATGGCGAAGTCATAGACGAGAACGACGACTTCGGCGACAGCTTCGATTCGCGTCTGGAAGATGTGGCTCTGCCCACTGCTGGCACATACCTCATCGTCGTGCGCGGCTTCGATGAATCTTCCGTTGGCGCGTACACCATCACCTTGCAATAAAAATACAGTTCCCCACAGTTCCTCTCAGCCTCCCCACAAGGGGAACTCATAGGAACTCTGGGGAACTGTTTTCACTTACCCCACCTCTACGTTTGACTCAAAATAAACTGATTAAGTGCCTCCCGTGCCGCTGGCAAATGCTGCATGGCCGTCCAATCGCCCAAAATATCCTTTGGCTGTGTGAAAGCCAGCAGCAGGTGAAAGGGATCTTGCTGTGTTGGTTGGCCCCCCGCGCTGGTTTGCTGCCAAAACGGCCGTAAATCCCCCTCCCAGCGCCCATACTGCACTCGCAGCCAGGGCCACACCACCGCAAACTCCTCCTGCACCTCCGCCACCGTCACCTTCCGCCGGTACACCCGCACCACCACCCGCTCCAGCCTATCCCAATACTCGGCAAACTCATCCAGACTGGCATTGTGCGACCACTGCCGCAAAAACTTGGAAAAAGGATTCATCACACCTGCCGCTCATCCGCCCGGGCAATCGCCTCACGAAAGGCTTGTATATTTGCCGCCACCGATTGCTTGCCGCCAAAAATAGCACTTCCCGCCACCAACGCCGTGGCCCCCGCCCGCACAATCTTGGCCGTATTAGCCGCCTTCACCCCCCCATCCACTTCCAGCCAGGCTTGGGGGTTGACCTGGTTAAGCATCTGGCGCAAACGGCCGATCTTCGCCAAACTCCCCGCAATAAACGACTGCCCGCCAAAACCAGGATTCACCGACATAATCAGCACCAAATCCACCAGCGGCAGCACCTCCTCCAGCGTCACCAGCGGCGTCGCCGGATTCAGCGTCACCCCCGCCTTCACCCCCAACTGCTGAATGGCCTCCAGCGTCCGGTGCAAATGCGTACAAGCCTCCACATGCACCGTCAGCCTGTCCGCCCCCGCCTCTGCAAATTCCGCCAGGTACCGATCTGGTTTCTCAATCATCAAATGAACATCAAGCAGGGTGTTGGTCTGATCCGCTAACGGCCGTAACGCCGCCACCACATTCGGCCCAAAACTGATATTAGGCACAAAATGCCCATCCATAATATCCACATGCAGCCAATCCGCCCCCGCCGCCACCGCCTCCGCCACATGCGCCTCCAGCCGAGACAAATCCGCCGCTAAAATAGAAGGTGCAATCTTAATCATAATGAAATTCACGGAGGAGTGGAGGCTTTAGCCGGAACTGTTCCGGCTAAAGCCTCCACTCCCACTGAAATCCCAAAGAGCCAAAGATATCTATAAAACAGGTTTCTGCCCAATAAAAATCCCTTCACGCAGATAAAAAGTTGTCTTGCCCTTCTCAAATTGGGGCCGCAAAAAGGCGGCTGCCTCGCCGCCCACCTCCGACAACATCGAGCGCAAATAGCGCACAGTCGTGGCATCATGCCGCTTGGCCCAAAACTCAAAAGGCATCTCCTTGTCGAGGGCATCCTCCTGCAACAGGGTCAAGCCCGCCTCAGCATACGCCTCACGCCATTCATCCATGCTCAAACAACGGCCGTGACTGGGATCGCGGAACTTCTCGAACGCATTCACATAGTCGCCCGCCGCACCCTCCGGCACAACATTGTCCACAATCGCCAAAATGCCGCCCGGCTTCAACACTCGCGCCGACTCGCGCATAAAAGGAGCCACATTCACAAAATGATGGGGCGCAATGCGGCACGTCACCAGGTCAAACTTCCCGGCATCATAGGGCAAATCCTCCGCATCGGCGTATTCCACCGTGATGTTTTTAAGCCCGCGCTCCTGTGCTTGCTGCTCGGCCACCGCCAGCATCTCTGGCGTAATGTCGGTGGCCCAAACGTGGGCCACATGCGGGGCAAAGGCAAAGGCCGTGTGCCCCGCAGCGGTGGCAATGTCCAGCACCAGCCAGTCCGGCTGCGCGGCGGTCAAGGCCACCAGCCGCGCCAGGCTGGCCCCTTTGGCATGAACCTTGCTGACAGCATATGAGGCCGCATTGGCCCCAAACTGTTCTTTAATACTCTGTCTGTCCATCATTCCCTCTCTCGTAGGCGCGGTATCCCTACCGCGTCTGCTGCAAAAGCGCGATAAGAAATCGCGGCTACTTTTCAATTGTGGGTAAATAGGCAAAACTGCTATATACCGTCGTGCCACCAGAATTGGGACTGACCATCAGTGAGGAAACATCTACGGCTTCAAAGGCCGAACCTGGCACGTCGTCCAGTTGGTGCAAGATGTCGTTGTCCCAGCGTTCATCCGGCGCGCCAGAGATGTACCAGGGCGAACCATTGTCGGCCAAAATGAGGCCATAGGTTTTGAAGGCTTGCAGAATGACCTGGATTTGGGGGTCGAAGCCGGAGATGTCGTAATCGGCCTTGAGGCGGAAACGCTGCCCCAGGGGTGGGTATTGGCTGCCGGTTAGCTCGGAGGCATCGTGGCGGGCCGGCCAGACATGCTCATTGCGTGTTTCCTCCGTTGTAAAGCGAATGGCGTGGTTGATGACACCGGAGGCCACTTCATCATACCGTATGAGGCCGGGGTAGATGGGCAGCCCGGCGGCATCGGCCGATGTCCAGCCGTCGGGGCGCAGAGCGTTGGAGTTGAGGTGGTAGACCGCGCCGTTGCTGGCTTCCCAACTGCCATCGTTTTGCGGCCAGGCGTAAAACAGTTCGTAGAGGATGCAGTTGTCCTGGTCAATCACCAGCACATGGCGGTCCCCGTCGCCATCTGGCCCGCCTTCGATGGGGGCGGTGGCGGGCACGGGATAGGGGCCGGGGTCGCTTTCTTCAGGCCAGTCAGTGAACACGATGTCTACCAGCGGTTGGCTGCCGGGGACGATAATGAAGGGGATGCCGATGGGGCTGTTGGAGTTGGGCGGCCATACGCCTGAGCCAAAATCGGGGTGCAGGCCAGTGCTGGCCCCGATGGTATTGATGTAGGCATCGGAGTTGGGGTCTACGGGCAGGGTGTTGATGGGGGTGTTCCAGATGTTGTCGGCGGGGAGGATGGGGCAGGTGCCGGAAGTGGCGATGGTGGGTGTGGCCTCTATGTTTTCGGTGCAGGCGATGATGGTGAGGAAAACGGCCGTTACCATCCCCAAGATACTCATTTTCTGTTTCATCTCATTCATCTCCTTACAGGCGCGACGCACTTCGCAAGTGCGTCGCACCTAGCCACACATTACCTAATCGCCAAACTTGATCCCCTGTGCCAGGGGCAGTTCCTTCGACCAGTTAATCGTATTGGTCTGACGGCGCATGTAGGCTTTCCAGGCATCGGAGCCGGATTCGCGGCCACCGCCTGTTTCTTTCTCACCGCCAAAGGCGCCGCCAATTTCCGCGCCGGAGGTGCCGATGTTGACGTTGGCAATGCCGCAGTCGGAGCCGCCAGCGGAGAGGAAGGCTTCGGCGGTGCGCATACTGTCGGTGAAGATGGCACTCGATAAGCCCTGTGGTACACCGTTGTGCAGGGCGAGGGCTTCGTCAATGGTTTCATACTCCAGCAGGTAGAGGATGGGGGCGAAGGTCTCTTCGCGCACGATGTCGGTTTGGGCGGGCATTTTGACGATGGTGGGTTCGACGAATTGGGGGCCGAGGTCTTCGCGGCGGCTGCCACCGGTGAGGATTTCGCCGCCTTCATTGACGGCTTGATTGAGGGCACGCTGCATGGCGGAAACGGCCGTTGCCGTGGCCAGCGGCCCCATCAAAGTGCCTTCTTCTAGTGGGTTGCCAATCGGTACCTGTTTGTACGCCTTCACCAGCCGATTGGTTAAGTCGGCGGCAATGTCTTTGTGCATGATGATGCGGCGGGTGCTGGTGCAGCGCTGCCCGGCTGTGCCCACCGCGCCAAAGAGAATGCCCCGTGTGGCTAAATCCAAATTAGCATCGGGGGCGACGATGATGGCATTGTTGCCGCCAAGTTCCAGCAGGGTGCGCCCCAGCCGTTGAGAGACGGTTTGGGCCACCTTGCGGCCGGTGGGGATGGAGCCGGTGAAGGAGACGAGCGGTAAGCGAGCATCCTGGCTGAGGAGCTGCCCAATCTGCCCGCCGCCGATGAGCAGGGAGAAGATGCCAGACAGGCCATGATCGGCCATGACGCGGTTGCAGATGTGCTGCACGGCCACAGAGGTGAGGGGCGTGAGTTCAGATGGTTTCCAGATGGTGAGGTCGCCGCAAACGGCCGCTATCGCCGAATTCCATGACCAGACGGCCACCGGGAAGTTGAAGGCCGTAATCACACCGATGGGGCCGAGGGGATGCCACTGTTCATACATGCGGTGGCCGGGCCGCTCCGAGTGCATGGTCAGGCCATAGAGTTGGCGTGATAGGCCGAGGGCAAAGTCGCAAATGTCTACGGCTTCTTGTACTTCGCCAATGCCCTCCACCCGAATTTTGCCCATCTCCAGGCTGACCAATTCGCCCAATGGCTCAATCCAATCGCGCAGAGCCAGGCCGAGATCGCGGACGACGAGGCCGCGTTTGGGGGCGGGGGTATCGCGCCAGGCGGCGAAGGCGGCCTGGGCGTGGGTGACAACCTGCTCGTAGGCGGCGGGTGTGCTTTGCACGACCTGGGCGATGGCTTCGCCGGTGGTGGGGTTGTAGGAGGTGAGCAGGTCACCGCCGCTGTCAATCCAGCCATCGGGGCCGGTGCAAGTGCCAGGGTTTATATCGTTGAGGTTTAGTTTGTTGAGTAGATTTTTCATGGTTTACTCCTCGTGTGGGAATTTTGCGGGGAGTTTAGCACTTTCTGGGGAATTGGGCATTGGGTGGATGGGTATATTGGTGTAGGTGGTTTGCCAATATGCCGTTGTCCCCATTTACGATTTACGATTTACGATTGACGATTTGACGGCCGTTTCTACCCACAACGGCCGTCTCCGTGAAACAACTACAATTCACAATAGACGCTTGAGATACGGCCGTTCCTACCCACAACGGCCGTTCCCACCCACAACGGCCGTCTCCATGAAACAACTACAATTCACGATGGACGCTTGAGATACGGCCGTTGCTCCACCACCTGCTTATTCTGCTCTGCTTATGGTATAATCTATCCTATTGAACTTACAAGCATAGTGGAGTAAGCATGGAGTTTGAGTGGGATCCCACAAAGGCAGCATCAAATCTTCGCAAACATCATGTGTCTTTTACAGAGGCTACCTCAATATTTTATGATGTTTGTGACTATACAGGGGTCAGGTCAGGCAAGAGAATGTTGCCAGAAAACAGAGACCCTAAAGCAGACCAGACAGCGACACCTTGCTTGCGAATAGTCGAGAGGTAGCTACGAATTGTACAAAAATCTTTTGCACCTTCTTGACTACGAAAACAACCCGATATTTTTTGCTGAACTTTGAGCATACGAATGTCCCGTTCAGCGAGATTGTTATCAAACGGCACCTTAAAATCGTAGACAAAAGCCAATACTTCCTGACGATGTTTGTCCAGACGTTCGGCTAGATTACGCGACTTGGTCTTTTTCGCTCGTCCGCGTTTGCCTTTAGGCCAGCCACCAAGTGGCGGCGGGTTTGCTTGCAAAGCGGATGCTATCAGTTGGTCATAAATGCGTTCAATCCGAGCAATTTTCGGTAGGGGTAAAGCGGTGGCTCCACTCAATTGAGCTTGGTCAACCAGCCGTTTGGCACTGAGCAAGAGCCATTTGAAGCGGGTTGCCCAAGATTGGTTGTCATTTTCAACCACAGCGGTTAGGTCACGCAGATGATGGACATTACACAAGCCATGATGACACGCTTGATATTGCCGATAAGCCGACCAAAAATCATGAATGGCTGTGCCTCGGAACTGTGGTAGGATGCCCATGGCATCTGTGGCTTTATGCCCGCGTTGTGGATGTGGATAATAGCAGGTCGCCTGTTGGGTTGCGGCCACATGTAACCAGTGCCGCTGCCCACCAATGTAAAAACCGCTCTCATCGCAATGCAGAATTTGGCCTGCGCTCAAGCCCGCTTTGATTTGTGCCACAACTGGCTCTAGCTGTCTTGCCGTTCGCGCTACTATGTTTTGCAAGGTACCCGGTGAAAGATTCAAGCCAAACAAGTCGGCAAAGAACTGGCGGCTCCGGTCATAGGGAATGTATTGCTCTGTTTTGAGATAGACCGCCAATTGTTGGATGCCTACCCCATATTGCACTGGAGCCACCACCTCTGGCGGAAACATCCCCTGACTCAGTTGGTGACAATGGCGGCAGTACACTGTTTCTGCTTGATGCTCGGTAACAATAATCTGCAATGGTGGTAAGTCATGTACTTGTCGTTTATCCACAGCGACTGCCCGCTGTTCGTCAGAGAACGGTTGGTGGCAATGCTGACAGGCGCTTGGGCGGTGAATGATTATTTCATTCGGTTTTTCAACCATCTTGAGTGTCTCTCCCTGATGCCCTTTTTGCCCACCTGCCTTCTTGCCGCTTTTTTCGCGTAAGCTCTGGGTTCGTTTCTTTTTTCGGCTTTTGTCCTGACTGGATGGCCAGTGAGAATTCTGACTGTTTTGATTGAGCAATGCTGTGAGTTCCCCTATCTGCCGTTGGGCTGCTTGCAGCGCAGTTTCCAATTCTTGAATCCTTTGTTTTAGTTGCTCATTTTCTCGCTGATAATCCATGACCTTTATTTATACCACAGGTCTCTTACCTGTATAGTCACGATATTTTTCCCCTTTTGGAGCAAGATGCACATAATATGGGATTGAAGACATGGGAGAGACGAATGGAAACGCAAGAAAATATGGAGGCCTGGGTAGCTGAAGTGCGGCAAAAACATGGTTTGGAGAAGTGAACGTGTAGACAGGCTACCTTCATCTTTGGCTACCGGAACAGCGAGATTGTGAAGAAGCGGTATTATGCGGGGGAGCAGTTGTTGGGGCTGCGGCGCAATGGGGAGTTGTACCACGCCCTCCATGACCCCAGCGGCACCTCCCTGGCGCTGGCGGATGAGGGTGGCGACTATGTGGGGTATGTGCTTTATGATGGTTTTGGTGGGGTGTTGAGCAGGACTTTGCCCTTTACGCCTACCAGTGAAACAGGCGGCGTGGCCAATGCAGCGACGGGGCTGGTGCATGTGGGTGGCGGTAGGTGGCTTGACCCGGCACTGGGCAGGCCGTTGCAACCCAACCCCAATGGCGGCCCACCCACAGTACCGCAAGCCCTCAATCGCTTTGCATTGACTTCGATTGGGCAACCAGGGATAGCTGAGGCAATTGATAGCACCTATAATCTTACGTTACCTGCTTTGGGAACAGGTTTTGCAAAAACATTTGCTTTTGAAGCTGCGGCAAGGTCTTTACAAGGAGTTTTTGGCCAAACGATAATCCATGCGAGTATTCAAAGTACAGTTAATATCAGGTCTGTTGATATTGCCTTTCAAGCCTCCCGTACACAATTAAGTAGAAATAGGGCACTTATTGAAGGGACTGGGGGCGCTCTTTTAAGAAGTAGTTCTTCAAACCGCACGGGATATAAATATGCGTATGAAACGGCCGTTTACCGCTACACAGGTATGAGTGTGGAAGAGGCTCAAGGTTTGGCAACAGGTTTGGCAGGAGGATTCCCATCAAGGAACGGGTGGAATCTTGTAACCAGTGTAGATCATGTAGCTCTAGAAACAGTTGAAAAGACTATTTACACGTCAGCAACCACCCCACGTTTTTCGATATTAGGAAACACCAGGGTTGGATTTGTAACCGATGCAATCTTAGGAGCAGCATTCCAATATGCTGATGATTTGCAGAATCCGTACTTTGCACCATCTCAACGACTTGCTCGTGCTGGTATTTCAGGAGGAGGTGGTGCATTAGCCTCGTTTGGATTTGGTGTTGCTGCCACGTATGTATGTGGTGCTGTCCCCTTGTGCTTGGCTGCTGGAGGATTGGTAGGCGGCACAATATGGGCTTTTGGTGGTCAACCATTCATCTTCGAACATATTCCAGGTTTACAACCACAACGTAATTTAGCACCATTGAATGACTAACTATTGGAGATTATTATGATCTTTTTCTTCGCTGCAAGCCTATTCTTTTGTAGCTTTGGCCTTCATCGTTTAAAAGGTCCTGTAAGTGTTTCATATCTCGACCATAGTTTCATGCTAAAAGATGCAAACTACTTGGCTTTACCAGGTGCACTAACATTTTTGCTAATGGGATTAGCACTTTCACCAATAGTACTTGACGAATTGAAGTTGACAGTGTTGATGGTTGGCATAGCAGCACCCTTTATTTTAGCCTGGCCAGCTTCAAAATATTTGAAGCCCAAATGGTTACGGTGGTTAGAACAGAACCATAAGGACATAATTCCTTTCTTGCAGGCTGAAATCCAAGAAATGGGGCCAGAGATTTGGGATAAGCAAATAAATACGAAAGAAGAATTGGAGTCTTGGGTTAATCAAGTTAAGCAAAGGCGGGGGATAGTGTAAAAGACAAGTTGGGCTAAATGTATACTGTTGGTTAATGGTGAGAGAATCGTTGATGAGGTTGAGAAGGGTAAGCATTTTGAGATTATTGAGTTTTGTCGTCTTGGGGCTGGTGGGCTGCGTACCACCAACGGTGGGGGAACCAGTAGCAATAACGCGGGTGCAGCCAACGGTAACGGCCGAATCTGTGGTTGAACCGCTGGTAACCACACGTGAACCGCTGCCAGCCACACCACTGCCCACGCCCACCGCACGGGGAGTAACGCCCGTGCCGCAGGCAGGTGTCACCCTGCTCGGCTTTGCCGTCACCGATGCTGGTTACAGTGCCAGCCTGGATCGCCTCGTCTTCCTAACCCTGCTCAGGCCAGGTCTTCCTCTCGCGGCGAATCTCGCTGGGGCTGTGGACGGCGTCCTCGCCGCTCCGCTTTTGCTTGCTTTCCATTACGGCCGTTATTCTAACACACTCAACCCCCAAAACGGCCGTTCCCCATTGACGATTGACAATTTGTTCATTTCTCAAATTCGTTGTACTCATTTTCGGCCGTTCATCCGTTCAATTCTCCCATCCGTTGTAGTCCCACCCAAAACGGCCGTCTTTGTTGAACGACTGCAATTCACTTAACTGCCCCTGCTCAGGCCAGGTCTTCCTCTCGCGGCGAATCTCGCTGGGGCTGCGGACGGCGTTCCGCCGCTCCGCCTTTGCTTGCTTTCTATTATTACGGCCGTTAATCTAGCACACCCAACCCCAAAACGGCCGTTCCTGCCACCGTCGCCACCACCTCATCACAGGGGTGTTGGCTTTAGTAACCCAACTGCTTATCTACTACATTCCGCAAGGGTTTGCCGCGCTGGTAACGGCCGAGATTGTCCAAAAAGATGGCGAAGGCGCGTTCGTGGTAGCGGGGTGTGCCGCCCGCATAATGGGAGGTGATGAGGAGATTGTCGAGTGCCCAGAAGGGTGAATCGGCGGGAAGGGGTTCTTGCTCGAACACGTCGAGGGCGGCTCCGGCGATGGTTTTGTTTTGTAGAGCGGGCAGGAGGGCGGTTTCGTCTATGATGGGGCCGCGCCCGATGTTGACGAGGTAGGCGGTGGGTTTCATCAGGGCGATTTCGGCGTGGCTGATGAGGTGGTAGGTGGCGGGGGTGAGGGGGGCGGTGATGACGATGAAGTCCGCCTGGGGCAGGACGGTGTGAAGCTGCTGCGGGCTGACCATCTGATTGACGTGGGGCGATGGTTTATCGGGGTTGTGGCGCACGCCGATGACGTGCATGTCGAAGGCTTGGGCCAATTTGGCGGTGCGTTCGCCAATGGCCCCTACGCCGATGAGGAGCATGGTTTTGTCGGCCAGCTCGAAGATGCTGCCGGAGGAGAAGGCGAAGGGGATGTGGGTAAATTCTTCGGTGGGATGTTTCATCTGTGCCCAGGTGTGGGCATTTTGGGCCTCGTGGGCGTGGCGCAGGCGACGGCCGATTGCCAGGAGGGTGGCGAAGATATGTTCGCTGATGGGCACGGCATGGACACCGGAGACGTTGGTGAGGATGAACGGCCGTCTCCGCAATTCCTCATTCTCCAATATCCAGTTGGCGCCAGCCCCCCACTGCTGTAACCAGCGTAAGTTGGGCAGTTGCCGCAGCCACTCTGGTTGGAACCAGCCGGCGACGATTTCGATGTCGGCGGCGTTGTCGAGGATGGTGTTTGGGTCTTGGGTGTGGAGGAGGGTGAAGTGAGGGGAGAGGGTGTGGTGAACGGCCGTTAAGCTTTTGGGGGGTATCTGTTCGGCGGGAATGGTAAGTAAGAGGGTGGGCATGTCTTCTCCTAATTTATCATGAAAGAGAACTGCCTCTGATACTTGAGGGGTGTACCAGAGGCAGTTGGGATGACGTGAGGTGAAAATTGGCTTCTTTAGCCGAGACTGCTACTGGCTTGTCTGTCTTTTCTTTTTGTAAGTGGTGATGACGAGGGTGGTGGACAGGCCAAGCGAGATGAGAAGGGGGATAATCATGATGAAGAGTGATGTTTGTTGGGCCGTCAGGTTGTTTAAGGAAATGGCCGTTGGCCCTTGCAGAGTGGCATAGATTGAGAAATTAGAGGTCAAGTTGGTGGGAGAACCAGGAAATGTTCCGGGCAAAGGGCCAAAGGCATTGCTGACTGAACGACTGACTCCTGCGCCAGCCTCAACGGCAACTTCCATCGTGTTGTTATCAGGGATGAAGGCGAGCCAATAGGTTCCAGCGGCTAGAAGCGGATTGGTTAAGGTGTTTTGGGTGTTCCAGCCAGGGCCAGCGGTGAAAGCGGCCGTTTCGGCCACAAGGTCTCCCGGACTACCCGAATTGTCATCGTAAATGCCTAGGCGTACCTGACCCGCGATTTCGTAGACGAAAAGGCTGATGCTTTCGATGTTGCCACCATTGGACAAGGTTGTTTGTTGGGCGAACAGGGTGTTGGCATTGCCTGAACTGGTGGGTGCGGTATTGGGCGGCACATCGGTTTCGCCCATCATGAGAGGCGCACCGGGTGGGGTGCAGTTGTTGAGGGAGACGCTGAAGGGTGCTGTTGTCCCTTCTAGCGCTTCAATGAGGGCATTATCTTGTGGTAAGGTTGCTGGTGGTGTTACGGATGTCAGGTCAATTGTATGGCTGTCGCCAGGGTTTAGTATGAACTCTTCCCAAACATCTGTGCCGCGCTGCCATTCGATGATGAGAACAGTGCCGGAAACGGCCGTAATCTCACAGCCATCCGCCCAATCTTGCATATAGGGGTATATCACGTTATTGTCACTAATAGAAAAGGACATTCTTGAATTGCTGCCTGTACGCGCATTTGACTCATAGGCACTGTGGAGGGGCCAACTGATAGCCGATGCCATCCAGGGTGCTCCGGCACAGCTAGGAATATTGCAGCGCCAATAAGCGGGAATGGAGGTGACCGGATTACAGGTTAAGGGATCGGTGCAGGGGATGGGGGTGGGGGTGGGTGTGGGCAGGCTAACGGTGGCATCACCACCACCAAAGTCATCTAGGATGAGACCGCCAGCACCCACATGAAGCAGACCAATATAACCCGTGCTGGCAAAGAGCGGCCAAGCCGTAATATCCACAATGCCAATGATTGACCCATTTTTGAAAATGCCAACTTCGCCAGCGGCAGTCGCCTGCGCCCCGAATTGGTCGCCGTCGGTAAAGGTTACGGCAATGTTGCTGCCCCGCTGCGTCCAAGCTGAGCCGTTGTATGTCCACACCTGCACCACATTGCTGCCAGGGAAATAGACGACATTCAAGAGACCTGTGCCCCAATTCGTATTGCTTTGGGCTTTGAGTATTAGCCCAATTTCATCGGCATTGGTGTCCATGGTGGAGAGGGTTACATAAACTTCTTGCTCGGCACTAAAACTTGGGTCATTCCAGTAGATGCCTTGACTGGTAGTGCTGTTGCCTACGTCAAGTTGGTTAGCGGCGATGGCGTAGTTGGCTGTGTCGCCCGACCAATCGCTGCCAATACCCCCATTGGCTCGATTGAAATCATCCAGCAGGCCGCCTAAGAGGACGAAGGAGGATGAGTCGGCGGGGACGGTGGAGGAGTGAGGAGTGCTGGTGGGAGTGGGGGTGAGTTGAGGGGGTGGGGCTTCGTTGTTACTTGAGTTCTGACTGGTTTCGCTTTCGTCGGCATTGACATTGGAAATGGAAACGATCACAGCTAGTAAGAAGGCAACAACTAAGGAATAGATTTTGCGAAGGGACATGATTGCTCCTGATTGATGGATTTCAATAAAAAAACCTGCTTATTCAACTAAATACCCCGTCATAGGGCGGGGTATTTGATTGCTTGAATTTATACAAAAGTGCTGGATTTAACTTCCAGATAATATCTTACTAGACTTTCGATAAAAATTTCAAGGGTTTGGTCTTGACAATGTAAGTTGTCTCATATTCCATTTTGGTGGATGGTAAGTAGAATACTCGGTTATGGGTGAAGTAACAAGCGTTTGATGGGGGTGGGGAGGAAGTTGGGTGTATGATGAATGGCAGGTAAATGTTGGGGGACGAGCGGCTTTGTTGATGGTATTTATTGGGATATGAGTAGATTGTTGAAGCGAAGTTTGTTTTTGTTGGGTGGGGGAACGGCCGTTTTCATCCTCGCTGTAGCCATAGAAGTGTATCGTTTTAGCTTGTTGGATGAAGCGCGGCCGGCGGATGCGGCCATTGTGTTGGGGGCGGCGGTGTATCGAGAACGGCCGTCACCCGTCTTCCGTGAGCGCATTAACCATGGCATTTGGCTGTATGAGAATGGTTATGTGGATTGGCTCATCTTTACCGGTGGTGTGGGTTGGGGGGATAATTACAGCGAGGCTGAAGTAGCACGGCAGTATGCAGTGGCCCAGGGCGTTCCCGCGGAGGCTATTTTGGTGGAGACAACCTCAACCAGTACGCTTGAAAATCTGGCAAATGCGCGGCAGGTGGGCGCAGAGGCTGGTTTGGGGACGTATTTAATCGTCAGCACGCCGTTTCATATGAAGCGGGCACTGGCAATTGCTGAGGATTTGGGGCTGGAAGCTTACACATCGCCCACGCAGACCACGCGCTGGATTAACCCCTACACCAAGAGCCGGGCGTATGTGCGGGAAGTGGTGGTGTATCTGGTTTATCTCATTATGAGGGTAGGCTGATGATTTATCGTTTGAATGCGTCGCAGCGGTTTTTGTTGCAGTCGTTGGTGCATTTTATTCGAGAGGGGAAGTTGAAGGAGCCGATTGGGACGTTTCCGCTGGGAAATCCGCCAACAGCGTATGCCATTCATTTGCGGGGTGAGGATAGTTTTGTTTTTGAGAATGTGGGGGATTTGGATGTGCTGTGCCAGGTGGGTATGTTGGGCTTTCAGTGGAATCGGACGGGGATGGGGAAGTTGTATTTTGTGACGGAGGCGGGGGAAACGGCCGTTCTCCACAATTTCCAACTCCCATCTACACCCATTGGCTTTGATGTTTATCTGCCAGATGTGATTCATGCCATGAGCGGTGGTCAGTTGATGGTAAAGGGGCTGCCCGAAGTGGCGTTATCGGATGTGGTGGCCGATGTGAAGCTGCGCCGGGTGTTGGTGGAGGTGTTGGTAGAGCGGTTGGTAACGGCCGTTTACACCCTCCTCAGCAAAGAAGATTTCGTCACCTACAAAGCCATCGCTCAGCAGTTCGCCGATTGTTTGTTGCACATGCCAGCCACAGAAAGTGACCTCAAACATATGTACCACACGCTGGCCTTTTGGGATGATTTGGCAATTGAGACCAAATATATGACTCAGGCGCAACCTTTGCTGTATGCTCTGTGGCTGGTGGCGGCAGTGCGGATTGACGAATTGAAGAAAGTATAATGGCCGGAATCTTTCGTCTTTCCCGACAGCATTAGGGGCTGCGCTGATAGTTTGTTTCGGAGGTTAAATAATGCGAATTGGACTGGTGACATCCCCCGACAGAGTGGGGCAAATTTCTCTCACGGATTTAGTAGAGCAGGTTGTGCAGGCCGAAGCGGCCGGTTTTGCCAGCTTTTGGCTGGTGCAGCTGCCGCTGGCGGGCAATGATGTGTTGACGGCTATTGCCCTGGCAGGGCAAAAAACAAGCCAGATTGAGTTGGGAACGGCCGTTATCTCCATCTACTCCCGTCATCCCCTCACCCTGGCCCAGCAAACCCTTAGCACCCAAGTGGCCGTAGACGGCCGTTTCACCTTAGGCATTGGCCTTTCCCATCAACCCGTTGTGGAATATATGATGGGGCTATCCTACGACAAACCTGCCCGTTATATGAAGGAGTATTTGTCTGTGTTACGGCCGTTGTTGGCAGGCCAAAAAGTGAACTTCTCCGGCGAGAATTTCCAAGTGAACGCCTCCTTACATGTGAACAATAGCACACCCTCGCCCGTCCTTCTCGCGGCCCTGGCTCCCCTCATGCTGCGCCTCGCGGGCGAAACGGCCGATGGCACAGTTACCTGGATGACCGGCCTCAGCACCATTGCCAACCACATCGTCCCCCGCATCACCGCCGCCGCCGTCGGACGACCCCAACCCCGTGTTGTTGCCTCCCTGCCCCTTTTGGTGACGGATGATGTAGCGAACGGCCGTGAACAGATCGGCAAAGCCTATGTGCGCTATGGGCAGTTGACCAACTATCGCCGCATGTTAGACCTGGAAGGGGCGGCTGGCCCGGCAGAGGTGGCCATTGTGGGCAACGAGCGTGAGGTAGAAAGCCAGCTAAGAGCTTTAGCCGATGCAGGCGCGACTGATTTTATAGCGTCTGTTCACTATGAAGGCGACGACAACACCCTCAGCCAAACGCGCACCTGGGAATTCCTCAAGTCGTTGGGGGGCAAAATATAACCAAGTTCCTTTGAGTTCCTCTAAGCTCCTCTGAGTTCCCCTCTTCTGAGGAAATGAGGGGAACTGAGGGGAGCTTTTAGCAACGTTTTGAGGAGAACCAATGTCAGAAAACAGTGATCATTACGAAGACAAATTTATCGCTTTTTTGGAAGTAATGTGGGGCGATGGGTATCTCTCCCCAGGCGGCGCGGCTGAGATTCGGCGGCTGCTAGAGGGGATTGATCTGGTGGGCAAGGAGGTGTTGGATATTGGCTGTGGTTCGGGGGGAATTACGGTTTTGTTGGCGACGGAATTTGGTGCAGCCAGGGTGATTGGCGTGGATGTGGAGGAGCCTGTCTGCCGCCATGCGCGGGAAACGGCCGTTCGCGCTGGTGCTGCCGACCGCGTAGACATCCGCCAAATTTCACCCGATGAACCCATTCCCTTACCCGATGGCTCGCTGGACATCGTATTCAGCAAAGATTCCATCGTCCACATCCCCGATAAGGAGACATTGGCCCAACAAGCCTTCCGCCTCCTCAAGCCAGGCGGCTGGTTCGTGGCCTCCGATTGGCTCATCAGCCACGACGGGCCGCCCTCGCCGGAAATGGCCGACTATATCCGGCGCGAGGATTTGGATTTTGGCATGGCCTCGCCGCGGCGGTATCAAAAGGCATTAGCGGCGGCTGGTTTTGTCAATATTCACCTCAATAACCGCAACCCCTGGTATTTGGCTAAGGCTAAAGGCGAGTTGGCGCGGATGCAGGGGCCAGAGCGCCCTCAATTTGATGCCACGCTGGGGCATGAGGGAATTGAGGAGCAGATTGAATTGTGGCAGGCTATGCTGGTGGTGTTGGCGACGGGCGAACATTGTCCGCATCACTTCCGCGCTCAGAAACCAGGTAATTCATGATGGCTGATTTTAAGTTAATGGGTAACTACTTAGCCCCTCTGGAGCGATCCTCCGGGAGGTTCGTCCCAGAGGTAACATCTCGTTTGAAACCTCCCGGAGGGTTAGTAGTTACGTTAATGGTAATGGCTGCTATGTGTGGCTTCTTGGCGGCCTGTGGGGGCACAACGGCCGTTACCCCCACGCCCCAGCCCACAGCCATCCCCGCCGCTGGGCAAATCTTCCTCGACCCTGAGAAACAGTACCAAACGATTGAGGGGTTTGGGGCTTCGGGTGCCTGGTGGGCGCAAGATGTGGGCGGTTGGGATGAGGCGGTGCGCCAGGAAATTACGAAGCTGCTGTTTGACCGTGAACAAGGTATTGGCTTAACCATCTATCGCTACAACATTGGGGCGGGCGCGGGTGAGAATATCCGCGATGAATGGCGGCGCACTGAGGGATTTGCGGTTGAACCCGGCGTGTATGATTGGTCACGGGATGCGGGGGCGATGTGGGTTTTGCAAACGGCCGTTGCCTATGGTGTGCAACACGTCGTCGCCTTCAGCAACAGCCCGCCAGCCTGGTTAACCCTTTCCGGCCAGGTAACTGGTGGGCAAAACGGCACAACCAACATCACGCCAGAAAACTATGAAGCCTACGCCACTTACCTGATAGACATTGTGCGCCATTTGCAAGAGCAAGGTATCCCTGTAAAAGAGCTAAGTGCCATCAACGAGCCACAGTGGGATTGGAGCCATAACAATGGACAGGAAGGGGCACATTACGCCCCCGCTGAGGCCGCCGCTCTGACACGAGTTTTAATTGAGCAAATTCAGGCGGCTGATTTAGATGTGAAAATATCGGCCGTTGAGTCGGGCGAATGGGATGGCAGTCAACCCTATATCGAAGCCCTCATGGCCGATCCGCTCATTCGAGAAACAATTGATCATTTTGCTCTGCACTCTTATTGGTCAACGGCCGATGACAAAAAGCGTCTGGCGCGATATATGGCCCAAAATTACCCCGATCTCCCCCTGGTAATGAGCGAGTGGACAGAAATGGTCGGTGGGCGCAGTTTGAGCATGAGTTCGGCTCTGGTGATGGCCAATACCATCCATGAAGATTTGGTCATTGGCAATGTGTTGTCCTGGCAATATTGGATTGCCGTCTCCAAATATGATTACCGGGACGGTCTAATCTATGTGCAGCCCTTTGACCAAAGTTACTCCATTACCAAGCGATTATGGGTCTTGGGCAATTACAGTCGTTTTATTCAGCCGGGGGCCGTGCGCCTGGAGGCGGCCTTGGCGGAGGAAGATGCGTTGGTGCGTCTTTCTGCCTGGCAGCATGAAGAACGGGGTGAAACAGTAATGGTGCTCATCAACAATCGCGCTGATGATTTGCGCCTGGCACTCCCCGCTGTAGCTGGAGCGGCGGGGATGATGGTCTACGAGACATCGGCGGCGCACGATTTGGCCGAGCAGTACGCGGGTGAGCCGTTGCTTGTTTATGCTTTTCCGGCTAAGAGTGTGACGACGATTGTGTGGCAACGGCCGTAATGGGCATTTCCAAGTAGAACTTACGCCGTTGCTCTGGCTGGTGTCACACCGAGCCAGACGAGAGACTGGAGATTGCGACTGGCCCCATCTCCTATCTCCCCACCACAAGATCATTCGCGCAAACCGGTCGCCTATCCCGCTGCCAGATACCAGACCAAAGCCACCACAAACAGCCCAATAAAGCCGGCGATCATGATGCCCAGTGTTTGGGCATAACCGGGCGGGGTAATGCGGCCTTGGTTATCCAAAGCTTTGATGATGGGAAATAAGCGCCAGAAAAAGGAGAAGATGGAGGCTATCAGGGCCACAACCGTCCATAATTGGGTAGTGGCTTCTGTCGTCAATAGAATCACTACCAGCAAAGCGATGAAAATCAGCTTCGTGCCAGCCACCCAAAACACCAGGTAGCGGACAAATTGATGGATTTCGGGGTCGGCTTTGGATTTTTCCCAGGCGTTGAAAACGCCTACGCCATTGCCTCTTTGTGAGCCTGGGGCGAAGTATAGGGTCAGGATGTTGAGGCTTTCCAGAAGGATAAATACGATGATGGCGATGGCTAAACTGTTCATATGGCTGTCACTTTTTATTTTAGATTGTCTCGGTTGATTGAAAAGGAAAATATCCTTAACGGATGCCTAGTAGGCTGTCGGAAAAGTGGTCGTAGGCGCGGTATCCTTACCGCGTCCCCCGAGCGCGAAAAGGATTTCGCGGCTACAAATTGGGGTTCTCCGACAAACTGCTAGTTTACCCGTAAAGTATGGCTGATGAAAATGACAACGGCCGTTTCCCTTTTCATAGGCGTGCGGGTCAAAGTCGGCTACCATTAACCGCATGATTGCACAAGAATGGCACAGTTGGACAAACCCAGATAAGGCCGATGCTTACGAAAAGCTGCTGCGTGAAACCCTCATTCCTGGCTGCGAAGCCAAAGGCATTCCCGGCTATCGCGGCGTGCAAGTGCTGCGGCGCAGAGCGACCAGTGATGAAGTCCTTTTCAAAACGATTTTCTACTTTGAAGCAGAAGAATATGCCCTGCGGTTTGCGGCAACAGCCGGCGAAACCCTTATCACTCCTGATATTGCCAGCCCCTTATTGAAACGATTTGACCCACAAGCGGCCCATTATGAGGTGGCGGTGCGCATTGACCAGCCGCAGGGACGTATGAGCCATTTGCACTGCGACGAGGAACTGCGCCATTATATCACTGCCAATTTGCGTGACTTTGCCTTTCATTCCCCTGAACTGGAGAAAGGCAAACGGGCGGCGGCGGTGGCGGTTACGGTTGTGCATGTGGCCCACCAGCCAGAGGTGTATGGCATTCCTTTTGAACCGAGTTGGGCTGATGATGCGGCCATTTTGCTGACGCGCCGCTCGGCGAAGTTGAAGAAACATGCGGGGCAGTGGGCCTTGCCCGGTGGCCGGATTGATGAGGGAGAGAGGCCAGAGGAGACGGCTTTGCGTGAATTGGCGGAGGAGGTGGGGCTGCAGTTGGGGTTGGAGCGGGTGATCGGCCGTTTAGATGATTACACCACACGCTCTGGTTTCACCATCAAGCCTGTTGTTGTTTGGGGGGGGCGCGTGACGGGCTTGCTGCCCAATCCCGCCGAAGTGGATTCTATTCACCGCATCCCTGTCGCCGAATTCATGCGGGAGGATGCCCCCATCTTGCAGCACATCCCCGAAAGCGAAAACCCGGTTTTGTTAATGCCGATGGGGGACAGTTGGATTGCCGCGCCAACGGCCGCTATTTTGTACCAGTTCCGCGAGGTGTGTATTTTGGGCAAACCAACCCGCGTGGCGCACTTTGAGCAGCCCTATTTTGCCTGGAAGTAGGGGAGAGTAGAGACTGGGGACTGGGGACTGGTAATCTCCAGTCTCCAGTCTCCAATTGCTAAAAACGGGAGAGGCAGATGGGTTTTTGGTTGGTGCGGAAGAGTTGGGTGATGAGGGGAACGGCCGTTTTCTCCGAAATTTGCGCCAAACCATAGTGGTACAACTGCTCAAAGGTGATGGCCCCCGTTACCAGCGACGAAAATTCAGCAATATCCATCTCAATGGCCACTTCATATTCGGGATGAGTGGAAACATAGGGTTTGCCCTCGGCAAACCAAACCACCGTGCTGCCTTCATTTTCGGGCAAAAAGCTGTCGTGGACGGTGATTTTGAGGCGGCAGGTTTGCCCGCCAAAGTTGTGCTCGGCTAACACTTCAAAGAGGCGGGGTACGTCTATGACGCGGTACATGATGCCCACTGCCTGGACATTGCTTTCGTGGGAGGGCGGCAGTAAGAGGCTGTCACGCCCGCCGCGATTGCGTGGATCGGGCAAGATGAAGTGCAGGGTGTCGTCGTAGGTGGTGTAGAGGAGGCGGTCGAACTGATCGGCCTGGCTGTGGAGGAAGGTGGAAAGTTCCAGGAAGGCTTCTGGCGTTTCGTATACCCACTCTTGAATGACCAGATCGTTGACGAGGAAGTTGTCGGGTGAGCGTTTTTGGAAGCTGTAGATGAGGTAGCCTAGAAGCTGGTCGCCTTGTTGGCAGCCGAGGCAGTGCCAGCCGGGGCGTTTGAGGAAGTTTTCCCATTCGGGCAGGGTGCGCTGGAAGAGGCCGTTGGTGCGCTGCCAGTAGCGTTGATGGCAGTCGTGGAGGGCCTGGATGTCGGCGGGGGTGAGGGGGGTGAGGTGGGCTTTGGAACGGCCGTTGGGTAGCCACTTGGGGGCCAGCTCATATCTGTTCAACTTGCCGCCAAAACCAAAACCCATCTGCTTGTAGAAATCGGGCCGAAAAGGGTAGAGGGCTGTCATGCACGCGCCCTGCTGCCGGTAGTGGCGTAGAAAATAGAGCAGCATGTCGCGGGCGACTTTCTCTTTTTTGTGGAGCAAAGCGACGGCCACGCCGCCAATGCCGCCGGTGAGGGTGCCGGTGGAGAGGAGATTCATCTGGAAGTCATGCAGGCGCATGATGCCCAGTAATTTGTTATCTTCAAAGAGGCCATGGAAGGCAACGAACGGCTGTTCATGCCAATCCATCATATTTCGTTGACTGCTCTCCAGGTCTTCGGCCGTTACCACGCCGATGCCTGGATAGGCTTCGGCCTGTATGCGGGCCGCGTCCGGCCAGTCACCATCCTGCAACACCCTCATCTCACGCATAGCTGTCTCCTTTGTGGTAAGCATAATGCCAATGCGTAAATGGGGCGAGTAAATGAGCAAGTTGATGATTGACATTTGCCTCTAGGCGCATATAATTTAGGTATACCTAAATATTTAATTAGGCATAATCCAAAATGGCAAATTATTATTTGTGCTGCCGGGAGACGCGCAGGGTTGTAGGCCATGCAATGGCAATGACCAGCAGGCAGAATGCTTCGGGGCGGTGCAGTGACAACAACGATTGATTGAGGTGTAATTATGGCGAAAATTGTTTATGTTGGTTTGCCCGCTCACGGGCATACCAACCCCACGCTGCCCGTTATGCAAGAGCTGGTGGCACGTGGGCACGATGTTATTTATTACAATGCCGAGTGGCTGCGGCGCAAAGTGGAGCCAACGGGTGTTGTCTATCGGGCTTTGCCCGAACCACTGCCGACGGAGCGGGAGGTCGCTGAGGCACTTCATGAACTGATTCATGCTTCGCTCATCATCTCGCGCATGAGTGGGCATCTGACGCGGTTTTTGATAGAGGAGTTTGCGCGGGAACAGCCTGATTTGGTGATTTATGATTCGGCGGCAATGTGGGGGTATATTGCCGCCCGCACCCATCACATTGCCCATATCTGTTTCGTCACCACCTTTGTGATGGATGGCTCGCAGGGGGCGATTGGCTGGCAGACGATGCTGCGTTTTATGTGGGGGGCCTTGCCCCATGTGCCTAAGCTGCTGCGCTGGCGGCGGGAGATGGCGCGGGAGTTTGGCAAGGGGAATGCGGGTGGCATTACCGAATATGCGGATTTGAATATTGTTTTTACGTCGCGGGAGTTTCATCCAAAGAACAGCTTTTTTGACGGCCGTTTCCGGTTTGTCGGCCCTTCTTTCAACAAGGCTACACGCGATGGTGGGTTTCCTTTTGAGCAGTTACAGGAGGGGACGAAGGTGTACATCTCGCTGGGTACGATTAATCATTTGAATATGGGGTTTTATACGGCCGTTTTCACTGCCTTTGCCAATTACCCTGCCCAATTCATCCTCTCCGTTGGCAAAAATACAGACATAGCCCAATTAGGCCCCATCCCCACCAACTTCATCGTGCGCAACCATGTGCCTCAACTGGACATTTTGCAGAGCGTAGATGCCTTCATCACTCACGGCGGCATGAACAGCGTGCACGAGGGACTGTACTATGGTGTACCCGAAATTGCTGTGCCCAGCCATTTGGAGCAGTTGCTGAATGGCAAGCGGGTGGCTGAAACGCAAACGGGCATCTTGTTAGGCGCTCAATATCCGTATGGCCGAGTAACACCCCAGGAACTGCGGCAAGCCCTGGATGCGGTGCTGCATCAGCCCCATTACGGGCAAAATGCGGCACGTATGGGTCAGACGTTGCAGGCTGCTGGCGGCTATTTGCACGCTGTGGCGGAAATTGAGGCGTATTTGGGGCGGGAGGGGGCGAATGAATTCGCGGCAACAACGACAAAACCTGCCTTCGCAGGTTAAAAATGGAGATTGGAGATTGGCCCAATCTCCAATCTCCAATCTCTAAGCGTAGGAAGGATGTTGACAATGAGCAATGAATTATTACAGCACAGCTTGTTTTATGGAGCGATTTTGTCGGTGGCGATGAGTGTGACGTTTCTCATCCTGCTGTGGATTAACCCTGAGATGTGGTTGGATGATTATCCGCCGGATATTCAGGCGCGTTTTGGGGAGATGAGTGAGAAGGCGAAGCGGCAAAAAAGGATCGCGGCTGTACCTGTTTTAGCTTTCCTTTTTGGCACGGTGGTTGTAGCGGCCGTTCGCTGGGTACAAGCACACTCTGGGCAAGTGACTTTTGGCGATATTTTTTGGAGCAGTTTTTTGATTTTCAATCTGTTTAACCTGGTGGATTTGTTGGTTTTGGATTGGCTGATTTTTGTGACGATTCAGCCGAAGATTGCGATTTTGCCAGGAACAGAAGGGGCGGCGGGTTATAAGAATTATGCTTTTCACTTTTTTGCGTCGTTGAAAGGGGTGGGGCTTTCGCTGGTGGTGAGTGGGTTGGTGGCGGGGGTGATGTGGCTGGTGGCGGCTTAACTGTTGGAGACTGGAGAGGGGGTAATCTCCAGTCTCAGTAGTTTAGAAAACGAGCAAATTTAACGCAAAGAACGCCAAGAAGCGAAGAGCGCAAAGGTTTTGTGGGCTATCTTTCCTTTCATTCTTTGCCTCTTTGCCCCTTTGCGTTAAGTTTTTTCGATCTCCTGAGTCTTTCCCCTTGCGCTAAACAAGTTGAGAACGGCCGTTTCCCTCACGGCCGTTTTTTTTGCCTGCCCGTTTCCTAAATATCCCCTTGACGTTATACAAGTAAAGAGGGAACTTTTATGGTTATGGCTTGTGAGCGAGAGCTGATTGAGCGGGCGGTGGCCGGGGATGAAACGGCCGTCATCACCCTCTACCACCAGCACAAAACAGCGATCTACACCTATCTGCATTACCGCGTAGGCGGCGACCCGGCGCTGGCTGAAGATATAACGGCCGATGTCTTCGAGCGCATGGTGCTGCATTTGCCGAATTTTGTGGTGGGTGAACGGCCGTTACGCGCCTGGCTCTACACCATCGCCCGTAATCGCCTCCTCGATCATCTGCGGCTGCATGGCAAAAATGGCTGGTCGTCTTTAGATGAACAACTGCCATCGTCGGCCTCCAGCCTGGAAGAGCAAAGCCACCATCGCCTGGAACAAGACCGGGTGGCGGAGGCTCTGGCCCATCTGACGGACGAGCAGCGCGAGGTGGTGATCTTACGGTTTTTGGAAGAGTATAACGTGGCCGAGACAGCGGCGGTGATGGGCAAGAAGGCGGGGGCGGTGAAGACGTTGACGCGCCGCGCCCTGGCTGCGCTGCGCCGCCTCTTAGAACGGGAGATTGAACATGATTCGCCGACAAAATGACATTCTGGAACGCTGCCTGGAGCGTTTGGCTCAAGGTGAGGCCATCGAAGATTGTTTGGCTGATTATCCCCAACAGGCGGATGAATTACGGCCGTTACTCCAGGCCGCGCAGCAACTCCATTCCCTCTCTCCGCAGCCGCCGAGCGCGGCTGCCGATAAACGAATTGAACAGCGTTTGCGTAGGGCCGTGCGCCAGCGTAATCAGGAGATAGTTATGCTCTGGCAACGGCCGTTCTCAATGGAGAGAATCATGAAATCCTTTGTGCGTTTCATACCGCGTGTGGCTCTAGGCGTTTTAACGCTGGGGCTGCTTGTTTTTCTAATTGCCCAACTGCCCTTCTGGTCTGCGCCAGAGATGGAACCGATGGTCTCATCCACCACGATTGCTGTAGAGCGCGAAAGTGAAGACAGTGTTGTAGCTGATTTATCGGCCGATCCAGGTGAGGTGCCGCTCTATCGCATTGTGGCTGAACCTGTGCCCGACACGCCGGAGGCGATGTTGGCCTGGGCGCGTGACTTTGGTTTGCCGGAGCCGGTGCTGTATGAACGGCCGTCTAGCGATGATCCAGGCCGTTATGTGATTGGCTCAGACGGCCGTCGCCTTGTCTTCCAAAGTGCTGGCTCCACCGGCGAAATCTTCTACCTGAACCCACTGGCGGCCACAACCGGAGAGCCGCTGCCCTTTGCCGAAGCCAGCCAGATAGCGGTCAATTTTTTGCAAGAACACAACCTGCTGCCAGCTACTTATCAGGTAGATGCACAGCCCTTTACCACATCGGGTAATGGGCAGCAGAATGTGGTGGTGCGCATGACTGTAGATGAGGGGGTTGTGGGTGAGCTTACCGGGTTTGGCACAGCCCTCACGGTGGTGGTGGCGGCTGATGGGCAGGTTGCGTATGCTTTTTTGCGAGATTTGGCGGTGGAAACGGCCGATTCTGTCCAGATTATCTCCGCTCAAGAAGCCTACGATAAGCTTCTGGCGGGTGACATCTATGGCGCATCGCGCAACCAGATAGGCGCTGCTGGCAGAACGTTTACCTCACCCACAAGCTGGCAGATAGGCCAGACGGTGGATGTGACGGGTTATCTGGAACTGTTTGTGGCGGCTGCTGATGGCGGTGTATGGGCTGCCTTGTCCAATGGGGGTTCTGCTCGCTTTCAATTAACAGGCCCACGTCTGGCAGAGCTGGCGGCGGAAAATTGGTCACAGACCTATCGTGTGCAGGGGGTCGTGACGGCTCAGTTGAACGATTCTACCTGGGAATTGGAGGTGCAAGCTTGGCAGCAAGCTTTTTATGAGGATGTGAGCTGTTTGATGGGTGAGCTGGTGCGCCAGGATGGTGAGGTGCGTTTTCGCAGTGATGAAGGGGATGAGTATGGCCTGCCTCAGGCTCCGGCAGAACTTGAGGCTGGGGAAAAATTGCAGGTTTGTTTAAGTGTGCCCGGTGAGCCAGGTACGGATTTAGCCTGGTCGGCCATTCACGTGCAGCCGCCTTCGGGCTGGATGTTTGCGGGTGGCGGTGGTGGCGGGTTCACTATGGTGCAGGAAGGGGTGGTGGAGCAGGTTATGGAAGGGGGTGTGACGCGGACTGTGACTATGGGTGGTGGCGGTGGTGGTGGTAGTGAGGGAACGGCCGTTATCGTTCCCCCGCCTTCTGTTTCTACGGCCAACGAAGCCTCTGTTGTGG
>JACKBT010000025.1 GCA_020634415.1 Ardenticatenaceae bacterium
TGAAATTTTGTTTTTATTTCTATGTTTGTAGGGGCGACGGTAACTTCTTGGCTTTCTTGTGCCCAGGCTGAGCCAACTAGAGCCAATAAAGTGATGGCTAATAAGGAAATTGCGGTAAGACCGACGACTGAAATCCGAGTGAATATTTTCATCTTTCTCCTTGCTCTATTTTAAGAGGATGATTGTGTCTTGAAGACTGGGGAATACAAGAATAACGGATTGTGCGGATTTAGGAGTGTGTATATTTGTTTTGTATTATGTATACCTCCTGTAGGTGGGGATGAAGAAGCCAGGGAAAAGTATAAACGGGCGAGTTGGATTGGGCAAAAAGCGTTTTTCTGTGGTGGTGAGTGGATAGGAGAAAATCGGCCGTTCGTGGGTCAAACGTGGGGCAGTCGAATTGACGAAACGACTGAATTCACTAAAATCCTTGCTTGAAATGGGCATTAAGTATTTGTGAAATTAGTGATTGATAATATAGAGGAGCGATAATATGAATCAAAGTTTGAAGCGCGGGGCGTGGATAGTCATCCCCGCGATTTTTGTTGTAATGGTTTTAGCTGTTATTAGTATTTGGTCGCCGCAAACATCAGTTGAGGCTGATGCCCCGCCGCCGATATTGCCAGATTTTGATGGGTTTGCATTTTCCACGCAGTTGGAGAATGTAAAGGTGTTGAATCAGACCCCTATTTCTGTGCCGCATGAGGCTACGGGCTGGTCGTTGGTTGTGAGTGAGACGTTTACAACGTCTTTGGATGCTGGCATGTGGTCGGCGATTGATAATGATGGTGATGTGAATGGTGAGTATTATTGGGCAACGGGTATTTATAGTAATACGACGGTGACGGATACGATTGCTCGCGCTATTAGTGGTGGGGCGAATGGTATTAGTGTAACGGTTGCGCAAGGGTATACGGATAGCGTGGATTCCTGGTTGATTTTGGGGCCAGTGGCGACGACGAATGCGAATGCGGCGGTGGTGACGTTTGATTATTGGTTTGATGCGGCTCCAGGTGATTATTTTGGAGTGGCTGTTTCGACTGATGGTGGGTTGACTTATGATGGTGAGCGCCTGAATGGGGGCGTGGCAGGGTGGAATAGTGTGAGTTACAGTTTGAATGATGTGGTGGGGGAAACGGCCGTTTACATTGCCTTCATCTTCACTTCAGATGATAGTGGTAATAGCCAAAATCGCCTGGGAGCCTATTTAGACAATGTAAATCTCTACATGCGTTATACCCTCAACACCTACTTGCCTGTTATCAGACAAGACTTTACGCCCACACCCACCAACACGGCTACTCCTACCAACACGCCCACACCCACCAGCACCCCAGAAGCAACAAATACCCCAACCCCAACAGCCACCGCTGACGGTGGTAGTTATCTCGACAACTTCGATGATGCCAACTCTGGTTGGGAAATGCGCCGTACAGATATCCACGATTCTGAAGACTATGAAATAAATTACACGGAAGCTGAGGAGCTAGAATTAGTTGTTGTGGGAGAGAGAAACTATGTAATCGCTTCCCCGCTCATCCAGGCACCAGAACCTCCTTATAATATTGAAACCAGAGCCAGGTTTACCGGTGATTCCGAAGATCGCCACATCTATGGCATCATCTTTGCTGGTAACTGGAATGGCAATCAATGTCCCGATCTGGATGATTTTTCCACCTGCTTCAAACAATACTACTTCTTGCGCGTGCAGTGGAATGAAGCTGACCCTGGCGACCCCTTCTTAGAGTACATGCTCTGGAAGGTCTATACCCATAATGTCAATAACAATCCTATTGGTTCTGAGTTAATTGGTTGGACTAGTTTAGGCAATGCGTCTACGACTGGGTGGCATGAGTGGGATATTCAAGTTTACCCAGATGGCAAGATAAACATTTTGTTTAACGATAAGGTAGTAGGCTCGGCCACCGATTCTTCCATCATCTTCCAGAAATACTTTGGGGTCATGTTGCAGACCAAAGATATCGGTGGTGCTCGGGTGAAGTTTGATTACTTTAAGGTAGACCCGATCGAATAGTGATGAACGCGGCTGAACTACAGCCGATCCATCGGTAAACAAAAAGCCCGCGAAATTTAATTTCGCGGGCTTTTTTTATGAGTAGATTATTCGCGTTCGCGTAGATGGGGGAAGAGCAGCACTTCGCGGATATTGTCTTTGCCAGTAAGCAGCATGATCAGACGATCAACGCCCACGCCGAAACCGCCGTTGGGGGGCATACCGTAGCGCATGGCCCGCAGGTAATCTTCGTCAATGGGGTTGAGTTCATCGTCGTCTTTGCGGTACATTTGCTGCAAGTCTTCAAAGCGTTTTTGCTGCTCGATAGGGTCGTTTAGTTCGGTGAAGGCGTTGCCCATTTCCATGCCACAGACAAAAATCTCGAAGCGTTCAACGTGGAAGGGGTCATCGGGCACGCCTTTGGCGAGAGGGGAGATGTCGCGGGGATATTGGGTGATGAAGGTGGGCTGGATGAGGCGCGGCTCAACGTAATCGCCTAGTAGATTGTCAATTAATTTGCCCCAACTGGCATCGGCTGGGGCATGCCCGCCAATGCTGCGGATGGCGGCGGACAGGCTGGGGGCATCGGGATAGTCCATGTAGTCTATCTCGGCGAATTGTTTGATGGCCTCACGGAGGGTGATGCGCTGCCAGGGGCCAATGAGATTGACGGTGTGTTCTTTGTAGGTGATGGTGGTTTTACCTAATACTTCTTGGGCGATGTAGGGAACCATCTGTTCCAGGAAGTTCATCACGTCTTCGTAGTCCCAATAGGCGGCGTAGAATTCCATCATGGTGAATTCGGGGTTGTGGGTGCGGTCTACGCCTTCGTTGCGGAAGTCACGGCCGATTTCGTAGACGCGCTCGAAGCCGCCCACAAGCAGCCTTTTGAGGTAGAGTTCAAAGGAGATGCGGAGGAAGAGTTCTTGTTTGAGCTGGTTGTGATGGGTGGTAAACGGCCGTGCCGCAGCCCCGCCGTACAAAGGTTGTAAGATCGGTGTTTCTACCTCTAAAAAGTCATGATCATCCATGAAGCGGCGCATGGCGTTGATGATTTTGCTGCGGGCGCGGAAATCTTGCCGCACTTCGGGGTTGGCGGCCAGATCGGCGTACCGCTGGCGGTAACGTTCTTCGACATCGGCGAAGCCGCTGTAACGGACTGTCTCACCATCTACTTCTTGCTCTTTGCCAATGGGCAGGGGGGTGACGGATTTGCTGAGCAGTCGCCAGTCGGTGACGTGGACGCTGGTTTCGCCGGCGCGGGTGCGGAAGAGGCTGCCGGTGGCCTGAACAAAGTCGCCCAGATCGAGTAGTTTGCGGAAGATGCGGTGGGATTCTTCGCCGACATCGTTGCGGCGGATGAAGAGTTGAATACGGCCGTATTCATCGGTAATATGGGCAAATACTGTTTTGCCCATATCGCGTAAACTAATCAAACGGCCGCAAACGGTGACGGTGATTTGCTCATCGGCCTCTTCTTGAAAGGCAGCCAGGGCAACGGCCGTTGTGTGGGTGCGCTCGGCTCGGGGTGGATAGGGGTCCATGCCTGCTTCGCGCAACTGTTCGATTTTTGCCAGACGTTGTTCTTCTAAAGGGGAAGGTTGCCAACTCATTGTTACTCCAAAAATGTGTCACAAAAAAGCCCGTGCAAGGCACGGGCTATCAAAAGGAACTTAACAGCCCTTCAGTTTTAACCGATCTTAACCACACGAAACTCAATGAAGCCGTTGGGCGCATTCACGTTGACAATATCACCGACTTTGCGGCCCAGCAGCACCTTGCCCAGCGGGCTTTCATTGGAGATGCGCCCCTCGGCCGGGTCAGCTTCGGCAGGGCCAACGAGGTGATAGCGTTCTTCTTCATCGAAACCTTCTTCGACCACAGTGACCCAATCGCCGACACGCACATGATCATGGGGTTCACTGCTTTTGCCACCAATAATTTGGTAGTTGCGCAGAATGTCTTTGATTTCTTGAATACGGGTTTCTAGAAATACCTGGGAATTCCGTGCTGCTTCTAGTTCCGCATTTTCGACAAAATCGTCATCTTGCCCATCCTCAAAGGCGCGTTGCAAACGTTCCGCAATCTCTTCGCGCCCAACACCTTCCAAGTGTTCTAATTCTTGCGTTAATCTTTCTAGACCTTCGGTTGTTAATAATGTTGGTTTCTTTATCGTCATTCCATACCTTTACAGGGTTTAGTTTAAACTGACTTTAGGAATCAGCTTGAAATTTAAGCGGGGGATTATACCAATAACCAGGTTGACAAACAAAAACTATGTTGACCAGGCACGACGCAGGAGATTGAGCCAGTTTTGGCCCATGATTTTGTGGATATCGGCCGTTTCATATCCCCGTTCTTTAAGCGCAGTGGCAATCTTGCCTAAATCGGCCACGCTGTCCATTTCCGCTGGGATGTCGGCGGCACCAAAGCCGCCATCAAGATCGCTGCCGATGCCTACGTGCTCGGCCGTTCCCAGCAATTGGCACATATGGTCAATATGGGCCACCACATGCTCGAGTGTCACCAATTCTTTGTGATCGCCTTTGTGATAATCAGCTTTGAGGAAAGAGTTGGAGAGAACGATGCCCATTACACCGCCATGTTCACCCAACCGGCGAATTTGCACATCGCTCAGATGACGCTGGCTGTCGTTGACGAGGGCGCGGGCATTGCTGTGGGTGGCGACGACGATGCCTTCGTAACGATCGAGAGCTTCCAATGTGGCCTTCTCGCTCATGTGGGTCAGATCGAGGATGAAGCCGTATTCAGCCATTACCTCCAGGAGGTGATGGCCGTCTTTGGTGAGGCCGTGCGCTGCGCCGCGCCAGGCTCCGCTGGCATAACGGGTGTCATCCCAGGCTAAACCAATCAGCCGTAAGCCGCGTTCCCACCAATATTCGGCTTCCTCTGGTTCGCGGATGGGGTCGGCACCTTCCATGAGTGGCACGATGCCAATCATGTGTTTGTCTTGTTCCAGTTGGTGGCTGGCAATGACTTCATCCAGAGCGGCGATGTCGCCTACGAGGCGGATGAGTTCGCTTTCGTCGTGCAGGCGATGGTAGTAGTCTAGCTGCTGCATGGCGAGTTGGTGGGCTTCTTGGCTGTCGTGGTAACTAATTTTTTCGTCGAGGATGGGGATTTTGAGATGGGCAGGGGCTACGAAGGCGGTGCCGAAAACAAGCCCAACGCCACCTTTTTGTAGTTCGGGGAAGGAGACGGTGGCGATGCCGCCGGCACCGGGTTTCTTTTCGCTGGCGCGAATGGTGGTGAGGGGTAGGCGGGGATTACGGCCGTTATTGTAAACGTTATAAGCAATGTCGAGGTGTGCGTCTACTATGAACATAAAATCATTACGTAATTACGTCATGACGTAATTACCAATCCTCGTAATACCTTTAAGTTTTCCACATCCATGTCTATTTCGTTGTCATCGTCGTCTTTCTCTGTTTTGGGTGTTTCCAGGTGGGCCGGGTGGTTGGCCCAGCGGGAATCGTTGACGAAGTTGGCGAAGCCTTGCGGGCCGATGAAGCCCTGGCCGATGTGTTCGTGGCGGTCTTTGCGGCTGCCTAGTTCATGTTTGCTGTCGTTGAAGTGGAAGCATTTGATGTAATCTAAACCGATGACGCGGTCGAATTCAGACAGGGTTGCAGCATAGGTTTCGGGGGTGCGGATGTCGTAGCCAGCCGCCAGGACATGACAGGTGTCGAAGCAGACACCCAGCCGTGAGTCTGCGCTGGCTTGTTCCAGGATGGTGGCGAGATGTTCAAAGCGGTGGCCGAGGTGTGTGCCTTGCCCGGCCATTGTTTCCAGGCAGATGGTGGTGTGGGGGGCGGAATCGGCCGTTTCTGCCACCACCCGCTTTAGCCCCACCGCAATTTTCGCCAGTCCCTCCTCCACCGTGCCTTCCATGTGGGAACCGGGGTGGAAGGTGAGCAGGGGGATGCCTAATAGACCAGCCCGCTCTACTTCTACTTTGAGAGCTTGGTAGGACTTTTCCCATAAATCATCGTCTGGAGAGGCGATGTTGATGAGATAGCTGGCATGGACGGCAACGGGGTGGATGTGGCTAAAGTTAGCAGCGGCTTCCTTGTAGGCGGTTACGTCTTCATCGGTTAAGGGTTTTGCCTTCCACTGCCGGTTGCTTTTGGTGAAGATGAGCATGGAGTCGCATGTGGCATCCTGCCCTCGTTGAAAGGCGGTATAAAGGCCGCCAGCGGTACTCATTTGTGCGCCTAATCGCATTAATTACCTCTTGGGGATTGGGTAATTAGGTCATTAAGTAATTGAGTATCATTACCCAGTTACCCAATTATCCATTACTCAATCATAATCAGTAGATCGAAATCCTTGTAGAGCGATTTGGTAAATCGTCTGAGCGATTTGCCAAATCGCTCTACAACACACTCGTGATCTGTTTCGATCTACTGATAATCTTCTGATCTTTCTGTGCCGAGATAGCCGATGGTCTCGTTGCCATCGAGGCTGTAGATGCCGTCGCCGACGATGCGCCAGACTTTGTTGCCGGCCAAGTCTACGATGAAGGGTTTTTGCAAACGGCCGCTTTCTTCCCCGGCCAGGGTATATAACACATTGCCTATTAAATAGGCGAATTGCTCACCTTTTCGGTCTATTAAGCCGCGCATGGTTGAAGGGGTTTATTGGTACATTGGTGTAGTGGTGTATGGAGAAACCTTCAATACACCAATATACCATTATATCTATACACCTAAGAGGCGATAGCCTCTACTAATTTAGTACGAATCTTCGTTTCGCTGGTGAGGGTGCGATGGACGGGGCAGCGGTCGGCGATTTCGGCGAGGCGGGCTTTTTGGTCATCGTCCAGGTTGCCCTCGAAGCTGATTTCGCTTTCGATGAGGTCAATTTTGGCGTTGGGTTCGCTGGTGCAATCTTCGCAGTCGCGGGCGTAGATTTTTTCGTGGGAGAGGCGCATGGTGACGGTTTCGACAGGCCATTTTTTGCGGCGGGCGTAGAGGTGGACGGTGATGACTTTGCAGGCGGCTAGGGAGGCGAGGAGCAGGGCGTAGGGTGAGGGGCCAGCATCATCGCCGCCATCGTTTATGGTTTCGTCGGCCAGGATGAGGTGGTTGCCGTTGAGGATTTCGACTTGAAGATTTTGTAGACTGCGGGCGGTTACTTGCATGGGGTTCCTTTTTTGATGGGGGTATGGGTTTATTGGTGATTGCCTGCGGCAGCCTGGTCTATGTACCAGAGGAGGTGGCCGCTGTGGGGTTGGATGCGTTGGGCGGGCCACTGTTCGGGGGTGTCGTGGTGGTGGAGAACGGCCGTTAACGCCTGTGCTTTGTTGGCCCCGGCCACTAAAAATAGGACGACTTGGGCATCGTTGAAGACGAGGGGGGTGAGGCTGAGGCGCTGGGCGGGACGGTCTTCGTAGTGGGCGGTGGTGGTGATGACGGGCTGGACGGTTTCTTCGGTGTTGAGGGGGCCGGGGAAGAGGGAGGCGGTGTGGCCGTCGCGGCCCAGGCCCATGAGGGCTAAATCCAGGTGCGGCCAACTGCGGCCTGGTTCGGCCAGTTCTTGAAGCTGCTGGATGTAGTCGGCAACGGCCGTTGCTGCGCCCAATTCGCCCTTTACCCGATGAATCTGCTGGGGGGGGATGGGCACATCTTGCAGCAGGAGATCGTGGGCTTGTTTGTAGCTGCTGCCTACGTCGTCGGGGGGGACGAGGCGTTCGTCGCCCCATAGGATGTGTGTGTTGGCCCAGGGGATGTCGTGGGCGTAGGGGGTGCGGCTGAGGAGGCTGTATAGATGGCGGGGGGTGCTGCCGCCGGAGAGGGCCACGAGGAAACGGCCGTTGGCCTGAATGGCCGTTTGGGCTGAGGCGACAAACTGCCTGGCGGCGGCCTGGCTTAATTCCTCTAAAGTGGCAAACGTCGTTACGTGAGATTTAGGTTGCATCGTGATTTTTTATCCGTGAACCGTGATGGGCATACCGCTTACCGCTCAACGATTCCTAATTTAGCCGTGTGCCATCACTTCCATGCCAGCGTAAATGGCACCATATAGCCCGGCTTGGGGGTTGGTGATGACGTAGATGGGGACGTTGGACATCATTTGTGAGAAGCGGCCTTTGTTGCGGAAGGATTCCAGGAATTTGCTGGCTTTGAGTTGGGGCAAAATGCGGGGGGGGATGCCGCCGCCGATGTAGATGCCGCCGGTAGCCAGGACGGTGAGGGCCATGTTGCCTGCCTGGCTGCCTAAAACTTCCATGAACATGTCGAGGGTGGCGACGCAGATGTCGGTTTTTTGTTCGAGGGCGGCGTTGACGATGACGGGGGTGGGGTCTTCGGCGGCTTCGATTTCGCTGCGCAGCCATTGGGGTTCGTGGTAATGGCCTTCATCGCGGAAGTAGTTGTAGATGTTGGGTAAGCCTACGCCGGAGCAGATGCGTTCGTAGCTGACGTGGCGATAGCGCTGGAGCATATATTTAAGCAGTCCGGTTTGCTGTTCGTTGGTGGGGCCAAAGGCGATGTGGCCGCCTTCGGAGGGAAAGGCTTCGTAGGAACGGCCGTTCCACACTAAAAATGCTTGTCCTAAGCCAGTGCCGGGGGCCACGATGCCGATGCCGCCTTTGGGTTTGCGCACGCCTTCGTTGAGGGTGATGAGGTCGGAGGCTTCCAGGTGGGGGACGGCGGTGGCGATGGCTTCGAGGTCGTTGAGCAGGCGGACGGCGGGGATGTTGAATTGGTCGCGGATAACGGCCGTATCTACCATCCAGGGTAAATTGGTAATCTGGGCGCGGCCATCTACCACAGGGCCAGCTACGCCAAAACTGGCGCGGGTGACGGTGGCTTTGGTGACGCTGATGAATTCTTCGATGATGGCCTCGAGTGAGGCGTAATCATCACTGGGGTAACGGGCTTCATGAACAGGCTGCCGCGCTCCCTTTTCCTCTGATATGAGGGCTAATACTGTTTTTGTGCCACCAATATCGCCAGCTAATAACATTGTTTTCCACCTCAATGAATGAAAAAGGGACACCAGATTGTGTCCCTTTTATGAATTTATTAATCACCAGGAATGACTATGATTCTACTCTGACACCGCGCCAAAAGGCAACGTGGTCTTTGATTTGGCGGGCGGCTGGTTTGGGGCTGGCATAGTACCAGGCTCCGCCTGTGTTGGTTTTGCCGTCTACAATGATGTCGTAATAGTTGGCTGTGCCTTTCCAGGGGCAGATGGTGGTGGAGTCGTTGGGCTGGAAATATTCTTTGTTGATGGATTCGGGGGGGAAGTAATGGTTGCCTTCTACGAGTTTGGTTTGATTGCTTTCGGCGAGGATGACGCCGTTCCAGATTGCTTTGGCCATGTTTGGGCTGCTCCTTGTGGGTGGTTGTTAAACAATTGACTCGTCGCCGAGTATCTCCAGCAGGATGGTGAGGTTTTCCTGGCAGTGACCACATTTGTCGAGGTGGTGTTTGACGAGGGGCATGAGGGCAACGGCCGTGGCCTCATCGGCCGCGAGGAGTTCGGCGAACTCATCGAGCAGGCTGAAGGTGGCTTCGCAGGAGAGATCGGCCGTAGCATCGTCATCTATCAAGTGCATTAACTTGAGGATTTCTGCTTCATGCAGTTCGGCTGAATCTCCCTTTTGTGGATTGGCTCGTCTAATTAATTGTCGGAGTTTCTCGGTTAGATTTGTCATACTGATTGTTTGACGTGACTAGAGGAGTGGTTTCTTACTTTAAGAGGTAATTACTCGAAAACGGCGATAATTTCCGCTGGTGTCAGTCCATCCTGATCCAAACTTTTTTTGAGGCGGGTGCGTGCATCGTGCAAGAGTTTGTAGACGGCGTTGGGTTTCATGTCCATTTTGTCGGCAACTTCTTGGGTGGAGCAGCCTTCGATAATGGCGGCTACGATGGCTGTGCGCTGCTTTTCGGTTAGTTCGTTGGTGATGAGGTGGTTGACGCGGGCGATCATTTCGCTGCGTTCGGTGGCGTTTTCGGGTTGGAGAACGCTTTCATCGGCGACGAAACTGGGGGTGTAGTCGCCGCCTTCTTCGGCGTGGGTGAGTTCGTTGAGGGAGCGATTTTGCCACCGTTTGCGGCGCAGTTCGGTGAGGGCGACGGAGACGGTGATTTTGTGGGCCCAGGTGGTGAAGAGGCTGCGGCCGGCGAAGGTGTCGAGTTTGTCGAGGATTTTGACGAGGGCTTCTTGGACGAAGTCTTCGGTGAGGGTTTCAAATTCGAGGGCGGAGGTGTTGACGCGGCGCATGAGTCCGCGTTGTAAGCCTTTGAGGAGGATGCGGCGGAGGTCGGCAACGGCCGTTTCAAATGCTGGCTCGTCTGGGCTGCCTAAATCGCGTAACCACTCTTCATTCGTTCGTTTTTGCACAGAATGTCCTTAAGTAATATAGAAGTTTGTCTATTTTAATCGGCGTTGGGGCGTTTTGGCAAAATAGGGTGATGGGAGATTAAGAGATTGAGAGATTGGAGATTGGAGATGGCCCAATCTCCAATCTCTAATCTCGCCTTGTGGGTCATTTAATCTTGGTTTTTTTAGGCAGAATCGGCCGCGGGCTGGTTTTGCCACAATTGGTAGGTGAGCTGCATGTGGCCTAGATGCAAGGCGGTGTGTTCGATGACGTGCAGGATGCACCAGCGGCCCGTGAAGGTGTGGTTGTGGATGGTGTAGGTTTGGTCGAGGGAATCGGCCGTTAGTTGGCTGAAAATTTGGCGTGTTTCGTGGTGAACGGCCGTTAGTTTTGTCACCAGTTCTGCCGCATCGGTAACTTCCGTTACAAATTCATCGGGGCGGTGGCGCGTGGCTGGCTGCTTTCCCACTACCTCAGCAATCCAATGATGTTCTGCGCCAGCCACATGGGCAGCTAAAACGGCCAAAGAGTTGGTGGCATGATCCTCTGTTCCCGCAACGGGCCGCCAATTGAGCGCTTCAACGGGTAACCCAGCCACAATTTGGCTCACCTGCCCGCGCAGTTCTTCAATCCATTCCAGATAACTGTTTATTTCATTGTTCATAGAGATAAATTTTGGAGGGGAAATCAATTATCGGCAAATCTCATTGCCCCCCCCCCCATTTCTGCTAAAATCCCCACCAATCTACGCTCCTTTACTTTTGCCCATGATTTACCCATGTGTTATAAATGGGAGAAATTTCACAATCTCCATATGCAGGAGGAAACCACGTGCTGAGTGATTGGCAATTTATCGCTATTTTCTTTTTGGTATCGCCCATTTTTCCGGCGCTGCCCGTGGTTCTAAACCACTTTTTGTTGAGTCCCAAAAAACCGAATCCTATCAAGCAGCAGACCTATGAGTGCGGTATTGAAACGGTAGGTGATAGTTGGATTCAGTTCAAAGTTCAATACTATATCTATGCCCTCGTCTTTGTTGTCTTCGACATTGAGGCAGTTTTCCTTTTCCCCATCGCCGCTGCTTATGGTCAATTGACCTTTTTTGCGGTGGGGGCCACCATTCTCTTCGTCTTTCTTCTGGCAGACGGCCTGGTCTATGCCTGGGGTAGAGGCGTTTTGGAATGGATTTGATTGATTGTCAATTGCCAATTATCAATAATCAATTGTCAATGACGGAGTTTGCATGAATCCCCTTGATTTACTAAAAAGCATCGCTGATTTCACCCTGTTTGATTATCTCCGTTCCGTGTGGGGAGATGCGCCCTGGGTGGAAGGCGTTTTAGATACAATTGGTGTTTTTGTTTTAGCCACCTTCTGCCTCCTGATTGTCCTTGTTCTTATCTGGTTGGAGCGTAAGGTAATTGCCCGTATACAAGACCGTATTGGGCCAAACCGTGTGGGTGGCAAGTATGGCTTGTTGCAGTCGTTAGCGGATGCCCTCAAGCTGTTGACCAAAGAATCCATTACTCCCGCTGGCGCAGACACGTGGGCTTACAATATCGCCCCTTTCTCTATTGTGATGGCTGCTCTGTTGGTTTGGGCGGTGATACCTTTTGCCCCCAATGTGGTAGGGGTAGACCTAAATGTAGGGTTGTTCTACATTTTGGCTATTAGCTCAGTCTCGGTTGTCTCGCTTTTGCTGGCGGGATGGGGGTCTAATAATAAGTACGCATTGTTGGGGGCGTTCCGTTCTGTGGCTCAGTTGGTTAGCTATGAGGTGCCGATGATTTTGTCGGTGTTGATTCCCATTTTGCTGTCTCGCTCGATGTCTACAGTATCTATTATCGAGGCGCAGGTGGTTCCTTTTATCCTTGTTGTGCCTTTGTCTGCCCTTGTTTTCTTTATTTCCTCCTTAGCGGAAACAGGCCGTACTCCCTTTGACTTGTTGGAGGCAGAATCGGAAATCGTAGCAGGTTTTCATGTGGAATATAGTGGGATGCGTTTTGCTATGTTCTTCTTGGCCGAGTTTTTGAGTACTCTGTTTATGTCGGGCTTGTTTGCAGTTGTCTATTTGGGCGGCTGGAATATTCCCATTATTAATCTGATTATTCGCCTGTTTGGTGGCGACCCCATTATGTTGGGTGAAATTGCTTTTGGACGGCTGTTGGGTTTGATTATCTTTTTTGTGAAGATGTTTGCCGTTTACTTTGTCTTTATGTGGGTGCGCGGTACGCTGCCGCGTGTGCGCATTGACCAGATGTTAAATTTCAACTGGAAATTCCTGGTTCCCCTGACGATAGTGCTCATCTTTACGGTGGCTATTTTGGATAAGGTTTTGGATTTTTACGCGGTGGGAGCTGTGGCTCGAGCGCTGATTCATCTGATTAGCAATTTGTTGGTGGGATGGGGAACGGTGGAATGGCTGCGCCGCCGAGGGCGGCAACGTCGCCTGGAGTTTGAGGCGATGATGGTGCAGCGTCGTGGTGAACCACTGCCAGTGGTTGAAGAGGAACCGGCTGCGCATGACGCAGTACATGCTCACTAATTTGGTGGAACGATAATCAGTAATCTGCAAGCTAATGATGGATTATTGATAACGGGAAACGGGAAGTTGGAGAATCCCTATGACATTTGAACAGATTTTGTTTTTGATTGTGGCTGTCTTTACGATTGTCTCGGGCCTGTTGGTGGTGACGATGCGTAATCTGTTCCATGCAGCTTTGGCGATGATGGCCTCGTTTTTGGGTGTGGCGGGTGTGTATATTTTGTTGGATGCTGGCTTTTTGGCGGCGGCTCAACTGTTGGTTTACATTGGCGCGATTTCGATTTTGGTGATTTTTGCGATTATGTTGACGCGACGGTTGATGCAGACGCATGAGTCGCCGTTTAATTCGCAGCCGGTGTTTGGGTTGGTAACGGCCGTTGCCACGTTTGCAGTCATTCTTATCGTCATTCTCGGTATGAACAATGTGACGTTGGCTGATGGTTCTACACGGTCTCTTTGGCCTTTGTTGCCGAGTGCTACCGAGCCGCTGGCCTCTCGCCCCGAAGTGAGTGCCGATATTTTGCGCAGCAGTGTGGAGCGGATGGGACAGGATTTTGTTAGCTCTGATGCTTATGTGATTCCTTTTGAAATAGCGTCTGTACTGCTGCTGGCGGCTATGGTGGGGGCAATTTTGATTGCCTGGCCGAAGACGGAAGAGGGGAGTAATCCTTAACGGAGTATTACATGGTTCCATTATCCTGGTATTTAATATTAGCGGCCGTTTTGTTCTGTATCGGCCTTTATGGGGTGTTTGCCCGCCGCAATGCCGTGGCGATTTTGATGGCGGTTGAGTTGATTTTGAATGCGGTCAATATCAACCTGGTGGCTTTTTGGCGATATATTACACCCCAAGAGACGACAGGTTTAGTCTGGTCTATTTTTGTGTTGACGGTGGCGGCAGCGGAAGCGGCCGTTGGCCTAGCCTTGATCATCTCTGTTTACCGTAGCCGTGATTCGGTGGTAGCGGAAGAGTTGGATTTGTTGAAGAATTAGATGGAGACTGGAGATTGGAGGTTGGAGATTTGCTTTGCCTTTGTTCAACCCCTAGTCTCTAATCTCTAATCTCGGAATTAGGGAAGAGATTCTTAATATGTCTGAAGAAACACTTTCTGTATTAACCTGGCTGATTCCGGCCGGCCCTCTGTTGGTTTTCTTCCTGATTGTGTTGTTTACTAAACATAATCGGACGTTGAGTTGGCTTTTGGCCTGGGCGGGGGTGATTACGTCGTTGGTGTTGGGCTGGACGGTGGCGTTTAGTTTATTTGGTGAGGATGTGCATCATTTGGCGGAACACCCAACGGCCGTTGCCAGCGATGTCGCCTGGATACCACTCGGTGAATTTGCCGATTGGCTGCGCATTGGTGTGTCGGCTGACCCCATCACAGCTCTCATGTTGTTCATGGTTCCCTTTGCTGTGTTCATGATCTTCATCTACAGCGTGGGCTACCACAACTACGGCAAACCGCGTGGCACAGTCCTGGGTACACCCAATCATGGCAAAGAAGAGCCGATGTTTTCGCGTTTCTTTGCGCTGATGAGCCTCTTTGCTGGCGCAATGCTCCTGTTGGTTGTCTCTGATAACTTGCTGACACTTTTTGTTGGCTGGGAAATTATGGGTTTTTGCTCTTATTCCCTCATTGGCTTCTGGTATGCGCGTGAATACGATCTGGCTCCTGGTGCCATCCCGCATATTCCGCCGCGCAAAGCGGCCGTAAAAGCCTTTATGACCACCCGCGTGGCGGATGTGATCATGCTCTTGGGCATTGTCTACTTCTACCGCGTCTTTGGCACACTCAACTTCCATGAAGCCTTCGATCCCCACAGCCTGGAACACGCTTACGAGATGATTCATGGTGGTATCGGGGTGATGGCTCTGCTTATTTTTGCTGGCACAGTGGGCAAATCTGCGCAATGGCCGCTGCATGTCTGGCTGCCCGACGCGATGGAAGGTCCAACACCTGTTAGTGCCACCATTCATGCGGCCGCGATGGTTTCAGCTGGTGTTTATCTCATTATTCGCATTTTCCCCCTTATTGCGGTGGCTTTAGAGGTAACACCTTATGTTGGTTGGGTGATTGCTGGTATTGGTGCATTTACAGCCCTCATGTCAGCGACTATTGCGGTGGCGCAAAATGATGTGAAGGGGGTGCTGGCTTACTCGACGATTTCGCAGCTTGGCTTTATGGTGGCGGCGATTGGGATTGGGGCTTATGTAGCGGCTACTTTCCACCTCATTACCCACGCCTTCTTCAAGGCCCTCCTCTTCCTTGCTTCCGGTTCTGTCATTCACGGCATGGAACATGGCGCCGAACACGTCCATGATCACCACACCGACCCCCAAGACATGCGGTACATGGGCGGTCTCAAAGACAAAATGCCTATCACTTTCTGGACGTTCCTGATTGGCGGCATGGCCCTGTCTGGTTTGCCGTTGATAACGGCCGGTTTCTGGTCAAAAGACGAAATCTTTGCCGATGCCTGGTATGTTTTTACCCATGAGGGTAATGCTATTGGCCTTTTCGTCTTCATCATGCTGGCCTTAGCTGCTTTATTGACAGCCTTCTACACTACCCGCCAAATCAGCATGACTTTCTTAGGTAAACCCCGCACACCATTAGCCGAACATGCCCACGAAAGCAACGGCTTCATGACGATACCTCTGATGTTACTATCAGTTCTTGCAATTAGTGCGGGTTGGTTTGGTATCCCGGAAGATTTCCCTGTTTTAGGGCCAATGATTAATAACAACTGGGTACACCACTTTGTGGCTGCTTCTGTGGAACACTCCTTTGAGGAGTTGAAAGCATTACATCTGATTCATGGCCTGGCAAAACTAGAGTTTGAAATCGTACCACTGGCTACGTCACTCGTGGTTGCTTTGGGTGGCATTTTCTTGGGGTGGTGGATATACGGCCGTAAACCCCTCGAAAAAGATCAAAAAGACCCTCTCATCGCACCCTTGGGGCCATTACACGGCTTCCTGCAAAACAAATGGTATTGGGACGAACTGTATCAAACCATCTTCATCGCCCCTACCGTGCGCTTCTCGGAATATGTCGTCTATGAAGTAATAGATAAAGGCATCATAGACGGCATCCTTCATGTGGTGGCTCGCACCGTTTATCGTATCGGGCAAATGATGCGGAGCTTTGAAAATGCCGTCTTTGGTCGTGGTGTAGATTGGGTAAAAGATCAAGTTCTGGCAATGGCTAAAGAATTCCGCCAATTGCAAACAGGTAAAATACAAGAATATACCCTTGTTTCCATGCTCATTGCCTCAGCCTTAGCTCTGGTTGTCCTGGCAATCAACTACGGTTGGTTACAGCCATTATTTGATAGATTCTAAATTTCCGTAAGCGGTAATCAGTTACCCGATTACCGCTTACCGAACACCGATTACCGTTTACCGGAGAAACGAATGGACTTCATTCAAGATAATATCCTCAGTCTCGTAATATTCTTCCCCCTCCTCGGTGCGCTCATTATTTTTTGGCTGCCAGAGGATGAGAAGAACTTGATTCGTCGCTTGGCTTTGGCCTGGAGCATTGTACCTTTGCTGCTCGTTCTCATTATGTGGTTCAACTACGACCGGGTGGATGCTGGTTTTCAATTTGTAAAACAAGCAGAATGGTTCCCGGCACTTGGGTCGAGCTATCACGTCGGTATAGATGGCATCAGCCTCTCCATGTTCCTGCTGACGACGATCCTAACCCCCCTTTCTATCCTGGCTTCCTTTAGTATTGAGGATAAGGTACGAATGTACATGTCCCTGTTCCTGCTCATGGAAACGGCCATGTTGGGACTCTTTGCCTCTCTCGACTTGATGATCTTCTTCATCTTCTGGGAGTTTGGTCTTGTGCCCATGTACTTCCTCATCAAAATTTGGGGCGGGGCCGATCGGGAATACGCTTCTTTCAAATTCTTCATCTATACGATGGCGGGCAGTTTGGGGCTGCTTCTCTCCATTCAGGTCATGGGGCTGGCTACAGGGACATTTGACATTATTGAGTTAATGGACAAGTGGGTGAATCTGCCCGCTGGCACAGTTCTGGCAGGTACGGGACTGGCCGTAAACACCGTCAAAAGTGTGGCTTTTTGGGCCTTCATGGTGGCATTTGCCATCAAGATTCCGGTTTGGCCCTTCCATACCTGGCTGCCTGATGCCCATACTCAAGCACCAACGGCCGGTTCCATGATTTTGGCAGGTGTGCTGTTGAAATTAGGTGCCTATGGTTTCATTCGTCTCGTTATTCCCATGTTCCCAGAGCAAGCTCATGCCACTGCCACGGTTTTGGCCGTTTTAGGGACATTAAGCATTGTTTTGGGTGGTTATGCGGCCTTTGGTCAGTGGGACTTTAAGCGGTTAGTCGCTTATTCGTCTATCAATCACATGGGCTTTGTGGTGTTGGGTTTGGCAGTCATGGCCTATGTGTATGGCGAATCCAACCCGGCGGTGGCGGGTCATTTTTCGCAAGATGCCATTATTGCCACCAATGGGGCTGTGTTCCAGATGTTTAATCATGGCTTGTCGGCAGCGGCTATGTTTTTCCTGGTTGGTGTCATTTATGATCGGGCGCATACCCGTGACTTGAAACAGTTTGGTGGTATTTGGGCTATTTTGCCCATCTATGGCACGGTTCTTATTTTTACGAGCATGGCTTCTTTAGGTTTGCCAGGGTTGAATGGCTTTGTGAGTGAATTTATGGTGGTGCGTGGCACATGGGGTATTTTCCCCTTGTGGTTGGCAATTTCCATGCTTGGGTTATTGATGACTGGTGCTTATATTTTGAAAGCGATTGGGGCTACTTTGCATGGGCCGAAGAATGCCCGTTGGTCTGGTTTAACGGAAATGACCATGCGCGAATATCTGGTCATTGGCCCCTTGATGGCCTTGATGCTCAGTTTGGGTATCTGGCCGCAGTGGGTTTTGGTCTTTATTAACGATACCGTGACAAAATTGTTCGGTTAATCTCCAAAAAACTGGAAGAGGACTATGGAGTTTCCATTTTTATCCATCATTACCTTGTCGCCGATTGTGGCGGCGGTCATTATTTTGATGCTGCCGAAGGAGCGTGGCGAGAACGCCCGTATGTTGGGACTGGCAGCAATGCTTATTGGGCTGGTATTGTCCATCTATGTCTATGTTAGTTACTATCAACAGATGGGTGATTTGGGGCCAAATTGGGCGGATCGCTTGCTCTTTTTAGAGGAGGCGGCGTGGATTCCCAGTATTGGCATCAATTACATCATGGGCGTGGATGGGATGAGCGCGACATTGGTGCTGTTGACAGCGATTGTGGGCGTGGGCGGTGTGCTGATTTCGTGGAGTATTGATGATCGGCCACGTGAGTTCTATGCCTTCTTTATGCTGTTGGTGGCGGGTGTGCATGGGGTGTTTGTGGCGGTGGATGGCTTTTTGCTTTTCTTCTTCTACGAACTGGCGGTGCTGCCCATGTACGTGATGATTGTGATTTGGGGCTGGAAGGTGAGTAGAGAATATGCGGCGATGAAGCTGACGCTTTATTTGCTGATTGGCAGTTTTATCTCGTTTATTGCTTTCCTGGTGCTTTATTTCCAATTGCCAGAGTACAGTGCGGCAACGGCTCCCACGTTTGATCTGCGGATTTGGGCGGAGGCGAATTTCCCCTTTGCGATTCAGCAGGTGTGGTTTATGCCGCTGTTTTTAGGCTTTGCGATATTAGCGGGTTTGTGGCCGTTTCATAACTGGTCACCGGATGGACATGTGGCTGCGCCAACGGCCGTTTCCATGATTCATGCTGGCGTGTTGATGAAACTGGGTGCATACGCCTCCATGCGTATTGGTGTTCAAATTTTGCCAGAGGGCATGGTTTACTGGGCACCTTTCATCATCTTACTGACTTTGATAAACGTCGTTTATGGCTCGCTCATTGCTATGCGCCAGCGGGATATGAAATATCTTATTGGTTACTCCAGTGTCAGCCACATGGGGCTGGTCTCAATGGGCTTTGCGGCCCTGAACACACAGGGGCTTACTGGGGCAGGCATCCAAATGGTCAGTCATGGTGTGATGACCGCCCTGTTCTTCTCTGTTGTCGGTATGGTTTATGACCGGGCCCATACACGCAGCATGGATGAGTTACGAGGCATGGGCAAGGTGTTGCCCTGGGGAATGGTGGCCTTCATCATAGGCGGTTTGGTTTCGATGGGTATGCCGGGTTTATCGGGTTTTATCGCTGAATTCCCCATCTTTTTGGGTGTGTGGGATGGCAGTGACATGAACTTTTCCGGTGTGTTTGGCCTGAACCCATCAACCTTCTATCATCTTGTAGCGATGTTTTCTGTATTAGCAATTGTAATAACGGCCGCTTATATCCTTCGCGCTGTTAATACGGTCTTCTTTGGCGAATACGATGCTGAAAAATGGCATGATATGCGGCCTATTTTAGCCATAGACAAAGTTGTCTTGGTTAGCTTTGTCGTCATCCTCATTGTTATTGGCATGTTCCCCCAAGTAATCGCGCCTATTGTGCAGTCGGGAATCGAACCAGTCGTGGCTCGTTTAGACAATGCACAGAACACAATCACACTTTTAGACACCGTGCAAACATCGGCTGTCAACTTTTTAACCTGGCTGGGAGGTGCATAAGTGAACCTTTCTTGGTGGCTGGCTATTGTGCCAGAAATCGCACTGACTATTTTGCTCTTTATTGTCCTGCTCTATCATCGTTTCGTAAAACCAGATGAGCATCGTCGAGTGGGTCTGTTTACAGCCTGGGGTGCATTTGTCATCTTGTTGCTCACCTTGGGCCTGTGGTTCTTCGGTAACGAGCCGGGAGAGCAGGCCGTTTTAGTTTGGGGCGGTATGCTCCGCCATGATTTGGTGACTTTGGTATTCCGGGTGATGTTCCAATCAGCCTTGATGCTGGTTAGCCTCATCTCTATGGATGTCAAGGCTCTGCAAAAAAGCGAATATTACGGACTGCTCATTACGGCCACAATTGGCTTTGATTTGATGGCAGCTTCGGCTGATCTCATCATGCTCTATATGGCTTTAGAGATGGCGAGTATTTCTTCCTATATCTTGTCTGGTTTTGTCACCACGAGTAATCGCTCTTCGGAAGCGGGGATGAAATATTTTGTTTACGGCGCATTTGCAACGGGGATTATGTTGTATGGCATGAGTCTGTTGTATGGGTTAACGGCGCAGACGAATTTGTATTCAATTGGCAGCATGGTGATGGGTGTGCAGGATTTGCCGGCCGAGTTGAATGGGATTTTGCTGTTAGCGGCCGTTATGATTGCCGTAGGGTTTGGGTTCAAGATATCGGCCGTTCCCTTCCATTTCTGGACACCGGATGTGTACGAAGGTTCACCAACAGCCTTCACTGCCTTTGTTTCCACAGCTTCCAAAGCAGCCGGTTTTGCCGTTTTCATTCGCTTGTTTTCTGCCGGAACAGTCGGCCTGCCCGATCCGGGTACACCCTGGTGGGCGATGCTCGTTGCCATGTGTATTGTTACCATGACCTTGGGCAACTTCCTGGCAATTTTCCAAAGCAATATCAAACGTATGCTGGCCTATTCTAGTGTCGCCCAGGCCGGTTATGCGCTCATTGGCCTGGTAGCACTTTCTCCCGATGGTTCCGGTGCCACCATGTTCTATTTGCTCATGTATCTGTTTACCAACATTGCTGCCTTTGGCGTCATTGTCATGTTGAGCAATCTTACAAACTCGGATGAACTACAAGATTTATCGGGTTTGAGCCGCCGTTCACCGTATTTGGCACTGGCTATGATGGTGGCACTTTTGTCCCTCGGCGGTATTCCCCCCACGGCCGGTTTTTTTGGTAAATTCTTCATCTTCAAAGCGGCTGTGGATGTAGGTTTGTGGTGGCTGGCTCTCCTTGGTATTCTGAACGCCTTTGTAGCTCTTTACTATTACCTTTCGGTCATTAAATACATGTACCTCTACCGCTCTGAAGAAGAAGAAATAGCTATTCCCGTTTCCCGAGCTGGGCAGGTTGGTTTGGCAATTTCTGCATTTTTCATTATTTTACTAGGTGTGTATGCAGGCCCAGCTTTTGAATGGACTAGACAAGCGGCGGCAGCATTCTTTTCTGGCTAAAGGTTGCCCAGACAATCGTTTGTGATATAATGCACAAACTCGCTTGAGTAAGATCACTGTGAACCAAAAACAGCAACAGCAAATTAATACCATGTCGCTCATTGCAGGTGTCATGGGGCAAGTAGGTTGCTTAAACATCGTTCTTGTGGGTGTCGCTTTAGGTGTAGGTATCTTACTTGACAGGCTCCTGGGTACAAAAGCAATCTTTACAGTTTTATTCACAGTAGGCAGCGTTCCTGTTGCCTTATATTTAACAGTGCGTATCGCCATGACGGCTTCTGCACGAGTTCAAGAACAATTCAACTCCAAAGAAACGGAGGAAAAGACTGACACATGAAAAAACGGTATATAGTTTATTTATGTCTGATAGGTTTGCTCTTATTAAGCGCAATTCCATTTCTAAATCCTGTTCTGCCGGTCATCCAACTGCCTGGTGAGGTTTTATGGGCTTGGCCGGGAGGCAGTGAGTTTTTAGGTGGTTTGTTTGGGCGTGGGTTTACCAATACGTTCTTAGCAACGCTGTTGACGTTCATCATTATTGTCACAATTGCCTTTAGTTTGAAGGCGGGATCAAGAACGGCCGATGACGTGCCCACTGGCGCTTATAATTTCTTCGAGATGCTTATCGAGTTTGCTTACGGTTATGTTGAAGATGCGGCGGGTAAATGGGCCAAAGTCTTCTTCCCCTTCTTTATGACCTTCATCTTGTGGATTGTTATTGCCAACTGGATGGAATTAGTGCCTTTGGTAGACTCCTTTGGCAAATGGGAAAACTTGCCTCACTTTGAAGCTGAAATGGCTGCCATTGAAGCCGAAGAGATGCACCTCAGCGAGGAAGAAATCCATCACATCGAGGAAGAGGTTGAACATGCTGTAGATGAAGAAAACGTCGGCGATTTGCGTCAGGGTATTCTCTTGGTCAAAGCCCAGCCCAATGAAGAGGGTGAAAAACCAGATGATGCTGATTGGACAATTGTGCCTTACGTCCGTGCTGCGGCTACAGATTTGAACTTCACGATAGCCATCGCTATTATCTCTGTTGTTATGACCCAATACTATGGTATGAAGGCACAGGGCGCGAAGTATTGGTTGAAATTCTTCCCCTTCTACTCTGGCAAGGGTGATGAAATTGCCAAGAACCCATTGGCTATTATGGACATTGGTGTTGGTTTGCTAGAGTTCATCAGCGAAATCTTTAAGATAGTCTCGTTTGCCTTCCGGCTTTTGGGTAATATCTTTGCGGGGCAGGTGTTGTTGTTTGTGATTGGTTCGCTTTTGCCCGTTGGCAACTTGCTGTTCTGGCACTTAGAATTTGCGGTGGGCTTGTTACAGGGTGCCGTGTTTGCCTTGTTGACCCTGACCTTTATGAAGAGCGCCACAGAATCTCACCACGGTGATGAACATCACTAAAAATGGTTTGTTTAATAAATTAATGTGACTGGATTTATCTGGTCTAAAAAATATCAAAAGTAAATTCACGAAGAAAATTTTGGAGGTTACTCATTATGGATGCAGAAGCTGCAGCTTTGATAGCAAATGGTTTGAAATTGTTGGGTGCTGGCTTAGCCATGACAGGCGCGATTGGCGCTGGTGCTGGTGTAGGCATCGTTGTAGGTGGTGCGGTGCAAGGTATCGCTCGTAACCCTGATGCTGCTGGTACAATTACTGGTAACATGATTTTGGGTGTAGCTCTGGCAGAAGCTGTGGCTATTTATGCCCTGGTGGTCGCCCTGATTCTTATTTTCGTGGCTTAAGCTTAATCGTAGCTAATCTAGAAATAAAAAGGTGTTGCTATGGATGCACTAGGTATAAATGTTGGCTATTTGGTTATGCAAATTCTGCTCTTCGTCATCTTAATGATGGTGTTGAAAAATTATTTGTATGCACCAGTTTTGACGGCTTTGGAAGAGCGTAAAGAGAAAATCCGCAAGGGTTTAGAGGATGCGCGGCAGGCAGCAATTGCCCGTGATAATGCTGATGCTGAAGCTAAGAAGATATTGGATGCGGCCCGGGCGGAAGCTTCGAAGGTTCGTCAAGATGCAGCTGTGCAGGCAGAAGAGACGGCAAAGGGTATCGTGGCTCAGGCAAATGAGCAGGCACGCTCTGTTGTAGCTGGGGCTAAAGAGGAAGCGGAAGCTGAACGCAACCGTATTTTGTCGGAATTGCGTGGACAAGTAGCTGCTATCTCTATTGCTGCGGCTAATAAGTTAGTTGGTGCGGCTTTAGACGAAAGTAAGCAGCGAGCTTTGATTGCTGACTTCTTTGCCAAAGCACCGGCTGGTGTGGGCAGTTTGAGCGGCGATACAGCTGAGGTGACAAGTGCCTTGCCTTTAACTGAGGCGGAGCAGCAGCAGGTTAAAAGTGCTGTGAAAGCTGGTAATGTAACCTTCCGTGTTGATCCGACTATTTTGGGCGGTTTGAAGGTGCGCGTGGGTGATCAGGTTGTGGACGATAGTGTCGCCAGCCGAATGAACGCTATGCGCGGTTCTTTGAATTAACGGCTCTCGTTAAAATAGTTGAGGAGAATGAAACGGCCGTTTTCTAACGGCCGTCTCTACACACCTAAAAATAAAGGCCAGGACACGCCGAATCCTGGCCTTTTTGTTTCCCTAGCTCGCTTTGATAGGCATGTACTGCATGAGTTTCGCGGCCAAGTTAGACAGCGGTAAACTTTGCAGCCATACTTTGCCTGGCCCCGTGAGTGTTGCCAGGAACAAGCCCTCACCACCAAACAAAATATTCTTGGCTCCTTTCACTCGTGTAATGTCATAATTCACCGATGGTTCATACATGGCGATGTGGCCGGGATCAACTTTCATCGTCTCACCTGGTTTCAGCGTATACTTGCGCACCTCGCCTGCAATTTCCACCCAGGCTGTGCCAGGGCCAGTCACTTTTTGCAAGATAAAGCCTTCGCCACCAAACAAGCCGCTGCCTAGTTTGCGCCGAAAATGAACTTCCAGGTTGACAGAATCCTCGGCGACCATGAAAGCATCTTTTTGGCAGATACGGCTCTCATTCGGGCCTAATTCAACAGGTACAATGGAGCCTGGAGCTTCGGGGGTGAAGGTGATGATACCTTCTCCACCTTTGCAGCTATAAGTTGTGAGGAAAAGGGATTCGCCAGACAAGGAGCGCGCCAACCCTTTGAGCAGTCCACCGCGTGTATCGGTGGACATGTCAATATTGCCACGCATCCAGGCCATGCCGCCTGATTCGGTGAATACTGATTCACCCGAATTGAGTGTAATATCTAATGTTTGTAATGTCGTTCCCTGAATTTTGTACTGCATGTTGCCTCCAAAAATAAAGATGGTAGGAATCATGAAAGAATGATCTCCTCCCGCTTGTGCATGGATATAGATTTGATTATAGTTCTTATTTTGTAGCTTACAACGCCAGAAAGTGAGCGTATTGGCCTTAAATCGCCCTGATTACACCGATACCAAACAGATACAAGTGCTATACAAGCTGTTTGTATCTCTTGAATCAGCCCTATCTCCCCCCTAGAATGGCTGCAAGTTGCCCACATAAATCCTGACATAGACCAAGCGAAAAATTTATTTGTCATCATTGCGACTAACCACAAGTTGAGTCAAGAGACTGTTGTCTTTGTCAGATGGGCATCCTCAATACTACAGTTCATACAAGGAGATTGGAATGCCAAACAAATTAACCTCATTTATGTTGATAATCGCCAGCTTTTTCACAATAGGCTGGCAAATGCTAAACACAGTCAATCGGCCCAGCCCGATTATGGCCAAACATGCTATTTGCATACAACCGACAATCAACGATGAACTGTGCGCTGCCCAAGAAGCCCAAATTTTAGCCTCCGTTGTTCGTTTTGTACTTCATGCTGAATTCCAGGCAGGGCAGCCCGTAGATTTTTTCGGTTCTGTCGGCTATGCCACCGTGATGGCGAGCCGTTACCTGGTAACACACAATCATTTCTCTGTTGACTTGCTCGCGCTTTCGTCTACAAATACACAAGGTCTCACTGGCTTTTCTCTTTATAACGCCGCTGGAGAGCGGATTGTCCATAATGCGTCCGTTCATACTTTTCAAGTAGCAGCCCAAGATGCACAAACATTGGTGTTAGATTTTGGGGCTGGCTACTTCAATGACCTCAATATTCCCTCTGCCACGTTTATAGCGGCCGCTGATGTTGAACTGGCTGTTGGTACAGAGGTGGCGCAGCTTGATTGGGATGGCGAACGCGCCTATGTGGTATGGACAACCATCACACGAATTGTCCCTCAGCACATCTCACCTTATTTGGAGTTGGATCATTATGCCATAATGGGGGCTTCTGGCGGCGGTGTATTTTGGCAGGGGCAGCACATCGCCAACAATTGGGCGCATGTCACTGTGACCAACCCCGACACAGGTGCATTCATGCGCTCTTACACCATGGCCGCCCTGAACAGCGAAACTGTCATCGAATAAATTCCCCCTCTATCCCCTTTTTTCAACCGATATAAAACCGATATAAACGGCCGTTTCCCCTTGAGACCCTCTTCAAACCCCTTATAATGTCAATCGAGGTAAAGGTGATGAAAGCATATCAATATATCTATTTTTACTTGCACGAAGAGGTTATCCCAATGACCAAAGCTCACTTAAGTATCGTCCTTTTTGTCAGCATTCTCCTACTCACTGCCTGTGCCGGAGGCAAAAGTCCTCCTCCCAACGCCGAAGAAGTAAGTAATGCTACCATGCTCTATACTGAAAATTTCGACGATGGTGAATCTTGCTTTGATCCCAATATGGCAGATTTTGCTGCCCTCAGCATCGAAAACGGTGAACTCATCATAGATATTAATGAAAGCAACAAGTTTATCTGGACTGCTTGTGAAGAGGTAGTGCTAGATAACTTCACATATGAAATGGACGTTTACGACGACACCAGCACCGAAGGCTTCCGTTTCTTTGGTGTACAACTCCGTAAAGAGCCTGGAGAAGGCCGTTCTCGGCAATATTACTTAATTCGCTTTGGCCTGGGTGATGATCCTACACCTGCCTCTTGCGCTGCCCTGGCTACCGACAACAGCTGGATTGACAATCTCACTCAATCACCCACTGACGATTCATGCTGGGTGGATTTACCCAAGCCTATTCAACCAGGCGAGTGGAACCACTTTAAGATCAGCGCCAATGGCTCAGAGCTTACCTTCGAGGTGAATGACACCTTTGTCGCCAGCGTCACTGATTCTCGTCTAACCGAAGGTACAATTGCACTGCTCGCTGGTACGCATGAAGCTGACAGCGCCCGAATTAAAATAGACAACATCCGAATCACGGCACCAGAAGAATAAATTCAACCGGATCGAAAGGGATCAAATCTGAACAAGTTTAAAAAGGGGTGTGTAGATGAATGAAGCCATCACCTTCGGCCAGATCGTTCGGGAACGACGCTCTATCATGGGCTTGACCCAAACGGAGTTAGCGCGGCGGGTTGGCTGTGCGGCCATTACCATCCGTAAGATTGAGGCTGATGATTTACGGCCGTCTGTGCAAATGGCCGAACTCATCGCCCTGGCTCTCAACATCCCCGAAGCAGAACAACTCGCCTTCGTGCGCCTGGCTCGTGCCGAAAGCGAACCCTCACCCATCCCCACCCCGTCACCTTTACCCGCTGAAATTGGTCTCACTGATTTAAGCGGCCGTGCCGTCAAAGGATTTCAACTGGGTGAAAAGATTGGCAGTGGTGGTTTCGGTGTCGTTTACCGCGCCCTGCAACCTTCCGTTGAACGCGATGTGGCTGTCAAGATCATCTTGCCCCGCTATGCCAACCATCCCAACTTCATCCGCCGCTTTGAGACCGAAGCTCAATTGATTGCCCAACTGGAACACCCCCACATCGTCCCTTTGTACGATTACTGGCGTGAACCCGATGCCGCTTACCTCATCATGCGGCTGCTGCGCGGCGGCAGCGTAGAAGATCTACTTAAAGAAGGAGCTATCCCGGCTAAGCGGGTGTACCGATACACACAGCAAATAGGGCTGGCACTGGATGTGGCTCACCGTCATGGTGTTGTTCATCGAGACATTAAGCCGGCTAATGTTCTGCTCGATGAAGAAGACAATGCCTACCTGGCTGATTTTGGCATTGCCAAAAACCTGGAAAAGGCAAATGGTCACAGTTTTACAGAAGGCGGTGTTCTCATTGGTTCACCCGCCTATATCTCGCCAGAGCAGATTCTGTCTGAACCCGTCAAACCCCAAAGCGACGTTTACTGTATGGGTATTATGCTTTATGAGATGCTAACCGGGCACAAACCTTTCTCTGGCCCCACGCCTATCGCCTATATCGAACAGCATCTCCACGAAAAACTGCCCTCTTTACATAAATATAATCAAGCACTGCCCCCCGCCTTAGATGAAGTAATCCAGCAGGCGACAAAGCGAAATCCGGCTGATCGGTTTGCCAATGTGCCCTCGCTGTTAGCCGCTTTACAGCAAGCATTGGCTGGTAGTGATGGCTTAGCCCCAGTGAATGTCATCGCGCCCGTGCCGATGTTGGATACAGAGGCATTAGCCAATCTAGAAAATCCATATCGTGGGTTGCGGGCTTTTACCGAAGCGGATGCCGAACACTTTTATGGTCGGGAAACGCTCATTCAAGAACTGTTTGCCCATTTATCAGATACATCAGAATTGAAACGATTCCTGGCTATTGTGGGGCCTAGTGGCAGTGGCAAGTCGAGTGTGGCTAAGGCGGGTTTAGTACCGGCTCTGCGCCGGGGTGGTTTGCCCGGTTCGGAAGATTGGTTCGTGTTGGACTTCGCGCCGGGGGCACAGCCTTGGGAGGAGTTAGAGGCGGCTTTGCTGCGTGTAGCTGTCAATCCACCCGCAACCCTTTTAGATCAGTTACAAGATGGGGATCGGGGTTTGCTGCGGACGGTAAAGCGCGTTCTGCCGGATGATGGTACGGTTGAACTGGTTCTGATCATTGACCAGTTTGAGGAGATTTTTACGCTGGTTGAGGATGAGAAGGTGCGGGAACAGTTTTTGAACAGCTTGATAACGGCCGTTCTCGATCCACGCAGCCGTCTCTGGGTTATCACCACTTTGCGGGCTGACTTTTATGATCGGCCGTTGCAATATGTAGATTTTGGCGACTTGTTGCGCCAGCGCACCGTTTTCGTTCTGCCCCTGACTCCCGACGAGTTGGAACAGGCTATCACCAGGCCCGCCGCGCAAATCGGTGTACAGCTAGAGCCGGGATTGGCAGCAGCCATCATCCGCGATGTGGGCGATGAGCCAGGAACGTTACCTTTGCTGCAATATGCGCTGACAGAACTGTTCGAGCGGCGCAAAGGTGTGGTGCTGACCCGTGCTGCTTACGAAGTAAGCGGCGGAGCGCTGGGCGCACTCAGTCGCCGCGCCGAAGAAATTTACGCCAATTTAGGCCACGACGGACAGGAAGCCACCCGCCAACTGTTTTTGCGGCTCATTACTTTGGGTGAAGGTACAGAAGATACGCGGCGACGTGTGCTGCGTTCAGAATTGGAAGCAATGCAAACCTCTGAGGTCTTTAAGACCTCAGAGGTTTTGGACGCATACGGCCGTTACCGCCTCCTCACTTTCGACCACGACCCCACCACACGGGAACCCACCGTTGAAGTTGCTCACGAAGCATTGCTGCGCGAATGGCCGCGTTTGCGCGGCTGGCTAGCGAACAGCCGCGATGATGTGCGGCTGCAGCGGTTGTTGGCTAATGAGGCGCAGGGATGGCAAACGGCCGATCACGACCCCAGCTACCTCCTGCGCGGCACACGACTGGCTCAATTGGAAAACTGGGCCGAAACAACCACAGTCGCCCTCACCCAAGATGAGCAAACCTTTTTACAGGCCAGCCTTGCCCTCCAAGAAGCACGACAGGTCGCAGAAGAAGATCGCCGCCAGCGCGAGTTGGCAACAGCAAAACAGTTGGCTGAAACAGAACGGCAGCGGGCCGAGGATCGGGCGCAAGCAGCAGTGATATTGCGGCGACGGGCCGTATATTTAGGGGTAGCGGCTGTGTTGGCGGTGATTTTAGCTGTGACCGCCGGTTTGTTTAGTCGGCAAGCATCGCTAAATGAAGCGATTGCCTTGGCAAATGAGGCTGCCGCCGAAGCCGAAACCCTCATCCGCGCCACCGCCGAAGCCGAAGCCATTGCTCAACGCGACGTGGCTCAAACCCAAACCAATTTAGCCGTCTCTCGTGAACTGGCGCTGGCCGCACTTAACAATCTGGAAGCTGACCCTGAATTAAGTATTTTATTGGCTCTCCAAGCTTTGAAGACCAGACATACCAAAGAGGCTGAAGAAGCACTCCATCTGGCGATACAAACCTCAAGGGCACTCATCACATTATTAGGCCATACTGAGTCGGTGGAGGGGGCTGCCTATAGTCCCGATGGCTCACAGGTAGCAACGGTTAGCCTGGACGGCACCGTCAAAGTTTGGCAAGTTGCCACGGGGCAGTTGCAGCAGACATTGCCCTATGAGGGGGTTGAGTTTGTGGGTAATACGCTCAAGTTTGATGAAGCTGGCAGTAGGCTGGCCCTGCTGGCCGTTGGCGACAATTATGAAACGGTGAACCTGCATATCTGGGATGCCGAGTCAGGTGCGTTGTTGAGCCAACACGAGATGCCCATACCGGCGGAATTTTTTCGCTTTGAGTTAAGCCCCGATTGGCAATGGTTGGCTGTGGGCCGTGATAACGGTATCCCCGAACTGTGGGATGTGGTGACGGGTGAACGGGTGCTTACTTTGGCGGGGCATGAGGTTACGGTTGATGCTGTGGCCTTTAGTGCCGATAGCTCACGCCTGGTAACGGCCGATTTTGGGGGACAAGTACAGGTTTGGGATGTGGCGGCGCTTTTGGCGGGCGAAGAAACGCAGCCGGAACTTACATTCACCACCATGCAGGATTTTGGCCCAGGACGTGTTTTCTTCAGTAACGATGGTTTACGTCTGGCTTTTGTGTTCAACACAATCGTGGAAATATGGGATTTGGCCGATACCAGCCAGCCCCAATTCAGGCTGAAGGGACATAACAATGCGGTGCATCATCTCGCTTTCACAGCCGATGATGCGCTGCTGGCAACAGCTTCGGCTGACAGCACAGCCAAAGTGTGGGATTTGAACAGCGGCGAGGAGCTGTTTACCTTGTCTGGTCATAAAGCGACTGTGTTCCGCCTGGCATTTAGTCCCGACGGCCGTACCCTAACCACAGCCAGTACGGACGGTACAGCCCGCATCTGGAATGCCGCCCGCTATGTTGGCGGTGAACTACAGAATTTGGCCCTGCCCGACGTCATTCCCATTGGCAGTTTTGATCTCAGCCCCGATGAGCAAACATTTGCCTTAGGCGGTTTCACGGGCGCGACCACCATCAGGGATTCGGCCACAGGTGACTTGTTACTGACACTGCAAAACGAATTTAATACCCTGGTTGGAGCGGTCTCTTTCCATCCCGATGGGTCACGTCTGGCCACCGCCAGCCAGGATGGCCTGGTGCGTATCTGGGATACAACCACAGGTGAGTTGTTATTGCAATTTACGGGCCACGTTGGCGGCAATTCGGGGGGCAGCGAGGGTGTGCTGGATGTTACTTACAGCCCTGACGGAACACGCTTGGCGACGGCTGGGGCGGATGGATTAGCCAAAGTTTGGAATGCCGCCACGGGTGAGGAATTATTGGAATTGGCCGGGCATACGGCCGGGTTGTTTAGGGTGGCTTATAGTGCAGACGGCCGTATCCTTGCCACTACCAGTGATTTTCCAGACACAACTGTAAAAGTGTGGGATGCCCAGAGCGGGGAAATGATCCATTCACTTGGCCCTAACCCCAGCCGCTCTTTTGGGCTGGCTTTTAGCCCAGACGACAAGTGGGTCGCAGCTGGTGGTGGCGGCGGTTTCTTGACAGTATGGGATGTGACGACGGGCAAGGTAGTCAGTGACCTGACCGGCCAATCATCCGCACTGGGGACAACTCTGTTTACCCAAGATGGACAGCGGCTCATCACGGGTGGGGTAGATGGTGTAAGCATTTGGGATATAGAGAGTGGTACAGAATTGGTAAATCTGGCACCACTTAACAGCGCGGCACTTGCTTTAACAACGGATGAACGGCAACTTTACATGGTACCCGGTTTAGAGCCAGTTGTCCGTGTCTACACCATCGAATTGGAAGATGCGATAGCGCTGGCTGAATCGCGGCTGACGCGCTGGTGGACAGAGGAAGAGTGCCGGCAATTTTTGCATGTGGATGTGTGTCCGGTGCAAGAGTAGAGTACGCGGGCTGTTTGATGGGAACTGCAAAAGTGCAAGGTAAACTTTGGGGGAAAGCGGCACGAGACTGGGCAGAAATTCAAGAACCCATGCACAAACCTTTATGGGAAGCGATGCAGAACGCGGCTCAAGTTGGGCTTGGGACGCGCTTTCTGGATGTAGGCTACTGCGCGGCATGACGGCCGCTGGCCCTTTCCAAAACCTTCTGTTAGTTGTTAGTGAGGGGCAGTTGAAGGCTGCATTTAATGATTTTGGCGTTGGCTGCGAATCAAAATGAGTAGTCAAAAGTGATGAGAGCTAGCGACACTTATTCGTGAGAGCCTTGTGATTCGTCTATAATCTCCCTGTATGGTTGAACATGGAGATTGCCAATGACCTTAAATTTACCGGATGAGTTTGTACGGCCGTTATACAACGGCCGTTCCATAGCCAACATCCCCGCTACCGTAGCCCATCTACTAAATGCCCCGTTTGCCGGTCTGCCACGCCTGCAAGGTGAGTTGTGGCAGCCAATGGGGGAGGGCATTGAGCGGGTGGTGGTGATTTTGCTGGATGCGATGGGCTGGAATTTGTATGAGGAGGAACGGCCGTTTTTCCAGGAGATGTTGGGGCAAACGGCCGTTGCCGAGCGCATCACCTCTGTTTTTCCTTCCACAACCGTAGCTGCTCTAAGTGCCTTATGGACGGGCTATGCCCCGGCCCAGCACAGCTTGTTGGGCTTCCGCCTCTTTTTACCGGATTACGCGACGGTGGGGCAGCTGATCAATTTCACACCCGCTTTTGGTTATTACAACGAGATTTTGGTGAAGTCTGGCCTGAAGCCGGAGGAGTTTTTGCAGGTGCCAGGTGTGGCGCAGCAGTTGCAAACGGCCGTTATCCCCACCTACTCCTTCAAAGACCGCGCTTATGTCAAGTCGGCCCTCAGCCTCATGCACGGGCGGGGGGTGCAGGAGGAGATTGGGGTGGCAAGTTTTGCTGACATGATGGTGCAAATGCGCCAGATGTTGGAAGCCAAAGCGGGCGAGAGGCTGTACGCCTTTGCCTATTGGGCCACAATTGACAGTTTGAGCCACCATTACAGTTGGCAGCACCCGGCGGTGAAAGCGGAACTGCACGCGCTCCTCTACCAGATTCGCACAGAACTGTTTGCGCCTTTAAGTGCGGCGGCACGGCGGGGAACGGCCGTCTTCATTGCCGCCGATCATGGGCAAGCGGTTTGTCCGCCGGCGGAGCAGATTCAACTGCGCGACCATCCCGAACTGGACAAGATGCTGCTGATGCAGCCCACAGGTGATCCTCGTGCCGTTTATTTGTATGCCAAACACGGCCGTCAGACAGACATCATCCACTACATCCACCAAAATTTGTCCCATGCCTTCACGCCCATTCTGTCTGAAGACGCACTAGAGGCGGGGCTGTTTGGGCCACAGCCCCACGCCGCCGCCGCACCCGAACGAGTGGGTGATGTCGTCCTCATCGCCCGGCACGGCGCAGCCTTGCTAAACAAGCTCGACGACCAACGCGCTTCGCAATTCGTCGGCTGGCACGGCAGTTTGGCCGCCGCCGATATGTGGGTTCCCTGGCTGGGCTACCGCCTTGACAGGCCCTCTTAATTTGATAGCATGGCTTGACTTTTAGAGACTAGAGACTGGGGACTGGAGACTATGAGCAGTAGACATAATCTCTAGTCTCTAGTCTCTGGTCTCCAATTCTTGACCTGGAGGTCATATGGAAAAACTTAAACCGGCCCGCCCAGACAAAATGACGCTGACTGATTATTTGCGTGTCTATACGCGCTTTATTATTGACCCCATCGTTGATTTCATGGCGCGTTACCGTTTTTCGCCAGACTTGTTAACGATTTTGGGCACTGTGTCGCATGTTCTGTTTGCCTGGCTGATTGCCAATGGCGAGATGCGCTGGGCCTCGGTGGCTATGTTCTTTTTGGCCCCGTTGGATGCGTTGGATGGGGCGTTGGCTCGTAAATTGGGCCGCAAACAGTCGGGCTTTGGGGCATTTCTCGATTCGACTCTGGACAGAATTGCCGAAATCATCTTGTTTGGCGGCTTTATTATGTATTACGTGGGCCAGGGGGATACGCTTTATCTGGCAGTGGCCTATCTGGCGATTACGGGGTCGCTGATGGTGAGCTATGCGCGGGCACGGGCGGAGGCGTTGGGCTATTCGTGTAAGGTGGGCATTTTGAGCCGGGTGGAGCGGTATGCGGTGATGATGTTTTTCTTGGTGCTAGATTTGCCGCATGTGGCTCTGGCTATTCTGGCGGTGTTTACTTACATTACGGTGTTCCAGCGTATGTATCATGTCTACAAGCAGGCAACGGCCGATGTTGATAAGCAGTGATCGCCCCCCAACGCCGATGCGCAAAATAGCACCATATTGGCCCATTATTGCCCTGCTGCTGCTTGGTCTCCTGGCGCTTTACATCTACCATCTTTTGACGGGTTTCACTCCCAACCGGGTGATTTTTCAGATTCCGGTGGCGGAATTTGATATTTACTGGTATGCCATTTGCATTGTGGGGGGGATTTCGTTGGGGGCTTATGTGGTGGCGCAGTTGGCGGAGGAGCGTATGAAGGCGCTGCTGGTGGCGGAGGTGGACGCGGGGGTGCGGGAACGGCCGTTAACCAGCCTCAATCTCCCTGAAGAAATCAGCCTCACCCTCACCCGGCAAAATATCCACACAGTTGGCGATTTGCTGCTTAAGTGGGGCCAAAATCAACGCTATTTGGGGTTGAATCAAGAGGGTCTGGATGTGGTGCAGGCGGCATTGACCGATGAACCTGATGTGGCTGAGAGCTGGGTGCAGGCCCCACCCTGGCACATCTGGAGTCCTGACCATGTGTGGAGCGGCATTAGCTGGTGTTTGGTGTTGGGTATTGTGGGGGCGCGGCTGTACCATGTGCTGACTCCCTCACCCAGTATGGCGGCGTTGGGTATTGAATCGCCGCTTGACTACTTTCGCAATCCGGCGCAGTTGATTAATTTACGTAATGGCGGTTTGGGCATTTATGGGGGCATGGCTGGCGGTCTGTTGGGGCTGTTTATCTACTCGCGCCGCCAGCGCATTCCCATGTTGGGTTGGGCCGATTTGTGTGCGATTGGGGTGGCGTTGGGGCAGGTGTTTGGGCGTTGGGGCAACTTTTTTAACCAGGAGTTATACGGCCGTCCCACCAACGTCTTTTGGGCTGTGCGCATTGAACCACTTTACCGCCTGCCTGCTTACAGTGAGTTTGAGCGTTTTCATCCGGCGTTTTTGTATGAATCGCTGTGGAGTTTGCTGACGTTTGCCGTGCTTTTTACGCTGCTGCGCCGCCGCCGTTTGTTGACGGGGGATTTGCTGGCGGCGTATTTGATTTTTTACGCTATCGGCCGTTCACTGTTGGAACTGGTGCGGTTGGACAGCCGCACGGTGATGTTGGGTGGCCTGGAATTGAACATTGCCATTGCTACGCTGGTTTCTCTGGTGGTGGCGGTGGTGATGGCAGTCTGGTTAGTACTCAAGCACCAATTGGGGAAACGGCCGTCATAAACAACATCTAGCTGGTGTTCAACGGGTGTAGGAAGAGTCGTGGAGACAACAATATGATAACAACTGAAAATTTGGGTAAGAGCTTTGACGATTTCGAGGCTGTACGCGATCTCAACATACAAGTGGCTCAGGGTGAACTGCTGGCTTTGTTGGGGCCAAATGGCGCGGGCAAGACGACGACGGTGCGGATGCTCGGCTCCATCCTCAAGCCCTCCGTCGGTTCGGCGGCGGTGAATGGCTATGATGTGGTGACGCAGGCGGACAAGGTGCGCCGCTCGATTGGCATGTTGACGGAGCAGCCTGGGCTTTATTTGCGGATGAGTGGGTTGGAGTATTTGCTGTTTTACGGCCGTTTATACGGCATGTCCGACAACGACATCAAGCAGCGGGGGCTGGCCTTGTTTGATCGCTTCAATATGCCCAATACGGCCGACCGTCGTTTGGGGCAATATTCCAAAGGGATGCGGCAAAAAGTGGGGCTGATCCGCTCCATGCTGCACAATCCGGCCGTGCTGCTGTTGGATGAGCCAACCTCCGCGATGGATCCGCACAGTGCCAAACTGGTGCGCGATGCCATCCGCGAAATGCGCGATGGCAAACGCTCGGTCATCCTTTGCACCCACAATTTGGCCGAAGCCGAACTGCTGGCAGACCGCATTGCCATCATCCGGCAGGGGCGCATTGTGGCCGAAGGCAAAACGGCCGAACTTAAACAAAAGCTGCTGGGCCAACCGCGCCTGGAAGTCCGCGTAGACCGCAGCCTGAACGGGCAGATACAGGAGATAGAAAGCCTGGTGACGGTGGAGTCGGTCATAGACAATGTGATTCGCTACCGAACCGAGCAGCCCGATGTGACCAACCCGATGCTGGTGCGCTGCCTGAATGATTTGGGTCTAGGCATTATTGCTCTGCAAGAAGTCTCGCAAACCTTAGAAGAGGTCTATTTGCGAGTTATAGCCGATGGGGATGCTATTCGTAATTGAGTAATTGGGTAATTGCGCAATTATGCAATTAACACTGAGAAAAATGACTGTATTCACCAAACAATTCCCTGTAACCAAACATGATGTGTATATGGCTCTCGTGGTCACACGACGGGAGGTGAAGGATGCTTTCCGTGATTGGCGCATCGTGATTCCGATTATTTTGTTAACGGCCGCTTTCCCCGGCATTATGAACTTCACGGCGCGGCGGCTTTTAAGTTTTGTGGAGGATTTTGGGGCCGAGATTATTGCCAACCAACTGATTCCTTTTTTGCTGTTGGTGGTGGGCTTTTTCCCCATCTCCTTCTCGCTGATTGTGGCTTTGGAAACCTTTGTGGGGGAAAAGGAGCGCAAGAGTTTGGAGCCGCTGCTGGCAACGCCTGTTACCAATACACAATTGTATGTGGGTAAGATGCTGGCTTCGCTGATTCCGCCAATTTGCGCCAGCTATTTGGGCATGACTTTGTATCTGGTGTCGCTTTATTTTAGTGTGGGCTGGCTGCCTTCGCTGCCGACGCTGGTGCAGACGGTGCTCATCTCGACGATGCAGGGGGTGATTATGGTGGCGGCGGCGGTGGTGGTTTCCAGCCAGACGACGAGTGTGCGGGCGGCGAATCTGTTAGCCAGTTTTATTATTGTGCCCATTGCGCTGCTGCTGCCGTCGGAGGCGGTGGCGATGTTTTGGGGGAATCATGTGGGGCTGTGGTGGCTGATTGTGGCGCTGGCGGTAACGGCCGTTGTCTTTATTCGCATGGGTATTCAAATCTTCAACCGTGAGGAGTTGATGGGGCGCGATATTGACCAGATTCGGGTGGGCTGGATGTGGCAGCAGTTTTGGGATAGGTTTAGCGGGCGGGCGGAGAATAACGGCCGTTATCCCCATCCGCTGTTGTGGTATCGGCAGACAGTCGGCCGTTTACGTTTGTTGGGCAAACCCATCCTCATTTTGGTTGTCGCTTTAATTGCCACCGTCATCTTCACCACTTACCTGGCACGGGTCTACCAACTGCCGCCACAAATTAAGGCCGAACTGACCGGCGACAATATGTTGCAAAACTTGAATGACATCCAGGTTTTCGCCAATGTCCTGCCGCCGCTTATTTTCGTCCAAAATATTCGGGCAGTAGCCTTGTGGACGTTGTTGGGGGTGTTTACTTTTGGCGTACTGGGCATGTTGGTCTTCCTGCTGCCCTGGGGGCTGATCACCTATGTTGCTGTGCAGTTTGCTCTGGCGGGGCAAAACCCCTGGCAATTTTTGTTGGGAACGATTGTGCCTCACGCCGTCATTGAACTGCCCGCCTTGCTCATTGCCGCCGCGGCTTCGCTGCGCTGGCACACCACCATCATCTCGCCGCCGCCCAACCGCACCGTCAGTGAAGCCTTTTTGGCTGCTGCTGGCGATTTCTTCCGCTTGTTTGTGGGGGTTGTCATCCCGTTGCTGTTGGTGGCTGCTTTTGTGGAGGGGCTGGTGACACCGCAGGTGCTGCTGCGAGTGTATGGTGGTTAATATGAAAGAGGCGAACTTTTAACAAGTTCGCCTCTTTTTGTTATTGATTGTCCGGTAGAGCTGCTGTGCTTTGCAGATAAAGCCAAATGGCTTGCAATTCTGCATCGGTCATGTTGCCGTAACTGCGCCAGGGCATTTCATCGTTAACGGCCGTTCCCGTTGGTTTCGTCCCCTCTCTAAAAATCCGCATAAAATCCTCTTCCGCCCAGGCGCGTAATTCACCGCCGGGAGTCAGGTTCGGGCCAAGCGGTGAGCCGTTGGGGTCTGTATTGCCCGCCAGATTATCCGCATGGCACTCGCGGCAGGCCCCTATGTTGACCAGGTATTCACCATAGGCAGTGGTCACACCCTCGGCTGGCTTCACCGTTCCCATATTGGCATGGTCAATCCGGGCTACCGGCAGGGTGTTGTAGCCCAATACCCCAAAAATGATGGTGCCGGGGAATATAATGTCGCGTTCGCCCAGTTCATTATCCACCGGCGGCACAGATTTGAGGTAGGCGATGAGTGCGCCTAAATCTTCATCGTTCATGGTGGCGAAGTGGTTGGAGGGCATGATGGCTAGAGAACGGCCGTCTCCGCCCACACCGTGCCGAATCGCCCGTTCCCAGTCCGCATCGGTATATGTGCTGCCCACGCCGCCAGCCCCAGCCGTCAGGTTGGGGGCCGTGACATAGCCAATCGGTGCTTCATCAATGAACACAGTTCCCTCGAAGTTTGCGCCGTGACATTCGGCGCAGGGAATGACTGCCTGGGCCAGGTGTTCACCCCAGGCCAGGGATTCAGCATCGGTGGGAATGGTGACGGGGCTGGCCGCCACCTCTGGTGCGTTCGCCAACCGCGAACTGCCCACAAAATGCAGCACAGCCACCACAATGGCGAGTATGCCAATTAGACCAACCAAAATTAAACCAATTCGTTTCAAAATCTTCATGTAATAGCCTCCTTATAGAGTGATTTACTGTATTGTAGTAAATAACTCTTTAGAAACTCTTTATTTATGTGCCTGCTGTTCTGGCAAATTTGGCTTGGTGCCAAAAACTTCAGATTGTACAGTGAGGGCTGTTTGGATAATATTTGCGCGTATAAGGGATGTGTGGCGGGTTGGGCTAACCCGCCAATCATCACCAGGACGGTTTGTATGCCGCAAACGATTCAAGTTTTGCCTGGTTCAGATAGCCAAATGCGCTTCCCTGAACGGTGTGTTGCCTGTGGTGCCGCTAAAGAGACAGAGTCCAATTTGGTTATCAACCGGTTGGTGATGCGGGGACAGAAACAGGAGCAGGTCTCCTTAAAATATGCCGTTCCCCACTGCGATCCGTGTGCCCGCAGCACCAAAGCTGTCTTTTTGGCGGGTTTTATCCCGTTGATGTTGGGCTTTGTGCTGCTGGGTGGGGCGGCTTTTGTGGTGGTGACTTTTTATGCCAGTTGGCTGGGTCTGGATGAGATGGCTCAGCCGAGTACTTTTGCCTCATGGGTGTTGGGGGGAGCGGCGGGGTTGGTGGTTGGTTTGGTGGCTGGGTTTTTGTGTGAGTTGTTGGCGCGGGTGGTTTTGCTGCCGGTTTACGGCCGTTCTCTCTACCAGGCTCCGCTTCTTACCACCCAATTCCTGAGTGATGCCGACTATGTGGCCGGTTTAACGGCCAAGCTCGACAAAGAGGCTAAACATCTCACGCTCATTTTTGCTAATGATGAAGTGGCGAAGGAATTTCTGGCTTTGAATAAGACGGCCGTTTCCCTACAGCATTAAAGCATAAACGGGTCGGGCGCAGGGTTTAACGCCAGGGGGTAATGCCTGCCAACTGTTGGGCGCGGGTGCGGGCGGCGTGCAAAACGGCCGTTACTTGCGTCATTAACGCCTCACTATCATCATCTTTGTGGGCGAGAATAGGTGTGCCAAACACCATATGACATTGAGCAAAGGGGTAAGGCACCAGGTAATGATCCCAGCGCTGGCGTTGGTAGGCCTGGCGCGTCCAGATGCCTAAGGGCAGGATAATGGCTTCGGCTTTCTGGGCCAGATAGATGACCCCTGGTTTGGGCTGGTAAGCAGGCCCATCCGGCCCATCGGGGGCAATTAAAGAGTCGTGCCCTTCCTTCATGGCTTTGATGACGCGCAGGGTGGCTCGGCCCGCAGCGACGGGGTTGCCCTGCATGTCTACGGCATGGGTTTTTACGCCGATGCGGGAACCCAGCCGCCCCAATATATCGTGCCGTTCGTCGCCGACGGCTACGAGAGTGAATTTGGCTGGCTCGAAGAAGCGGTGGCCGTACATGAATAGGAGGGCTATCTGGCCGTGCCATAGGGCGAAGAGGATGGGACGGCCGTTTTCCCTGGCGGCCTGCAAATTGGCTGCTCCCTCGACCTGCCAGCGGGCGGTTTTCATGGTAAGCCAGTGATATTGATAAACGAGTTCGCCTTCGAGGGTGCGCCAGAAGGTGGCAAGATTTGCAGACAGGTTCATAGTTGGTGTATTGGTGTATTGGTGTATTCGATCAATGCACTATTTTTCATAGTAATTGGCGGCGGCCTGGAGTGTGACCTGGTTGAGTGTTTGGGTGAGGGTGTGGTTAACGGCCGTTAAATCTGCCCCCTTCTCTACTGTTATAGGCTCTCCCACTTCTAGGGCAATGCGGCTAAAAGGGTAGGGGATGGTATAGCGGTCCCAGCGGTTGAGGGCGTAGCTGTGCCGGGCATAAGCGCCCACCGGCACAATGAGCGCCCCAGCTTTTTGGGCAATATAGGTCAGGCCGGGCTTCATCACATAAGAAGGGCCAAATGGGCCGTCGGGGGTGATGTAACAATATTGACCAACTTTGACTTGCTTGACCAACTGTGACAGTTTGCGGGCGGTGGCCATAGACGCATCGCCTTCTAAATTCATGGGGAAGGGCTGGGCACCCAACTTGGTGGCGAAGATGACGAGGGTGTTGCCGCGCCAGTCGTCGGGCAGAATGAGGACGATGCGGCTTAAGTCGAGGCGGGTGCGGAACATGCCCACCAGCATCATGGTCATGCCATGCCAGGCAGCGAAGATGAGGGGACGGCCGTTGTCCAATGCACTTTGCAAATACGCCTCTCCGTTCAGTTGAAAACGAGCCGTAGCACTCGTTAACCGCGCCAACTGATACAGCGCATTGCCACCTACTCTATCACCCCAACTGCTCATTTTCGGCTTTTGTACCCCGCTCGCGCCAATGAAACGCCCAGGTAAACGTTGTTCCAGAAAAACCAGGCATTAAACAGCGTAAATTGATAAATGGTAATGGCAAACAAGGCAATCAGCACCATGTTGCGCTTGCGGCCGGAAAAAACCCAAAAGAAGGAAGGAAATGCCACTTTGCTTACCATGAGAATGGCGATGATGAGCAAGAAGGGGATGTAGAGAATGTCTGGTATCTCGATGAGGGGGAAGGCCAAATCGGAGAGGACGGCCAGGGCGATGGACGCGCCGCCAGAGGAGATGGTGAGACCCACGGAGTCTTTGTCGCCAGATTCTTTGGGGGGCAGCAGGTTAAACCGGGCCAGGCGAAAGGCCCCGGCCAAAGCCACGAAGAGGCACACAGGCCAAACCCACACCATCGGCACACCTTCGGCTTCAATGTGCTTAAAGGCTAAGACGGTGGGGGCAACCCCCAAGCTCACCATGTCCACCAGTGAATCGAGCTGCAAGCCAAACTCGGAGCCAGCTTTTAGGACGCGGGCGGAGTAGCCATCAAATAGGTCGAGGACGAAGCTGGTTAGGATGAGTGCGCCGGCGGGCACGAAGTTGCCGTTGGCGGAGAGTAGAATGGAGATGAGGCCGCAAGTAAGTGATAGGAAGGTGATGCCATTGGGAATGAGATAACGGTATTTGCTGTTCATGGTTAAGAAGTAATGATGTCATTGCGCAATGACGTAATTTGTCTTAATTGGGCGATGGGTGTCAGGCCACCGTATACTTTGTCGCCTACGGCAACAAGTAGTTGGGCATCGGGTGGCAGGAACAGGTCGAGACGGGAGCTGAATTTGATGAGGCCGAAGCGTTGGCCTGTGGTCACGGTGTCGCCGGGCTGCATCATGTTGACGCAGCGGCGGGCCAGGATGCCAGCGATTTGTTTGATGAGAATACGGCCGTATTCCCCCTCAATCACCATCGCAATATACTCATTCACATCAGAAGCTTCTGGGCGGAAGGCTTGCAGGAATTTGCCTGGTTGGTGCTGCACCAGCGTAACTTGGCCGCTGAGGGGTACGCGCTGAATATGCACGTCGGTGATGTCTAAAAACATGCTGATGCGGATTACGTCTGTCTGGAGGTAACGTGCTTCACGTTCGCGCACAATCTCTACTACTTCGCCATCGCCAGGGCCAATGACACAGCCTGGTTGGTTGATGACTTGCCGGTTGGGGTCGCGGAAAAAGTAGAGGATAAGCAGCCAGAGGCAGGTCATGAGGAAGAGAAAAATGCCTGTGGGCCAATTGCTGAACTGGAGCCAGAGAATGATTGCCAGAAGTTGGGCTATGGACACGACGAGAATGGTGCTGCCACCCCCTTCGGCGAAGGGCCAGGTGCGATCTTGACCATATTGTTGGGAACTCATAGGAACTTTTTAGGAACTTGGGGGAACTCGTGGGAACTTGAGTTGTTCTTGGGGTGGCCCCTGCAATCTCCAATCTCCAATCTCTAATCTCCGTTTCGTGGGGCATTGTAACATTGCCCCGATCCTCTGACAAGGAAGCGGAGGGGTTGGCAAAATAAAAAGCCCCTGCGCTGTGCAGGGGCTTTATTGCGGTATTAATTTGTAAGCGGACATTGTTTTAGAGGAAGAGGCTCATGAGGCTTTTGAGCAGGCTGCTCTTGCTGTTTTGTTGGGCTGCTTTTGTTTGCAACCGATGGTTGGCCGCTTCTTTTAACAATTCGTTGTGACGGGCTTTGCCGTTTTCGTTGGCGATGAATGGATGGTTCATTTTTGATTTCCTTTTAGTTGTTTTGGTGTTAGATGAATAAGCTGATTATCATGCTGAGCAGTTGGGCGAGGCCGTGCCGCTTGGTAACTTTGCTTTCTAGACGGTATTGTTCTGCTTCGTATAAAAATTCGTTGTAACGTGCTTTTGCGTTTTCGTTGGCGATGATGGGGTGATTCATGTTTAACTCCTTAGATTGTGTTTGTATCTGCTAAATTGTTTTGTTTGATTAATTACTGATAGTATGCCAAACGGCCGTTACCCCATCGTAACCATATCGTGAACAAATCCCCAGATGCCGTTACCATTCCATAACCATTGGTACCATCGGCAAAACGTGGGTAAAGAGCGTTCGTCAGGGCAAAATGGCTCTGGTACACTTTTTGTTATGAATGAACCAAGACGAATCAATCCTATAACGGTAGCCATCATCGCTTTGGTGCTGGTGGTGGCGGCGGTGGCTGTTGGCTGGCGGGTGGTGAATGGCGACCGTAGTTTGCTGCGAAATGTGTCTGTGGGGCATGACCTGATCACGCCCAATGCCGATGGGGTGACGGATGCGATGCCCATCATGTATGAAATTTCTCGCAATGCCACGGTCTCTATCTATTTTGATGATGAGGCGGGACGGCGTTTTTATTTTCGGCAGGAGAAGGCGCGAGGGGCGGGTGAGTATGAGGTGTTGTTTAGTGGGGTGGTAGACCCGTTTACACTGCCGGAGGATGAGATTCAGGCGGAGATTTTGGCGCGGCTGCTGCCTAACGGCCGTTATACCTGGACCATCGAAGCCATAGACGAGCAAAATGTGCGCGAAACGGCACAAGGCAATGTAACCATTGCCGAGGCCGATACCGAACTGCCTGACATGCGCAACTTTACGGTAGACCGCACCGTCTTTTCGCCCAACCGTGATGGCATTAATGATCGGGCGCTGATCCAATTCTTCCTGACCAAAGAGGTGACCGATCTGCGTGTCTTTTTGCTTACGCCAGAGGGCGTGGAAGTGCCTATCCGCGAATTGGAGCGGGATGTGCCAGCCGATACGGTGGGCCGCCACTATTATGATTACGAGGGCGGTGTGGACAATGGCGAAACGCCGCCGCCGGATGGCACGTATCCCATTGTGGCGATTGCTCAAGATTTGGAAGGGCAGCGGCTGCGGGCGGAGACGGAGTTGACGATTGAGTTTGGTGGTGTGCCGCGTGGTTATATCTTTTCGCCGCCTTCGGGGGATACGTTGGCGTTTAGTGCAACGGCCGTTGCCCTTTGCGAAACCCTCACCTTCACCGTCACGCTGCAAAACGATGGCAATACACCGCTGCGCACCACTGGCCCCGCACCGGGCACGATGTACGATTCTGATTGGAACTACAACACCCTGGGCTGGCATACGGAATCGGGGGCCTGGCGGGTAGCGATTGGTTATGAAAACGAGATCACCAACTATCCCTACCGCTGGGCCATCGGCAGCCAAGAGGATTTGCAGAAAATTGGCGATTATTATTACCTGATGCCGGGTGAGCGCACGGTGGTGACGGGGACGATTCGCATAACGGGGCCGTTGGGGGTGCGTAATCCGCAGCCGATGTGGGCGGGTCTTATTCACGAGGATGTGGAGATTTCGGCGGACAACAATCGGGTGGATACACAAGCCATTACGATTGACCTGCCAGATGAGGCCAATCGTCAGCCGTGTGCGCCGCGAGAGATACCGGTTCGTGAGGAGTAGACGGCCGTTCTCGTCTTGCTTTCCCCCTATGCTTGCAGTATATTTCCTTTGTTCGGGGTGAATGATCGTAGGGAAACGGCCGTTCCCCTGGCAAGGTTCTATCAAAACTCACTAGGAAGGAGAAACATGAACAAGTTCAAATTGTATTTAGCAACTTTTCTTATCCTATCTGTGGTCTTGGCCGCCTGCCAACCACAGACCGTCGAGGTCACTCGCGTCGTTACTGAAACAGAGACCATTGTAGAAACTGTGACCGAAGAAGTGGAAGTCCCCGTTGAAGTAGAAGTGGAGGTTCCCGTCGAAGTGACCCGCATTGTCACCGAAGTCCAGACCGAAACTGTTGTGGAAACAGTGGAGATGGAAGAAGCTCCGTTGGGTTCCGAAGAACGGCCGATCAAAGTCCTCTTCGTCCCCTCCGTAGACTCCGATGTCATCGTCACGGGTGGTGAAGTAATGGCGGCAGCCCTTAACGAAGCCACCGGCATGAACTTCACCGTCAGCGTCCCCACCAGCTATGCTGCTACCATCGAAGAAATGTGCGCCTCCCCCGATGACACCATCGGCTTCATCCCGGCTCAGGGTTATGTCCTAGCCAACAACCGTTGTGGTGTTACCGTTGGTGGTGCTGCGGTACGCTTTGGCCTTTCCTGGTACGCCGCACAATTTGTCGTACCCACCGACAGCCCGGCTCAATCATTAGAGGATTTAGCAGGCCTCACCTGGTGTATTCCTGATGTGGGTTCGACCTCTGGTTATCTCTACCCCAGCGCCCTCTTCCTGGAAATGGGCATCGAGCCAGGCGAAATCGTAGAGTCTGGCAGCCACAACAACGCCATGCTTGGTGTTTACAACGGCGAATGTGAGTTTGGCACCGCCTTCTTCAGCCCCCCCTTATTGCCTGCTGCCGATGACCGCGCCTGGGCTTATGGTGTAGACGATCCTGAAATTTGGCGTAATGCTGATGCCCCTGCTATCCGCAACGACGCAGGCCGTACTTTCGTGGGCGGCACACCCGATGAAGGTGGGTATCGCATCTTAGATGCGCGTGCGTCTGTCAATGACACGGCGACTGACATCTTTGACCAAACCCGTATCCTGGCCCTGACCGAGCGTATCCCCAATGATACCGTTTCCTTTGGCCCCGAATTCCCCCTCAACACCGCCAACCAAATCATTGATGCGTTGATTGACTTCACCGCTTCTGAAGCCTGTGCAACCTCTATCTGTTCTCAAGACTTCTATAGTTGGACTGGTTTGGAAGCCGTGACTGACAGCTTCTATGATCCCGTTCGTGATGCTATGAACTATCTGGGCATTACCGAAGATGATGTTTTAGGCGGCTAGGAATAGTAAGCAGTAAACAGTGAACAGTAAACAGCGGAAATGGCCGGTAAGCGACTGTGAGACAGAAATTGGTTCTGGTTATTTCCACGATTAAATGAAAATGAAGCCGAGTGATTGAGGAAATGTCACTCGGCTTCTTTGTTTTAAGATGGGTGTATTGGTGTAGAATATCAGTACACCAATGCACCACCTTTCTCATGCTAAAAGTCCAAAACCTCACCAAAGTTTATCCTGATGGTACGCAAGCGTTGACGGACGTAAGTTTTACAGTGCCGGATGGCGAATTTGTGGCTGTGATTGGCCTGAGCGGTTCGGGCAAGAGTACCATGCTGCGCTGTATTAATCGGCTGATTGAACCGACGAGCGGCGAAATCTGGTGGAATGATATTCGGCTTTCGCACATTACGGGTGAGGAGTTGCGCCGCGCACGGCGCAAGATTGGCATGATTTTCCAGCATTTTAATTTGGTGGATCGGTCATCGGTGCTGACGAATGTGTTGAGCGGCCGTTTGGGGTATACCAATCCCATTGCCAGTGTACTCGGCCGTTTCCCCGCCGAAGATGTGGCTCGCGCCCATGCCAGCCTGAAGCGGGTGGGCATTGGTGACAAAGCGGACAATCGCGCTGATGAGTTGAGTGGGGGGCAGCGGCAGCGGGTGGGCATTGCCCGCGCCCTGATGCAAGAGCCGGAACTGATTTTGGCGGATGAACCAGTTGCCAGTCTGGACCCGGCGCTGGCGCATAGCATTATGCGCCATTTGCAGCAGATTAATCAGGAGGATGGTATTACGGTTTTGTGCAGTCTGCACTTTTTAGATTTGGTGCAGCAGTATGGCACGCGGGCCATTGCTCTGAATGGGGGTAAGCTTGTGTTCGATGGTCATCCCAGTGAAATTGATGATGCCAAGTTCGTGGAAATCTACGGACGGGAAGCGGAGCGGATTGGGTAGAGATTGGAGATGAGAGATTGGAGATTAAACGATCTCTAGTCTACGGTTTTCAATCTCTAGTCCCCAAATAAAGATGAAAAACAACGACAACGGCCGTTCCCCTCTCCTTACCCCGCTCATTATCGTTGGGCTGGTGCTGTTATATGGTTATGCCATCCAGGTAACACGCATTGACCTGCGTGAGCCGTTAGAGCCGCAGCGGCAGGAAAACCTCACCAGCCTCATCCGCGATCTGGCCCGTCCCGACTTCCTCGCTTACGAAAACGAGACGCGCAGCACCAATATTTCCCTGCGGATGCCTTGCCCAGAGGAAATTAAAGGCTCGCAAGTGACTTTTGAAGGGCGGGTACTAACTTTGGCCCCCAACTGTGCCACGACGACCCAAGACCCGTTGACGCTTTCGGGGCAAGGGTTTCAGACCAATGTGCAAGGGGCCGTTTATTGGCATCCGGTGGGCGCGAATACGCCGCGCCGCGTAGCCGATATTCGGGCGGACGCGGAGGGTAATTTCGCCGTCCAATTTACTATGCCCGATATTCGTGCCAACGAAGAAGCCCATCGCCTGGAAGTGGTAGAGGTGATTGACCGGCGCGTGATTGGTCTAAGTGACACCAGTTATGAAGCACTGGACAAAATTCTGGAAACGGTGCTGATGGCCCTGATGGCCTCGACGATTGGCACGATTTTGGCGATTCCTATCTCTTTTATGGCGGCGCGGAATTTGATGGCGGATGTGAAGCTGCCGTTGGCGGCGGTGATGAGTGCTGTTATCGCCGCCCCTCTGGCGGCTGGTGTGGGTTGGTGGCTCACCCATCAACTTGTGACCCTTTCGGGATTAACGGGTGTGTCCCTTCATTTGGACAGCCTGGGGTTTATTGGCAATTTCATCCAGGTTTTGTTTGATTTGCTGGTGATTTTGCTGCCTATTCTGGTGGGGCTGGTTTTGGCTATGGTGTCGGCTTCTTGGGGGGCGTATTATGGGCAGGAGATGGTGCTGCGGTTGGATAGGGGTGTGGCGAAAGGGGGAACGGCCGTCTTGACTGCTTTGGGAACGGCCGTCTTCATCTTTGTCATCGGCTATGCCTTTTTTAGTGTCAATCTGTTGGGGCTGCGTGAACTCATTTTGGCTAGCAGCACATCGCCCCTTACCTACTTGCTTTGGCCTATGCTGGTTGTGAGTGTGATAACGGCCGTTCTCTCCCTGCGCCGCGAACCCAAACAACAAGTACCCATCGGCATGGCCATATACTCCACCACACGCGGCACACTCAACGCCATTCGCTCCATCGAACCCATCATGATGGGCTTCGTCTTTGTCGTCTGGGTAGGGCTAGGCCCATTTGCAGGCATCATGGCCCTCATGCTCCATTCTGTTGCCGATTTAGGCAAGCTCTTCTCCGAGCAGGTGGAGAACATTGACGAAGGCCCTCGTGAGGCCATTACCGCCACCGGGGCCAACAGCGTGCAAACCATTGTCTATGCCGTGTGGCCACAAATTGTGCCCCATTACATCGCCTACATTTTTTACCGCTGGGACATCAACGTGCGCCTTTCTACCATTATCGGTTTTGTGGGCGGTGGCGGCATCGGCTTTGTCTTGCAGCGTTTCCTCAACCAACTGCTATATCGTCAAGCCAGCGTCATGGTCATTGCCATCGCCCTGGTCGTGACGATTTTGGACAATATTAGCTCGCGTATTCGGCGAAGGATTATTTAAGAGGGTGTATAAGTATATGGGTGTAGATATACCCGTACACCACATACACGGATACACCAATACACCATGAAAGACCAACCACTCACTCCCAAACGCTACCTCTTCCGCACCATCCTGACCTTTGTGGCCTTGTTTTTGCTTTATGCGCTGGCCGTAGAGGTGACGGAGGTGGATGTGACGCGCTTGCGGGACGAGGGACGGCAGGAGCAGGTGGTGGGGGTGCTGCGTTTGCTGGCCGACCCCGACCTGACGGACCCTGACATTTTGGATCGGGTATTTGGGGTGGGGAGTGGGCCGTTTACGTTGACGGAGACGCTGCAAAATACGCTGCGCCTGATTGTGGAGACGATTTTTATGGCGCTGATGGCGACGACGATTGGTACGCTGCTGGCAGTTCCTGTCTCGTTTTTGGCAGCGCGTAACCTCATGATAGAAGTGACGATGCCGCTGGCGGCGATTATGGCGGCGTTGGTGGCGATTCCAGTTGGTGGGGGTGTGGCCTGGTTTGTGACGCGCCAATTGTTAAATCTGGCGGGTGGGCTGGTGAGCCAATTGCTGGTGGGGGTGATGGGGCTGGTGCTGGTGGCCGGGTTGATGGTTGTTTTATGGCGGCAGGGCAGTGGGGGCGGCATGGGGGTGATGATCGGCCGTTCGGTTGGGCTGCTGCTGTTGTCTCTGTTTGGCCTGGGGTTGCTGGCCGGGGTGGGCAGCCCGTTGGGCAGTTGGCTGTCTGCGCAATTATCGGTTGTGGGTTTGGGTTTTTTGGGTGAAGCCATGACAGTGGTGGCTGATGTGGTGAGTTTGCTGCTGGCTCCGTTTTTGGGGCTGGTGGGGGCGCTGGTGGCGGCTTCATTGGGCAGCCGCTATGGGCAGGAGGCGGTTTTGCGGCTGCCGACAGCGGCCGGGAAGGTGATGACGGCCGTTCTCACCCTGTTCGGTACGGCCGTTCTCATTTACGCCATCGGTTCGGCTCTCAACTGGCTGTACCAATATGACAACCCGGCCAATTGGACGACGATTCCAGCGGTGGTGGGGGGTGTGGTAGCGGCGGCTTTGTCGTTGTTGGTGGCCGTGAAACGGCCGTTCCCTAGCGGTGCCATCATCTACGGCATAACCCGCAGCATCCTCAACATCCTGCGCTCCATCGAACCCCTCATTATGGCCGTTATCTTCGTTGTCTGGGTCGGACTTGGCCCATTTGCGGGCGTACTGGCCCTCACTCTCCACACCATCGCCGCCTTAGGCAAACTTTTCTCCGAACAAATCGAAGGCATCTCCGAAGGCCCAATTGAGGCCATCACCGCCACAGGCGCCAATCGCCTGCAAACCATCGTCTATGCCGTCATCCCCCAAATCGTCCCCCCCTATATCGCCTACACCCTCTACCGTTGGGACATCAATGTGCGCACCTCTACCATCATTGGCTTTGTCGGCGGTGGCGGCATTGGCTTCTTGCTCGACCAAAGCATTCGCCTGCTGCGCTACCGCGATGCCAGCGTGATGATGCTGGCGATTGCGGTGGTTGTGACCACACTCGATTATGTCAGTTCCCGTGTGCGCAGTCGCGTGATTTGAGTTAACCAACAAACTTCCCCATCATCGGCCCAATTGATTGCCCATTGCCCTTTGCCGAAGGTGCGGCGCACGCCGCGCAGCAGCTTTTGCAGCCGTTGGGCAAAGGGCGGCACCGCGGCGCTGGCCGATTGGAAGATGCCTAATTGGGGCAAGGTGAGGCTTTGCTCGTTTGTGGTGAAGGTGTCGGTTGCCTGGCTGGCAGCGGTAACGGCCGTTCCCCCCACCACCGCCTCCACCATCTCCATCACCACCACATCCCGCCGCACATCCTCCGCTTTCGCTGAATAAACTTCGCAGAGAGAACAAGCCAATTGCCCCGGCTCCGTAAACTGAATATGGGAGACGCTCGTTGTGGCAAAAAGAGGCTGCACAACCACTGGTTTTTCTAGTTGGGGGAAGCGGACATCATGATAAAGAACGTGATGTAAAAGCGGGGGATCGGGACAGGAGAAACGGCCGTTCTCCCCCCGCACCAGCAGCCCATCCGCCACCGCCCCCTCATAAAACGCATCCAGCAAAATCCCCCCCGACGGCACAGGCAGCCGCACCCGCGCTGCCTGATCCAACAACACACCCCCTTCACCCACGCCCCGTTTCCGCGCCCGGCCCGAACCCAGCCAGACGAAATAACTCTCAACAGCCATACCTACTTCAACAAATCCGTTAACGCCGCTTTGGCTTCCGTATACTTGAAGCTAAATCCCGCCTCTTGCAGCCGTTGCGGGATCGCTCGCTGCCCATCCAGCACCAGCGTGGCAATTTCGCCCAAAAGCAATTTTAGAGCAAAAGCAGGGGCGGGAATGAAATGGGGACGGCCCAACACCTGCCCTACCACTTTGCCAAAGTCATTGTTAGTCAAAGGGTTGGGGGCGGTTAGATTATAGACCCCTTGCGCCGATTCGTTTTCTAACAGAAAAGCGATAGCCTTTACCTCATCATCCAGATGAATCCAGGGCCACCATTGACGGCCGTTGCCCAACTTCCCCCCAGCAAACAGCTTATATTGCAGCACCACAATCGGCAGCGGCCCATCCTCCAGCGTCAGCACCAGCCCTGTGCGAATGATCACGCGGCGCACCCCCATCGCCTCCACCGGTGCGGTTGTCGCTTCCCACGCTACACAAACATCTGCCAAAAAATCATTTCCTGGCGGGGCCGATTCTGTCAGCACTTCCGCGCCGCTCGGCCCATAGTAGCCAACGGCCGATGCTTGAATCAGCACTTTGGGTTTGTGCGCCGCCGCCTCAATCCCCGCCACCACCGCCTGGCCCACATCCAAACGGCTCTGGCGGATGGCCCTTTTGCGTTCGGCCGTCCAACGGCTGGGGATAAACCCCTCACCAGCAATACTGGCTCCGGCCAGATTGATGATAGCTGTGTTGTCGTTAATGTAAGTGTGCCAGTGATCGGCCGTTTTGCCATCCCACTTCACCCCTTGCGCCCCCGCCGGTAAACTGTACTTCTCTGGCTTACGGCTCAAAACCAGCACCTCATGCCCATCGGCCAGCAAACGCCGTGTCAACGCCGTCCCAATCGTCCCACTCCCGCCCGTAATCATCACACGCATGGCTCTCTCCTCGAATCGCTTCAAATTGGGTCAATCTTCAAGATTGACCCAATTTCCATGTTACAACCCCGCTGCCTTAAACGCCGCCGATACAATCGTTTGGGCATCGGCCTGAATCTGCTGCAAATGGGCTTGCCCCTTAAAGCTTTCGGCATAAATCTTATAAATGTCTTCTGTCCCCGAAGGGCGGGCGGCAAACCAGCCGTTGTCGGTAACAACCTTCAGGCCGCCGATGGCCGCGCCGTTGCAGGGAGCTTTGGTCAGGCAGGTCGTAATCGGCTCCCCGGCTAACTCCTCAATTGTCACATCTTCCGGCGAGAGGTTAGACAACACAGTGCGCTGCGCCGCGCTGGCGGGGGCATCTATGCGTTCGTAAACGGCCGTTCCAAATCGCGCCGTCAAATCCTGATAATGCTCACCTGGATCACGGCCCGTTTTGGCTAAAATTTCCGCTGCCAACAGGTCGAGAATGATGCCATCCTTGTCCGTCGTCCACACCGTGCCATCGTGGCGCAAGAACGACGCGCCCGCGCTCTCCTCGCCACCAAAACCAAAACTGCCATCCACCAGCCCATCCACAAACCACTTAAAGCCCACCGGCACTTCACACAACCGCTTGCCCAAATGGGCCGCCACGCGGTCAATCATCGAGCTGGAGACGAGCGTTTTGCCCACCGCCACATCCTCACGCCAGCCGGGGCGGTTTTGGTAGAGGTAGTAAACGGCCGTTGCCAAAAAATGATTCGGGTTCATCAGCCCCACACTGCGCGTCACAATCCCGTGCCGGTCAGTGTCCGGGTCATTGCCAAAAGCAATGTCAAACTTATCCTTCAACTGAATCAGCCCGGCCATCGCGTAGGGCGATGAACAGTCCATGCGAATCTTGCCATCATGATCCACTGTCATAAAGGAGAAGGTCGGGTCTACTCGGCGATTCACCACCTCAAGGTTCAGCCCATATTTCTCGGCGATTGGCTGCCAATAGGGCAGCCCCGCGCCGCCCATCGGGTCTACGCCAATCTTCAAATCGGTCAGCGAATCCATGTGAACGACATTGGCTAAATCATTCACATAGGGAGTGATGTAATCATATTCATGCGTATTGTCCGCTTTTCTGGCACGCGGCCAGGGCAGCCGCTTCACGCCGCGCAGCCCTTCGCGCAGCAGTTCATTGGCACGGTTTTGGATGACTTTGGTGGTGTCGGTGTCGGCTGGCCCGCCGGAAGGGGGGTTGTATTTGAAGCCGCCATCGGCGGGTGGGTTGTGCGAAGGCGTGATGACCACGCCATCGGCCAGGCCAGCTTGGCGGCCCTTGTTGTAGGTGAGAATGGCATGGGAAATAACGGGCGTGGGTGTGAAGCCCCGACCTGCCTGGATGACGGTTTGCACCCCATTGGCGGCGAAGACTTCAACGGCCGTTACCAGCGCCGGTTCCGACAAGGCATGAGTATCCATCCCCAAATACAACGGCCCACTCGTCCCCGCCGCCTGCCGATACTCACAAATGGCCTGGCTAATCGCCAAAATATGATCCTCGTTAAAGCTGTGCTGCAACGACGAACCACGATGCCCCGATGTGCCAAAAGAGACGCGATGGCTCGGCTCGTTGGGGTCAGGCTTGTGGGTGTAGTAGGCCGATACCAGGCGCGGCACATTGATCAATAATTCCAGCGGTGCCGGTTTACCAGCTAGCTTATGTATTGACATAAAATATTCCTCGCATGAAAATTATGAATGAGGAAGTCTATTCATAATTCATAATTCATAATTCATAATTTCAAGACAGGGGGGCCTCTGCGGGAAAGCCATAGGCCAGGGCCAACAGTTCTACCGGATGGACGGAGGGCAGATGGGTGGCGCGGGTGATTTGCCAGCGGCAGGTTTCGCTGTCGCATACGGAGAAGGGGGCCTTTGTTTCATGAATGAAGTCGAATAACGGCCGTCCCACCGCCATCGCAATCTCATACTTCTCCTGCTTATACCCATACGTCCCCGCCACCCCACAGCAGGCCACCTGGCTCTCGATAATCTTTAGCTCTGGAATCAAATCCAGCAAATCCACCGCCGGACGGCCGATCCGATGCGCCCGGTATTGGCAGGGGGGGTGGTAGGGCAGGGTGAGTGGAATTGGCCGCAAGCCATCGGTGCGTAACTCGCCCTCATCATGCAGCAGCAGCAAAAACTCGTTTATGTCATACGTATTTGCCGCCAAAAGCTGCGCCTCTTCGCTGTAAAAGTCCAGCAGTTCCGGTGCTTCTTCCTTCAACGTCAGCGTACAGCTTGTTGAAGTCCCCACAATCACATAGCCAGACTTGACATAATCAAGCAGTTTGTCAATATTGCTCTGGTGATAGGCCCGCGCGGCGGCAAATTCGCCATTGGAGAGCAGAGGCAGACCGCAGCAGTTTTGCGGCGGAATCAGCACTTCAAAGCCATTGGCCTCCAGCACGTGAACGGCTGCTCGCCCCACTCTCGGCTCATAATATTCCGTCGAACAGCCATGAAAATAAACCACTTTGCGCGTGGCATTTGTGGGCGGTTTGTGCTGTTTCAGCCAGTGGCTAAACTTTCGCCGCGAAAAGCTGGGCATGGGCGCGTTGCGGGCAATGCCCAACGTCTTCTCGGCCAGCCAGCTGCCCAGCTTGCTCTGCAACGTCACATTTGCCAATGTTGCCAGCGGCTGCCCCACCCGGCCCAACAGTTCTGGCCGTCCCAACAAATTATTCCGCAGCTTATCCCTTACCGACACTTTTCTCTGCGCCACCATATCGCCACGGGCGCGAGCGTTAATCTCGGCAATACGCACTCCCGTGGGGCAAACCATGTTGCAGACGCGGCAGCCGCTGCAATAATCCACTGAATGATCGGGTGTTTCCTGCTCATTCTGGCGGAAGCGGCCTGCTTGGGGTGCTTCGTACTTGGGGCCAGGGAAGAGGTCGGTAACGGCCGTTACCGGACAAGCACTCACACAAATATTGCACTTAATACACCGATCCAGCGTCAACTCCACCGGACGATGCTGTTCAAATTCAATCTCTGTTTGTGCTTGCCAAATAGGTTTTAGGGACATGGTAATTGGGTAAATGAGTAATTAAGTAATTGATGTTGTCGGCAAAGTTATGAGGAATTCTACATCTTCGATAGAGAAGAGAGGGAAATTTTCGTTCGACAAAAATTGTTCTAAATGGGAATCTTCAAGCTGATAACTCGGTTTTTGCTCTGAAATCTTATTTGATGTGTAGGTTTTATAACGCTGGGATTTGGTCACTTTGGCAAAGGTATTAAGTTGGTGTACTAAATCCGACAAGGAATCAGCTAACTCTTGAAATTGATTGGAATGAATTAAAGCGCGTGAATAAGCGCGATTAAGCCAATACTTGGTTTCAAATAGACTGCCTCGTGCATAGTAAAGAAATTGTAACTTCTCGCCATAATGATAACGGCCGTAAGCTTCAGCAATATTTGCCCCCACCGAATCTATCGCCCTTACTAATTGTTTTCCAACCGTCTCTTTCGCAAAACCATCCCAGCTAACTACAAATTTCCATACTTTATCTGCAACCGTCTCTGCTAATTGCAACACTTTCAATTCCTCAAACCGTACAGCCATCACAGCCTCCAAGTTGACCAACACCCCAATTATCAATTACCCAATTACTCAATTACCCGCATTCCCACCTTAAACCCCGTCGCCAACGCCACCCCTTCCAAAGAACGTTCTTGGAGGACATCGCAATGGGCCAGGGTGCTGCCAGCGGCATAGAGGTTATTGTAGAGAGGACGGCCGTTCTCCGCCACAGGTTGTAATTGTTCATTCACTTGCAGGCCAGCCTGGTAAATGGGATGCCCCGTCTTCGTCACAAACTCCCGCTGAAACCAGTCCAAACGGCTTGACGGCGCGGAAACGGGCAAATTAAAAATCACCTCGCGCACCTCACCTTCAAAATTAGTGACGAGACCGCCACCCAATAGCCCGCCCGTGGCCAGCACATACTGGTCAAAACGATGGCGGCGTTGGCGAGCGGCGGCTTCGGTGTAAACATTTGTTACCCTCCCTCCTTCCATCTCCGCCCCTACCGCCAGCATCCCCTCCTGCACCCGCCCCCCATTGTGCTCAATGGCCCGCCGTAAAATATGGTGCAGCCGCATCCCCGGCACCGACGGCGGCAAGATAGGTATCTCAAAAATCGGCCGTTGCAACTGCCCTTCCAAATCCGCCTTCACCGACATGGCTTGGTGCAGCCCCAAGACCGCCGGAAAGCCCACCCGTGCTGCTTCGCCCATATGCGGTTTTACGGCTCGTGCCACTTCTGCCCGAAACGCAGGCTGCTCCATCAACTGCGCCAAAATCACGCCCGTCAGCACCTTGCGCTCGGCCAACGTGGGCAAATCCAACATGATGCCGCGTGCGGGAATGCCCTGCGCTGCCAAGTTAGCGGCGGCCATTTGGGCATAAAAATCGCCAAACTGCTGGAAGCCGACAATGAGCATGGGTGTGTCCTGGCTTAAATCGCCAGCGATCATGGTTTCGGGGGCTAAACAGGTGGGGCGGGCGGCGCCAACGGCCGTTGGCAGCAGCCAATTCCGTTCCAACGACCCATGCAGCGGATACCCCGCCTCGGCACACAGCGTCTGCAATGCCGCCAATGCCGCCGCCAAAACATCCAATCCCACCAGCGCATACGGATGCTGCGGCCGCTCAATGACCAATTGCCCCATTACCTCTTTTGGCGAAGTGACAAGCTGCCCCCCGTAATAACCCAACACATCTACACAGCCCGCGTGCCAATGCGTCGTCCCCCAACCTTTGGCGATGAGGCGTGTTTGGTGGCCGGAGACGGCCGTTTGCCAAGCGGCCGTTAACCCCGCCAATCCCGCTCCTATGACTAAAATACTCTCGTTCATCATCATGATTCGGCGAATAAATTCGCAGCAACGACTACAAAGCCCGCCTTCGCGGGCTGCTTAGTCAGCGAAGGCTGACTTCGTAGTCGTTGCTGCGGTTTCAACCGCCCCCATTCACCTCACCGCCGCCTCCGGTATCGCCTCAACCGTGCCCGGCGCATACATCTCCGGCCCCAGGCGCGAAGCCGTCTCTCCCGGCAGATGCTCCACATTCAGCAGGCTCAAATAAATCAGCTCATCCAACCGCTCCTGCTTCAACTGCGCCCCCCACAACACCGGCAGCAGCCCCTTCCATCGCTCTTGCAAAAAATCGCGCAAGGCCACATTTGTTTCCTCAATGGATGGTTGTTGTAAGTCGTGCAAAATGCCTGCTACTCGCAACGTGCAAAAACCACCCTGGCATGGCCCCATTCCCAGCCGCACATCGCGGCGCACATCGTCCAATGTCTTGGCCGCGCCGTCGGTAATGGCTCGTTCTACATCGGCGCGGGTTGCCAACTCGCATTCACATACCAGTTGCCTAAACTGCTGCGTGGCCTCCGTTCGTGCCAGCCGTGCGCCTAAATGATGGTGGCTTTTTTGTTGATGGTGGCGGTCAAAGGGATGGGGCAGCACTTCCTCGTGGGTGCGGCAGGGGCGCGACGTGCCTAACTTCTCACAGACACGATCCACTGTCGCCTCGGCCATTTGGCGGTAGGTGGTCCATTTGCCGCTGGTGATGGTGATGAACCCGGCCATACCATCACGGCTTTCATGGTCGAGCAAGGTGTAAGCGCGGGTGATGTCGCGGCTGTCAACGGCCGTTTTCGTTTCCTGGTATAACGGCCGTACCCCCGCCCAGGCTCGTAACATCCGCATCTCCTTAAATCCCGGCACCAGCTTCTCGCCCTCATCCAACATCAGCCGCACTTCCCAGGGTTCAATGGCAAAATGATCGGGGTCTGGCACACTTTCGTCGGTTGTGCCGATGACGGCAACGGTATGGGCTGGCACTAAAATATCACCGTCGGCGGGCATTTTGCAGCGGTTGATGACCGTGTTAACGATGCGGTAGTTGCAGGCCAGCATGGTGCCTTTGCCCGCCCGAATGCTGACAACGAGATCGGCCGTTGCGGCCACCTTCCCCGCCCAGGCCCCCGCCGCATTCACCACCATATCGGCGTGAATGGCAACCTCTTCTTCCCCTACCCAATCATAACAGACCGCCCCCACAATCCTGTCGCCTTCCCGCAGCAGCCGCCGCACTTCATGGTAATTCAGCACCTGCGCCCCATGCAGCCGTGCCATCTCCGCCACACATTGGCTGGCTAAAAAGGAATCAGCCGACGCATCCGGCACGCGGAAGCAGCGGCTGATGGCCGGATTGAGGTGCGGCTCCTCAGCCAACATCTGGCTGATGCCAATCTCCTCACACGGCACGCCCGCCTCCTGGCAGCCACGCACAAACAGATCGCCAAAATTGGGGTCATCCCAGGGCGTGGTAACAAAAAAGCCGCCTGTATCTTCGATGCAGTGGGGCATAATGCGGCGCAAAATGCGGTTTTCGCTAATACATTCGCTGGCCGCTTTGGGGTCTTTTACCACATAACGGCCGCCGCTGTGCAGCAGCCCATGATAACGCCCCGTCGTCCCATGCGACAGATCACGCTTCTCCACCAGCACCGCCTTAAAGCCACGCAGAGCCAAATCGGCCACTACCCCTGTGCCGGTGGCCCCGCCGCCGATGACTAAGATTTCGGTTTGGATGGTTTTCATGCGGTAATCGGTAATCGGCGAACGGTAATCGGATAACTGATTACCGTTCACCGGTTACTGGCTAATCAATCCAATCAAACGTGCGCGTAACGGCCTTTTTCCATTGGGCGAATAGGTCTGTGCGGGCGTTGCTGGCGGGATTGGGCTGCCAGCGTTTGGCCTCGCCCCAGTTTTGGCGCATCTCGTCGGTGCTGCGCCAGAAGCCGACGGCCAGACCGGCGGCGTAGGCTGCGCCCAGAGCCGTTGTTTCCGCCACCTGGGGGCGGATGACGGGCACACCCAGCACATCAGCCTGGAACTGCATGAGCAGGTCGTTGTAGACCATGCCGCCATCTACTTTGAGGGCTTGCAGCTCTACGCCGGAATCGGCTTTCATGGCATCCAGCACTTCGCGGGTCTGGTAGGCGGTGGCTTCCAGGGTGGCGCGGGCAAAGTGGCCTTTGTTGACATAACGTGTGAGGCCGGCGATAACGCCCCGCGCATCATCGCGCCAGTAGGGGGCATAGAGGCCGGAGAAGGCGGGCACGAAGTAGATGCCGCCGTTGTCGTCAACGGTTTGCGCCAACTTTTCCACTTCGGGCGCGTCTTTGATGAGCTGCAAGTTGTCGCGCAGCCATTGCACCAGCGCACCGGTGATGGCGATGGAGCCTTCCAGGGCGTAGACGGTGGGCTGGTCGCCAAATTGGTAGCAGACGGTGGTGAGGAGGCCGTTTTGGGAGTGCTGCAAGGTTGTGCCGGTGTTGAGGATCATGAAGCAGCCTGTGCCGTAGGTGTTTTTGGCTTCGCCGGGGCTAAAGCAGGTTTGGCCGACGGTGGCGGCTTGTTGGTCGCCCAGGTCGCCAGCGATGGGGATGCGGCCACCAAAGGGGCCATCTGCGCTGGTGTAGCCGTAGATTTCGGCGGAGGATTTGATGGTGGGCAGCATGGATGGCGGCACGGAGAGGGCGGCGCACATTTCGTCGCTCCATTGGCAGCTTTGGATGTCCATGAGCATGGTGCGGCTGGCGTTGGTGACGTCGGTGACGTGGATGCCGCCGTTGACACCGCCGGTGAGGTTGTAGATAAGCCAGGTGTCTATGTTGCCGAACATGGCGTAGCCTGCGTCAGCGGCTTCGCGCACGGCCGTTACGTTTTCCAGCAGCCATTTCACCTTCAAACCCGAAAAGTAGGTGGTTAGCGGCAGGCCCGTTTGGGGGCGGTAGGCATCTTGCCCACCTGCCTGGGCGATGAGGTCGGCGACGAGTTTGTTGTTGCGGGTGTCCATCCAGACGATGGCGTTGTGTAACGGCCGTCCCGTCCGTCTATCCCACACCACTGTTGTCTCGCGCTGGTTGGTGATGCCCACCGCTTTGAGGTTGTGGTGGGTGATGCCCACCTTGTGCAGTGCGCCCTGGATCACTTCTTGGGTGCGCTGCCAGATTTCCAGGGGGTCGTGTTCGACCCAGCCCGGTTGGGGGTAAATTTGCTGATGTTCGAGTTGGTGGGAACCGACGACTTCTCCGGCATGGTTGAAGATCATGCAGCGGGTGCTGGTGGTTCCCTGGTCTATGGCGGCGATATAGTTAGTCATCATTGGGTGTTCTCTTGGGTGAGATGTGTCTCTACTTCTTTGTAAGTAGATGGGCTTGATTTTAACGGGCATTAATGGAGTTAGCCAGTTGTATGGTGCATGAATTCGCGGTGGCGGGGGTTTTAATCGGCGTTTAATTATCCTGACGGCCGTTGCCACTTAATTAGACAGGAACAGGTTTTGAAAATACAATATTCTCCTGTGCGGTGAATAATATTATTGGGTTATGAATCTAAAACATGATGTTTACCATTTTCCAGACCGAAGGATTTTTCGTTTCAGGCACTGCGTGTATGCAGCCTGAAAACCTGGGTTCTGGCCGCAATAGAATCGCAAAGAGTGTGTAGAAGGAGTAAACAACGGTTCACCCCATTTCCCCCCAGATTCATAATCTTTGGTGTTTGTTTAGAGGAAACATAAAGAACACGATTGGAGAATTAAGAACATGAGCAACGACAACGGCAATAAGTGCCCCGTAACGGGCAAATCGAATGCAGCAGTGGGAACCAGATCGAATCGGGATTGGTGGCCGAATCAGTTAAATCTGAGGATTTTGCACCAAAACTCTTCTCTGTCCGATCCGATGGGGAAAGATTTTAACTATGCGGAGGCATTTAACAGCCTCGATCTACAAGCTGTGAAAAATGACCTCTATGCGTTGATGACGGATTCGCAGGCGTGGTGGCCGGCTGATTATGGGCATTATGGGCCACTTTTTATTCGGATGGCCTGGCACAGTGCTGGTACATACCGCATTGGTGATGGTCGCGGTGGGGCCTCTTCTGGTACGCAGCGTTTTGCGCCGCTTAACAGTTGGCCCGACAATGTAAATTTGGACAAGGCCCGCCGGTTGTTGTGGCCGATTAAGCAGAAATACGGCCGTAAAATCTCCTGGGCCGACCTGATGATTCTGGCTGGCAACTGTGCCATCGAATCTATGGGACTGCCGACCTTTGGTTTTGCGGGCGGGCGTGAAGATATTTGGGAGCCTGAAGAGGACATCTATTGGGGGGCTGAAGATACGTGGCTGGGTGACAAGCGTTATTCTGGTGAACGTGATCTGGAGAATCCATTAGCGGCCGTTCAGATGGGGCTGATTTATGTGAACCCCGAAGGGCCAAACGGCAACCCCGATCCTGTGGCCGCTGGCCGGGACATTCGCGAGACGTTTGCCCGCATGGCGATGAACGACGAGGAGACCGTAGCCCTGGTGGCTGGCGGCCATACCTTTGGCAAATCTCACGGCGCGGGCGATGCCGCACTGGTTGGCCCGGAGCCAGAGGCCGCTGGCCTGGCCGAGCAGGGGCTTGGCTGGCGCAATGCATTTGGCACAGGCATCGGTGTTCACACCATTGGCAGCGGCATCGAAGGAGCCTGGAAGCCGAACCCCACCAAATGGGATATGGGCTATCTGAACGTGTTGTTCAAATATGAGTGGGAATTGGTTAAAAGCCCGGCGGGGGCGCACCAATGGCTGGCTAAGGATGTGGCCGATGAGGATATGGTGGTGGATGCGCACGATCCAGCGCAGAAACATCGGCCAATGATGACCACTGCTGACCTGGCCCTGCGTTTTGACCCCATCTATGAGCCAATTTCGCGGCACTACCAGCAAAATCCTGAGGAGTTTGCCGATGCTTTTGCGCGGGCGTGGTTCAAACTGACGCACCGCGACATGGGGCCGCGCTCCCGCTATCTTGGCCCCGAGGTTCCTCAAGAAGAGCTGCTGTGGCAAGACCCAATTCCGGCTGCCGATTATGAGCTGATTGATGAGCAGGATGTGGCGGCCCTCAAGGCCAAGATTTTGGCCTCAGGGCTGTCTGTTACTCAACTGGTGGCGACAGCGTGGGCGGCGGCGGCTACCTTCCGGGGTTCCGACAAGCGCGGTGGCGCTAATGGAGCGCGTATCCGGCTTGCGCCGCAAAAGGATTGGGAGGTCAATCAACCAGTGCAACTGGCAGGTGTGTTGGAAGTTTTGGAAAGTATTCAGAGCGATTTCAACGATGCCCAGACTGGCAACAAGAAGGTGTCGCTGGCTGACCTGATTGTTTTGGGCGGCTGTGCCGGGGTGGAAGCGGCGGCGAAGCAGGCGGGGCATGATGTGATGGTGCCTTTCACGCCGGGACGCACTGATGCGTCGCAGGCGCAAACGGATGTGGAGGCTTTTGCGGTGCTGGAGCCGAAGGCAGACGGGTTCCGCAACTACCTGAAGGCCCAATACGGTGTAACGGCCGAAGAACTGCTGGTTGACAAGGCGCAGTTGATGACGCTGTCAGCGCCGGAGATGACGGTTCTGGTGGGGGGGTTGCGTGTCTTGGGGGCCAATGCGGGGCAGTCGCAGTATGGTGTCTTCACGGATCGGCCTGGCGTTCTCACCAATGACTTTTTCGTGAATTTGCTGGATATGGGTACGGCGTGGAAGGCGACTTCGGAAGCGGAAGAGTTGTTTGAGGGGTATGATCGGGCGACGGGTGAATTGAAGTGGACTGGCACTCGGGTTGATCTTGTTTTTGGTTCTAACTCTCAACTGCGGGCGATTGCGGAAGTGTATGGCTGTGATGACGCGCAGGCGGTGTTTGTGCGTGACTTTGTGGCGGCGTGGAATAAGGTGATGAATCTGGATCGCTTTGATGTGGCTTAGGGGGAGGGGCGGGTAACGGCCGTTACCCACCACCCTACACTTGCCCTTTCCACAGCTCTGACGAGATAAGACCTGACAGGTTGTTCCCATAAACGGGTAACTGCTCGGCAGGCAAACTATGGATGCAGCAAAACCCACCTCATGATTGAGGTGGGTTTTCTATTTTTTATCGTACTAAGCCTCTCTAGGGAGAGCCTACGGGAGGTTTATCCCCAGCGTAAAGGTCTCGATTGAAACCTCCCGTAGGGTTAGTCATCACATTTTATCTGCCAAATCTATTGCCCCTAAAAACACCCGCCTCTATTGCCAAATACCCTGTCAATGCTTATACTGTTTTGGTAATAAACAAAGTGTCCGCAGTAGTTGGTGACATCATTCATACAGCAGGAATGGGGAAGCCTGTGCCTAAAATTGCCACCAATGAATCTGCCTCAAGACGTAGACTATAATTATTTTTGCTCTGAATAATGGTCATACTTTTCAAGGTGTACAGGAATATCCATATCCTTACAGCCAAGAAATGTAAATGATTTTCCCACCGACCCCACAGCAAAAATGATTCAAATAAAACTCAGGCTCTTTAGGAATTCGTGAGGTATCCACCATATGCTGTAGGGCAAAGGCACGCCTTTGCCCTACATAGCGGATCAACCCCTTAAAATCCTAAAGACCCATAAAACTCATTGGCGACACAACAATGGAGGAAAATGATGAGCCAAAGAGAATCCCACCCTGAGGATATTCCTGATCCTCAACAGCAAACAGAGTTGTCCAAACTTCTGTTGCAACAAATAACACGCCCCACCTTCATCACCGATGCCAAAGGACGTATGCTAGATGCCAATCTGCCGCTCTGCCGACTGCTCAACTACAGTTACCAAGGACTCATGCACCGCACCTGGCAAGATTTATTAGCAGACCAACTCTCTGACCCCAACCCCCTTGACATATCCAATTTGGCGATAGGCCAGCCCACTAGCGGTGAATGTCAGTTACAACGCCACAACCGAGAGCCAGTTTACGTCCACATCCAGGCCCAAAAACTTATGGATAACAATATCCTCTGGCATGTGCGTGAACAAAGTGCCAGCCAGCCAGGCCCAGATGCGCCCAATGCCATCCAGGCACAGCTAACCTTAGTGACGGATGCCTTACCCGCACTTGTGGCCTACCTGGATGCCCACGAACGTTATCGGTTTGTCAATCAGGCTTATGAAAGATGGTTTGGTCACTCAAAAAGCGAGATTATAGGCAAGACGCTGGAAGAAGTTCTCGGCCCCAACGTCCATGAGATTATATCACCCTACGTTAAACGAGTTTTAGCTGGCGAAACCGTCACTTACGAAATGATATTGCCTTATGAAGATGAATCTCGTCAGGTACAGGCGATTTACATTCCAGATGTGGCCTTCAATGGTCAAGTTAGGGGCTATTTCGCTCTGGTCAACAATATCACCCTGCGCAAACAAGCCGAAGAAGCCCTCCAAACAAACCAGGCACAATTAACAGGCATTATCCAATCCGCTATGGATGCCATCATTTCGGTAGATGCAAATCAGCGCATTGTTCTCTTCAACATGGCGGCCGAGCAGATGTTTGGCTGTTCCGCGGCCGAAGCCTTAGGCCAGCCACTGGAACACTTCATTCCCCAACGATTTCGTCAGATTCACCGACAGCATATTCAGACTTTTGGCGAGACAGGTGTTACCAACCGAGCCATGGGCACACTGGGTGTTATCTTTGGCCTCAGAATGAATGGTGAAGAATTCCCCATTGAGGCTTCCATTTCTCAGGTCGAAACTGCTGGGGATAAGCTGTTTACGGTTGTCTTGCGCGATATTACCGAGCGGCAGCGTGCTGAGGAGGCTTTGCGTGAAAGCCAGGAACGGCTGCAACTGGCTCTGGTTGCTACCCAAATGGGCGTGTGGGAATGGGACTTGCAGACAGACACCATATACTGGTCGCCAGAGTGTTTTGCCATTCTGGGTCAAGATAATTACGAAGGTGCGCTTACAGATTTCACCGCCATTGTCCATCCTGAAGACAAAGATTTTGTGATGAATAGTGCCAGATTAGCCATTGCCAATCACCAAACTTATGAGGCCGAGTTCCGCATCATTCGCCCGGATGGTGAGGTACGGTGGATGATGGATGTGGCTCAGGCACGGTATGACAAGGATGGCAAGCCTTTACGCCTGGTTGGTACTGTTCGGGATGTTACTGAAAGTAAACAGGCGGAGGAAGCCTTGCGCACCAGTGAGGCACGTTTCCGCAGTTACTTTGACCTGGGGCTGATAGGAATGACTATCACTTCACCAACAAAAGGTTTCCTTGAAGCCAATGATCAGATGTGCGCTATCTTGGGCTACACACGGCATGAACTGCTGCAAATGAATTGGGCAGAGATAACCCACCCTGATGATCTGGCAATAAGTAATGCTGAATTTGACAGGATAATGGCCGGAGAGTCTGATGGCTATTCGCTAGAAAAACGTTGGCTTCGTAAAGACGGTGAAGTCATTTATTCCATGATTTCTGTAAAATGCGTGCGCCATTTTGACGGAACACTTAACTATCTTGTGGGCATGTTGCTGGATATTACACAGCGCAAAAAGGCGGAAGAAAGGCTGCAATACCAGGCTAACCTGCTGCAAATTGTTTCAGATGCGATTATTGCGACGGATAGTAACTTCCGTATAACCAGTTGGAATCGTGGGGCTGAAATGATTTATGGCTGGTCGGCCGGAGAGGCTGTGGGGCATCGGGTGACACGGCTGCTTCAGACTGAATATCCAGAGAGCGGGACTGGGGAGGCTTTGTCCCAGTTTTTGGCGGCAAGTGGCTGGCAGGGTGAAGTATTGCAGAAACACAAAGATGGCTCTGTGCTCAATATTTTGTCGTCGGTTTCTACGATTATGGATAATGATGGGAATGTGACTGGGGCAGTGGCCGTGAACCGGGATATTACCCAGCAGAAGGAGGCGGAGAGGGCGCAGGCGTTGTTAGAGGCGCAGTTGCACCAGGCGCAAAAGATGGAAAGTATTGGTCAGTTGGCGGGGGGGGTGGCGCATGATTTTAATAATATGCTGACCGTTATTCAGATGTATAGTGAACTTATCCGCTCTCGGCTGCCGGAGAACCACCCTTTGATTGAAAAGATAGAATTGATCCGCAGTGCCAGTGAGCGTTCTAGTACGCTTACGCGGCAACTGCTTGCGTTTAGCCGTCAACAAATTCTGACACCTAAGGTGCTTGATTTGAACGGCTTGATTGGCGATTTGCTGAAAATGGTGGGGCGGCTTATTGGTGAGGATATTACGCTTTCGTCTGTTTTTCAGCCCGGTTTATGGCCTATTACAGCGGACCCAGGCCAGATTGAGCAGGTAGTTATGAATTTGGTGGTGAATGCGCGGGATGCGATGCCGATGGGGGGGATGCTGACGATTGAGACTCGGAATGTGCGTCTGGATGAGGCGTATGCCAGGACGCATTTGGAAGCATCGCCAGGGCCTTTTGTGTTGTTAACGGTAACGGATACGGGGCAAGGGATGGATAAGCAAACGCAGGCGCGGATTTTTGAGCCATTTTTTACGACGAAAGAGCAAGGTAAAGGGACTGGTTTGGGGTTGGCAACGGTTCATGGCATTGTGAAGCAGAGTGGGGGTAATATCCTGGTCTATAGTGAACTAGGGCAGGGGACAACTTTTAAAGTATATTTTCCGGCTGATGCAGAGGGGGTGAACAGCCTGGATGAACTCCCGACGCAAACTGAACATGTGGGGGGCAGTGAAACGATACTGCTGGTTGAGGATGAGGCTATGGTACGAGAATTGGTAGAGGGGGCGTTGGCGGATTTGGGGTACTCTGTGTTGGTGGCGCACCGTGGCGATGCAGCTTTGTCATTGGTGCAGCATTATCCTGACCCGATTGATTTGCTGTTGACGGATGTGATTATGCCGCGTATGAGTGGCCGGGAGTTGGCGGAGCAGATAAAAGAGATGCGGCCACAAATTAAGGTGCTTTTTATGTCGGGATACACCGATGACGCGGTTATTCGGCATGGGTTGTTGATGGCTGAGGTGGCGTTTTTGCATAAGCCGTTTTCGCCGGCAGAGTTGGCGGTGAGGGTACGCCAGGTGCTGGATAAGTAGGCGGATCTTGAGCAGCAGGGTGAGAGGACAAATCGCGCTGCGGCTTAAGTGGTGGTGTGGTTGGTGGGGCGTAGGCTGGATAGGACTGCGGCGAGGGGGGGAGTGTCGGCGGTGTCTTTGAAGTGGGCCATTCGTTGATATATTTCGTTGGCTGCCAGATGGAAGCCGCCAGGTAAACCAGCTTGTTCAAATGTGGCGGCGATTTCTTCCATTTCGCCGGCGAAGCGCCAGGCTTTGGCGGTGACGCGGCGGACGCGGTTTTGGGTGTGGCTGGCGAAGTCGGAGCCGTCGCGGGACCATTCGTTTTCGAGTTCGGTGCGGACGTTGAGTTGTTCGGCGGTGGCGAGGATGGCGCTGAGGAGGGCGGTGGTGCCTTTGGTGTAGGCGGCGTAGCACATTTTGAGGGCGGAGGCTTTGCCGATTTGGGGGCCGATAACGGCCGTTTCCAACATTCCATCCACAAAACAAGCTGCTACTTCATCGGCCCGTTCTCCCGACAAATAGAGCCACGTTTCGCCCACCTGCCAGGCTGGCCCACCGATAATGCCTCCATCTACAAAGGCGGCTCCGGCGGTTGTTACCATCTGGCCGATGTGTTGGGCGCGTTGGGGGGCGATGGCGTTGCCATCTACGAAGAGGCCGGTGAAGCCGTTGGCGATGACGTCGCTGGCGACTTGTTCGGCGGCGTGGGGCGGGCAGATGCTGAGGATGATGCGGCAGGTGGCGCAGAGGTGGGCGAGTGTGCCTGCGTCTTGCAGGTTGTGTGCTTGGGCGCGGGCGTAGGTGTGGGGGGAACGGCCGTTCCCTACCCAATATACCGTACAGCCGCTTGCCTGGGCAGAGGCGGCCACGGAAATGCCCATCGCGCCAGGGTGGAGGATGCCGATTGTCGGTTGAGTCATGATTTGCTCCTTTTGTGTGGATGATGAGTATATGAGTGTATGGGTGTATGGGCAAGATGCCCATATTCTGTGGATATGTTATGTCAAGCAGAAGTTGTTTTCTTCTCTAAGTGCCTACGGCCGTTTCCACATGGAAGCGTTTTGGAAGCGTTTAATCTATATTATTCCTATGTCATCCAAAACATAAGTGGATGAACAAAAAATCTATAGTATTGATATTTCATGAACAAGGAGACAAACCATGAAGAAACGATTTTTATCCCTAGTCATCATCTTAGTGTTGATCCTGGTTGCTTGTGGCGACGAAACACCAGATCTTGATGATGTGCAAGCAACTGCTTCAGCAATTGCAACATCGGCTGCCGCAACTGCCGAAGCAGTTGCATCTTCAGTTGGCATTGGTTCAACATCTGAAGACTCTGCTGTAGCCCCCCCACCTGCGGGTGTGGTCATCAGCAAAATCTCAGGGCATACTGCCTCAGTCAATGCTGCGGCAATGTTCTCGGTTGCCCTCGAAAGTCAACCAACCAGTGACGTGATGATTCCTATCTCATCCAGCAACCCAAATGAAGGTGAAGTTGAACAATCTGAGATCATTTTTACACCTGATAACTGGTTTGTTCCCCAAACCGTCGTTGTGCGTGGAACCAATGCAAATGTGGCGAATGGCGAACAAAACTACCAAATTATCCTTGGTTCAGCTAACTCTTCTGACTCGCGGTACGCTGGATTTGATCCTGATGATGTTACCCTACGAGGTATTGAATTAGCTATTTCAGAACCACAACATTTAAATGGTTTTGTCGCAGATTTCCCCGTAACAATTGAGCCATCGGTCGCCTACACGGGCGATAACCTTTTATCATTCTCGCTTACAGAGAGTCCTCAAGGTATGAGTATTGATCTAAGTACAGGGGCGATTTCTTGGACTCCAACCGAAGCGGATGAAGGGCAGAGTTATAATGTGACAGTTTCTGTTAATGACGGCCGTATATTTGCCGAAACCACCTTTCAAGTCACAATTCCGGCCCCAATCCCCATAAATGTTGAAATTGAAGACAATACTTTGCGCGTTGTTGATGACTCAACGAGCTTGAACGGTATGACAATCACTCAGTTGGAAGGTGAAAATAAACTGGCAGAGTTAGATTTGGGCCGATTGGATATGGAGAACGTGCCAGAGACACCAGAACACATAAACATCTTGTCCGATGTATTTGTGGTCAAAGGTTCATTTGATCAAGAGGTTGAACTTGCTTTACCTCTTAATGATTTGCCCGATGGCGCATCGGTAGATGACATTTACCTTCATGCCTTCACCCAAGCATTTGATGTAGATGGCTATTTTTGGTCCCCTGTCCTTGTTGATATGCGCTATGAAGGCACATCCGACGAACCCATTATCATCGTCAATTTAGGCGGGTTAGAAGGGTTGCAATTCTGGGGATTATCCATGTCAGAAAACAACAATGTTGCCTATGAAGGAGAACAAAACAAACCATTAAAGATTGGAAAAATAGCTGCGGCACCTTTACAAGATAATCACATTTCTTGTACACAACAGCTTGGCCCAGAACCAGATAAAACCCCGCTAGACAATTATGTTTGTACAGGAACACATGAAATAAACGGTACCTCAACAACATCCACCTTTTCGATTACGGGATGGGGGCCGGCTACGAAAACTGTTCGTTGGACTGGTCCTAATGGTACAGATGCTGGTATTACAAAAGAACAGCTTGTCCAATACTTGTTAGATGCCCAATTGTGGTTTGCTCAAAATAAATTGGGGTTCAATACAGAAGTGAAAATTGCTATTCATCAAATGGAATATGCAGGCTATGTCACATCAGGAAATAATGAAAAAAGAGGAACATTGCACCTAACAGATGATGATACATCCACAACAGCTTGGATGAAAGGGACAATCGTCCATGAATATTTTCATCATGCTCAAGGTCATGACGCTACAATGATTTCGGGTGATGAACTCATTATTAACTCAGGTGCTGAAAGGAAATGGATCATTGAGGGAACAGCAGAATGGTTTGTAGATGAAGCTTTTGACGATTTGAACTCTTATTCTGGGGGAGGTGTAAATATCGCCAGTGTAGGCATTAACAATGCAACGACCAATGATGGGGCTCACGATCCTTATCTACGCTCAACCTTCTGGAAATTGGTGACAACATCTTGCAGCGGCTTTAAATCAGGAATTCGTTCACTTTTTAATGTGCCTGATGGAAGTTTGGACTCTTCTGAATGGAATAGCGAAACGATGGCTTGGGATTCAATTCCAGGAAATGATGTCTCAGGTATCAAAAATTTTCTTGCAGACTTAGGCACTTTTTCTTGTAAATTTGGGGATCACTTCGGCACTAATAAATCGGGATCGCTTGAAGCTGCGCTGGCATTTTATAATTATGCCACTCAATTTGAAGATAAAATGTCGCTTCTCGACGCAAATGAAGCAAACTATAATCCTCCTAATGAAAATGGGAAGCGTTTTGATGAACCCCACTTAAAGTTTGAAACTTTTCACACGACGATTGCAGAATGGACGGCCGATGCGGCACCTAAGTATAAATTGGTTGGTTTAGAAAACGTCCCAGCCGCTGCCGCAATCTCTTTTGAGATACCTGCCATAACAGGAGATTTACCGGATGGCAAGGTGGCAGAGATCGTTGTCGAAGCTGGACAAGAACTGCTTGTCTCCATTACCAGCAAGAGTGATCAGTTTGTTGGCACGAATACAATTGGTTCACATGCTCACGACTGGTTTTCAACAAAAACGGCAACAAGCTATATATTTCAGACGGGTAAAACTGTGCCGGAAATGTTTATCACCTTGGTTAACCCTAGCACAGATACGAACTCAACCGTAACCGTTTATTTCCAAATCCGTGAAGAGGTTACAGAAATGGTAACTATCGCCAGCCACTCAACGGGGGCAAACGTTTCTCATCGTGTTGAAACCATAACGGGGAGCATTTCTGAAGGTGCTCGTGCTAACACAACCCATGTTGCAGTGACAGTCAATGGTATTACCTCACAAGTACCTGTAGATGCGAATGGTAACTTTACTACTCAAGCCATTTTGGCATTGGGTAGTAATACGATTAAGTTCCAGGGATTCAATGGGGACGCTGTTACAACATTAGAGAATGTGTTGATTCTTAATGGGGTTGAGGCATCGAGTGAAGGGTTAAATGCGCTTGTTGCTTCAAGGGTCGTGTTTGTGTTGCGTTGGAATACGACAGGCTCGGATATAGATATTTACTCAACGAATAAAGATGATGTCACGATTTGGTTTAGCAATCAGCAGCCGGGCTTTGGGTATCAAGATGTTGATAATACGTGGGGATATGGGCCTGAGGTTGTGTCTTACCCAGCGAAAGACAGTTCTGTGTACGTTGACGGAACCTTTAAGGTGGATGTTCATTATTATAGCGGCTCACCAGCAACACATTTCACGCTCAATGTTATCTTGAATGAGAAAGATGGGGAGAATCGCCGTGAATATGAATATCATTCAATTAATCCGTTAACAATATCTGATACTGCTCAAAGCAATGTTAATGGTTCAGGTGATTCTCGTGTGAATGATATTGTTACGATTAGCTGTAGCTCACAGCAAATCTGTACCTTGTCAGGATTTGATACGGCCGTTTTGTCTACCGAGCCAGTTGACTCTCCATAGACAGCCATTGAGCCAATGCCATTGGTTGTATTGATTTGCCTGTAAAATTGCTCTTCTAAGATTGACAAATCATAAACTGAAAGACCTCTAGCAACAGCTAGGGGTCTTTTTTTGTAAATGCTGGTCTGAATGAGATTCAAGTTGTATATCTTTGGCCGTGTGGTATAGTCGCTCATCAGCCATACTGCTCTTGGGGTAGGTATTCGCAGATCAAGAACTAAATAAACCTGTAAGAGATTGCTTCGGGTAATCTCTCATTGATTGAGGCTTATTGGAGGCTGTCGAATAGTAGGGTCGAATTATGTTTCAAAATGTCATATGGCCTGACATGATTCAATGGCTGCAACAGCAGTTAGACAGCCTTGCCGCTGATGAGGCCCCAGCCCCTTCTGCGTTACCCCCACCCGAATTCCCTGCGCTTCAATTTCTGAGCCAACAGCTAAATTTAACTGCCTTTGACCAGAAAGTGCTGCTTTTGGGAACGGCCGTTGAAGTAGCTCCCGAGTTATCCAGACTATACGCCCAAGCACAAGGTCATGAAATGATGACCTATCCCACGTTGGGCCTGGCCTTGAAATTATTCGCCGATGCGTCGTGGGATGCCATAGCTCCAGAACAACCCCTCCGCTATTGGCGGTTGGTACGCATAGAACAGTCGGCGGGACGGCCGTTAACCACCAGCCCTCTCCAAATTGACGAGCGTATCATCAACTTGCTGATTGGGGGCACAAATCGGTTGGATTATCGGTTACGGCCGTTTCTTCTGCCTCTGGTAAACGACCACCATCCAATCGCCCTCGCCCCCTCACAACAAGCCGCCGTCGCCCAAGCCAGTGCCCACATCGAGCAAACCAACGGCAACCGCTGGCCTTTATTGCAATTAGTTGGCTCCGACTCGGTTAGCAAACAATTGGTGACCCATCAACTGGCTAACCACTATCAACTAAACCTTTACAGCCTACCCGTTCCCTTGCTGCCCCGTTCGCCCCAAGAACTAACCGAATTCGCCCGCCTCTGGCACCGCGAAAGCCTATTGCTGCCGTTAGCCCTTTACCTAGATGGGCAAGAGCTAGAAAGCGAAGGCGGCCAGCAAGAGTATGCCGCCCGCTTGCGCCACTTTTTAAGCCAGAGTAATGGCCTGTTCTTATTGGATACCCGTGAAGTACGGCATGATTTAGGGCAGAAGGATGAGGTGATAGTTATTAACAAACCGGAGCCAGGTGAACAGATGGATGCCTGGCGTGCCCAATTGCCTCCTAACACGCCTGCCTCTATCTCGGCCCGCCTGGCAGCACAGTTTAACTTGAATCTGCCCACTATTCACCAGATTGCCCAAACAACGGCAGCAGCAGACGCAGATTTATCGGCACAACTGTGGCAAGCCTGCCTCAATCATGCACGCCCCCGCCTGGACACGTTGGCCCAGCGCCTTGTGCCCAAAGCCACTTGGGCAGATATTGTGCTGCCTGAAGATCAACTGCTCTTACTGCGCCACCTGGGTGATCAGGTGCATAATCGCAGTACCGTTTATGAAGAGTGGGGGTTTCGCCGTCGCAGCAGCCGAGGGTTGGGCATTACGGTACTCTTTGCTGGGGAGAGTGGCACAGGCAAAACGATGGCCGCCGAAGTGTTAGCCAATCATTTGCAGTTGGATTTGTACCGCATTGATCTGTCGTCGGTGGTCAGCAAATATATTGGCGAGACGGAAAAGAATTTACGCAAGCTGTTTGATGCGGCTGAAGATGGCGGGGCACTGCTCTTTTTTGATGAGGCGGATGCCCTCTTTGGTAAGCGCAGTGAAGTGCGCGACAGCCATGATCGTTATGCCAATATTGAGACCAACTATTTATTGCAACGGCTGGAAGCCTATCAGGGGTTGGCTATCCTGGCGACGAATATGAAATCGGGGCTGGATGATGCTTTTGCCCGCCGTTTGCGCTTTTCGCTTACTTTTCGTAAACCAGACAGGGCCTATCGGCGGCAAATCTGGCAGAAAATATTCCCGCCCCAAACGCCTCTGGCGAATTTGGATTATGATTATTTAGCGCAAACCTTTGAGCTAACGGGTGGTAGTATTTATAATAT
>JACKBT010000026.1 GCA_020634415.1 Ardenticatenaceae bacterium
TGAGGCGACGGCTTTGCGCTTCCAGCACATTTTGGAAAGCATGGGTATCTCTGAAGCGTTGGTTGAAGCAGGTGTGGAACCAGGCGATATTGTTCACATCGGCGATGAGGCTTTGGAGTGGATGGATCAGTAGGTTAGTCGAGTAGTCTAATGGTCTTGTAGTCTTGTCGTCACTCGACTACTCGGCTACTCGACTACTCGACTACTCGACTCTATGACCAACAAAATTGGGCTGTTAGGCGGGACGTTTGATCCGCCGCATTGGGGACATTTGTGGTTGGCGGAGACAGCGCGGGCGCAGTTGGGACTGGCAAAGGTGTTGTTTTTGCCGGTGGGGCTGCCGCCGCATAAGGAGGGAAAGGGAGTTACGGCCGTTTCCCACCGCCTCCATCTCACCCAACTCGCCATCCAAGACATCCCCTACTTTGAGCTAAACACCACCGATTTAGACCGCGAACCACCCCAAATCACCGTTACACTGCTGCCCCTCCTGCGGCAGCTTTACCCTGAGGCTGAACTATGGTGGCTCATCGGCAGCGATTCGCTGCGCGATTTCCCCACCTGGCATCAGCCCCAACAGCTCATTCAGTTATGCCGCCTGGCCGTGCTGCCCCGGCCAGAAGTGGTAGTAGATTGGGTGGCATTAAAAACGGCCGTTCCCGGCATCGAAACGGCCGTTGACATGCTGGCTGGCCCCCAACTCAACCTCTCCTCCACCGACATCCGGCAGTGGGCCAAAGCCGGTCATACCATTCGCCATTTACTGCCAACGGCCGTTCACCAATACATTCAAGCAAACGCTCTCTACTCGCCCGCCTGCTCCGAATCCTGCTGACGCGGCACAAAACGCTGCATCTGTTTCACCGAGATTTTCACCGTTTTACGGCAGCTAGGGCATTCAAGCGAGTGGGACTTATGATTCTTCTCCGCCGCTTCCGCAACCGCCTGCGTCAAATAGTCACGAGACAAATTAAAAGAATGGCGGCAGTAGGTACAATGGACATTCATTGGTATACTCCTATGGTGAAAGGTTGAGGCATTGTATCAAATGCCACCCCCCTGACAAGGGGAACGGATCATTGCGCGACAGATGAACAGGTTGACTGGTTCCAAAACGGAGTTCGCAGGTGTATTGCTCGCCATGTTAGCAGGCTTGGCTCTGGCAATATGGCTTGCCACCCGCGTCTCTGGTTTCTGGCTAATGGTGTTGTGGGCAGCAACGGCCGTTTGCCTCATCACCCTCATCCTCCTCTACAACCAACGCACCACCCACAAAATCGAACTGCTGCGCCGCCAAATCGCAACCAGCAGCGCCTTCAGCCAAGAAATCACCGCCTATCTCGATTTTTCCAACCTTCTCACCCAAATAGCCACCCTCATCCAAAACCAATTTCACTTCGGTTACGTCGCCCTCATCGTCCTCAACGATAATCTTAGCGTCACTCACCTGGCCCAAGTAGGGTCAGAAACACAGCCCAACCTCATCGTTGGGCAAACCCTCGATACCCAAGAACCCATCGCGGCCGCTGCCCAGACCCGGCAAACCATTAGCATCAGCAACGGCCAGGCCGCTGTACCCCCCGTGCAGCCCAACCTACTGCGCCCCATGCGCTCCGAATTGGCCCTGCCGCTGGTCATCGGCCGCAAATTAATCGGCGTTCTCGATATTCAGAGCCAGAATGCCAAAGGGTTCGATGCCGATCAGATTTTGGCAATGCAGTCGTTGGCCGCGCAAACGGCCGTTACCATCCGCAACGCCAACCTCTACGAACGCGAAGCCAACCGCCGCCAACTCGCCGAAACCCTCTACGACGTCGGTCTAGCCTTGTCCGGCACCCTCGACCGCCAAAAAGTACTCGACCTCGTCCTCGAACAACTCGCCACCATCGTCCCCTATGATCGCGCCTCCCTGCTCATCCATCGCGGCAGCGAAATGGAAATCGTCGCCGCTCGCGGCTTCCCCCCCGAATCCAACCCCCTCCAAATTCGCATCCCCCTCGACACCTCCGACGAAGAAGACGTATACATCCAAATCCACCACAGCCAACGGCCGCTCGTCCTGCCCGATGTCTCCCAACAAGCCAACTGGACCCACGTTGAAGGGCTGCCCACCGCCAAATCCTGGTTAGGCACACCCCTCATCCATGGCAAACAAGTCATCGGCATGTTGTCCCTGGTACGCGAAACCGATAACCCCTACAGCCAGGAAGACATCGCCCCCGCCACCACCTTTGCCGTGCAAGCGGCCGTTGCCCTCGAAAACGCCAACCTCTACAACGAAATCGCCCGCTTCAACCACCAACTCGAATACGAAATCCAGCAGCGCACCGAAGCCGTTCTCCAACTAGCCCGGCTCGATCAGGCCAAATCCGACTTCATCAACATTGCCGCCCACGAACTGCGCACCCCCCTCACCACCCTCAAAGGCTACAGCCAAATGCTCCTGCAAGACGACTACATCGCCAACAGCGAAACCCATCGCACCATGGTCAACAGCCTCTACCAGGGCACAGTCCGCCTGCACGAAATCGTCAACAACCTGCTAAACGTCGCCCGCATCGAAAACGAAACCCTCACCCTGCACGCCCAGCCCATCTCCCTCACCCTGCTGCTAAAACGCATCCAAAGAGAAGTACGCCCCACCATCACCGAAAGAAATCTCACCCTCATCTTGAGCGATGTCAGCACCCTGCCCGACGTAACGGCCGATCTCGACTCCCTCCACACCGTCTTCTCCCATCTCGTCGCCAACGCCATCAAATACACCCCAGATGGCGGCACCATCACCATCACCGGACAAAAAGCCATCCTCAACGACCAATTCGCCGGCATCAAAATCACCATCAGCGACACCGGCATCGGCATAGACCCCGACGTACAAGAACTCATCTTCACCAAATTCTACCAACTGGGCAAAGTCGAATACCATTCCAGCGGCAAAACCAAATTCAAAGGCGGCGGGCCAGGTCTAGGGTTAGCCATCGTGCGCGGCATCGTCGAAGCCCACGGCGGCCGCGTCTGGGTAGAAAGCCCCGGCCACAACGAACAAACCTGCCCCGGCAGCCAATTCCATGTCTTATTACCCCTCCAACCATTACTCAGCGACGAATAACCATTCCTCATTCTCTCCATCGTATTAATTTTCGCTAAGAAAGCCCCTTTCTCCCCGCCCCTTACTCTAAAATAGCCCCTCTATGGCCGATGTGAACACAACCTTGTTAACCAGCCTGCTAAAGGAAAGTTTGCACAAGGGCCAGCACCCACAATTGACCATTGACAGCCCCAGTATGACACCACTGCTGCGGCCAGGTGACGAAATCATTCTAGAAACCGTCACCCTAGATCAACTAAAACCAGGCGACATTCTTACACTAACAACTGCTGCCTACTTGCAAACCCACCGTTATTGGGGGTTGCAGCAGGTAGCAGGGGTCTCATATTTGCTCACACGTGGTGACCGCCCGCTGCGTTTCGATCAGCCCTGGCCGGTGGAGCACTTAATTGGCCGTGTGCTGGCACGGCGGCGGCAGGGGCATACATTGTACTTAAACACAGGGTGGGGCAAGTGGCTGAACACCAAGTTAGCCCGGTTGGCTCAGATTGAAGCACATTGGTTCAACCTCACCCCCACGCCAACAGCACCTGCGCTGACATCCTTTCAGCGCCTCCAACGCCGCTCGCTCTTGCTGGCGGCCAAACTGCTTGCAATCTTGGTAGACTTCATCGGCTAAACTTATGATTATTCGTCGCATCTACATTCTCATGACCCTCGCTGGACTCACGCTCGTCTTTTTAGGAGCGGCCGCCTATAGCTTATGGAACTGGCAAAAAGCAACCGAACGGCTCAACGAGTCCATTCTACCCGCTGCGGGCATTGCCGCAGCCGATGTCCTAACCATAGATACTCCCCAAGCCCTGCGTCTGACGGTCAATGAAACAGGCATCGCCACCATCACCGCCCGCCAATTGCAATTAGCCAAACTCCCATTCAATGAATTGTCGGCTGAAACCATTCGCCTCACCCGTGCGGGCAAGCCTGTGCCTTTCTATGTGGCTGGCGAGGGTGAAAATGCGGCTCTCTATTTCTATGCGCAAGCTGTTACCAACACGTTAGATGCGCCGATGGTTTATCTACTCAGTCCAGGTCAGGGTGTCGCTATGGCACAGAAGACGGCCGTTCCCCAAACCGAAGGCGATCCCACCGGCTTCTTCCACTTTGTCTGGGAAGAAGACGAAAACTTCCTGGCCGAAGAAGCCGATGGCGACCTCTGGCTGGGGCCATTGCTGTTAGCCCCACGCCGCTGGAATTTATCGCTGGTAGATGTGCAAGCCAACGGCGGGCCAGCCCAACTATCGGTGCGGCTCTGGTCCAGCACAGAAGATGCCCCCGACCCCGATCACCATGTGGAAGTCATGGTAAACGGCCGTCAAATGGCAAGCTGGTATTGGGACGGCATCCGCCATCAAACCCTCTCCGTCATCCTGCCCGAAGGCGAACTACAGCCCGACTACCACAACCTCATCACCATCAACGTCCCCGGCGACACAGGCGCAGCTGGCGAAGCCTTTTACATAGATTGGATTTACCTGAAATACACCGGCCACTTAGATGCCGCCTTCACCCCCTTAGAATTCAGCAGTGATGCCCAAACCATCCGCATAGACAACGCCCCCAACCCCCTACTCATCTTCGACATCACCAACCACAAACAACCCGTCGTCCTCACAGGCTATCGGCACGAAGCCAACCAAATTAATGCCGCCGGGCGCGGTGAAGGGGCCTCATACATCGCCCTCAACCCCACCGAAGCCCTGCACCCCTCATTGAGCGCCATGCCCCAGCGGGAAACAACCTTGCAAGAAGCGGGGCGCGGCGCGGACTATTTGGTCATCGTGGCCGACGGGTACGGCTTTGAAGAGGTACTCCAACCGCTGTTGGCCTATCGTGCCGAACAGGGGTTGCAGGTAACGGCCGTTTCCCTCAGCCAAATCTACGACGAGTTTAGTTACGCCCAACAAAGCCCCACAGCCATACGCCGCTTCCTCACCTACGCCGCCGCCAACTGGCAGCCCGCCCCCCGCTTCGTCCTGCTCGTTGGCGATGCCTCCTACGATTTGCACAATCTCACCAATGGCAAAAATCGCAACCTGCTGCCGACCACCTATGTGGGTACCCGGCAAGGCCATTTTGTAGCCAGTGATGCCTGGTACACAGCCGACGTGCCGCAGATAGCAATCGGCCGTTTTCCTGTGCAAACGGCCGTTCAACTCCACGCCCTCGTCCAAAAAACCATCGCCTATGAAACCGCCAGCACCGCCGACTGGAACCAGCTCGCCCTCCTCGTCGCCGATGACGAGCCAAAATTCGACCTCGTTTCCGACGACATCGCCACCCAACTCCACGACAACGGTTACCAGACCCACAAACTCTACATGACCGAAAACGACAACATCCACTACAACATCATCAGCACCCTCAACCAGGGCGTGGGGCTGGTAAATTACATGGGGCACGGCGGGGCAACCATGTGGGGCGATGAAGCCGTGCTGCGTACCGAAGATGCCGCCATGCTGGCTAACGCCGACCGCTTACCCATCTTCACCACCTTCACCTGCAGCAACGGCGACTTTGCCCATCCCCAAACCGACTCACTGGCCGAAAGTCTGTTGTGGGTAGATGGGGGCGGCGTGGTGGCGGCCATTGCCCCGTCTGGGCGGGCCATGATTGAACAGCAGTTGCCCCTCAGCGAAATGTTCTACGCCCACCTGCTGGGTGATGGCAGGCAAACACTGGGCGGTGTCTTAACGGCCGTTCGTCAGGCCACCAGCAGCGACCCCACCCAAGCCGACATCATGCAAACCATCAACCTCCTCGGCGATCCGGCCCTGCGCCTCAAACGGCCGTCCCCCTAAAAACAAAAACCCGCTCTAAGCGGGTTTTTGCGAAAGGAGAACAAATCGAGGCTAATTGCGTCGTCGCCACGTCACATTCTTTGCTTGCGGCCCACGACCATAATCAACCTGCTCATACTCGACAGAATCACCATCATAAAGGTTACGATAGCCTTCACCATCAATGGCTGAATAATGTACAAAAACCTCTTGTCCGCCACTTTCTGGCTCAATGAATCCATATCCTTTCAGACGGCTAAACCACTTCACAATACCTGTCATTTTCATGATGTTACATACCTCCAAGCAATTACCAATACACAAATTAATGCTTAAAAGGTAACGCACAAACAGAGCCAGGTCAATGCACCCAGCCTTGAATTAACATCACTTTTATAGGCTAAAAAAGGAGTGAACGACTATTCAGAAGACTCTTCTCGATTCATGAAAAACAAGACAAGAGCCACAATGCCAGCCACAACAGCCGTTCCACCACAAAGCAGTAAAATGAGGAAAGACATAGGCAGGCATTATACTACAACCCCACGTTAAATAGACCATGAACCATCAAGATCATGTCAACTTACTCCGCCACGGCATCCCCCAACCCGGCGGCACATGGGCCGATTTGGGTGCGGGGCATGGCGCATTCACCCTGGCTTTGGCCGAGCTGCTGGGGCCAACGGCCGTTATCCACGCCATAGACAAAGACCAACGCGCCCTGCAACAACAAACCCGCCTCATGTCCCAACAATTTCCTCGCACCATCGTCCACTACCAAACGGCCGATTTCACCATCCCCCTCACCTTGCCCCCACTCGACGGCATCGTCGCCGCCAACACCCTCCACTTTGTACGCCACAAAAACCAAACCGTGCAGCTATGGCGCAGCTACTTAAAGACCAACGGCCGTCTCCTCATCGTCGAATACAACACCGATCACGGCAACCATTGGGTCCCCCACCCCTTCGCCTACCCTACCTGGCAAAAACTAGCCGCCGCAAACGGCTTCACCCACACCCAACTTTTAGCCACACACCCCAGCCGCTTTCTCGGCGAAATCTACGCCGCCGTTAGCTGGCACCAAGCCTAAACAACCATCAACCGGGCGTGGCAAAACGCAGCAAATGCCCATTCAAATCACGCACCGCAAACTCCCGCATCCCCCAGGGATACGTCATCGGTTCATCGGCAATCGTCACCCCCTTAGCCCGATATTCAGCACACAACTCGTCAATATTGGTACCGACATGAATATAAAGATAGGCTGAAGGCACAATCTCCCGCTCAGGCGGCACCTGACTCAACTGAATATTCACCAATGCCCCGCTCCACTGCCCCCGCGACACACTGCCATGCACCGGCGGATCACCATAAAGAAAATCCAGACCAAACCCTAACTTTTGTTGATAGAAATCGGCCGTTTCCCGCACATCATGCACCAGCAGCACCGGCTGCACATTAAAAAAGCGCACCTCATCCACCGGCTTCGCCTCACCCCGCCACTCATACGCCCCCAACCCATACACCCGCATCATATGCTGGCTGGCCCGGTGCGCATACTTCATCGCCAAACGCCCCTTCAAGCGAAAATCCAACTTTTGCGCCACCCGCTGCGAAGCCACATTATCCTGATCAATCCACAACTCCACACGGTCAAAACCCAAATCCTCAAAGCCAAAAGCCAACACCGCCCGGCACGCCTCCGGCACAATCCCCTGCCCCCACACATCGCGCCGCACAATATAGCCCATCCCTGGCAGCCGCGTCTGGCCCAAATAGTTGATGTGGCCGAGAGCTTCCTCACTATCTCGCCAACAAATAGCCCAATTGTGCGAACCAACCATCGCCAACTCGCGCTCAATATGCGCCTGCGTTTCGGCCACAGTCTGATGAGGCAGCGAGGGCATAAAGCGCATGGTTTGGGCATCGCCAAAGACCCGAAACAGGGCCGGTGCATCGTCAGGGGTTAACGGCCGTAATCGCAGCCGCTCCGTCAATAAAACCGTCATGATTGCTCCCGTTTTGGTAGTAATAAGGCCAACAAACCAGCGATGAGAGGCAGAACGGCCGTTCCCTGCAACGTCACCGCCAGACCCACATTATCCGCAATCAGCCCCATCACATAACTCCCCACCGAACCACTAAAAAACATCGTCCCCAGCGCCAACCCCGAAGCCAACGCCCGCCGCCCCGGAAACAGCGATTGCACCCGCAGCACCAAAATACTGTGCGGCATACCACTGGCAAACCCCGCCGCAAACAACAGCAGAAAACGGCCGATCCCCGCCACCGGAATATAAAAATAAATCGGCAAAATCGCCGCCATCAAACTGCCAAAAATCACCCACCGCCCACTAAAACGATCCGCCAACGCCCCGCCAATCACCCCACCGCCGGCCGATCCCAACATAAACAAACCAGCCAGCCAGCCCACATAACTGGCCTCAAACCCCATCTCCGTAAACAACTTCGGCGCAAACGTCATCGCCGCAATACCCACACTGCTATAACTCAAAATAATCAAAAACAGCAAACCCGCCCCCCGCAAAAACTTAGCCGACAGATCAAACGGCGGTGCCGCCACCGCTGCCCGCGCCGCATCAGCCTTATGGGTATGTTGATGGCTCAACCACTGCCAGCCCCCCACAAACGCCGTCAGCGCAATCACCGGCAGCACCAAATAACCAGGACGGCCGTATCCTTCCAACAAAAAACCCGCCAGCACCGGCCCCGCAAACAGCCCCAACTGCCCCGACATGAAGAAAACGGCCGTTGCCCGCCCCGTAAACTCCTTACTCGCCTCACTCGCCACCTTCGTCCCCGTCGGATGAAACGCCCCCGAGCCAAGCCCCGCCACCGTCACCGCAATCAAAGCCGGCCACTCCGGCAGCGTCGCCGCCAACGCAAAAAACAAAATCATCCAGCCCATCCCCCCCACCACCAACAAACGGCTGCCAATCCTATCCGCCAGCCAGCCAAACACCGGCTGCGAAAGCGAACTGCCAATATTGTAAAGCAGCAAATTAATGCCCAACTGCGCATTCGTCAGACCCAAATTAATCGCCAGCAGCGCCATCAGCAAATTACGACTGCTGTTCAGCACATCCACACAAAAATGAGTCAGCGCCACCGCCACATAGCTGCGCTCCTTCAAAAAACTCGCCTGAACTGTTGTCATATTACCTCTACCATCAAACCCAGAACCAAGACGCAAATAAAGCATCCTGATCTATTCTGGCCGGTCTCCAGACCGCGCGGCGCAGTGAGACACCGACCACCGCCTATAAACACTATAACTGCTTAATCGCCCGGCCCACCTGCAACGGCCGTTCCCCCCTCCCATGCACCGCATACACCGCCTCAAAATTCGCCAAAATCTCCGGCGGAAACGGCGTCACCCGCATCGTCGCCTGATTCACATGCAGCATCATCGTCTCAAACGTCGCCGCCAAAAACCCCTCATCCGCCTGAAACATCTGATGAAACACCTGCATCCGCTTAGCATCAAACCCCAGCAATTGCGTCGTAAAACGCAGCGGCGACCCCCCCTTCACCTCTCGCAAAAAAGTCGTGTGCGCCTCCACCGTATAAATCGTCCCCTGCGTCCGCTCACGATAGGCAGCCCCCATCCCCATATAATCAATAAAAGCGTCCGAAGCATTGCCAAAAACAACACCATAAAACCCTTCCGTCATATGCTGGTTATAATCCAGCCATTCAGGCAAAACAACGGCCGTATACAACGCCAAAGGTGCTTCAATCATCTCCATCTCAGCCATAAAAATACCTCAAAATCCATCCTCGTTATCGGCAATTCGTCCAGTTTTGCCAATTATAACCACATACAGCCATACATAGTTATAATCCCCCGCCATGCGTCACCTCACCCCCGACCTGCGCTTCATGTTCCTCAGCGTCATGCTGTGGGGCTTCGGCTCCTCCCTCTTTATCTACATCCAGCCCCTCTACGTCGCCTCCCTCGGCGCATCCCCCGCCCAAATCGGCACAACCCTCAGCGTCGGCAGCTTCTTGGGACTGCTCCTCTACATTCCCATCGCCCAATACGCCGACAAAATCGGCCGCAAACGCATCATCATCGCCGGTTGGAGCCTCGGCGTACTCGCCACCATCGGCATGGCCGCCACCCCCACCTGGCAATGGTTCATCCCCGCAACGGCCGTTTACCAAATCTCCAGCGCCGCCATGCCCGCCTTCCTCGGCTACATCGCCACCCACAGCCGCCACGACAACCCCAGCCCCATCTTCGCCACCATCTGGAGCGCCGCCTACATCGGCAGCGTCCTCGCCCCCGCCCTCGGCGGCTGGATTGGCGAGCAATTTGGCTTACGCGCCCTCTACCTCAGCGCCGCCTTCATGTTCGCCCTCTCCACCCTCGCCGTCAGCCGCATCCAAAGCCAGCCAGCCACCCCCACCACCACCAAAATCAGCCCCCGTCAACTTTGGCAAAATCGGCCGTTCATGCGCCAAATCCTCTACGTCTTCCTCCTCTTCTTCGCCATAGACATCGGCCAAGTCCTCCTGCCCCAATACCTCGAAGAAATTCACCACTACAGCCTCAGCCAAATTGGGCAATTCGGCACCATCGGCTCCATCGGTGTCATTCTCCTCTCACTCCTATTAGGTCGCATTCCCGGCCCACCACGCATCGCCATCTTTTTAGCTCAATTAGGCATCCTCCTGGCACTTATACTCTGGCTCAACACACCACTGCCCCTGCTCATCGGTGCAGGCTACTTCATACACGGCCGCAATCGCCTAACACAACCCTTTATAGACGGCCGTCTTGCCCGCACCTTCTCCCCCCAAGAAATCAACCTCGGCTACAGCTTCCGCGAAATCGCCATGCGCCTCGGCCTCGCCGTCTCCCCCTTCACCGCCGGCCTCCTCTACGCCCAACAGCCCACCTGGCCCCTCTACGCTGGCATCATCTGCCTCCTCGCCACCATCCTCCTCACCTTCCTCATGCCCACCCCCACCACCAGCCCCCACTGGCAAACCGCCAACAATTACCCGTAACAAAACCAACAGGCAGCCAAATAAGCGTTCATTTTCACCTAGCCATCTGGGAGAGTGGAGAATGGAGACTAGGGAGATCAATCTCCAATCTCCAGCCTCCCCCACTACCCCACCACCTTCCCCAAAATCCCCGCCACCGCCTCATCAGCAATCACCCCCATCTCCTCATCACTCCGATCCTGAATCGGGTGCGGCACAAAAACCACTGGCACCGCAAATCCCAACGCCTCCGACTGCGCCTGCGCCGCCGCCACAAACTCCGATGAAGCCACAAACATGCCCGGCACTCCCCGCAAATCCAGATTATTGATGTCATGCACACTGCACGACGTACAAGAGCCTCAATCCGCCAACGCTTCAATCACCACATCACACTCCGCAGCAATCTGCTGCTGCAAAGCCACCGGAGCTACCCGCGCAAACGTCGGCTTCTTATACCATCGTATCACCATCCCCTGCCCCTGCAAATGTGCCTCCAACCGATCCAAAAAGACATCCCCCCGCGCCTTGGAAATATCCAATAGGCCAACCGTCAGCCCCACCAACGAAGCCGGACGCGGCAATGGCTCACGCTGTATCGGCTCCAATTCGGCCGTTGGGTCCAGTAAAACACGCATCTGTTCCATCATTCACTCCATTTACGATTGCCGATTGGCACATTACACCTGAAAAGACAGAATCCAATCATCAATCGCTAATCGCCACTGTAACGGCCGTACTCCCCTGCGGCCCACTCGCCGGCCAGCCGCCAATCACCGCCGAAAACAGCCCCGCCGTACCCCCCACATGCACAATATGCAATCCATCCGGCTTAAACTTGGACACAACACCATCTCTATATTGTTTTGGCATACCTTCGGCAATACCCCGCGCCCCCCGCACCATCTCCTTACCATCCAACTGCAACAATTGGTGAATCTCCTCCTTCAACCGCGCCTTCGACCATCCCGCCTGGGCAAACACTCGCGCATGTTCCGGCGACACCGCCAAAATCGCATCCGCCACCAAAGCAATCTTCGGATGGCACACCACCCGCAAACACTCAGCAAACGTCCTCGCCAAAGATTCCGGCGTGCGCGAGAGCTGATCCATAATCGCCTGCACCCCATCTCCCGCAAACAACGTCACCGTCGAAGCCTCCGCCCCAAAGCCCCGCTCCACCGCCAACGACTCCCAGGGTGAATCAATTTCCCGCTCAGCAAAACAAAACGTATATTTACCCGGATTCCCCATCATCGCCCGATCTACTCCACCCGGCTTGCCGCCCCCCACATTACGAATCACCAACTGCAAGGCCCGTCCAATCGTAGCATTCGCCCGATTACCCTGCCCCAAAGCATTCACCCCCGCATTCATCCCAATCCGCTGCACCATTGGCCCATTCACAATCACTACTGGCCCCGAAAAATAAGTCGTCGCCAGCAATCCATGCATACAAAAAGCATCCAAACAGGCCGCCTCTACCGCTGCTAATACGACGGGCATGTACTCGGGCTTGCATCCCGCCATCACCGCATTAATCGCCACCTTTTGCACCGTACAGGCCATATTATTTGGTGGCACGATCCCTACCACTTCATCCGCCGCCCGACTTGTACCTTGCAGCATCTGCAGCACCCGCTCTGGTGTAGGTGGCACAACGGGCAAACCATCCGTCCAGCCCCGCTCATAACACGTCTCAATATCATCGCTCAAAGGTGGCACTTCTATCTGCCGGGCAGTGATGCGGCTGCGGCCATAACGAATTTGTAGCAATTCGGCCGTTCCCGGCATTACATTCAACGCCCCACAGCCAGGTCTGCTGGGCATCAGCCCTTCTCCCAAACCCGCCATGCCACTCACACGCTCCCACTCTTCTCGATTCCAGCCTACTGTGCGGGCCATTTCACGGCCGTTTTCCATCCGAATCAACGTGGGTACAATCTCGATATTGAGGTGGAAGGAAGTTTCGAGCGTCTGGTCATAAACGGCCGTCTCCCCTGGAAACGTCGGGTCGTCTTGAGAGTAAATGATAAACGGCCGTTCCCCCTCCATCATCCGCTTAAAAACCGACACCAACATCTTACACGTATCACAATCTCGTTTACAAACCACAACCAAACCATCTGGCACAGCAACCACAAATCACCTCACTTTCTCCCCACCCCGCCAATCATCAATCCTCTCCGCCAAAGCCTACACAACCCAAAACACCTTGTCCAGACTGCAACAAGATTATACACAGCAAAAGCCGGAAAATAACTAAAATGAAAGAAATAACCTAAGGCAGGGAAAATATTAGAGAACAAAGTCCGAGAGGGGAGGAGGGAACAAAAAAAGAGACGAGATAGTTGGCAATGACCTACTCTCCCAAAGAGTCGCCCCCTCAGTACCATCGGCGCTGGCGAACTTAACTGCCGGGTTCGGGATGGAACCGGGTGTACCCTCGCCGCTCATATCACCAAATATCTCGTCTCTCTCTTTTTAATTACATATCATTACAACTGAATCATTTCCAGTCCGGTGTTCCTCAACGCCAGAACACCCAATTCTCCGTACCATGCTTATCAAGCCCTCGACCATTAGTACGGCTTAGCTGAGTACATTGCTGCACTTACACCTGCCGCCTATCTAACTAGTCGTCTCCTAGCGGTCTTACTCTCTTAACAAGATGAGGGAATTTATCTTGAGGCGGGCTTCCCACTTAGATGCTTTCAGCGGTTATCCCTGCCAGACGTAGCTACCCAGCTATGCCGTTGGCACGACAACTGGCACACTAGAGGTCTGTCCACCCCGGTCCTCTCGTACTAGGGGCAGCTCCTCTCAAATCCCTTACGCCCACAGCGGATAGAGACCGACCTGTCTCACGACGGTCTGAACCCAGCTCACGTACCGCTTTAATGGGCGAACAGCCCAACCCTTGGGACCTTATCCAGCCCCAGGATGCGATGAGCCGACATCGAGGTGCCGAGCCTTGTCGTCGATGTGAACTCTTGGACAAGACTAGCCTGTTATCCCCGGAGTAGCTTTTGTCCGGTAAGCCACGGCCCTTCCACTCGGAACCGTGGGATCACTAAGCCCGACTTTCGTCCCTGCGCGACGTGTACGTCTTGCAGTCAAGCTCCCTTATGCCTTTACACTCTACGGCTGGTTTCCATTCAGCCTGAGGGAACCTTTGGGCGCCTCTGTTACTCTTTCGGAGGCGACCGCCCCAGTCAAACTACCCACCAGGCACTGTTCCCACACCGGATTACGGTTGCGGGTTAGGGCCAAGACTTAGTCAGGGTGGTATTTCAACGGTGGCTCCACCGAGACTGGCGTCCCAGCTTCTTAGCCTCCCAGCTATCCTACACAAGTTAAGCCCTAACCCAATGCCAAGCTGTAGTAAAGCTTCACGGGGTCTTTTTGTCCTGCTGCGGGTAACGCGCATCTTTACACGTACTTCAATGTTCGCCGAGTCCCTCGTTGAGACAGTGCTCCTCTCATTACGCCATTCGTGCGGGTCGGAACTTACCCGACAAGGAATTTCGCTACCTTAGGACCGTTATAGTTACGGCCGCCGTTCACTGGGGCTTCAGTTCAAAGCTTCGCTTGCGCTAACTTCTCCCTTTAACCTTCCAGCACTGGGCAGGCGTCAGCCCCTATACTTCGTCTTTCGACTTAGCAGAGACCTGTGTTTTTGTTAAACAGTTGGAAGAGCCATTTCTCTGCGGCCCCCACCAGCTTCGTCTTTTAACTTACCGGCAGAGGCCCCCCTTCTCCCGAAGTTACGGGGGTATTTTGCCTAATTCCTTAACGAAGGTTCTCTCGCTCCCCTTGGTATTCTCTACCCACCTACCTGTGTCGGTTTGCGGTACGGGCACTTAACTATCATTACTTAGAGGTTTTTCTTGGCAGCTTGGCTCAATCACTTCTGGCTCTTTTGGCTCCGCCATCACGCCTCAGACTCCTGGTGCGGTTTTCCCTACACCTTTCTTTGTCCTAATCGTTTGGCACCTCAATCCGTTAAGAGGCTGACCTACCAGACTGCGTTACCCCATCGCTCCTGTTAAGTGGTTCTGGAATATTAACCAGATGTCCATCACCTACGCCTTCCGGCCTCGGCTAAGGCCCGACTAACCCGACGCGGACTGACCTTCCGTCGGAAACCTTAGGTTTACGGGGAACATGGTTCTCACATGTTTCTCGCTACTCATGCCAGCATTCTCACTTCTGTTAGCCACAGATGTCCTTTCGGTCACCCTCGTTTCTCTAACAGAACGCTCTCCTACCACGAAGATAATTGCCAATCGTCAATTGTTAATGTCTCCATTTTCAATTCATTATTCACAATTACCCTCATCCGTGGCTTCGGTACGATGCTTAAGCCCCGTTACATTTTCCGCGCAAAAGCGTTTGACCAGTGAGCTATTACGCACTCTTTAAAGGGTGGCTGCTTCTAAGCCAACCTCCTGGCTGTCTAAACACTCTCACATCGTTTCCCACTTAGCACCGATTTAAGGACCTTAGCCGTCGGTCTGGGTTGTTTCCCTTTCGACTATGAAACTCATCTCACATAGTCCGACTGCCGTGTTAAAGTACTGGTATTCGGAGTTTGGTTGAGGTTGGTAAGCTTGCGCCCCCTAGCTCATCCAGTGCTCTACCCCCAGCACTCATCTCACGACGCTAGCCCTAAAGCTATTTCGGAGAGAACAAGCTATCTCCAAGTTCGTTTGGCATATCACCCCTACCCACACGTCATCACCCAATTTTGCAACATTGGTGTGTTCGGCCCTCCACGAGGGATTAGCCTCGCTTCAGCCTGCACATGGGTAGCTCACCTGGTTTCGTGTCTAATCCCAGCAACTATAGCGCCCTTTTCAGACTCGCTTTCGCTGCGGCTCCGTCTGTTCCTGACTTAACCTGGCCACTGAGATTAACTCGCTGGCTCATTCTCCAAAAGGCACGCCGTCACACATTGCCTTGCGGCATAGTGCTCCGACCGGTTGTAAGCGCACGGTTTCAGGTTCTATTTCACTCCCCTTACCGGGGGTCTTTTCACCTTTCCCTCACGGTACTTGTTCGCTATCGGTCATCAAATGTATTTAGCCTTGGGAGGTGGCCCTCCCAGCTTCCGACAGGGTTGCTCGTGTCCCGCCGTACTCAGGATCCTTGCTGAAGTCTGTCTAATTTCGTATACGGGGCTGTCACCCTCTTTGGCCTACCTTTCCAGGTTGCTTCTACTATTAGATAGTTTTCTTACTTCGTATCGCAAGTCCTACAACCCCGATGCCTTATAGACATCGGTTTGGGCTTTTCCCCTTTCGCTCGCCACTACTTAGGGAATATTCTCTTTTCCTGAAGGTACTTAGATGTTTCAGTTCTCTTCGTTCCCTCGGTCTATCCTATGTGTTCAGATAGCCGTCCCAGGGCATTGACCCCTGGGGGGTTTCCCCATTCGGATATCCCCGGATATTGCGCTTGCACACAGCTCCCCGGGGCTTTTCGCAGTGTACCACGTCCTTCTTCGGCATTTGATGCCAAGGCATCCACCGTGCGCCCTTTATAGCTTACTTTCATGATACGGAGAATTCGGCATTCTCGCGTTGATGTGCGTCCCTTCTATGATTCAGTTGTTAATGTACGTTCAGCTTGCTTTCATAAGCTGCTGACTGCTGCTCTTTTCTCTTTTGCTTGCTCTCTCTTCTCTTTATCTTCTTACTTGAACTTATCTTAGAAAAAAGTTCGCTCGCAATTGTTTTTGCTTTTTGAAAAGACCAACAGTCAATCGCTTATTCATTGACAAGAAAAAACCTGGCATACCGCCAGGTTTTTTTCTAAACCCTACCGTACGCCTTTCTCTTTTATCTTGTCTTGCTCTGCTTCAATTGTTGTTCCTGCGTGTCTGTGGAGATAAGGAGGCTCGAACTCCTAACCTCCGCCGTGCAAAGGCGGCGCTCTCCCAATTGAGCTATATCCCCTCTCAAGAAATTATGAATTATGAATTATGTGTTATTCCCACAATTCACGATTCATAATTCCTTTTCAGGTGGGCCTGGTTGGACTCGAACCAACGACCTCTCCCTTATCAGAGGAACGCTCTAACCGGCTGAGCTACAGGCCCTCAGCTTGCCTTTCGTTTTGTTAATTCCCTTAACACCTAAAAAGTGACAGAAACTCGATTTTCCTTAGCGTTAAGACCAAACGCTCTCGCGTTGGCTGTTGAAATTCGTCTCCATGTAAGTCTTGCTTGCTTCTAGCTGCTTAAGCCTTACTTGGTCGTTATTCCTGCACAATTCTTCGCAAAATTGTGTCTTCTCGTAAAAGGAGGTGATCCAGCCGCAGCTTCCGCTACAGCTACCTTGTTACGACTTCGTCCCAGTTACCGACCCCGCCTTAGGCGGCTGCCTCCGTTAGGTTAGCCCACCGACTTCAGGCGTTGCCAACTTCCATGACGTGACGGGCGGTGTGTACAAGACCCGGGAACGTATTCACCGCACTGTTGCTGACGCGCGGTTACTAGCAACTCCGACTTCATGCAGGCGAGTTGCAGCCTGCAATCCGAACTGAGACCGGCTTTACGGGATTGGCTCCACCTCGCGGTTTGGCTACCCATTGTACCGGCCATTGTAGCGTGTGTGTAGCCCAGGACATAAAGGCCATGCTGACTTGACGTCATCCCCACCTTCCTCCGGCTTATCACCGGCAGTCTCGTTAGACACATGTAACTAACGACGAGGGTTGCGCTCGTTACAGGACTTAACCTAACACCTCACGGCACGAGCTGACGACAGCCATGCAGCACCTGTATAGCCTCCCCGAAGGGTCGTTCCTCTTTCGATTCACTACCAGCTATATGTCAAGCCCTGGTAAGGTTCTTCGCGTAGCCTCGAATTAAACCACACGCTCCGCTGCTTGTGCGGGTCCCCGTCAATTCCTTTGAGTTTTAGCCTTGCGGCCGTAGTCCCCAGGCGGTCAACTTAACGCGTTTGCTACAGCACAGATGGGGTCAATAACCACCTACACCTAGTTGACATCGTTTACGGCTAGGAATACCGGGGTTTCTAATCCCGTTCTCTCCCCTAGCTTTCGCATCTGAGCGTCAGGAATGGCCCAGAGAGCCGCCTTCGCCACTGGTGTTCCTCCCGATATCTACGCATTTCACCACTACACCGGGAATTCCACTCGCCTCTATCACCCTCTAGTTACCTAGTTTCGAACGGCCTCTCCTAGTTGAGCCAGGAGCTTTCACGTCCGACTTAAGCAACCGCCTGCATGCGCTTTACGCCCAGTAATTCCGGATAACGCTCGCCTCCTACGTTTTACCGCGGCTGCTGGCACGTAGTTAGCCGAGACTTCTTCCTGGGGTACTGTCCTTTCTCATCCCCCAGAAAAGGAGTTTACGACCCGAAGGCCTTCGTCCTCCACGCGGTGTTGCTGCCTCAGACTTCCGTCCATTGGGCAATATTCCTTGCTGCTGCTACCCGTAGGTATCTGGTCCGTGTCTCAGTACCAGTGTGGGGGGTCACGCTCTCACGCCCCCTACCCGTCTATGCCTTGGTAGGCCGTTACCCTACCAACTAGCTGATGGGCCGCAGGCCCCTCCTGGAGCGCCAGGGCTTTAGTCAATAGCTTCTAACACTATTAACATCTGGGGTATTAGCCAGCGTTTCCACTGGTTGTCCCCCTCTCCAGGGCAGGTCACCTACGTGTTACTCACCCGTTCGCCACTCTCAGCTTCAAACGAATTCAAAGCTTCCCGTTCGACTTGCATGCATTAGGCACACCGCTAGCGTTCATCCTGAGCCAGGATCAAACTCTCCATGTTTGTTCCTGTCCCTCGTTTTTTGAGGGGTATCTTTTTCTTTAATTCACGCTTTGTGCTTTCTTGTTTCTGTCACTCTTTAGCTGTTAAGGTTCTTTGCAAGAGCTTGCTATCCTACCCGCTTCTTGTACCTTTGTCAAGGCTTTCTTTCCTGCAAGTTCCAACCAAGTTTCCCCGGTCGCTTGCCTTCCCTGTAGGCATCAAAAAAGACCAGACTTCTCAGTCTCTGGTCTTTTCTTTCTTGCTTTTTACTGATGTGCTGATACCTTTTTCTGAATCTGCTACATCCTCACTCTTTTGTCCCTACAAGCTTCGTAGTATACCCACCCCCTTCCCCCTTGTCAAATTTTTCCTCATTTTGTTTTTTTATACTTTCCTTGTGTTCTGGCATCTGAGATATTTATATCCTTTACGCATTACACTTTCAGTTTTACTATATGATTCATGATTGCTGGTAAACAACTCATAGATAACGGATGGCCGCAAGGCAAGATTATTGGATTGGCCCTTGATGCTGCTAAGGAACTTGGCACTCTTGACGATGAGGTTCTAATGAAGTTAGAAAGCGTACGTGCTTTCCCTGGCAAATTTCTTACTGATGGCATTTTGGAACCATTAGCACGGGAATGGTTAGAGATTACCGCTCAACGTATTGTGCCTATAGATGATTTACGAGATCAGGCTGTTCCCATCTATAGTTGGGGGCGGGCTATGATTGATCAAGAGGCGATTGATCAGATGGAAAAGGCGGCAAGGCTGCCCATTGCGGTGCAAACGGCCGTTATGCCCGATGCCCACGTTGGTTATGGTTTACCCATCGGTGGTGTGCTCGCGGCGGAAAATGCCGTCATCCCCTACGGTGTTGGCGTGGACATCGCCTGCCGCATGAGAATCAGCATCTGCGCCATCTCCCCCCACTACATTGACCAAAAGCGCAAAAAGTTCGAGGCGGCTCTGCTCGATCAGACCCGCTTCGGCATGGGTACAGAATGGGAACACCATCTGCGTCCGCAGCATCCTGTGATGGACAAGCCTGAATGGAGCGCGATTCCCCTTTTGCAGCGGCTCAAAAGCAAAGCCTGGGCGCAGTTAGGCACGTCGGGCAGCGGCAACCATTTCGTCGAGTGGGGCCTGTTAGAGTTGGAGCAAGACGCAACCGATCTCAAGCTGACGGCAGGTAAATATGTCGCTCTGCTTTCCCATTCAGGATCACGGAATTTGGGGGCAACTATTGCCCAGCATTACACGAAAGTGGCTCAGCAGCAGCATCCCAAACTGGAGAAAGGGTACAAGGAGTTAGCCTGGTTACATCTAGACAGTGGCAGTGGCGCGGAATATTGGCTGGCGATGAATTTGGCAGGTGACTATGCTTCGGCCAATCATGCGGTCATTCATGAACGGGTTTTGGCGGCAGTGGGGGTGGAGGCAACGGCCGTTGTCGAGAACCACCACAACTTCGCCTGGCAAGAACAAACGGCCGATGGCACACCCGTCATCGTCCACCGCAAAGGGGCAACCCCCGCTGGCGCTGGTGTTCTCGGTGTCATCCCCGGCTCAATGGGTGATCCCGGCTACATCGTGCGCGGTCTGGGCAACCCCAACGCCATCAACTCCGCCTCGCATGGCGCAGGCCGCAAACTCAGCCGTAAACAAGCCTTCGACAAGATAGATGTCAAACAGTGGGAAAAGCTGCTCACCAACCGCAGCATCACCTTGCTTGGCGGCAGCCTGGACGAAGCCCCACAAGCTTACAAAGATATTGATGAAGTCATGGCAGCTCAGTCCGATCTAGTAGAAATAGTAGCCAAATTCATGCCGCGCATCGTGCGCATGGCGGATGACAAACCGCCCAAGTGGGCAAAAGGGAAGAAGCGAGGAGCAGGAAGACGGAGGGGTTGAGGGAAAAAAGGTTTGCCTTTGCCGGGAGGCTGGTTACAATGCCGCCATGATGAACCTTGATTTAGCCAAACAGTTAGCCAAAGAGTTTACTACGCGGGCCGATGAAGCGGACCGGGCAGGCAAATTACCAGATGAAGACATCGCCGCACTCAAAGCGTCAGGTTATTTGGGGCTGAGCGTGCCCCGCGCTTTTGGTGGCCTGGAATTGTCCTTGCGGGACTGTGTGCTGGCGCAGATGGAGCTGGCACAAGGCAGCACCTCCACCGCGTTGGTGGCGGCGATGCAGGTGCATATTTTCGGCCACCAACGGGAGGTGCGCTCCTGGCGGGAGCCGATTTATGCGCAGTTTTGCCAGGAGGCGGCGCAGGGCGGTTTGTTCAACAGCATTGCCAGTGAGCCGCAGATGGGCAGTCCTTCTCGCGGTGGGCTGCCAGCGACAACGGCCGTTACCACTCCCGACGGCTGGTGCTTAAACGGCCACAAAACCTGGTCAACCGGCGGCCGCCACCTGACCCACATGCTGGTGCAAACGGCGTTGAATGGCGAAAAGGCCGGGGTGCTGCTGGTGCTGCAGGGCACACCGGGGGTGCGCTGGCAAGATACCTGGAGCGATGCCCTGAGCTTCCGTGCCAGCGAGAGCAATGATGTCTTTTTTGAGGATGTATTACTCCCCCATGACCACTTGGTAGAGGGGAGCAATGGCCGGGGTGCGCCCAATGTCTGGTTCCCGATGATGATGAGTGCGGTGTATTTGGGAACGGCCGTTGCTGCCCGCAACAGCACCATTCGCTTCGCCCTGGAACGAGTGCCTACTGCTCTGGGCAAATCCATCGCCACCCTGCCCAAAATCCAGCGGCAAATTGGCGAGATGGATGTGGCTTTGCAGGCAGCGCGGGCACTGCTGCTGGAGGTAGCTGGCGAATGGGGGGGCGATAATGAACAACGCGCCGCCTATTTGCCCCGCATTGCTGCCGCCAAAATGATGGTGACGCAGACGGCCAATATGACGACCGAGATGGCTTTGCAAATTGCCGGTGGCAGCAGTATCACCCGCGCCCTGCCGCTGGAACGCTATTTCCGCGATGTGCGAGCGGGAGCCATGCAGCCCCCCGCTGGCGACACGGCATTGGAGATGGTGGGGAGAGCGGCGATTGAGGGGAATTAAGAGAGAGACTAGGGGCTGGAGACTATTAGTCTCTAGTCTCCAGTCTCCAATTTAACTCAACACCATTTGTAGTTGTTCCGGCGAGATGTTGCCGCCGCTGAGAATGAGGGCGACTTTTTTGCCGTGCAGGCGTTGGGGCATTTGCAGGGCGGCGGCGAGGGGGGCGGCACCGGCCAGTTCGGTGAGGGTTTTCGCTTTTTCGAGGAGGATGCGAACGGCCGTTAACAGATCCTCATCACTCACCAGCACAAAATCATCCATATTCTGCCACATAATTTGCTGCGGCATCATGAACGGGGAGCGCGTTTGCAGCCCTTCAGCAATCGTACCAATGGGGCTTTCGGTAGCCTGGCGATTCTTCCAGGTGAGATAAGCTGACTGCGCTTTTTCGGCCTGTACGCCGATTACCTCAATAGCCGGATTGATGGCTTTAGCCACCAGTGACGCGCCAGAAGCCCCGCTGCCACCACCCACAGGCACAATGATGACCTCAATATCGGGCTGCGCTTCCAGGATTTCCAGGGTGTGGGTAGCCACGCCAGCGATTAGCAGCGGCTCGTCGCCGGAGGAGATGTAGCGCATTCCTTTTTCGGCTGCCATCTGCTCGCAGTGCTGGCGGGCTTCGTCAAAATCTACGCCGCGTAGGATGACGTTGGCTCCCAGGCTTTTCATGGCGGCGACTTTGACGGGGTTGGCCCCTTCGGGAGCGAAGATGTGGGCCTGAACGCCAAAGAGCCGGGCGGCGTAGGCGATGGATTGGCCGTGATTGCCGGTGGAGGCGGTGACGACACCGGCTTCACGTTCGGCCTGGCTCAGTTGGGAGATGAGGTTGAGGCCGCCGCGCAGTTTGAAGGCACCGATGGGGTTGTAGTTTTCGTGTTTGACGTAAACGGCCGTGCCCACGACCTGGTCGAGGGCGGGGTAGTTGTGTAAGGGCGTGGGCTGGATGTAGCGGTCTACAACCAGTTTGGCGCGTAGGACATCTTGGAAGGTGGGTAGGGGGTTCATGGGGTTCTCCTTGAAAGGGATTATGGGTGTATTTGTGTATTTGTGTATGGGTGTAGTGAAGTCGAAAATATACCACTATACCATTACACCAATATACCCATTATTTTATCTCTAAAGTGAGGGGCAGGTAGAAAAAGTCTGCCCCAGCGGCCGTTTGCAGGCGGGTTCCAGTGAGAGGATCGTAGAGGCCGATTTCGATACGGCCGTTGCCCGTATAACTTTCGCGGAAGGTGAGGCTGTGGGGGTCGGTGATGTATTCGTCTGTGACCCAGGTGGTAGAGGGACGACGGCCGTTATCGGGTGGGCTGTCGTGTTGGCCGATGAGGTGTCCATCGTCCGCCAAAATGTGGGTAAAGACGACGTAATCTACCAGACTGCCGGTGGTGAGCGACTGCCAGTAGAGGGTAAGGGGAACGGGTTCGCTGCTGCTGAGGCTGGTTTGGGGCAGATCGTAGCCGACGAGGCGGGCGACATCGCCAAATTGAACGTTGAGGGGGTGGGTGATGAGGGGCGGCTCGAAGAGATGCGTTGCGGCGGTGATTTCAATGTCGGCGAGGGTGTATTGGCTGTTGTGGAGGCTGAGGATGAGTTGGGCGGGGCCAACGGCCGCTGCCGGCACGGTAAGCTGGCGGTGTTCGACGACCATGTAAATGGGCGGCCAGTTGTTGGTGGGGTAACGGCCAAGAGAGGGGATGTCGTTGTTGGCGGTGAGGATACGGCCGTTTTGCACCAGTTGCAGGGCGGGGCGGAGGTCGGATAACGGCCGTGTGGCCTGCCACTGCAATTGGACGTACAGAGGCTGCCCTGCGCCCACTTCAGTGCGGTTGACATCGGCTCCCCATAAGACGAGACCATCCCCCATTTCTATTTGGGAGCGCAGTTGGGTGACAGGGCTGACCTGTTGGTAGGGGTTCGAGGGGCCTTGTGGGGCGGCGAGGGTGATGGGCGGCAAAGGCCAGCGCTGCCCCTGGGGTGCGCCTTGTGTGTCGAGGATTTCTAACGGCCGTATCTCCCCCGCTTCGTCGGTGGCATAAACTGTCAGGGCCAGATCGTAGGTGAGCGGGGGAGTGCCCAACGGCAGGGGCAGGGTGTGGTAGGTGGTGATGGGTTGGCTCATCGGCCAGAGTTCGGTGGGACGGCCGATTTCGTCTATGAGAACGTTGTCGAGTTGGGCCAACTGCCAGCCATCGGCATCGAGCAGGCGCAGGGTGATGTGGTAGCGGTCGGACAGGGGTTGGGTGGGCTGCCACTGCAAGGCCAGGGTGATGGCGTTGTTGGCGGGGGGTGGTGTGGGGGGTGTGGAGACGGCCGTTAAGTGCAAGCTGCCAAATCGCGCCATCTGCGGTGTCATTTGCGGTGCGGTGATGGCCTCATCTATATGGTAGATGGACACATACAAGTTGCCGAATTCCGGCTGCCCCGTCAGATTGCCCACTTCCTCCAACGCATAGGGGACAACATGCTGCCAATCCACACTGCCCCGCTCATACTCGACTAAAAAGACGCGCTGTTTGCCTTGTGTAAGCTGCTGCAAATGTGGCCACATCGCGGCACGATTGCTGGTGGCGGGCATGGCGATGGTGGCCACGCCGTGATATTCAAAGGGTAATGACCAATCGGTATCGGGCACGAGAATTAAGTCATGCTCGTTGGCTTCCACCTCCAAATATTGCGCCACACCGCGCATATCGTCTTTGGCGACGTTGGGGTCGAAGTAGTAGAGGTAGAGGGAGTAGAGACTGAGAATGAGTAGGGGAAGAAAAAGGAGACTGGAGACTAGGGACTGGAGACTAGAGCGCCAGTCTCTAGTCTTTAGTCTCCAGTCTCCAATCAACCCTGCCATGAGGGGAATAAGCATGACGGCAAAGATGGTGACGTAGCGCGGATGGGCGAAGGAGCGGATGCTCCAGGCGAGGAAGGCGGCGGTAAGGGGGAGGAGCCAGGGGAGGAGGGGCGGGGGGGCAGAGGGGCGAGGGACGAGGGGCGAGGGGCGGTGGAAATGTAAGAGCAGGAGGAGGGAAAGGGAGAGGGCGATGAGGATGGCGAGGATTTGAATGATGGGGCGGGAGAGGGAGCCGGGGAGGCCGGTGAGGTGAAAGGTCCAGACTTGGGCGATGAGGTAGGGGATGGGGGTGGGTTGGGTGAGGTAGGTGCCGGCGTTGGCTTCGGTGGTAACGGCCGTTCGGTTCAGCCACACCAGCCACAACCAGGGCAGCGAGGCCAGACCCACCGCCACCTGCACCGCCAGCCAGCGACGCAAATCTACCCAGCGTTTTTGCTGGTAGAGGACGATGATTGTCCAAATGGCGGCGTAAGCCAGGGCGAAGGCGGTGATGTAGTGCAGGTGGAAGCCGATCCATTCGAGGAGGCCGAGGAGGAGGAGGGAGCGGGGGAGCGGGGGAGCAGAGGAGCGGAGGAGATGGGAGATGAGGAGCAAAAGCAGGATGTAGAAGAGGGGAAGGAGAGCGTAGACGCGGGTTTCTTGGGCGTAGATGATGGAGAGGGGGGAGAGGGTGATGAGGAGGGCGGCGATGAGGGCGATTTTTTTATTGAACCAGTGGCGGGTGAGGGCGTAAACGGCCGCTACCTGCAACCAACTGGCTAAGAGGGAAAGATAACGGGCGGTGAAAGGCGATACGCCAACTAGCTGCAGCCAGCCTTTGAGAGCGAAAAAGTAGAGCGGTGGGTGGATGTTGGCGGCGCGGTCGGCGATGATGTCGCGGATGGAGGAGGTTGCCAGATGGAGACTGATGCCTTCGTCCCACCAGAGGCTTTGGGCATCCAGGCGGAAGAGGCGCAGGGCGAAGGCCAGGAGGAGGAGGGGGAGGAGAGAGGAGAGAGGGGAGAGGGCAGAGGGTTTTCTCATGGGGTGAGGGGGATGAGGAGGCGGTTGTCGGGGTAGGGTGTGCTGGTGGAGTCGTTGAGGGGGAGGCGACGGCCGTTGGAGGCGGTGTAGAGGCCAATGGCGAGTTGAACTGGTTCGGCATTGGGTGGCAAGGGAATGGCGTAGCTGTCGGCGATGACTTCGTGGGCGGCGAGGCTGTCGGTGGGGCGGTCGCCGGGCCAATGGTCGGCCTGGGTGATGGTACGGCCGTCGGCGGCGAGGATGTGGACGAAGACGGTGTAGAGGTCAGCGGGCGGCTGGTCGGTTTGCCAGTAGAGGGTGAGGTGCAGAGTGTTGTCGTTCAGGGTGGGGCCGTCGTAGCCGCGCAAATGTATTTCGGAGCCGAATTGGACATCAAGTGGGGTGGCGATGGTGGCGGGAAGTTGGAAGAGGCGGTCAGTGGCGATGATGTGGAGGGTGGTGAGGGAAACGGCCGTATCTACCAATTGACCATTTGCCAAAAGCGGCTGAATAGTGAGCGTGTAATCACCAGCGGGCATGTTGGGGGGAATGAGCAGTTCGTACTTTTCGTGAATGGGTTGGCCCACGCGCCAATCGCCAGAGGGATAACGGCTGAGGGGCAGTTCGCTGACAACATCACCGAGTTGGAGGCGGATTTGCACGTCAGCGGGCAGGGGGGCGACGGCTTGCCAGATGAGATCGAGGGTGGCGTGGCTGCCGGAGAGGAGACTGGGGGGCAAGGGCTGGTAGCCCCACAGGATGAGGCTGTGGTTGAGCCAGGCTTGATTGACCACTGTGCCTAGATCGAGGGCGGTGACGGCGGCGAGGTTGCTGGGTGGGGGGATGGTGATGTCGGGTAACTTGTAGATGACACCGGTGAAGATGTTATCGGCCGTTAGCAGGGGCAGTTGGGCGTTGGCCGCATCAAAGAGGGAGAGTTCGACCTGGTAACGGCCGGGGGGGATGGCGGGTGGTGGGGCCAGGGTGTAGCGAATTTGGGGTGTTTCGTCTGCCGACCAGTGTTCGGGGTAGAAGTCGGTTTCGTTGAGGAGGGGGGCACTGCGCTGGCTCCATTGATTGCCGTTTTGGTCGCGCAGGGTGAGGGTGAGGGTGTAACGGCCGTTCTGTACCAATCGCCATTTTAAGTGAACTTGCACAGCCTCTTGGGTAAAGTCGGCAGCGGCGGCGAGGAGTTGGACGCGGTTGTCGAAGCTGTAGGGGGAGGGTAGAGGGGGGAGAGGCGAGGGACGAGGTGCGGAGGGTTGGGTGAATATCCAGGCTTGATCGAGGCCGTTGAAGTGGATGGTGTGCAGGAGTTGGCCTTCTTGCTGGGCATTGGTGAGGGCGGCGGGGTCGGTTTGCAGGCTGCTGGCGGTGAGGATGCGGTAGTCGGCCTGGACCGCCTCATCAAGTGGGAGGGTTTGGCCGGAGAAGAAGGGGGCGAGGGCGGGGGGGAGGGAGGAGACGGCCGTTTGCTGTGCTGTGCCTGGTTGATCCGAAAGCCACTGCCCCGCCGCGCTAATCGCCTCACCCCAGCCAATAGGCAGCACCCGTTGGGCGATAAAGCTGCCCCCGACCAGTGGATTGTAGCTGGCAAGAGGATAGGGCAGTGTGGTTATCAGGTAAATGCTTTGGATGGCGATGAGTCCTAATAGCAGCGTTGGGGAGCGCTGGGGACGCAGCCAGGCCCAGCCCATTGCCGCCAGGATGATGAGGGCAGGCATAGCTGGCAGAGCGTAACGGTCGAACTTTTTTTCGGCGAAGGTGATGGCGATTGTATAAAGGAAGGGCCAAAGGATGAAGATGAGAGTGGCGAGAGACCATTGGGGCTTGGGGGGCCGTAAAAGTCTGACCGCCGCCAAGATTAGCCCTGCGAAGACCAATGGCCCCAGTCGGAAGAGAATGGCGATGGGGTAGAAGAGCGGGCCATGTTCGTAAGCCATCTGGCCGAGAAAGAAGGTGGGGCGCAGGGCGGTTTCGATGTGGCGGTTGGCGTTGCTGGTGATGAGTTGAACGGCCGTTGCCGGGCCAACCCAAAGCGCGGGAAAAAGAAACACAAGAACTACAAGACATACAACAAACCATAAAAAGCCATCGCGGAGAAGGGCAAAAGTCCCCCTGATTTTCTCTGAGTTCATCTGAGTGGAGGAATTGGGAGGAGCAGAGGAGAACTGGGGGCTGATTGCCTTGAACAGGAAGATGAGGGCGGTGAGAGGAAGGAGGAGCAAGGCGGGTGATTTGGTGAGGATGGCGAGGGCGGTGGTGAGGGCGCAGAGGAGGAGGTAGGAACGGCCGTTGGTCTGCGCCCATAAGGCTAAGGCCAGTAGAGACAATGTGGTAAACGTCGTCATGAGAGCATCTACATGCAGCAGCCCCGACAGACCAACGACGAAGGGATCGAAGGCGAGGAAAGTGGTGATGAGCAGGGCGGCCAAACGGCCGAATGACCTGTGCGCCAGCCCGTAAACAGCCACAAGGCCCGCACTATTGACAAGGATCACGGCTAAACGGGCGGCCGTCAGAAAGTGGGCCAACTGGCCGTAAGCGGCGATATTGTCTGGGTTGTAGTAGGCGAGTTGGGTTATCCATTGGTAGGTGGCGTGGGAAAACGGCCGTAGCCACAACTGCGCCCGAATGCCCGCTGCCCCCAACCACATCGTGGTTACGCCGGGGTGTCCCGTCGTCAACGTATCCACCCACTTCCCCTGCAATAAAGCTTCCTGAAACTGCACTGAGCGGTAAACCCATATCAGTTCGTCGGGGGTGATAAAACGGCCGATAGCCGTCAGACGAGGCAGCAAAGCCAACACAAAAATCACCAGGCTCACAAGCCAGGGCTTACGCTCAAATTGACTCCATAAAGTTGGTCTTTCCACTGGAACGATAATACCCTAAAGGAGAGGCTCACACTACATTAAGCCTGTTTGAACACGAGCATAGTTCTATTGCCAATACATTCAAACTCAGTATAATCACAAGAAAAACTCCGGCCCGCTACCGCCGAAAATGTAAGGGAGAAGAAATTTGACAAACAATGCAACAAACATGGGATCAGATGTTAACACAACACATCCCATGGAAGCCTGGTTAGCCGAAGAATTTGCCTTAGATGTTCCTTCCGCAGGAGAAATCCGCGAAGGAACAATTGTTGATCGCCGTCATAATGAGTTCTTGGTTGATATTGGGGCCAAGTCGGAAGGCATCATCCCTAGCCAAGAGGTTGAAGCCTTAGACGCAGCCACCATAGAGAGCAATCTAGTCGTTGGTAATAAAATTTCTGTCTATGTCGTCAATCCGGAAGATCATGATGGCAATATCATTTTGTCTTACCAACGAGCTGCTGAGGAAATAGATTGGGATGCGGCCAAGAAAGCCTTAGAAACCCAAAACACGCAAGAAGTGGAAGTTGTTGGGTTTAATAAAGGTGGTTTCATTGTCCAATTTGGTTCGTTACGTGGCTTCGTACCCATGTCTCAACAAAGTGGCGATACACCCCGTTACAACGATCCACGCGATTTACAACGGGCATGTCAAAAACGTGTTGGTTCTATTATGATGGCTAAGATCATTGAAGTTGACCGGCCACGCAATCGTCTCATCTTCTCTGAGCGTGCCGCTGATGAGGAAATCCGGGAGGCCAAGCGAAACAAGTTCTTTGACAATGTGCAAGAAGGCGACATTTTTGATGGCACGATTGTGAATGTTACCGACTATGGGGCATTTGTAGATATTGGCGGTATTGAGGGTCTCGTTCATTTGTCAGAAATTAGTTGGCAGCGTATCACCAAACCATCGGAAAAAGTGCAAGCCGGGGATGAGGTGAAGGTGGCTGTTTTAAGTGTTGACCAAGACAAACAGCGTATTGCCCTTAGCATGAAACAGTTAGAGGCCGATCCCTGGACGAGAATCAATGACACGTATCAGATTGGACAATTAGTAGATGTGACGGTTACGAAGTTGACAAAATTTGGTGCTTTCGCCCGTTTGCATGATGAATATGAGTTGGAAGGATTAATCCATATCTCAGAATTATCAGACAATCATATCAGCCATGCACGAGAGGTAGTAAAGCCCCAAGATCAGCTTACCGTTCGGATTATTCGCATTGATGCTGATCAACGCCAGCTTGGTCTTAGTTTGAAACAGGTTGCATCGGCCGAATATATGAACATGGATTTGGTAATGGCTGGTATCCATGCAGATGAAAATGACGAGGAGTATTAGTATTTATTTTATGAGGTCATCAAGGTTAAGGGGAGTCAGTATTCCTCGGCAGGGATAACTTTGGGCCTTTTTTGAACCGAGGTGAACCACAGTGAACTCCAAGAATTGGGAACGATTTACACAACGTGCCCGGCGTGTTTTGAGCCTGGCACAAGAAGAAGCAGAACGGTTAAACCATAGTTATATTGGTAGTGAGCATGTTCTCATCGGGCTTTTGCGGGAAGAAGGGGGAGTAGCGGGGCGTGTATTACGTGAGTTAGGTTTAGATGCCGCACGTGTACAGGCTATGGTGGAACGTCTTTCTGGCGGACCTGGGACGCGCACGCCTTTTACCAAAACTGAGCTTTCTCCAAGTACGAAACGTGTCTTGGAGTTGGCTGTTGAAGAAGCCCGACGTATGGGCCAGCATTATATTAGCACGGAGCATTTGCTTTTAGGGCTGGCTCGGCAAAATGAAGGGTTGGCTATTGATGTCTTGCGTAAGTTTGGCATCAGTCCCGAACAAATTCGCCGTCAGACACGACGGATGCTTAAAGAAAGCCCGGTCGCGGCCACAGAGAGTGTGTCTAGCAGCCGCCGCACACGTAATAAGAAGGAAAAGAGCAAAACACCAATGGTGGATCAGTTGGCAACTGATTTGACGGCTCTGGCTGAAGACAACAAGTTAGACCCGGTGATCGGCCGTCAGATGGAGATTGAGCGGGTTATCCAAATATTGGCGCGGCGCACGAAAAACAACCCGGCGCTTATTGGTGAACCAGGTGTTGGTAAAACGGCCATTATTGAAGGTTTGGCGCAACGCATTGTAGATGGGCAGGTGCCCGAAGTTTTGCAAAGCAAGCGTGTGCTTCAACTAGATGTTGGTAGTCTTGTAGCTGGCACAATGTATCGTGGTCAGTTTGAAGAGCGGCTCAAGCGGGTTATTGATGAGTTGAAATCCAGTGAATCTATTCTATTTATTGATGAGGTTCATATGCTGGTGGGGGCTGGTTCGGCCGGTAGTTCGGTTGATGCCGCCAACATTTTGAAACCATCGTTGGCACGTGGTGAGTTGCAATGTATTGGCGCAACCACGATGGAGGAGTATCGCAAGTATATTGAGAGTGATGCGGCTTTGGAGCGGCGTTTCCAACCCATTCACGTGGATGAACCCACACCTGAGGAGGCTGTGGAAATTTTGCGGGGCATTAAGGAGCCTTACGAGAAGCATCACAATTTGTTTATTACGGATGAGGCGATTGAAGCGGCCGTTCAGCTTTCTACGCGCTATGTGACAGAAAGGTTCTTGCCGGATAAAGCCATTGACTTGATTGACGAGAGTGCTTCACGGGTACGGATGTATCGTGCACCACAGCCAGCAGATGTGCGTGAGACGTATGAAGAGCTGCGTGAGTTGCGGGAAGAACGGAATTTAGCGGTGGAAGACGGCCGTTATGAAGAAGCTAACCGCCTCCGTGGACAGGAAGAAGAGTTACAGCGTCAGTTAGATCAACTGCGAGCGGGTAGCAGCGGCGAAAACAGCATTAGTGTCACGGCCGAAGATATTGCTGAGGTGCTGGCAATGTGGACAGGTATTCCCGTGTATCAATTCACGGAAGAAGAATCGGCACGTCTGCTGCGTATGGAAGAAGAACTACAAAAGTCCATCGTCGGCCAAAGAGAAGCCATTGAAGCTATCTCCAAAGCTGTGCGACGGGCGCGGGCGGGACTGAAAGACCCCAAACGGCCGATTGGCTCTTTCATCTTCCTTGGCCCCACTGGTGTTGGCAAAACCGAGTTAACAAAATCTCTGGCCACCTTCCTCTTTGGGAGCGAAGATGCCCTGGTGCAGCTCGACATGTCCGAGTTTATGGAACGGCACAGCATTGCCCGGTTAGTAGGTTCGCCTCCTGGCTACATTGGCTACGAAGATGCCGGACAACTTACGGAAGCCGTTCGTCGCCGTCCTTACTCCATCGTCGTTTTTGACGAGATCGAAAAGGCACACCCAGAAGCATTTAACATTCTCTTGCAAATAATGGAAGAAGGTCATTTATCTGACGCGAAAGGGCAGAAAGTGAACTTCCGCAATGCCATTATCATCATGACCTCGAATGTAGGTGCAGAAACCATTAAGCGTGGCCCGAATTTGGGTTTTGCATTCCAACGCGATGAGGCTTTGGAAGAGAAAGAAGCCTATGCGGAAATGCGCAAGACATTGATGGATCAGCTAAAGCGTCAATTCCGACCTGAATTCATCAATCGTGTGGACAGCATCATCGTGTTTAAGCAGCTTTCCCAATCTAATATTCGCCAAATCGTAGATATTATTTTGGGTGAAGTGAATGAGCGGTTGGTGGAGCACGAGCTTACACTTGAGGCCACAGATGTGGCGCGTGATTGGCTGGCGAAACATGGGTATGATGCTGAGTTTGGCGCACGGCCGTTACGCCGCCTGGTGCAAACAAGTGTGGAAGACAAACTGTCAGATGCCGTTTTGAGTGGCAAGTTCAAAGACAATCCGGTTATTTTGGTAGATGTAGACCCAGAAACCGATGAAATAGTCCTGACTCACCCCGAAAATGAGCAAGAAATTGAACAAGTAGCATCTCCTGCCTGAGGCAGATGGCTTTCCTAGCAAATAAAAAAGCCCACATTTCTGTGGGCTTTTTATTTTCCATTTTGCTAATGTTTTTAGCTGTCTTCACGAGGCAAGGGAATGATCAATGAATCACCTACCTCAATGTGATTAATATTACGGATGTTGTTAATGCGAGCCAGGTCCGAAATCGGAACACCATATCTATCACATAATTTGGCTAATGTATCACCGGGTTGAACAATGTGGATGATCCGTGTGCCACTGTAATTGCCTACTAAGTAAAGATGGCCTTCATGGTCCATTGGAGCGGGCGTAAATGTGGGAGGAAGCATTGTTGGGGTAGGTGCTTCCGCACGGGGAACATTTTCAGAAGCAACCGCTGAATCGTTTTCACCATTACCATCATCATTGAATCCAGGTAATGCTGATGGGCCATCATCTGAACATGCTGCTAACAGTAAAAGAAGAAATAGCACGGCAATTATTATTTTTCTCATTTGTGCCTCCTAGGCAGTTTGCCTAAATATGCCCCCATTATAACAAAGTCGCCCTTTTTTTTGAAGGGGGTATACATAATGATGTAAAGTATAACCATCTCCCCCTAATATGAAAATAGTACTACAAAGATAGCCTGGTTTCTATTCATAACCATTGGCTGTTGGCGCACTTGTGGCCATTTAACTTGCTGTTTGTACGGTAGATAAGCGAGTGGCAGCAACAGCTAACCCAATGAAAAGCCAAAATGCTGTCACGGCATGATGGAATTCCAGGTTAAATAGATAGTGATCAAAGATGCCGGATGTAAGTGCGCCGACTAGGGCTGCATGTAAACCTAACCATACAGCATCCGCATGAAAATGCTGCTTAAACCAGTGTCGGTTGGCAAAAGCATAGCCGAATACCGTACCAATGATCAGAAGGAAAAAGAATAGACCCACTAAACCCATGTTTTGGGCGATGGTGAAATAGACGTTGGCGACACCTAAGTAGATGTCTATGTCGGGTGTGCCGGCAAAACCGACACCGAAGATGGGATAACGGCCGATCAGCGTCAGCGCATCCTTATATTCCCCAAACCGCATTTGGGTGGCTAAATCTTGCCCCAAAAAGCCCTCAGCAAAACGGCCGATATACCCCTGCGTCACTGGCAGCACCAACATCAGCAAGCCTACGCCCACCATATAGGGGATGAGCCGCCGATAGCGCATGATGGCTACAAACAGCAGCCCCGCAGCCAGCCCCAACATGGCTCCTCGTGAAAAGGTGAGAATGAGGGCGATGAAGATAAGACCCACGATAACGGCCGTTAACCAACGCGAAAAAAGCGGCTTCTTCGACACAATTTGCGGCCCAGCCAACGCCCCAATCATCAGCAAAAGGCCACCGAGAACATTAGGGTCAACCGATGTGCCAATGGCCCGTTCCGAGAGTTCTGGGTTTTCTTCAATGTAGCGGATGACCTGCCCGCCAGGATAGCCCAATCGCACCAAAATATTCAGAAGATCATTGGCTATATCATCAGGCAGAAGCCAGAAGAAAATGGCGATGGCTGAAGCGGCCGCGCCGGCCAATAGGATCACTTTTACCAATCGCTCTAAACGCTGCCAGTCGGAGCAGTAATCTACAATAACGAGCACAAAGCCGATGCTGAGGATTAGTTCGGCGAACTTGCGGGCTAAAGTTGGGGTGAAGGGGCCATTGCTGAGGCCAAAGATGAAAGCAAAGATGGCGATAATGATGAAGAGGACGAGGGGAATGGTAATGGGAGCCGTGATGATGGTGCGTTTTTGACCGGTGACGATGCTTAAGGCCCAAATGCCGACCACCGCGCCCAGGGCCACATCCAAAAAGGTGGGGGTGATGCCGATGTCAATGGGCAAGGTGGCAAAGGGCAGCAGGCAAACAACCGCAATCACGCCCCAAAAGCCGACCTCGATATCGCGCAGGACGATGATGGCGGCTAGACCGGCCACAAGCACAGCCGCTCCCACCAATGGCCCACCAAAGGCGAGGAGGATGCCACTGATAACGGCCGTTAATCCCACCATCACCCCCAAAGCCAGCGGTGAGCGGGTTGGATTTATAGGGTAATGTGGGTCTGTCCTCTCCAATCTCCAATCTCCATTAGCAAAGCGGCCTAGTCTCCAATCAGCCCCTCTGCCTTCATTTTTTCATAAGAGTTGTGGATAGTCGCTTCCAATTCTGCCTCAATGCCATAGTAGGCAGCTATCTGCAAGGCGCATCTTAACACGTCTTGCACTTCTTTGGCGAGTTTGTGTCGATCTGGTTCACCATGCTTTTGGCGTTTGATGCCACTACCTTCAAAGTGATTGACCTGCGCGGCGAGTTCGCCACACTCTTCGGCCAGACGTGTGACTATTTGGAAAGGGTTTTCGCCATGCGGAAAACGTTTACGCAGCCCTTCGTTGATCTTTTTGATTCGTTCCATCATTCATCCACACGAATGGGGGTGAGAATGAGGAAGTCGTCGGTGAGACGGCCGTCTGCCGTCATCATCTGCAATCTCCCTTCATTTTGGGTATATGCACCCAAAATCAGAGGATATACATCGGGCGGTGTGTTGGGGGCAATGGTCAAAACCATCTCCACAGTTTGCACTTCTTCAGACAGCCAACTGCTGGTTGTTTGTGGCAAATCTTGGGCAGCGTAACGGGTGGTGGTTTCCAAATCTACAATCTGGGCAAAGAAGGTGTAATTGGTGGTAAGCGGCCGTTTGGCCTGCCAATACAACGTCAAATTTACCTGCTCACCAGGGCGAGCATGGCGTGGTGTCACCTCAAAACCAACCAGTTCCAACTCATCCTCAAAGTTGACCTGAACGGGATTGGGATAATCACCAGGAACGGGTTCTAGTTGCAAATGGGCAATGGTGGCCGCATCACCCCCATCTACAAGGGGCAATCGCTCGAAGGTGTAATAGTCGTAAAGACCAATGGTTAGTTCAAGGTCGGCAGGGGCAACGGCCGTTTCCGGCAATCTTAACTGGTAATAGTTAAACACTCGCTCACCAGCTTGCAGCAAAGAAGTGGGACGCAACCCTTGATCCAGATACATATCTCGTTGGGCGATCGGCCGTCCCAGTACCGGGTCATTCACATGGACGAAGACGCTCCAATTACGCGCCATCGGCTGCAGCATTTCCCATTCCAGCATCAGGTCTATGGTATCGCCGGGTTGGCGTGTGGGGTCATTCTGGGCAACGGCCGTTTGCCCCACCTCATAACCAACCAGCCTAATTTTGTCGTCAAAATTGATAGCGACCTCATTTTGCACAAGCCAGGGAGATGTGAACTGTTGAGGCTGGTAAGCGGGACGAATCCAGAGGAAGGGGGCAGCGGCGGCCACGAGGAAGAGGAAGGTGGAGACGGCCGTTAACACCCATCGCCCCACCTTTTGCGGCAGCCAGCCAGCCAAACCTATCGCCAACAGCACATTCAACGCCGAAATCGCCGTAAACACCAGCCGCCCCTGCGACGACCACGTCGTCCGCGCCCACTGCACCAGCCCAAAGATGACGGCGAAGGAAAAAAGCAGGCAAACGACGAGGCCAAAATAGCGGCGAACAAGAAGAAGGAGATTAGAGACTAGAGACTGGAGACTACGCCGCGTTGCTAACTCAGTCTCTAGTCTCCAGTCCCTAGTCTCTTTTATCCCAAAAACCACAAACCCCACCACCCCCACCACCAACACCCCATTCAACAGCCGGTAAATCCACGTCCACATGGGTACATTCACGCCGCCAAACAAACCCCAATAGGAAAGCAAAAAACCCCAACGCTCATCCCAAAGTTGGGCCACAGACGCGGGATGAGCACGCTGCCCCAACACAGCAATGAAGGCATTCCAACCCAGCCAATCGCCATACAATTGAATGTTGCGATAATACCACCAGCCAGCGATGAGCAAAACGGGGACGAGGAGAATGGCAAAATAGGCGATGGTGCGAAGAAGAATGGAGATGAGAGATTGGAGACTGGTGACTGAGGACTGTTCACTTTTCACTGAATATTGTTCACTAAACAGGGCGATGAAAATGGTGCCGAAGGCCAGCGGCAGCAGGCCAAAGGTGCCTTCTTTGGTGAGAATGCCCAGGCCAATGATGCTGCCGAGAAAAAGAGCGGTTTTATGGTGGGCAAACGGCCGTTTCACCACCCACATCACCATCACCACCAACGCCCACGAAGCCAACAGCACCGCCAAATTATCATTATTCACCGCCCCACTAATAAACAAAAACATAGGCGTAAACCCATTCATCGCCGCCGCCCCCAAAGCAATATCCGGTCGCTCCGGCACAGTCAATTTAGCTAGACGATACGTCAGATAAACCGTACCCACACCCAGCAGCACCGAAAAGATGCGCACAATATGCACCGCCAGCAGCGTGCCCTGCCACTGGTTAAAAGCCGGATCGTGAATGGCAAGATTGATATTGCCATCGGCCGTTATCACCCCATTATCCACATGCGGATTCAGCCAGCGCACCTGCTCCATATCGGCCGTGTCAATCCAAAAAGTAAGAGCCGCCCCCAGATAGTAATAAAGCGGCGGTTGACTGGCTTCTTGCTTCCAGGGGCCAGCCAAAGCCGGATCAAAAACCTGCACCGGCAGCGGATTCCCATCAGCCAAATGGCGAATCATCGGATAGTGCCACAACTCGTCAGATGCCTCAAAAGCCGGCGTCACAACGGCATAAGCCACCCCCAGCAGGATAAACAATAGAAGGATTAAAGACAGGCTGCGTTTTTCCGTCATAGATTAGTGATTGTACTGGCAAGTAAGCAATGGGACGACTACGTTTTCCGTCCGAAAAACCCATAACCATTCATAACCAAGTGGCTTTTTACCAAGCCAAAAACATGCAGCTACCCCCACAAAATCCATCAAAAAAACTGATATATCAATAGCATATCAGTTTTTGGCATGAAACAAAAAGTCATGTTATCATGAAGAGCCATGCCGCTTAGCTAATGTCACAATCACAGCAAACGTCTTACTCAACATTAGCCCTTTCACGATTTGCAGGAAAAAAGTTCAACAAAATCCTCTGCAAATTACAACCCAAAAAGTAACTTTGTTTGCCAGGTTGTTCGCGTTCTCTGGGCAATAACGCGCAAACAGAAGATATTGAGGAGGTGAATATGGTGTAACACAAAGTTAATCATCCCCAAAGCCAATAAATAAATCTAACACACCCACCTAGGAGGAGGTAAAATGAAAAACCCTCAAAGAATTTCAAAGAAGGAGATGGCTAAGATCCATCCCTACATCCCCGAAGCTTATACAAAATTAGAACAAGGGCGTATTAATCGTCGTGAATTTTTGCGTATTTCCACCCTGCTGGGCATGTCGGCTGGTGTGGCTATTGCCGCAGCCGCTTGCAGCTCCGGCGGGGGCACCACCGAGCAAGAGCCAGCCGCCACCACTGCTGCCAGCGAATCCACTGGCTCAGAATCTGAACAAACTGAAGCCCCAGCGCCCACAGGTGGCATTCAACGCGGTGGCAAGCTCACCAAGTCCATGCAGTTGCAGCTTTTAGATCACCCTGCCCGTCTCTCTTGGGTAGAAGGGGCCAATATTGTGCGCCAATTGGGTGAATATCTGACTGAAACTGGCACAGACAACATTACTCGCCCCTACTTGCTAGATCGTTGGGAGGCCAGCGATGATGTAAAAACATGGGATTTGTATCTGCGCCAGGGCATTAAGTTTAACAATGGTGATGAGTTAACGGCCGATGATGTCATGTTCACCTTCGGTGAATGGCTTAACCCCGACGTCGGTTCCTCCATGCTCGGTCTGCTTTCCTACCTGAGCGGTATGCAGGATGTGGAAAAAGTAGACGATTACCATGTTCGCATGCACCTGCAAACCCCCAATATTGGTGTGCCGGAGCACCTTTTCCATTACCCCGCCATCATTTTGCACCGCAGCTTTGAAGGCGACATTGTGCAACAGCCCATTGGCACAGGTGCCTTTACTTTGGAAGAGTATGCAGAAGGCGAACGCGCCGTTTTCAAACGCCGTGAGGATTATTGGCGTATGGGCGAAGATGGCAACCCGCTGCCTTATCTCGATGAAATCGTTTACGTTTCCACCGACAAAGATGCGGGTGTAGCGGCTTTGCAATCGGGCCAGGTAGATTCTCTGTACGATCCACGTCCCAGTGACTTCCAGGCTTTGAAAGACTTGCCCTCTCTGGCTGTGTATCCGGCCAGCACCGCCCAATGTCTTGTCTTGCGTATGCGGGTAGACCTGGAACCCTGGAATGACAACCGGGTACGCACGGCGATGAAGATGGTTCAGGATCGGGCCAAGAATCTGCAATTGGCCTACTTTGGCGAAGGCGATCTGTCTATTGATGCTCATGTGGCCCCTGTGCATCCCGCTTATGCTGATATAGGTATTCCTGAATATGATCCAGAAGGTGCTAAAGCTCTGTTGGAAGAGTATGCTGCGGAAATGGGTCTGGAACTACCTTTGAAGGTGACGCTGGCTACCAAGAATGACCAAAATGAGCCGGAATTGGCTCAGACTTTGAAGGAAACAGCGTTGGCTGGTGGTTTTGATATTACGCTGGATATTACAGAGCCAAATGGGTATTGGGATCGCTGGACTGAGGTGGACTTGGGTATTACGTCTTGGACGCATCGGCCGTTAGACACGATGGTGCTGCCTTTGGCTTACATTGAGGAAGCGATTGGGGCCTGGAATGAGACCCGTTGGACCGATGAAGAGTTTGAGACCAAGTTGCGTGAAGCGGAAGCGACGCTGGATGTTGAGGCTCGTCGGGAGATCATGAAGGATATCGAAACGATCATGCAAGAGCGTGGCCCCATCGGCAACAGCTTCTGGAAGAACGTATGGAATATTACGCACAAGAAATTCCAGAATGTGGTTGGCCATCCCACCGCCTATGATCTGCTTTATGAAGTGTGGATTGACGAAAGTCAGGCGTAGTTAAAGCGAAGTAGTTTAGTAATTGGGTAATTGGGTAATTACCCAATTACTCAATTATCAATTACCCCATCATTTGCCAGGAGAAGCGTTATGGCTCGATTTTTATTACGTAGTTTGGTTTCTGCAATCATTACCATGTTCCTCGTTTCGGCGGCTCTTTTCCTTTTGGTGGAAGTGGGCAGCGGCGATATTACGGTGAAGATTTTAGGTGTTTTTGCCACGCCGGAGCAGCGTGCTTCTTACCGGGCACAGTTGGGGTTGGATGCATCGGCGGGACGGCGTTACCTGGATTGGTTAATTGGCAGTGATAATCGGGCTGAGGATTTGGTGGGTTATGAGTTGGTAACGGCCGTTAACCCCTCTACCAACGAACAAGTCTGGTGGGCCGATGTCAATGGCACCCTGACCCAGTGGCGCATGGAAGAAGGCCAGTTGATCACTTTGCAGCGTCAGGAGGATGGATCGGCCCTGCCTGTAGAAACTCCAGTGGGTTGGCAGCCCTCAGACGATGGCGATGTGTTTTGGGGTGTCAACAACAATAACAGTGCCGTCAAATGGGTGCGGGGGTCTGGGGAGACGGTTTGGGTTCTCACCAAAGCTGGGTTGCGCCAGGAAGGCGACGGCCCACGCCAATACATTCCGCTGCGCAAAGGGCTGCTGCGCGGTGATCCGGGTGAATCGCTGCAAACGGGCCGCCCAGTAGCAGTGACCCTGCTGCCACGCATTCGCAATACGGCCGTTCTCGCTGGCGTTGCCTTTGTCTTCATCATGCCCTTAGCTTTGCTCTTTGGCATTCTGGCGGGCATCAACGAAGGCAAATTTCTGGATCGGTTCATCTCCATCACCAGTTTAGGGGCAACCGCTACACCAGAGTTTGTAACCGGCATTTTCTTGATTCTCATTTTCGGCATCTGGCTAAAGGTGCTGCCCGCCGTGGCTATTTTTACCAGTGCCGATGCCATTTTTGAGGACCCGAAGTTATTGGCGCTGCCGGTGTTGACGTTAACGGCCGTTGAACTTGGCTACATCATCCGCATGACCCGCGCCAGCATGGTCGAAGTCATGGGCACAGCCTACATCCGCACCGCCATCATCAAAGGCATGCCCTATCGGCGCGTCGTCTTCAAACACGCCGTCCGCAACGCCCTCATGGCCCCCATCACCATCATCATGCTTCACGTCAACTGGCTCGTCGGCGGTGTCGTCGTCGTCGAAGTCATCTTCGGCTATCCAGGTCTGGGCAAATACATCTACGATGCCGCCATTTTTGGCGACTTCAACGCTATCGAAGCGGCCGCCATGCTCACCGTCGTCATCGCCATCGCCACCCGCCTCATCGGCGACATGGTATACACCCTGTTAAATCCCCGCATTCGCTATTCCTAAAAGTGTCACCTGACACTCTCACGAAGGAGAACAATATGGCCGTTGCACAACCATCCGCCCCCATCGAAGCCCAACCCACCCGTTGGCAAAAATGGTGGAAAAGCATCTCTATCGTCTTTGAATCTCGTGTCGCTACTGTGGGCCTGGGCATCGTCCTCTTTTGGATCATCATAGGCTTCATCTCCCTCTTCTGGACACCATACGAACCCAACGCCAGCAACTTCACCCAAAACCTGGGGCCAAATGCTACCAACTGGCTGGGCACAGACCATTTAGGACGAGACACCTTATCACGCCTCATGCAAGGTACACAGGTCATCCTCCTCAAAACCCGTCTGCCCGGCGAAAGCGGCATTTCTATTCCTGGCGGTGTGGCCTTGTGGGGCGTGTTTGGCTCCCTGCTGCTTGGCTCCATTTTGGGGCTGAATGCGGGCTATCGTGGAGGCTGGTGGGATCAGATCATCATGCAGGTGTTGGATGCGCTCATTGCCTTTCCTGTTATTGTGCTGTACCTCGTCGTGATTGCCGCCTTAGGCCAGGGCGACCTGGTGGTGATTTTAGCCATTACCATTACGGGTGCGCCTGGTGTGGCCCGGCTGGTACGCAGCCTGACGCTGGATGTGAAAACACGCGACTACATCCGCGCCGCCGAGACACGCGGCGAAAGTGTCTGGTACATCATGTTTAAGGAGATTTTGCCCAATGCACGCGGCCCTATTTTGGTAGATGCCATGCTGCGAGTGGGCTACGCTATTTTTGCCATTGGCACGCTGGGCTTTTTGGGGTTGGGGCTGCCCCCGCCCGACCCCGATTGGGGCAATATGGTCAATGAAGCCCGCAAAAACATCTTTATTACACCCTGGTCGGTCATTTGGCCGTCGGTGGCGATTGCGTCGTTGGTTATTGGGCTGAATTTATTTGCTGATGGCTTGCGCGAAGAACTAACAAGATACCAGAAGTAATTACATCGTTATGTAATTATTCAACAAAGTGATGGAGACAAAACACTCTCCTTACCTAACGTGGGAAAAACCTATGGAGAAGAATCAACCCCCTGTTCTGAAAGCGGAGAATGTAGCAGTTGCCTATAAGGTGCGCGGCGGTGAGATTGAAGCGGTGCAAAATGTGTCGTTTGAGATTAAACGCGGTGAATCGTTTGGCATTGTCGGTGAGTCGGGCTGTGGCAAGAGTACGATGGCCTGGGCTATTGTGAATTTTTTGGGCACCAATGGCTATGTGAAGCGGGGCAGTATCTTGTTTCAAGGCCAGGAATTGGTGGGCAAATCGGGTGAGGAGCTGCGCCAACTGCGTGGCGACCAGATTGCGATGGTGTATCAGGACCCGATGCAGGCGTTGAATCCGTCGCTGACATTGGGGGAGCAGATGAAGGAGGTGCTGACGGTTCACCGGGGGATGGAGGAGGAGGAGGCCGCGGAGCGGTGCATCCAAATGTTGGAGCGTGTTTACATGCCGGACGCGGCCAATGTGATGAAACGGTATCCGCATCAGATTTCGGGTGGGCAGCAGCAGCGGGTGGTGATTGCCATGGCCTTGCTGAACAATCCGGCGCTGTTGATTATGGATGAGCCGACGACGGCGTTGGATGTGACGGTGGAAGCGGCCGTTTTAGACCTCATCGCTGAATTAAGAAAACATTTTGACACGGCCATCATGTTTATCTCGCATAATTTGGGGGTGGTGGCGCGGGTGTGCCACCGTGTGGGGGTGATGTATGCGGGGGAGATGGTGGAGCGGGCAACGGTGGAGGACTTGTTTGCCCGGCCCAGCCACCCTTATACGCAAGGGCTGATTCGCTGTGTGCCGAAGTTGGGCGCGGATAAGGCCAGCAGTGTGTTGTATCCGATTCGGGGGCGTGTGCCGCCGCCGAATAATCGGCCTGTGGGCTGTATATTTGGGCCGCGTTGTGATTATCGGCAGCAGCGGTGTGTGGATGAACGGCCGTTGCTGCGCACTCTGCCCAGCGGCACATCTGTCCGCTGCCATTTTGCCGAAGAGATAAACCCGGCTCTATGGATGCCTACTGATGATATTAAGCCGCCACCTGTGACCAGCCACGATAAAACGGCCGAACCCATCATGATCGTCAACAACCTGAAGAAATATTACGAAGTTCAGGGCAGTTCCTTAAAAGACGTTTTGGGGTTGAGTGCGCCTCGCTATGTGAAAGCCGTCGAAAATGCCTCTTTTACCGTACCCAAAGGGTCAACATTGGGTGTGGTGGGCGAATCTGGCTGCGGCAAAAGCACACTCATCAAAACACTCATTGGCCTGGAAGACAGCACTGATGGCGAAGCCACCTTTTTAGGTTTCGACATCACCGACGACCTGACTAAACGTAACGAAAAGCTCATTCAAGAGCTGCAAATGGTTTTTCAAAACCCAGACTCGACCATGAATCCCTCCTATACGGTAGGCCAGCAAATTGGTCGGCCGATGGAGCGCTTTGGCACAGTTCCCAAAAAGCAGATTCGGCGTGAGGTCATTAAGCTGCTGGAGGCGATGCGCTTGGGTGCTAATTATTATGATCGGCTGCCGCGCCAGTTGAGCGGCGGTGAGAAGCAGCGGGTGGGCATTGCCCGCGCCCTGGCCAGCCGCCCAGATTTGGTGCTGTGTGATGAGCCGGTAAGTGCGTTGGATGTGTCGGTGCAGGCGGCGTTGTTGAATTTGCTGCTGGAAATTCAGCAGGAGTTTAAGACGACGATGGTGTTTATTGCCCATGATCTGAGTGTGGTGCGCTTTTTCTCGGATTATGTGGCGGTGATGTATTTGGGGCAGATTATGGAGATCGGGCCGGCGGAGGAGATTTATGCACCGCCTTATCACCCCTATACGGAGGCTTTGTTATCGGCCGTTCCCATACCCGATCCCACAGCCAAACAAAAACATATCCGATTAGAAGGAAATGTGCCCAGTGCCATTAATCCGCCGAGTGGCTGCCGCTTCCACACGCGCTGCCCTCGCCGTAAACTGCTGCCAGATGGCGGCCAGGTTTGTGCGGAGGAGATACCTCCCTGGCGCGAGGTGGGCAATGGGCATCGCATTTTCTGCCATATTCCTGTGGAAACGTTGAAGAGTTTTGACCCGGTGATTACGACATCTGGAGATTAGTGACGAGGGGCTGAAGACGCATGGGTCTCCAGCCTCTAGTTCTCAATCTCTGCTTTGCTAAAGAGGATTACGAACATGCTTGTACAAGATTGTATGACAAGACATCCCATCATGATTATGCCGACAACACCTGCGGCTGAGGCGCAAAAGATTATGTCGGAGAATAGTATTCGCCATTTGCCCGTGACGGGCAGCGGCAAGAAGCTGCTGGGGCTGGTAACACGCCAATCGTTTGCTTTGGAATCCAATATGTTGGGGAGTTTGGATGTTTGGGAGATTAGCCGCTATTTGGGCAATCTGACGGCGGAGAAGGTGATGACGAAGGCCGAGAAGGTGATGACGATTGCGCCAAATGCGACGATTGAACGGGCTGCCCGTGTTTTGGCGGAGCACAAGATTGGCTGTTTGCCGGTGATTGAGGATGGGGTGGTGGTGGGTATTTTGACGGAGATTGATCTGCTTCATGCGTTTCAGGAGATGTTGGGGCTGCCGTCGGCGGGGGTGCGGGTGACGATGCGGATGGTGGACAAGCCGGGGGAGTTTGCCAAGTTAACGGCCGTTCTCGGGCAAAATCATATCGGTGTCATGGGCATTGGCACTTACCCCACACCCAGGCAGGAAGGGTATTACGATGCGGTGCTAAAAATCCGCAATGTGACCCTTGCCAGAGCCAAAGAGGTGTTGAGCCAAGTGCCAGAACAGGAGATTGTGGATATTCGGGAGGCGGCTTAGGGCCGTTAGCGGTAGGCGGTGGTTTGAGAGACGAAGATCATACGGCCGTTGGGCGTATCACATAAAGAAACACCTAAATTACGCTGCACCAACCACTGCTGCTGCTGGCTCTCTAGCCAAATACAGCCGCCCGTAGCCCGCGCCTCTGCCCCCATGTCAAAAGTCACCGAATACCAGTTGTAAACCTCCCGAAAAGGCGCATCCGTCAGATAGGTGTCGTCCCATTTGTAGCTGAGGGGAAAGTCGCGGTAGTTGCTGTGGCTGGCAACGAGCAAGGAATCGGGGTAGCGGGTCAGTTGACGGTTTTTTTGGAAGGATGCCCACAACAGGCCGCCTATGATGAGAGCGGCCAGCGAGACAAAAATGACACAGCCTGTTAAAAACCGTTGGTTGTAGTGACGAATTTCCGAATCCATGCTCATCACATTATAATCCCCTCATGTCATCTACCATTCGCTCCATTGTAACGCAACCGGGGCTGGGTGTCGTGCCCGGCCAGCAGATACTCTCGGTGGGCCTGGAGTTGGCTGATGGGTATGTGGCCTGGGGTGAGTGTGTGGCTGAGCCGTCGGCGCAGTTTGATGTGCCCGCCGCGCTGGACAGTATTGACAAGGTGATACGGCCGTTTCTCCACCATCGCCCCCTCACCACCTTCCGCGATGTAACGGAAAAGCTAAACAACCTTACCGAAATTGTGACCCTCACAGAAACAACCTATCCGGCTGCCAGCCAGGCCACCGGGCCATCCCGGCGTGACCTTTTGCGGGGGCAATTTACGGCCGTTCCCACCCCACCCCAACCCCTTACAAAAACATACCAAGTCGAACGGCCACTGCTGGCTCCCCTGCGTTATGGCCTTAGCCAGGCCCTTGTGCAGGCCGTTGCCCATGAGCGGGGGCAAGGGGTGGCGGATGTGTTGGTTGAGGAATATGGCCTGGTGTCCAGAAAAACGGCCGTTCCCCTCCACGCCGAAATCAATCCACTCACTCCCCTCTCCTTGGAGATGATTGTGAACAACCCCATTGCCTCTATTGGTTACAGCATTAGCGGCACAAACCCGGTGGCCGAGTTGGGGCAAAATGGCGAGGTGCTGCAGCGATTTGCGCGGCAGTTGAAGGAGATGTTGGTCGAAACGGCCGATCCCCCATCACTGTCCTTTTACTTTAATGTGCGCGGGGGATACGGCCGTTTGTGCGGCGACAATTTAGGCCAGATTTTGGGCATGTTGTATGGTCTGGAAAAAGCCGCCGAGCCATTCTTAGTGCGTGTACAAGACCCGTTCATCTTCCCCGACCAGGCAGCCCAGATTAAAAATCTGGCAAGTTTGAAGAGCTATCTCCAGACGCGCAAGATGAAGCTGCAATTAGTGGCCCAGTCGGGCATCCACACCGCCACCGCCGCCCAAGCCCTGGTGCAAGCCGACGCCGCCCATATGCTGCATCTCCATCTGCCACAAATGGGAAGTCTGGATGAGGGGGTAACGGCCGTTCAGCACTGCCAACAAAACAACATCGCTGTTCTCTGGGGTGGCACACCCGAAGAGACAGAAATCGCCGCCAGATTAAGTATGCAGGCGGCTTTGGCTGTGCAGCCAGATTTGCTGCTGGTGAAGTTGGGGCGATTGGGGGAAACGGCCGTTTCGCTCCTACACAATGAAATGACCCGTCAGGTGGTGACAATGGGACTTGTAAAAGATTAAAGACTCTCAATTGGAAGCAATCAATCTCTAATCTCCAGTCTCCAAAAATAAAAAGAGTCGCTTCTTGTTGCCAAGGAGCGACTCTTTTCGATTACCCAGTTACCAGGAGGGAAGTAGCCTGGGTATCATTTTTCGGGATTTGCTAAGGCAAGAGGGAGGGGAAGCATACCCTGAGTTTGGTTGGGTGTTCCAGTCGTGTTTCTCTTGTGCCAGTTGGGGGGGAGGAGTTTCCCTCGTGCCTTCCCAAACCAAACCTGCCATCATAATAGCGCAAGCAAATTGAGATTTCCACTAACTGAGAGCCTTCTCATTTTGAGTAAGAGGACAAATTTGACGCAAAGAGCGCGAAGATTGTAAGAAACGCAAAGGTTTTTTTCGTCTTTTTTCTTTCAATTCTTTGTGCCTTCGCGGCTTTGCGTCAACGTTTTTCGATCTACTGGGTCTCCAGTCTCTAGTTTCCCCTCTCCTCTTACACACTTACTGCCCCACCCAACCTTGCACAAAACCCGGTTGAGTGCATAATTAGGGTTGACAAGACATTGATGACATGCTACTATATTCGTACTACCCGCTCAAGTGGGTAGCACGAAAAATACAGGAAAGTTTTATGCCCGCTTCGGATGCAACATTTGTTTTAGCCCCGGCGCAGACCATTGTCAGTGTGGCTTTAGAGCCTGCCCACAATGTTTTGAACAGCCTAAATCTACTCAATAAGGCTGGCGATATGTCGGGATATGGGGCGTGGCTGACGGAAACGGCCGTTTCCCTCCCCGCCCCTCTCGCCCATGACAATCTACTGGTACTGGAAGGACTGCATTACGCCGTCATACCCCAGCGCAGTTGGCCCAGCTTCCCGGCTTATCTCCACCACCTGGCAGCAGCAGACCCAGCTACATTGCGCGATGCCATCTTACACGCCTACATGAACATCCCCAGCGACAGCGAGCAAACCCCGCTGGCGCAGCCCACCGACATGCTGGCGACAATCGGCACCTTTCTAGATTATTTACAGGCCCGCTTCCCCGCCGACCACATCAACTTGCAGATTGAGAGCCAGGCTTATCAACTGCTCACCAACCCGCCCGCCATGCAGGCCAAAATAGTGGCCCACTTGCAGACGATGTGGGACACCTACTTTGCCGCCGAGTGGACGCGGATCGCACCAATGCTGCAAGCCTCAGTCACCGCCTTCCAGCAGATTGATTTCACTGGCATGACACCGCTGGAAGCAACCCGGCAGATTATCGGGCAAGAAGTGCCCGAAGGCTGGCGCAAAATGTTGGAATGGGTCGAGATGGACCAGCTCATCTTTGTTCCCTCAGCCCATATTGGCCCCTACCTGCGCGTGTTCAAAACAGAGAAGTTGGCCTGGATGTTTTTTGGCGCACGGCTGCCACAAGGCGCACAAATGAGTTCGCCCGATTTGAGCCGTTCGGAACTGTTGGTGCGGCTCAACGCCCTGGCCGATGACACCCGTTTGCGCATCTTGCATCTGTTGAGCCAGCAGGGTGAACTTTGCTCTAAAGACATCATTGCCGAATTAGAGCTGAGTCAATCGGCCGCTTCACGCCATTTGCAGCAGTTAAGCGCCACAGGCTACCTGGCAGAGCGGCGGGTGGAAGGTGCGAAGTGTTACAGTTTGAACATGGAGCGCATTCAAGACACACTGCAAGCGTTGGATTATTTCTTATTGGGTACGTGAACTAAGTGCTCGTTCATTGGTAACTTATTTAGCAAGAGACTAGAGATTGGAGACTAGAGACTGACCAGGCTCCAACCGCTAATCTCCAAAGTCACGGAGTTAAAACGAACGTTCACTTAACAGTTGACACGACTATAGCTCACTTTATGGAGGTCTCTCATGAACCTGCAACATGATAGTTATTTATCGGAATATCGGCAGCGGGAACAGTTAGCCGATATTGAACGGAGATGGCAAGTGGTAGATTGGGCGCGGGCACAGGCAAAACGGCCGTTTCTCCACCACATCCATCACCATTTACATCTACTAGGGCAAATTCGCCATATCCGCATCCAGGTCACGTTTGAACTCAAACCACCCTGCCCCGAACCAGCCCCGTAGCCAACGCAACATCCCCACACCGCCTCACGGTTCGTTACGTCTACCTGAAACGGCAATTATTAGGGAAAATCAATAACTAATGAACTCACCGCGTATAAGTAATTACTAAACCCTCCAAACGCCATTCTGACGAAGCGTGGCAGGTCACAACAGCCTCGCCACGCTCGTCTGGATGGCAACCTCATTATTCAGTTTCCCAAGTAATAAACTTTATATTTTTTGCAAAAGGAGAAAATCATGTCCTCACCTCATCTGCTGCCGCTTATTCAAGAAGTTGTACAGGCTTTTAGCCTGCACTATCAGGAAGCCATGCAGCCCGTGCTAAACCGGTACGGCTTTGCTGGCGGCGATTGGCTGCGCGTCTTTTTTGCCTATGGCCTGGACCCACAGCCTTTGACGATAGACATCATGCAGTCTGTTTTGCCCTTCAACAGCGAGGCAGTCAATCGGCGGGCTTTGCGTACAGCCTGTGACCATGGCTTGCTGACAGAGGTTGATGACCACAGCTTCCGTCTCAGCGAGGCGGGGCGTGAGGGCATCACGGCTTTTTACCAGGCTACGGGGCAGGCCATTGCCGATTTACGGCCGTTGCCCGAAGCGGCAATGAACCAGTTGGCCGATTTGCTGCTGCGGGTGGTGGTGGGGTCGGAAACGGCCGTTATCCCCAAAACCCGCCTGCACCTCAGCCGCCACAGCGATCCCGGCTCCCAGGCCGCCGCGCCCGTGCGCATTGACCAATATCTCACCGACCTGGCCAACTTCCGCAATGATGCTGTGCGGGCCAGTTGGATGGCCTTGAACGTAAGTGGGCCAGCCTGGGAAGCGTTGGGCCATGTTGCCGAGAATGGAGAGCAAACGGCCGTAACCATCAGCCAGCAGTTTAGCGAGCGGCGCGGCCACAGTGCCGATGTGTACGCTGCCGCCCTCACCCACCTGGCAAACCTGGGCTGGCTGGCCCCCACAGGCGGCAGCTACACGATCACCAGCAAAGGGCAGGCCGTGCGCGACGAAGCGGCACAAACGGCCGATCGCACCTTCTACACCGGCTGGAGTAATCTAACCAGTGCTGAACAAACCGAGTTGGAAAGCCTCCTGCAACAAATTAACAACTGTCTACGCGAAGCGGGGATGCACCAAATTTGGCAGCTTGCCAATGGTGCTTTAGGCACAGCCGCCCCGCTCTACACCGACAAAACCGCACCCGTTTTGGCCGCCAAGGGGCTGAACAAACCTGGCTACTTCTTCACCATCTGGCAAGGTTTGGGGCTGGAACCACATCCCATTTCCGCAGCCAATTTTGCCAGACGTTTCCCCTACATTGCCCCTCAGGTACACGCCACCCGCTTGCAAAATCTGCTGGATGATGGGTTGATTGGGGCCGGAGAAAATGAGGGGGACTATGTGCTGACAACGAAAGGGCGCGAGGCGTATACGGCCGTTGACACCCTTTTCACTGCCGAACTCAGCCAACTGGAAATATTGCCCGCCAATGGGTTGGAGCAGTTGGTGGAGGTCATCGGCGGCGTGGCCGAGCGCAGCGCGGGGGAAGCTGGCGCGGGCGACCGCTGGAGCATTCAGGCCATGCGCCGGATGCATCGCCCCGATGCCCCGCCTCAGGTGCGGCTGGACGAATATTTGGATGATTTGAACGCCTTCCGCGATGATGCCCACCTGGCAGCTTGCGCCGCCCAGGCCCCTGGCTTAAGCGGGCCAGCGTTGGAAGCTTTTACCTTTCTCTGGCGCGATGGCCTGAACACCGGGGCGGCGTTGCAGGAGCGGCTGGCTTTTCGCGGGTATGATGCTGCGGCTTATGAGGCGGCTCTGCGGGAACTGGTAGCTGAAGCATGGGCGACGGAAGAGGCTGGACTGTTTGCCATCACCGAGGCGGGGCGCACGGTGCGGGAGGCGATTGAGCGGCAAACGGATAAGATTTTCTTTGCTCCCTGGGCTGAATTGAGCAATGCCCAGCTAGGGCAGCTGCTGCGCCAACTGCGGCAGCTTCGCCAAAATTTGCAGGCGATGGTGGATGATAAGATTGTGGCGGAGCGGCGTGATGTGTGGCCTCAGGTGCAGGCGGTGGGCGGGGCGCTGGCGAGAATCGTGATTGGCCGGACGCAGGCGGTGCGGGAGGCTTTGGGGCTGAATCGGCCGTTTGCCACGCTGGCTATCTTAACGGCTTTTGGGGATGAGAAAGGGCTGATTACGGCCAAGCACCTGGGGCAGCGTTTCCCCTATGTGCGACCAGACGCTTTGCAGGGCTTCCTCCAAAATTTGGCCGAGACGGGTGAACTGCGGCGCGGGCAAAATGGCACGGCTGATGCGTATTACTTGACGGAAAACGGCCGTCACGCCGCTCAAAAACATCTCGACACCTTCTGGGGGGAAGTGGCAAAGCTGCACCCCCTGCCCGAAGCCGAACTGGCCCAAGTGGCCGAGATGTTGGAGCGGGTGGTGGCGAGTGTGGCCCAAACGGCCGAACCCGCCCACCCCGGTTTCGCCGCCATGCAGGCCCTGGCTGCGCCTGAGGATGCGGCGGCTTTGGTGCGCATTGACCATACGCTGGACTGCCTCTCGGCTTTCCGTGACGATGCCCATGTGGCTGCTTTTCATGTGCCAGGGTATGTGTGGGAGGCGTTTAGTGATGTCTGGCAGGGCGAGGCGAATACAGCTAAAGCTATTGCGGAACGGCGGCAGAATCGGGGGTATGAAACGGCCGATTACGCCCAAGCCCTCACCCAACTAACCCAGCGCGGCTGGCTGAGTGTGGCGGATGGCGTGTACAGCCTGACCGAAGCGGGGCAAACGGTGCGCGAAGAGGCGGAACGCCTGACAGACCGTTACTTTTATCGTCCCTGGGCTGTTCTCAATTTGGATGAAGTTCAGGCTATGCGCGACTTGTTGGCAAAATTGGCAGCGGGCTTGGAAGCATTGGCTGAGCCTGTTGCGGCTTAAAAGGCAAGGAACATAGTTGCTCAGAAGCAACTATGTTCCTTATTTCTTACTGATACATGATGATGACCGGTTGAGGTTCCAGGACGGTCATCACCCGTTCGGGCAGCATAAACGGCACATCGTAAATAAGCTGGTCGTTTATCTGGTCTGTGAACATTTTGAAGCCGCCATACTCGAAACCCGGTTCGTTGGCGTACTGTAAATAGTTGCGGATTTTGGGGCCGGGCGGGCCATAGCCATCGCCATTGATGACCAATTCGACGTGGGGATAGTTGATGATGTTTTGCTTGTTGGTGATCATGCTGTCTTTGAATTGGTGGATGACGAGGACGCGATTGACACCCAGTTCGATGGCGATTTGCTCCATTTCGGCCTGGATCATGTTGATGTCGGCGGCGTCCATGGTGCCAATTTGTTGGTTGGGGATTTGCTGATCGTTGACGCGAAATTCAGGGTCGAGGGCGAGATGGACGTGGGGGAAGTAGAGGAATTCCCGCACACGGTTAAATTCTTCCATCAGGGAGCCACGCCCTGCCTGGATGTCGAGGATGATGGCGGCGTTGTTGTTTTGGGCGGTGACGACCCAGTCGTAGATGAGGTCGGTGTTGACTTGGGTGGTGCAGGTAGGCAGGTGTTGGGGTACGCAGGCTTTGGCGACGGTGGTGATCATGTGGAAGAGGGGCATGCTGTAACGGCCGTCTGTCACATACGGCTGGTACTCTCGAATAACCGTGCGGATCATGCGTATCGTTTCGTTGCGATACTGATTGCCCAAGATGCCCAAACCACGCCCTTCGGGGCTGCCATAGAAGCCAATCAGCCGGAACTGGCTGAGGTAGGGAACGGGGTTGCCGGGGGAAAGGGCCAGCGGCGGCGGTGGCGGCAAAGGGGCGGCGGGTGTGGCCGGTGCGTTCTCCAGAGGGTGCCAGAGATAGGGCAAAATATCCCAGGGCGGTGGGCCAGGGGTGAAGGTGGGGGTGGGGGTGACAGTGGGGGTTTCCGAAGGCGGCGGTGTGTCGGATGGGGTGGGGGTTTCGGTGGGGGTAGATGTGGGTGTAGCGGTCGCTTCTGGTGTGGGCGAGGGGGTGCGGGTGGGATGGGCAGTGGGCTGACCGGGTGGGGCAACGGTGGGGGCGGGTGTGGGGATGTCGGTGGGGGCGGGGATGGCCGTGGGAACGGCCGTTTCCGTTGCTGTCGGCGCATCAGTGGCGGGGGGCAGCGTGGCCTGAACTACTGCCTGTGGCGTTGGCTCTTCCGCTCCACCGCAAGCGGCCATCAACAATACGACAACCAAAACAATCAACAATTTCCTAAACAAACGAATGTGCATGTCACCTCTTACAACCTTGTCAAAATAGCGATCCATTATAAAGCGTGATGGGCAAAAGGAGTAGCGGAAATGGGAAAATCCTTGCAATTCTCATCCTGTGCGCCTTCTTCACACCACCCATATTTGACAGCCTTCACCGACTACTTATAATCTGCTCCGTGACCATGCGTTTTTGGAGGAAACATCTAGTCCAAACCCCAAAACACCATTATTACCGCCAACATTCTGCCTGAGTTTACCAAATGCGTGGCACCTTGTTGGACTTTAAGAAAATAGTTCGACAACCCAACTGTCATTCCGAGGTCCTCCGAGGAATCCCTCTGATATAGCTATTTCTGAGAGATTCCTCACTCCGAAGACTCCGTTCAGAATGACATGTTTATTGCCGAACTAAATTTTTAACTTACAAGAAGGTGCGTCGCACTTCTTTGGAGGAAAACCCATGAAGCGTGTCTTATCTTTACCCCTTTGCCTCATCCTTTCCCTGTGGCTAACTGCCTGCAACCCTGCCACCCCGCCCCAAACCACTGCCCCTACGCCCACACCCACCGCTCAATTAGCCTTGGCAACCTCTACGGAGACTATCACTCCTATCCCTTTGCCTACAGAAACTATAGTTGTTACTTCTACACCCATCTTCTCAACAAATACTCCTAACCCTACAGAAACAACCACTACTATACTAACACCTGTACCTACAGTGACCAATACACCACAACCAACATTCACACCACTAAGAATTGAAGGGGTCATTTTTCTCTTTTGGGATACAGAAACGCCACTCGTAGGAGATGCTCCCTATTCTATTCCTGCTCATGAACCCAAACTAGATTTATACATCGCTGTGCCTGGCGATTCACTAGATAATTGGCAAACATCCTCACTGCTTAGAAATCAACTAAATTGGTCTGATGAAACTTTAGGCGGGACAACTGCTTTATCACCAGATCAATCTATGATTGCTTTTACAATCCACAAGAAAATTGACAGCAATACAGATGTAGTAAGCATCTATGTTGTCAATTTGCTTGAAGGGACTGTCAAACAACTGACTGAAGAGTATTTTCCAAGAATATACAACATTAGTTGGTTACCAGATAATCAAACAGTAGCTTACTCTTTGAAACAACAGGGCTTTTTGGTTCATCCCGATGATGCTTTTTCCGAACAATTTACGCCGACTTTTCCGACAGATATCTCTAAGTTAAGGGTATCTCCTGATGGGCAATTCGCAGCCATCATTTTGCAATATAGTGAGCTTCTTTTTATCAACATACAAACTAGAGAGTTACTTCCCACTCCAATTGATTCAGTAACTAGCCCGATTAACACAATTTGGTCACCAGACAGTAAATGGTTTGTTCTTAATCAGGTTAGTGGTGGTGGCCTTTTAGTGTTCAACGTTGAGACCGAAGAGCTTGTATCTTTAGTTGAGACGGATCAATTTGGGCTTCCATCTTGGTCACCTGATGGTTCACAATTAGCTTTCGTCACAGGTACTAGAGAGAACACAGATTTATACATTTGGGACTCTGCCAATCAGGTTTCTAGCTTTATCATGAATTTGGGCAACTACTTAAAAGCTCCTGTTTGGTCTTCTCAGGGCAATTTCCTGGCAACAGGTTCCATGGAAAACGATGTCGCCAAATTCATTGTCGTAGACATAAGCACTGGAAAAATTCAGCCTTTAACACAAATCGAAAATGTGTACGATTTCGACATCTTATCCTGGTCACCAGATGAGCAATGGCTACTTGTGTTTTTAGTACAGGAAGACAAATCTTGTTTGTATGTCATTAACTACGAGAATGGCACTACCTATTGTGCAGTTGAGACGACAGGAACGATCAATCCATCTAATGTATTTTGGTTGTCCCCCTAGTCAGGCAAGCCTGCCCTTGCTCCAGCAAGGTCTCCCCCTCGCAGTGTTACATGTAGAACCACACCGTCCCACTGTACCTTATTTCGTTCATCTGGTAGGTTAGCAGGGATGGGAAAGGTTTACAAGATGCTACGGTTCTACGATGGTGACAGATAAGGGCTGGTCTGAGGGGAATACTGGGGCGATATAGAGGGCGTAGAGGCCGCCGGGTTCGTCGGTGGCGCGGGGGAGGGGGCAGGTGAATTCGGCCGTTTGCCCACTGGCAGCCACTATCACATTGGCCAGGGCATCGGTAAAGGTGCAGGCTGTGCCTACACCTAAAACTGCGCTGGTTTCGCAGATGCGTGCTACCTGCGGGGCGGCGTTGGCGGGGATTTGTAGATCGAGGGAGACGGTTGCGCCAGGGTCACAGGTGAGATCGGCCGTTTGCTCCACAAAGCCGCAGTTACGCAGTGGGCCTAATTCCCCATGCAGGCAGGGTTCGGTAACAAAGCTGCCGGTGGGGGGAATGGGTATCTGTTCCGTCGCTTCGTTGTTCACATCCCAATCGTCAATAGAGTCGCAGACAGGCTTGGAGATGGGGAAACCGGTGGCGGTACGCAGGCCGCTGGCTTCCCAGAGGATGCTGCCATCGTCGTTGAGGCTGATGGCACCTTCGCAGAGGAACTGTTCGGGGTTGAAGTGGAAGGTGAGATCGGCCGTTACCATCTCATCCACCCGCACATCGGTAATATCCATCCACTGCGTATCCAGCCCGGCGGCATACTCATCCACCCAGCCCGCCTGCACCCCCTGGAAGGTGCAGCTGTAGGGATGGGTGAGCGGTGAGCTTTCGTTGTTGCTAAAGCGGTTGGTGCTTTCCACACAAAAAGCTTGCTTACTGGCGTTGGCGATATCGCCTGCTGCCAGGGCAAAGGTGCCGTAAAAGTCGAAGTGGAAATGATCGTGGCAGGCGTTGTAGCGGAAGACATTGATGCTGGGGTCTTCGGTGATGACGGGGCCGATGTGGAGGGCGGCGCCGCCGATATTATAGGCGGTAGCCGAGAATTGCAGCAGCCGTCGCCAGCCACTGCCACCGACGGCGTTCTCTTGGATGGCACAATCATCGGCGGTGAAGTAGCGGTAAGTGATGCGGTAATCGCGCAAATCGGGGCCATAGACGAGGAGATCGGCCGTTTCCGCGTCACCGATTGGGCCAACACGCACGGCATCAGCCAGGGCCTCGTCCCAGGCCAGCCGCTCAAAGCGCAGGTCGGTGGCGACTTTGCCCACGCGGAAATCGAGCATTTCCTGGCAAGAGAAGCTGGGCAGTTGGTTGCGGTGGCAGCCCACTGCGCCGCCGCTGTCGGCGGTGCAATCATGATCGTAGAAGAGGAAGACGTTTTCAGAGTCGTAGCTGTGGGGGGGGAAGCCCGCTTCGTTGAGGCAGGCGTTGCCTGTGCGCTGCAAGAGCAGGTCGGGGTCGAGGGGCAATATAAACTGCTCTACCCATTGGCCGCCAATTGTGCCTAGTTCTGGCTCGGCAGCGGCGGGTGAATCGGCACTGGTGAGGAGGGTGGCGCTGAATTGGTAGTTGATGAGCACTAGATCGTGGCCGTCTATGGTTTGCCGCTGGGGGCCATCGGGGCTGAGGTTGATTTGCCAGAGTTGGGCGGGGGGCAGGGGCAGTTGGCCTTTGCCAATTTGGATGAACGGCCGAAAATTCAAGCGATAGGTCATTAATTTCACCTGCCGTTGGGCGCGAGTGGTCCAGAATTCGGCCGTTTCGTCTAACAAACTGGCGGCTACTCTGTCGCGCATGTCGGCGGGGATTTCGTCGAGCAGTACGCCCACCTGGCCGGGCATGGTGAGGCCAATGAGGGCACCGGCGGGCAAATTGGCCGGGATGGTGGCGGTGGCCGTGGGGACATCTTCGGGGGCGGCGGTGGTGGCGGCGGGTGGCGCGGTGGGGACGGAGGGGGGCGGGAGGGTGCTGGCGGTAACGGCCGTTGCTGTTCCCAGCACCATGTCAACCGTCTCTGTGCCCTCAACCAATTCGGTGGAGGCGGTGGTGGGGGTCGGGGCAAGCTCTTCGCTGCTTTGGCAGCCGAGCAGGAAAACAAGCAAAGTGAGTAGATAGATTCGTGAACGCATAGGGCGAATTATGGTGTGATTTTGAGTAGACCACAACTGAAATGGGCTGGTTCACAGGAACTATTGAGACTCAGTAGATCGAAATCTTTATAGAGCGATTCGCTTGCAGTTCAAGAAATTAATCAGGGAAATGGCGTGGGACGATTTGGTAAATCGTCCAAGCGATTTGCAAAATCGCTCTACAGCACACTTGTGATCTGTTTCGATCTATTGAGACTGGTGTTGGTAGTCGCAGTTTAACATCGCGCTCTGGAAAAGATGGAGCGCGGTATGGGATGCGACAGGATTTGGTGTAAGGCTAGACTGGAGCAGTTTTGAAAACTGCTCCAGTCTTTCGAGTCCGTACACAAAAAATAAGCGCACCCCGCGGTATGAAACCGCGACTACGATTGCCGAATTAAGGCTATAATGGGGTTATGCGTTTGAATTGGGAACAGAAGCCACCGCGTGTGTTGTTGTTGACCTTTGTGGTGGCGGCTTGTCTTAAGCTGGTGGGGCTGCTGATGGCGATGCTGAGTTCGACAATTTTGGTGGGGGATTTGGGGTTGGCGCGGTGGTGGATGGCCTGGCTGACAACGGCCGTTCTGCTGCTTATCCTTTCACCCTGGCCCAACCGCTGGCCGCAGCGCCCCCAGTTGGCCCATGTGCAGTTGATGGCGGCTTTGGCGTTTGCTATTTTTGCTCCGCAGTTAGACCTGATCCAGAGCAGTTGGGCGCCGCTTTATGCTAATTATTTGCAGGAGTTGGGCTGGTATGCGGAGCAGGTGCAGGATATTCATGCGCTGGGTGCTTTGTTTGCGATGGTGCCGGTGGTGTTGGCGAGTTGGCAATACGGCCGTTTGGGGATGATTGCCAGCATGGGGTTGACGGGGCTGCTCTATATTTTGCTGCCTTTTTTTATTCCACCGGGCACGTTTACGCTGATTTTGTATGGGGTGCGTGGCTTTGTGTTGTTGGGGATGACCTTCATTCTGGCGCTGACGGTGGAGACGCTGGCGACGGCGCAAAAGCGGGAGCAGGCGGCTCTGGCGCAGGCCAATCAAAAGCTGGCCGAGCAGGCGGCGGTGATTGAGGAGTTGGCCATCAGCCAGGAGCGCAACCGGCTGGCACGGGAGCTGCATGATACGCTGGCTCATTCGCTGTCGGCAACGGCCGTGCAGTTGCAAGCCGTGCAAACGCTGCTGAAGGTGGAGCCGGAAGCGGCGGCAGCCGAGCTGCGATTAGCCCAGCAGCAGATTAAGGATGGGCTACAGGAGTCGCGCCGGGCTATTAAGGCTCTGCGGGCTTCGCCGTTGGAAGCGTTGGGGCTGGCGGCGGCATTGCGCCAACGGGCGGCGCAGTTGGCCGAGCGGGCGGGGCTGGTGGTGGGCTGCCAGGTTGATGAGCCATTGCCCGCGCTGCCTTTGCTGGCGGAGCAGACGATTTACCGCACGGCGGACGAGGCGCTGCTGAACGCGGAAAGACATGCCCAGGCAAGGGAAATTAGCCTCTCATTGCGCCATGAGCCAACGGGGGTGCGGCTGGTGGTGCAGGATGATGGGATTGGTTTTGCAGTGGGTGTGGTGGGGCAGAACGGCCGTTATGGGCTGGTGGGCATGAGGGAGCGGGCGGCGTTGATTGGGGCGCATCTCCAGATTGAATCGGTTTTAGGGCAGGGGACAACTGTCCAGCTAGATGTAGTTATGTAATTATTCTCATGATTCGAGTTCTTATTTGTGATGACCAGGACATTGTGCGCAAGGGTTTGCAGATTATTTTGAGGCACAGTGAGGGGATTGAGGTGGTGGGAACGGCCGTTGATGGTGAAGATGCCGTGCAGCAGGCCGCTGTGCTGAAGCCGGATGTGGTGCTGATGGATTTGAAGATGCCCAAGCTGAATGGCATTCATGCCACGCGGCGTATTGTGGCGGCTCTGCCGCAAACGAAGGTGGTGGTGCTGACGACGTATGATGGGGATGATTGGGTGTTTGATGCGATTCGGGCGGGGGCTTCGGGTTATTTGTTGAAGGATAGTGACGGCGAGGAGATTGTAACGGCCGTGCGGGAAACGGCCGTGGGCAAGTCCCACCTCGACCCGCATATTGCCGGCAAAATCCTGCAAGAGTTCACACGGCTGGAGCGCACACCAGCCCCCAAAGCGGATGATCCGCTGCTGGAGGAGCTAACCGAGCGGGAGCTTTCCATTTTGCAGCGAATGGCCCAGGGCAAAAGCAATCAGGAGATTGCTGATGAGCTTTTTCTGGCGGCGGGTACGGTGAAAAATAATGTGAGTGCGATTTTGGGCAAGTTGCAGGTGAATGACCGCACGCAGGCGGTGATTCTGGCGCTGCGGCGGGGGATTGTGGATTTGGAGTGAGGGTTGCCTCTAAAGTGGTTTTGACGCGCTATTGTTCTTATATTAGAATCGCATCATCTTGGTAGGTTAGACGGTGAGACATGGCAGCAGAGAAATTCGGCCGTTATGAAATAATTAAAGAGTTGGGACGCGGCGGCATGGCGGCCGTGTTTCTGGCACATGATCCGCTTATTAAACGGGATGTAGCCATTAAGGTTATGTCGGAAAAGATTAGTGAGGACCCGGCTTTTCAGGAGCGGTTCCGCCAAGAGGCGGAGGTGATTGCTTCGTTGGAGCATCCGGCCATCGTGCCTGTGTATGATTTTGGCTACCATGATGACCGGGCTTTTTTGGTGATGCGCCATATGTCGGGTGGTTCGATGGAGGGGATGCTGGCTGATGGCCCCTTGAATTTGCGCCAAATTGCGCCCATTATCGAGCGTTCGGCGGAGGCGTTGGATGAGGCGCATCGGAAGGGCATTATTCATCGGGATGTGAAGCCGGCCAATATTCTGTTTAATGCGCGGCGCGAGGCTATGATGGCTGATTTTGGGCTGGCGAAGGTGATGCGGGAGAATACGGGGCTGACGACGGATGGGGGTGTGGTGGGAACGGCCGATTACATGGCCCCGGAACAGATTTTGGGTGATGCAGTAGACGGCCGTGTGGATGTGTATGGGTTGGGCATTGTGCTCTATCGGGCGTTGACGGGCGAACTGCCCTTCCACAAGGAAACGGTTATTGCTACGGCGATGGCCCATATTAGTGAGCCTGTGCCCCAGGTTCAAGATAGGCTGCCTGGTTCGCGGCAGCCCTGGGATGCCATTTTACAAAAGGCACTGGCGAAAAAGCCGCGAGACCGTTACCCAACGGCGGGCGAAATGGCGCGGGAAATTACCAGTTTGCTGTCGGGGCGTTGGTATTTGAATAAGTTGTTGGATTAGGCTTACTATTTAAGGGGACTGGAGATTGGAGACTGGAGATTAAAAGTCTCCAGTCTCCAATCTCCAGTCTCCAATCTCCCCACTACGCCAAACCAAATGTTTCCGCCAGTTCCGGCTTGAGGAATTTTTCGATTTCGATGATGTAGCCACCGGGATCACGAATGAAGAAATATTCGATTTGGATCTCATCGGATATGCCAAACTCACGCACAAATTCCACGTCCTGGCTTTTCAGGTAATCGTACCAGCCGCGCACGTCATTGCTGACGAGGGTGAGCATGACGGCACTGTTTTCCTGGACTTTGAGGGAGCCTCTAGTCTCGTCTACGAGGCCGACAAAGGCGTTGCCGCTGATGCGGTAGATTTTGGCCCACCCCTGATCTTCGGCGAGTTTGAAGCCCATGATTTTTTCGTAAAAGTGTTGGGCGGTGGACAGGTCTTTGTAATAGAGAAAGGTGATTTGGGAGGCAATTTTTAACATATTGAATGGGAGACCTGACAGGTCTGCTAGACCTGTCAGGTGTTATTATTTGATTATGGGGATAGGGTGAAATCGGCCGTTAATATGGCTGGGGCACCGGTGTTGGCGAGGATAATCTCGAAACGGCCGTCTGCCGACAACGCATTCACCGGTACGCTGAGTGAACCACCCATAACATCCAAAGCCACTGTCGTCCAGGTGGCCCCATCATCCGTTGTGTAGCGCACGATGGCAGGCACATCGGGCAGGCCCCAGTTGAGGGTGATGGCTTCGGCGGTTTGGTTGAGGGAAACGGCCGTTTGGCGCAGGGTTTGGGGGGCGGTTAACGGCCGTTCGGCCAAAACTGCCCCATCTTCCACCAGCCGCAAACTGGCGACCGATTCCGCCGGCAGCGGCACAGTCCCCACAACTGAACGGAATTGAATGCCATCCTCATGCACTTCGCGCACAGCAATCGGGTGGCTGGCAATCAGATCACCATTGCTGTCCAGCAGTTCCACCATCATACCACTGAGGAGAGCACGAGCACGGCCTGGAATGGCAAACGCATAAACAGGATCAACAGCCAGACCATTACTCGTGAAAGAAGCACGAATGACAAGCTTTTCGGTTGGCTGTAGTTCCGTCTGCAACAAACCCTGAGCAAGTTGGTTGTTGTACAAAGCCGTATAAGTGTAGTCCGATACCCATTCCGGCGAACAGTAACTCATCATGTCTACATGGTCATCGGGCGTATAGAACGAGACAGTGCTGCCTTGAATATCTGTGCCATAACGGCCGATACTGGCCCCAGAGTATGGGTAATTGGGGTCTACACCCGCAGCTCCACCACAGGGCGCGTGCTGCCGTCCCAGATTATGCCCAATTTCATGACCAGCCAAAATGCCGGTATCATCATTGGCCCCCAAATTTAGCCCGATGGATTCGCGGTAGTTATGTCCTGGCGGGCTAATCCAACCAATGCCAGCCACGCCTCCATAAAACCATTGCTCCGAGCCATTTTTAATGGGGATGAGGCCATAATAAACAATGGGAGTTTCCTCAGGCAGCCCATCACTCAATTTGATCGTGAACATATCATCTAACAGATTTTCCCAATGAGTGAGATTGGTTTCCAGGTTGCCGATGAAGAGGTGCGACGGCCGAATATTGACATTGATAGATTCCATCGGATAAGCCCGCGCTATCCAATCGCTGATATTGTCCACAGCCTGTCCGGGATAATCACCAGGGTTGGTGGGGCCGGTATGCACGTAATCAATGGGAATGAGCCGAATTTGTAGATCGGGAATGTCGGTGAAGGTGACGGTGCGGCTGAACTGGTTGTTGTTTTCGTTGGCCTCAGGGTGGTCATTGCCTGGGTCTACTTTAGCCGTGAGCTTTACCTGACCAGATAACCAGTTGCTAGGCAGGATGACGTTGTAGGTTGTGTTGTAGCTGCCATGTGAGGGTGAGGCGGGGACTTTGGTGGGGCCAGAGGCGTTGACAGTGCCCAGTGTGTTGCCATTGCGCACGGCCGTTATGGAAACCTGCACATTATTGGGCGAAGTACCAGCCAGAAGCTGGGCATAGATACGGGCCACGCCCGTCTTACCTGCCACCAACGGCACGGCATTATCATTCGTCTGCGATGCCTGGAAAATCTCAATATCCGTCACTGTAAAATCTAGCGTTGCCGGGATAGATGTCGCGGTGGGGGATGGGGTGGCTGTGGCGGTGGCGGTAGCCGTGGGGGTAGCCGTTGGCACGGGTTTTATCTGCCAGGGCATATACGCCATACAGTCACCCTCACACGCACCGCCAGCCGGTGCGGCAATGGATGACCGGATACGCAACACTGCGACCAGAGCCGCAGTTGCCAGTAGGGCAAAGAATAAGACTGTTTTTACTTTTTGATTCATCAATTTTCCTCTACAAAACGAATTTGTCGCTGTGACGACAAACTACATAAAAAAGAAAAAGCACGATCCATATCTTATCATGACCGTGCTTCTCCGTCTTTATGAAGTTTGTCTCAGTTTAGAACATTCTTAGTCGGCGGCGGTTACAGCTTCTCGCTGTTTGATGGGCTGCCGTTCGCCACACTTTGTGCATTCGGCCGTTTGTTTGTCTACCTGTACCAAAAGGCCATTACACAGGCGGCAGGTTTGGGCTAACGGCCGTTTCCAACTCGTCCAATCACAATCGGGATAGTTGGCACAGCCATAAAAAACCTTGCCGCGCCGGGTGCGTTTTTCTACCAGTTCGCCCCCATCATTGGGGCACTTCACACCCAGTTTGTTTAGAACTTGCTCCGTGTGGCGGCATTTGGGGAAGGTGCTGCAGCCAATAAAACGGCCGTAACGCCCCTGGCGGTATACCAGCGGATTGCCACATTCCGGGCAGTCGCGCCCCACAAACTCCACTTCCTTCGGCTCATTCAAATCTACTTTAGAGATTTTCTCATTGGCGATTTCCAGATTTTCGGCAAAACGGCCGTAAAAACTATCCACCACCGGCACCCAGGGAGTCCCTTCGGCAATCTCATCCAACGCCGCTTCCAACCGCGCCGTAAAGTCTACCGACAATACATCGGGGAAATATTCCACCAACAGATCATTCACCACGCGGCCAATTTCCGTGGGATGCAGCCGTTTGTCCTTGCCCCGATCCACATACCCACGCTGCTGAATCGTGGAAATGATTGAAGCATAGGTACTGGGACGACCCACCCCATTTTCTTCCAATGCCCTGACTAAGGTTGCTTCTGAATAGCGGGGAGGCGGCTGGGTGAAATGCTGTTCTGGCAGCAGACGCAGCAAATCCAGCTCCTCATCACTTTGCAAATCAGAGGGCACTTGCTCGTCACCTTCAGGCCGATCTTCGGGTTCGGTCTCCTCGTATAAGGCCAGGAAGCCGGTGAAACGCAGGGTTGAACCGGTGGCACGGAAGAGATACGGCCGTTTTTCCACCGCCACCTTCGCCTCACCCGCCCAAATATCCGCCGACACCGTATCATAAACGGCCGGTGACATTTGGCTGGCAACAAACCGCTGCCAAATCAGCAAATAGAGCCGATATTGATCCCGCGAAAGGTACTGCTTTATCTGCTTGGGCGCACGCAAAGCCGATGTGGGGCGGATCGCCTCATGGGCCTCTTGGGCCGCTTTGGCCTTCGTCTTGTAAACAGGCGGTTTATCCGGCACATAGTCTGCCCCGAATTTTTCCGTCACATATTCACGTGCTTCGCGCTGCGCCTCGGTCGAAACATTTACACTGTCGGTACGCATGTAGGTAATCAAACCTACCGAGCCATCCTCCCCGCCAATATCCACACCTTCATACAACTGCTGGGCCACGCGCATGGTTTTGTTTGTGCCAAAGTTTAGCTTGCGCGAGGCTTCTTGCTGCAAGGTGCTGGTGGTAAATGGGGCCTGCGGGCGGCGGCTGCGCTTGCCCAAACGGACTTCGCCCACATGCCAGACGGCCGTTTCCAGGGCATCCACATGGGGCATAATGGCCGCTTCGCTGTTGAAAACGGGGTCATCCCCCTTCAATTTATGCAGTTTCGCGGTGAAATACGGCCGTTCCCCCAGCCCCTCATACTGCAACTGGCTCAACTCCGCACCCAGCGTCCAATACTCCTCCTCCACAAACTCCTCAATCTCCCGCTCACGCTCCACCGTCAGCCGCACCGCCACCGACTGCACCCGCCCCGCCGACAAACGGCCGCGCACCTTACGCCACAGCAGCGGACTCAGCTTATAACCTACCAAGCGATCCAGAATACGCCGCGCCTGCTGCGCATCTACACGATCCATATCAATCTCACGCGGGTGGTCAAACGCCGCTTGCACGGCTGGTTTGGTAATCTCATGAAAGACCACACGCTTGGTGCGCTCAGGGTCCATGTCGGCCGATTCCAACACATGCCAGGCAATCGCCTCGCCTTCACGGTCGGGATCAGTCGCCAGGAAAATCTCCTTCGCCTTACTCGCCGCATCTTTCAAATCTTTCACGACTTTGCGCTTATCATTAGGCACACGGTAATCGGGCGAATAGCCATTTTCAATATCCACACTCAAGCGCGATTTCAACAAGTCGCGCACATGCCCCACACTGGATTTAACAGTATAACCACGCCCTAAATAACGGCCGATCGTCTTTGCCTTCGCTGGCGATTCCACAACCACCAGCTTACCCCGCAGGGGTGTGCCATTGCTCTTCGCCTTAACCGTGCTTTTACTGGCAGACTTCTTCGTCTTGCTCTTCTTCGATTTCTTTTTGGGTGCTGCCGTAATTTCCGGTTTAGGTAAGTTATCATGGGCCGGTGTATGACCTGTCTTATAGATCGTCCCTTCACAAACCGGGCAAGTACCGCGTGTCCCCGGCGCACCATTAGCCGCCCATTCTGCTTGGGGGTTCAGGATCGGCCGTTTCTCCTTACACTTAAAACAATAACCCTCTAAATTCTCCACTTCACTCATAAATACTATCGTAAAACGTAAAACATAAGCTTATAAATCTCACGTCTTACGTTTTACGCCCTAACTATACGACTCTAAATCTGTCCCTTCTAAACCATTCACTAAATCTTTCACCAGTGGAATATAATCCTTATGCACCACCAGCACAGCATCTTCCGTATTCACCACAATCATACCTTCCAGGCCCACCGCCGCCACCAGCTTATGCTCTTCATAATTATAAACCAGGCAATCCTGCGACCGATGATCCAGCACCTTGCCCTTCGTCACATTCGCTTTCAGGTCAGGATTCACCGCTTCCTTCAAAGCATAAAGCGTGCCAGGGTCACTCCAGCCCATTTCGCCATGCAAAACCAACGCCTGTTCAGTCGGCACATGCCGCAAAATCGCATCATCAAAACTAATTTCTCGCAGTTGCGGGTACAAACGGTGCAGCGTCTCCGCATAATCCGGCTGACCAATCACCGCCTCAATCTCGTTCAAATGCGCCCACATTTCCGGCTGGTGCTGCTGATATTGCTGCCGCACAAAATCCAGCGTGGTCACAAAATAGCCTGTGTTCCACACATGTGTGCCATCAGCAAACATCTGCTTGCATTCGGCCAAAGGCGGTTTATAGGTCAACGAACCAAAGCGATAATATGGCTGGTCTTCAATACGGCCGATTTCCTCGCCCAACCCCAACCAGCCCAAATTCTCATTGGCAAAGCGGGGTGTTTCCCCAATAAACAAGATATTCGCCTCATCAGCCAGCAGCAGTTGCTCAGCCGCCGCCATCACCTGCAAAAAATTGGCGACCTGATTCATGTAATTATCGCCCCACAAAATTGCCACAGGCTCATCAGCATGATCCGCTGCCACCGACAAATGGGCCATTGCCAGCCCCACCGCCGCTGCCAAATCGCGGCGCATGGGTTCACCAATCACGTTCCTCGGTGGCAGTTGCGGCAGTTGCTCACGCACCATTTCCGCATAACGCTCATTGGTGGAAATAAAAATATTTTCGGCCCCATAGGTTGCCAACACACGATCTACCGCCAACTGCAAAGTAGATTTTGACCCGATAATCGGTTCAAACTGTTTAGGCGATTTTTGACGGCTAATCGGCCACAAACGACGACCCGTACCACCTGCGAAGATAACTATTTTCATGGCTCATCCAGGAAACTATGAATTAAGAATGACGAATTATGAAAAAACTTCTCATAACCCGGTCACCACAATTCATAATGTCCTCACTCTTCCTCAATTTGATAAATCGGTTCTGGCTCTCGGCTCAACACATACTTCATGCCACCAGTCTGTTGCACCATACCTTTTAATTCCATCATCGTCAAGGTACTACTCACCAGGCTGGTAGGAAAACCTGTAACCCGGCCTAGTTCATCAACATGCGTTGGCTCATAGGAAAGTTCAGCTAACAGAGCGGCTTCTTCGGCCGTTTCAGGCAAAAGCATCTGCACGGCCGTTTGCTCCGCCACCATCTGCAAATTCAACTCATCCAAGATGTCATCCACACTCGTCACCAGTTTGGCCCCATCTTGAATCAGGCGATTTGGCCCCTGGCTGGCAACACTGTTGATATTACCCGGAACCGCAAAAACATCCCGACCTTGCTCCAACGCAAAGTTTGCCGTAATCAACGCCCCGCTGCGCTCACCCGCCTCCACCACAAGCACACCCAACGACAAACCGCTGATAATGCGATTACGGGGTGGAAAATTTTTGGCTTCGGGCTGTATGCCCAAGCCATACTCGCTAATAACCGCCCCTTGCCCAGACATAATCTGCTTTGCCAGCGAGCGATGTTCTGAGGGATAAATACAATCCAAGCCAGAACCCAACACAGCAAGAGTGCGCCCCCCAGCCTCAAGGGCCGTCTTATGCGCCACCGCATCAATGCCCCGGGCCAGACCGCTGACTATGGTTACGCCATTCCGCACCAGGCCCAACACCAAATCGCGGGTCACCTGACGGCCGTATGCCGTCAAGCGCCGTGTGCCTACCACCGCCACTGCCAACCGATCCACGTCTTTCAGTTCACCCTGTAGATAGAGCAAGTGGGGTGCGGTAGGGATTTCGCGCAGGTAGGGGGGATAATCGGCCGTTTCCCAGGTCAGCAGTTGAATACCCGCCTTGTCCACCTTGGCTAGACAATCATCCAAATCTAATTGTAAACGTGCCTCAAAAAAGCTCTGAATCGCCCTTTGATCCAAACCAATTTTTTGCAGTTGCAATTCAGTGGCGTGCCAGGCTGGGCCTAAACCGCCAAAATAGTCCAATAACGCCTGCACTTTGGCAGGGCCAATACCCTTGACAAGGTTAAATCCCAGCCAATATTTCAAATCGGACATAAATTCAAACATACCATGCAGGCAAGATGTGTCAAGTATTCAACTACTGGAGTCAGGCGAGTTCACTATTTATCAAAGCAATTACGTAAAGATGTCATGATTTAGTTACTCGACTGAAAACGTCACCCAGCCATTATTACACATCGTTTTCAGGCAACAAACCAGGTAAAAGATAAACTGTCATACGGCCGTTAGCAAAATCAATCTCCCGCACCACCTCTTCAATATCCGGCAGCAGCAGTTGTTGGTCAGCCATCTGAATAACAAAGACATTGTTAGCGGCCGTTTCAATCACCTCCACCAACTCACCCAACAACTCGCCCGACTCACGGAACACCTGCAAACCCACCAATTGAAACAGAAAATACTCACCCTCTTCTAAAGGAATTGCATCCTCCGCCAACACCTGCAGCCATTCACCCCGCAGCCGCTCCACCTGCTCACGGCTGTCATAACCAGCCAACTTAAGCAGCACAAAACTCTTATGCAAACGCGCACTTTCCACAACTACAGACTGTGGGTCCGTCTCCCCAATAAAAATCTGCTCCAACCAGGCAAACCGTTCCGGCACATCCGTATGCGGAATCACCCGCACCTCACCCCGCACCCCATGCGGCTTGCCCACTTGTCCAATTACTAAAAAGCGAGGCTCGTCTGAGCCTCGCTGTCCAAAATCCTGTGAATGTTTCTGTTGTTTTGCCAATTAACTGTAATTGGGTAATTAAGGAATCGGGTAATAAACAGCTCAATTACCCAATTACCCAATTACCGTCTTTCATCATGCTCCAACAATTCTAACGTTACACGCTTGCCTTGCTTAACCGCCAAAACCTGAACCACTGTGCGAATGGAATTGATGACACGGCCACGGCTGCCAATAACACGGCCCATATCCGCTTCCGCCACACTCAACTCCACCGTCACATCAGCCCCATGCCCTACCTCCGAGACAACAACCTGCTCTGGATGATCCACCATGGATTGGACGACAAACTCAACAAGTTCTTTTACAGCCGACATAGCTTACTCTTCTTCAGAAACGGCCGCTTGCACTGCCAAAGCGTCAACCTGCGCCATCGCTGCCGGGTCAACACCTTCATACTCAGCCACAACAGCCGCCATAGACTCACCCGCATGAACCCGTGCCAACCGCTCCAACGTCCCTTGCTTCTCCAGCAAACGGCGCACCGCATCAGACGGCTGTGCGCCCACACTCAACCAGTGCAGCGCCCGCTCTTCCTGAATCCGATACTCAATCGGATCGGGTAAGGGATTGTAAAAACCAATCCGCTCCACAATACGGCCGTCTCGCCGAGCACGCTTATCACTCACCACAACCCGATAACTGGGTTGACGCTTCTTCCCTGTTCTAGCCAAACGAATTCGCAGCATAATTCTTCTTACTAATCTCCAAAAACTTAATTACGTAATATCGTCATTACACAATTATTAAAATCTACCACCTAACAAATTTGCCAGACCTCTGCCACCTCGTCCGCCCTTCCGCAGTTGCTTCATCATCGTCTGCATCTCGCGGAACTGGCGCAGCAAGCCATTCACATCTTGAACCGAAGTTCCCGAACCCGTCGCAATCCGGCGTTTACGGCTCGCCTTAATCAACCTCGGATTACGCCGCTCATAAGGAGTCATAGATTGAATAATCGCCTCAATCCGTTTCAAGTCTTGTTCAGCGTTACTCATATCCACCCCCTTCATCGCCTGATTCATACCCGGAATCATCTCCATCAGCTTGCCAATCGGCCCCAGCTTCTTAATCTGCTGCATCTGCTTCAAGAAATCATCCAGGTCAAAATCCCCTTCCAACAACTTCTGACCAGCCTTCTGCGCCTCCTCCTGATCCATCGAGTCCTGCGCCCGCTCAATCAGCGTCAGCACATCACCCATGCCCAAAATACGATTCGCCAGCCGGTCCGGATGGAAAACTTCAACGGCGCTCAGCTTCTCACCCGTGCCCAAAAACTTAATCGGCACATTCGTCACTTCGCGCATAGAAATGGCAGCACCACCACGGGCATCGCCATCAATTTTCGTCATAATCAGGCCAGTCAATTCAACCGCATTGTTAAAATCAGACGCGACCCGCACCGCTTCCTGTCCGGTCATAGCATCGGCTACCAGCAGCGTCTCTATCGGCTCCACCTTCTGCTTAATGCCCCGAATCTCGTCCATCTTCATTTCATCAATGTTCAAACGACCGGCCGTGTCCAAAATCACCGTCGTCAAGCCCTGGGCTTTGGCATAATTCACGCCATTTACCGCCAGTTTAATCGGATTGACATCCGTCCCTTCACTGTACACAGGAATGTCAATCTGCTTGCCTAAGGTTTCCAATTGATCAATAGCGGCGGGGCGGTAAACATCGGCAGCAACGAGTAACGGCCGTCTACCCTGCTTCCGCAAATACAGCGCCAACTTCCCCGCCATCGTCGTCTTCCCGGCACCCTGCAAACCCACCAGCATAATCACCGCTGGCGACTGCATACCCAAATTCAGACGACCCGGTTCACCCAGCGTCGCAATCAATTCATCATGGACAATCTTGACCACCTGCTGCCCCGGCGTCAGGCTTTGCATCACTTCCTGGCCCACCGCACGTTCCCGCACCCGAGCCACAAAATTCTTCACCACCTTAAAATTAACATCCGCCTCTAACAAAGCCATACGAATCTCTCGCATCGCTTGATCTACATCAGCTTCCGTTAATTTGCCGCGCCGTCGCAAGCCATCAAAAACAGCTTGCAGGCGGTCTCCTAAAGATTCAAACATGTTGTCAACCTAAAATACGTGATGGAAAAATCACAAGCGGGCAATTCTAACCCACCCATCCAGGCACGTCAAGCCGCAATTCACCGCCAAAATTGGGTACAGTTGCTAATCATGGGGCGTAAACCACCTAACGATGTCCCGATCTCCTGCCCCGCCACCGATGCGTGAACAAATGTGCCACCCACCCTTCATCGCCGAAATTCGGCCCTTGACATCAGGCCCCAACCATCTATAATCTGCTCCATTATCGTGCGTTTCTGGAGGGAAACCAGCAAGCCAAAAGCCAGAAACGCCATCAATGCAGCCAACAACCTATTATCAGTAGATCGAAATCCTTGTAGAGCAATTTTGCAAATCGCTCAGACGATTTACAAAATCGCCCCACAATACACTCGTGATCTGTTTCGATCTACTGATTATTATTGTCTTGCCGTACAGTATCCGAGGAGCGGGAGATGCCTAGTTCATCAAATTATTGGGCATTCTCGCAGGGGTGTGGTAGGGCAATCACACATTTGGGAGGTGTGTCATGCGTCAAAAGTTCCTCTTTATCTTCAATGGCTCAGTCATGCTCATAACCTTGAGCCTCTTAGTCGCCCACTTCAGCCAACAACCCCAACTGGCTCTGCCTGGGCCGGCTGCGGCATAGTCGCAGCCGGCCCGCGATCTCATTTTCATCACCAACCAAAGTCAGGCCGATCTAACCGTTCATCCCCTAACGCCCACTGGTGATGTCGCCATGAGTCCCCAACCGCAACCCCTGTTCAGCCAGCCCATCCCCGCTGCCTGTGAAGCCGACCAGATAGCCGCTTCACCGACTGGCCGCCATCTCCTCCTCCAATACAACTGCGAAGCCAACCTCTTCGCCACCTTGCACAACCTAAACAACCCCAACGCCGCACCCACCCTTTTAGCGCGAGGCTACTTCCTCGATTGGTCGCCTGATGGTGAATGGCTGCTGTTCCGGCAAACAGATGATGACCAGATTGCCCTCATCCAGGCCGAGAGCAACGCAACCCAATTGCTGACCAGCCTGCCCGAAGGCGCTTATAACGCCACCTTCACCCCCGACGGTCAAACCATCACCTATGCCGCTAGTCGTGGCCTGGGTTTTGGCAGCGAAATCGGCACCCTCAACCTGGCTGATGGCACTGTCATAATTCAACATAGTTTTCCTCAGCAAATTGTGGCCTACCCCCGTTGGTCGCCTGACGGCAAACAACTGGTCTACATCCTCATGGCTGACAGCAATATTCCCTTTACCGTCGGCGAACTGTGGCTGGCCGACCCAGCTACGGCTGCCCCTCTTACCTTGCTGGCTGAGGCCGATGCGGGGCATGGCTTCCCGCCCCTCTGGTCGCCCGACGGCCAGACGATTACCTACGTCCACCGTGACAACCCTGATTCGGTGCGGGGCGACAACTTCACCGCCGCCCTACACAGCAACCTGTACCAGGTAGACGGCACGACCCAGGCCGTGACCCCCCTGACCACGTTCACGGAAAGCCTGGTCTATGATCCTGTTTGGTCGCCGGATGGCAGCAAGCTGGCCTTTACGGTCAATGAAGCCATCTGGCTGTTAGATCCAGGCCAAACCCCTATCCAGATTAGCCAACCCGGTACCCCTGCCCGCCACCCCGCCTGGCTGGTTGAACCCCGGCAATAGTAAACCTACCAAGTGCCGGTCACTTTCTTAAGTGACCGGCACTTCTTTGGAGGAAGACCCATGAAGCGCGTCTTATCTTTGTCCCTTTGCCTCATCCTTGGCCTGTGGCTGGCCGCCTGCACCCCCGCCACCCCGCCGCCAACATCCACACCCGCCCCCACCATCCACAGCGAACCAGCAGCCACTGCTATCCCACAGTCCACTTTGACCACGACTGCAACCGAACAGACAGAAGCCGAATCAACCCCAACAACC